>JAVBLM010000053.1:0-11897 GCA_031553535.1 Bacteroidales bacterium | reverse complement strand
CGTGCCTCGCAATGACGCTCTGAACAAACGAAATAGCGTCATTGCGAGGCACGAAGCAATCTCGATAATTGAAATGGAAAATAAATAGTGTTGGTTAAGATTCCTTATTCCTCAAAAAACAGATCACTGGCTATTGCATCTGCAAGCAGACTCCCTGTTTTACTTAAAATCAGTTTATCATCTTCCAGATTATACCACATAAAGTTTATTTTATTTATTTTCTCTTTTAATCCAAAATAAAAAGATTCTCCGAAGCGGGTTTTTATATATTGTAAATCACAACCCCAAATAGTTCTTAAGGATGTCATTATATATTCATTAATCCGCATAACAGAGGTCAATCGTTCTTGCTCGAAAAGGCTCCCTTTCCCCTGCGTTTCCCATTGTTGAACGGTATTAATCAACTTCATTTGGCGAATATAATCAGGTATGCCTGCTATATTCCATTGGCGTTGAAAATGATTGAACGAATGCGCAGAAGGCCCCAATCCAATATATGCTTCATCCTGCCAGTAAGCAGAATTATGCTTTGAAAACCTGCCCGGTTTACAAAAATTAGAGGTCTCATAATGAATAAAATGATTCTTTTTCGCAAAACCGGATAGCACTTGATACTGGGAAATTATTTCATCCTCCTGCGGAAGATCATATACTTTGTTTTCTACCTGTTTATATAACTTTGAATGTGGCTCCAACGAAAGGCTATAGCAAGAAAGATGGTTGACTGTTTTTACCTTCTCCAGGTTTTTCCGCCATTGATCCCCGGTTAAAGAAGGATAGCCATACATCAAGTCTACCGAAATATTCGAAAAGCCGTATCTATAAGTCAATTCGAGGGAAGTTTCGGCTTGTTTTCCGGTATGGATCCTGCCCAGTACTTTCAGGTTATCATCAAAAAAGGATTGAATCCCGATACTTAAGCGGTTAACAGATGTATCTGCCAATTGCCGGATGTATTCTTTATCCAAATTATTGGGATTGGCTTCGAGGGTAATCTCCGCACCGGCTTTCAAACCAAATACCTTTTTCGCATGGGAAATAATTTTTTCTATAACAACCGGACTCAGCACACTGGGAGTACCTCCGCCTATATATAATGTACCGGCACATTGCCCGTCCAAATAAGCCTGCCGTAAATCCATTTCATGAAAAAGGGCATTGATAAAATCTTCCTGCAATGAAAAATCCGTTGAAGAAAAGAAATTACAATAGGAACATTTCTCTACGCAAAAAGGGATGTGAATATAAATTCCGGCCATATTTATTTATTGGTATTGAACTTGTCAAAAGTTGACACAAGAATCAATCTTTTGTCAGGAATTGACTTCATTGAGCTCGCAAGCTCGGTTGCCACGTCACTCGTGCCTCATTCCTGCCTGACAGAGATCATACCTCGCTCTTAACTAATATATTACCGTTATCATTTGCGAGGAACGAAGCACCTGAGCCACGAAATGTAGCGAAAGCATCGAAACGTAGTGAAATAATCCCTTAAATCAACTTTTGACAACTTTATTATATAAACGTAAGGAATGGCTTATTATTTACTTCCTTTATTTATTTTTTGTTAATTTTTTGTTTTTTTTCAGGAAAATAACGGGAAAAAAGCAGTATTTTTATTTGCTATTATTTATTGATAATCAATATTATAAGAACTTTCTTGTTGCTTGACTTAAAAGAACCTGTGCTCAGCCTTAAATCGACTTGTCCTCTCGGTCAAAACCACTTGTCTTCTCACTTGAAACCACTTGTCCTTCCGACTGAAACTACCTGTCGTTCGAACCGAAATCACTTGTCCTCCCGGCCGAGACCACTTGTCGTTTCTACCGGGAGGACAAGTCGATTTTATACAAGCAACCATTTGTTGCATATATTCCCTCTTACATACTGAAAAACAGAACAGTAAGTATTTTTTCGTTCTGCAATGAAAATTATGTTAATATACCGCTAATTAACCTTCTTTCTTTTCCTGTTCTTTCATAAATTTCACCCGGGTGATAAACTCTTTCATATCGGCATCAGGTTGAAATACCAATTTTCCTCCTTTGATATTGGAAGGAAGGAACAACTCCGGGGAATCAACCCCCTCAGACGATATATTGATGACAAATGAACCGATTCCGTCAAGGCTTACCTTATCGCCCCTGTCGAGATGTTCCCGCAACACATCCCGCAGGCCGATTAATACGGCATACATATCACCTTCGCTGGCTGTAGTTGAACGGGCGGCCAGCTCTTTAGCCAATTGATGCATTTCAAAATGTCTGTCATGGATGGCAATTGCATATGACTTTTTGGGAAGGGTTACATCCCGCGGATTAACTTTGTTAATAACTCTGTACTTAATAGCCATGGTATTTGTTTTTAAGATTAATAATTTATTTATTCTACAAGGATTTTCCTTGTAACAGTTTTCGTTGAAGTGGTTATCCGGACAAAAAATGTTCCTTTCATTCCGGGATACAGATTAATAGTATTGATTTCAGGATTTCGTACAGTATATACAACCTGCCCCAAAGGATTAATCACCTGGATTTGTTGTATCCCCTCCCAATTATTGGTTTGTATGGTAAATGAACCGGTATTGGGGTTGGGATAGAGGGTGATATTTTCACTTAAATCATCTAACCCTTCTATATTATTATTACTTTCGATATGATTTTTTACTTGTTTTCGAGTTGAAAACAGGGTATCCTTAATAGCAACTATAGATTCCGAATCTAAAAAATCACGGTTTTTCATCAAACCTCCACTACATACTATTTCACAAGATTGTACAGCAGCAATAAACTTACTTCCTGCTTCAGCTTTGAATCCAGGTCTTAATATTACTGTTTCCCCATAAAACTCTACTGATGTTCCTGATCGGATAGTAACATTTTCCCCTGCCGTAATTGTTCCGGATGCGGTATATACACCGTTATATGTCCTTGTTCCAGACAGTGCTCCTGTATTTGGATACAATGGCCCGCTTACATTAATACTTGTATGTAAATCATTTGCATTGGTAAAAGAATAACCTGTTTTACAAGAGTTGCTTCCTTCCATAGAAAGATAATAAATATTATTAATTCCATTGTGTGGATTTAACCAATCTTTTAATCTGTTTGAAAATGAGCCTCCTGCATTCCAAGATGTTTCAAGCCGACCATAAAAAGCATAATCATTGTCAGTACAAGTGGTGCCATATTTCGCAGATAGTTGTCCTACTATATGACCTTCTGAATTAAACAAAGGCCCTCCTGATGAAACACGGTCAACTGATCCATTTCCAGCTGTCCAATAAACAGTGAATGACTGTACATGATCATCACAAGAAATTTCTGAAAGAGGGAAGGCACTTTTCCTTGGTCTATTATTATAAAAAGCTATTTTTTTAACACTTGCATTTGGATGGGTTATAGTCGCTCCACTTTCAGGTCTTTCATCTTTATTATCCCATCCGGCATAAAAAACATTATAACCGGCAGGTGGCCTCGCACTCAGTTCCAATAAAGCAAAATCTGATAGACAGTTATTCGCTTTGAGTGTTGCCCCTGATATAGAATATGTTGTAGTTAGATAAATAAATGGATTATTACAGTCATTACTTTGATAGTTAAAAATAAAAATCCAATCATTTACATTTCGCCCTACTTGGCAATGATTCGCTGTTAAAAAATAAGGACGAAAATCATTACGTTCATTGTTTATTAAAGAACCTGTACATATACCACTAAGCCCACTACCACTTAATACTGCAATCATAGCAACAGAACGAATTTGGTTACACCAATTATTACCTTCCGGACATTTTACATTTATAAAACAATCACTTGAGCGTTCATTTTTTTGAACAGAACTGTTTTTGGAATATTCGAAAACATCTTTATACGCATGAATAAATGCCTCAAGATGAAGCCTCGGTAAGGAATCCAGAGATATAGGTCTCACAAATTCTAAAATAATACTTTCTCCGATAATTGGACCTAAAGAGAATCGCCCATATGGTTTATTATTAACATGTGTAAAGGCTCCGATAACCTGGTTACCATCTTCGCTATAGGCATATAACTTTGTCTGCTCGGGAAGAAAAAAATCATCAAAAATCAAAAAAGAAGAATAAGCATTTAATGAACTAAGCCTTATCCGACCCATAATAAAACCATTTTCTATTGTATCCCATGTCATAATATCCTGTATTTCCTTATTTATAGCAACGGGTGAGGCAAAAGTATAGGCATAATCATTTTCCGCATGAAATAAGGCATCTTCTTTCAACAAAGATTCATTATCCAATTGGGCTAACATCAAATGTTTTACCGAACTTTTTGCGGTATTTATGTTCTTTTTAAAGTTATCGGAAAAACTATAGGGAATACTACCATCCCCAATCTGGGCTTTTCCTGTTATGCCTGCCCAAAACAACAGCAGGAAAAAGACATATATTTTTTTTGTTTTCATATCGCAATATTTTTATGATTTAATTAAATTTATGGTTGCTCCGTTTCCTGTAAGAATAAGCAAATTACCTGATACCATGTAACGATTTATTTTATAAAAAATAATCGATTCAAATTTTTTAGCAAAAGGGGAATCGCCTCCAACTAAAGTAGTTAGCCCAGGTTTAAATTCAATACCATTGTTTTGTTTAAACTTTACCTCTCCAACAACACTATTAACATCTAATCCCAAGTAATATTCTTTTTTCTTAAAAGCCAATACATTTGTCGCTCCTTTATATTCAGGATATAGAAAAACAGAATCAGTATGCTCACGAAGGCTTTCTACCTTCCAGGTACTATCCGTTAATGCTTGTTTATCTTTTGAGCAATTTGTCGATATTATTAACAAACTAAAAATACAACAGGTAAAAATTATCCTTCTCATTACTCACCTCCTTTATCATTTGCTTTTTGTTGTAATTCTTTTAGTTGTTTTTGCAATTCTTCAATCAGTTTTTGTTGTTCTATGGTATAAAGCATTAACTCTTCTATTTTTTGTAGGAGCTTAGCTTGCATTTCACCAAGGCTAATCCCGTTTTCCTCTACTTCCTTTGCGGAGGGTATTTCCGGTAAGTGTTTATTTTGTTTAATAAATTGTTCTACTTCAGACAGCGAAAGGAGTTTATAATCCGAAGCAAATACAAAATCAGACCAACCGGATAAGGTTACCAAAACTTCTCTGGCGCGTATTGTACCATTTACTGCTAATTTAGATTGCGGATTCTTTTCACCAATTCCTACATTACCATTATTTGCCAAGAAAAGCCCATAATTAAAACCACCAAGGTTAGTCCATACCTTACAAAAATTCAAACCATAACCATCTTGTGGAGTATTTAAATATTCTATCCCCCATTCTCCAAAAGTCTCTCCATTAACCCCTACATCAGAACCGCCAAACATCATCATACCATTGGCAGAGCCGGGAGCACCACCGGTGGCAGTACGTGACATTAAGATATTCCCATTGACAACATGTAATTTTTGCAGTGGATTATCCGTCCCTATACCAACATTACCATCTGATTTTATTGCCATACGAAGTGTCCTAGTTGTAAAAAACTTTATCCCTGCATAGCCACTTTGCCATAAAGTCGGCGATCCTACATGCCACGAATCTGAGTACCAGCCAATGGAATAATCCTCTAAAGATTTTCCATCATAGGTGAAATTATAATCGAAATAGGCTGCAACCCTATTTGTTTGCAAATCAACCGTTTTTGCTCTTCCTGCTACATCTAATTTACATTGAGGATTATCCGTCCCTATACCAACATTTCCATTTGATTTTATTGCCATACGAAGTGTCCTAGTTGTAAAAAACTTTATCCCTGCATAACCACTTTGCCATAAAGTCGGCGATCCTACATGCCACGAATCTGTGTACCATCCAACGGAATAGTCACCTAAAAATTTTTCATCGTAAGTAAAACCAAGATCTGTATAGGCTGAAATTCTACTTGTTTGTAAGTCATGTGTTTTTATCATCCCCGCTACATCTAATTTACATTGAGGATTGGTAGTACCAATACCAATGTTGGTTGTTGTGGGATTACTGTATAATATCCCTGTTCCTGCAGTCCATGTTTGAGCATAGCTAGATAAGGCTGCTCCCATTAATACTAATAAAAATAGTTTCTTCATAATAATTAAATTTTAAAAAATTAATAATCATTTTGTTTATTCTTTATAAATAATCAATTATTTTTATTATGTTCTAATAACATAATAAAATCAAAAGATTCTCTTTTAAATACCGCTGCCAACAGGAACACACAATGACAGAGGCAAACTTACGCCCAGTTCGTTTTACAAAGCATATGGATACCTCGTTTCTGTTTTGTGAAGGTTTTTATATAAAAAAGGGAACGTATTTTATAAGGCAAGCAATTTTTGGAAAGGGTATCAGATGTAAATCTACTCTTATATACAAGCAATTTGGCATGTTGTATATAAGAAAATTTTAATGCAGCGTGTAAAAATAGTAGCTTATACATAGCAAAGTCTTTTAAATAACTTTGCAAATATAAATATTATTCTAATTGAAAATTAAAATTTCTCAAAAAAAATAAATCACATGTGATATTTCAGGAAAACAGTTGCATTATTTGCGTAAAAAACGCAATTAGCAAGGTCCATTTAAACGGAATGGCAAATAGGAAACCATACACTCCTCCCCAAAAATGGGAGTCATGCCCTATATTATCTATATTCTGTTTCGACATATACGAAGAATAAATCAGATACAGTATTCCAAATAAAATAGCAGGTATGCCGATAGGAATCAATAAAAAGTAAAGACTCTGCGTTGGATATAAAAATATGTAAGCAAATAAAACGGCGGAAACAGCACCCGAAGCCCCAACGGCTTGATAATTATAATTATCTTTCTGCTTCTTTAAATCATATAATGTAGAAATAATTATTGCGGAAAGATATAAAAACAAGTACAGGAAGTGTCCCTTGGCGCCAAAATGATAAACATAAGTAGCTTCAACATGGCGTCCAAACATCCAAAGCATAAACATATTAACAAACAAATGCCCCCAATTGGCATGCAAGAACCCATACGATATCAAACGATACCACTCTTTACGATAAATTATGGAAGGAGCATGAAAAGTCATCTTTTCAAAGAGATCACGTCTTTGCCATGCAATAACAGTAATGATAACCGTTATGATAATAAGAAAAAGATTTACACTTATACTCATTGAATTAATGTGTGCAAATTAAAAGTAATACATGTCCGAATAAATAGAACAACCGCACATAGCATCAAAACAAGCCCGGCTACTTTATTGATAATAAGCAACACTTTCGGGGAAAGAAAAGCAGTAATACGATTGGCAAAAAAAGACTTTAATAAATCTGTCGAGAAAATCATAATAGCAACTCCTACCATAAAGAAAATAGCATCCACTTTTGGCTTTCCTGCAGTACCCGAAGAAATGATAGTAAACCAGAATATCCATAAGAAAGGGTTCATAAAATTAAGAACAAACCCTTTTCCTATTTCTGAAAAAACTCCTGTCCAATTGATTTTTAATTTCAATTCTCCGCGGTTAGTAGGAGGAACAACTTTTTTCTTCCGGAAAGTATATATTCCGTAAAGTAACAACAACGCCGTTCCCCCAAGCCCTAAGATAATCTGAAATACATCGCTTTCTACATATTGAACAAGTCCGAAATAACAAAGCGACATCAGCAGTATATCACTTATTGATATACCTATCGCTAATTGCATGCCGGAATAAAACCCCTTATTAACGCTTGTCTGCAAAATTGCAAACAAAGCGGGACCTACGGCAAAAACAAATGGTAAGCCTAATAATAATCCCTCAAAAAACGATCTTAACATTTATTTTTTCTTTCCCCATAGAACGCATTATCCGCAATAATAGTATTTATGTACCAATTCTATCATTTTATTTGGATTGCTATCCAATTCTTTACGAATATCTTTGTCGTTAAATTTCTTTAAATCTTTTATAATGCCGTCAATAATGTGAGCAGGAAATACGCCATGTCTTTCATAAATTTCCCTCTGCTTATCAAGCATATCGGCAGATTCCCAGCAAGATGTAGGCAAGCTATCCAATGAAGCTACCTTGTTTTTGTGTTTTGCCTCAAAAATATTAACATCCACATAGGTCTTTTTAGCAAATTCCAAAGCATCTTTCATCTCGAAACCACTACGCGCTGCTACCGTTAATCCTGCCAGCAACAAATATACATCTGCCGAACCATCGGGGCAACGGAATTCCACCGTCTGTTTTTGAGATCCGTCTATCTCTTTTGGCTTCTCCAAAGGATTTTCATTCGCTACCATATCATCTTTTGTTGTCCAGCCCAGAGGTACACGAACCAATACGGAACGGTTTCTATCTCCCCAGCATATCGTTGTAGGTGCTTCCTGATGAGGAACTAATCTAAAATATGATGTCGGATTTGTGTTTCCAAATGCTGTTAAAGAAGGTGCACATTGCATATATCCGGCAATAGCCGTTTTAGCAGTATCATTGAGTTTGCTATCCGTTACCATGCAGTTTTTCCCATTTTTCACAATACGTGTGTGGATATGCATTCCGCTTCCTGCTTTTCCTGCTGTTATTTTAGGAGCAAAGGTAACATCCAAACCATATTGATAAGCCAATTTACGAATAATCCATTTTGCAATGATAAGCTGATTTGCTGCATCTTCTACATCCGTAACCAGAAACTCTATTTCATTCTGTTCATAAATCTTATTATCCAAGGTAAAATTTCCTACTTCAGAATGTCCGTATTTTACCATTCCTCCTGCACGGGCAATGAAATACATTACTTCCATCCGGAAATCTTCAAACTTCGCAAAAGGTGATGATTCATGATATCCTTTCTGATCTGTCGCTAAAAAAAGGTCTTCTTTCTCCCCTATCACATAATATTCCAATTCGCCCATGGCTTGAAATTCCATTCCGGTAACATCTTTGAACGACTTCGCCGCTTTTTTCAAAATATATTCCGGAGATATCTCCAACGGTTTTCCATCCTTGGTGTAATAAGAGCATAATAAACAAAGTGTCGGCAATTCAGCAAAAGGATCAATAAATGCACTTCTGAATCTTGGAATAACATACAAATCGCTTGACCCTGCTTCTACAAATGAAAATAAACTTGAACCATCAATACGTTCTCCGTGTGATAATACCTGATCTAAATAATCCATATCACTCACTACAAAATTGAGGGATTTTAATCTGCCATCTCCTCCGACATAACGAAAATTAAGCATTTTAATATCATTCTCTTCTATAAACTGAATAATATCTGCTTTCGTAAAATCTTTAGAATCCTTATTCAAATGCTGAACCAAAGGATTTAAACTTGTTGAGAATTGTTCTTTGTTCATATCTATATATTTTTATTTCTTAATTGCAAATACTAAAATTGGTTTGCAAATATACACCAATTTTTATTTATAAATCATGAAAATCTTGAAAAAGGTTTTCATATAAAGATAAGAATCAACTCTTAGTTTGAAGTGCCGGAATAAAAAAGCGTTTTGTTAAAACGCTAAAGTTGAAAATAGCTGAACCGGAGGTTCTGAAACACTCGAAGGTTTAAACCACAAAAAGATATTCCTGTAGAGATTACTGCCCAGTAGAAAACTTTTGTCACAGCTTTAAGCGGACAGTTGTTTCCCGAAGTTCTTTCTTCTTTTGTTTCTCCAAGCGGAATTGTTTCTTTTTTTCATTGTCCCGTTTTGAGGAGATTGGCGTTGCCTTATTTCCGGTTTATTTGCTTGTTCCGATAATGTATACTTTGATATATCGGCCGTATTAATTCTTTCCCCTGTAAGTTTTTGAATACTTTTCAGCATGGCATGTTCTTCTGTGGAACAAAAAGTCAGGGCGGTTCCCTTATTTCCGGCTCTTCCGGTACGACCGATACGATGTATATATGTTTCTGCTGCATCCGGCAAATCGTAATTGATAACCAACGGAAGTTCATTGATATCTATTCCGCGGGCAGCAATATCGGTTGCTACCATCACACGGGTTTTACCCGACTTGAAATTACCAAGGGCACGTTGTCTGGCTACCTGCGATTTATTGCTATGAATAGCTTCACTATTGATACCTGCACGAGACAAGATTTTTGCAATCTTATCAGCGCCATGTTTTGTGCGGGAAAAAACCAATACCGATTTTCCTTTACTCTCTTTTAACACCGACACCAATAACTCTTTCTTTTGTTGTTTTTCCACATGATAAATATATTGGTCTATGGTATCCACTACAGATGATTCAGGTGCAATATCGATTCGTTCCGGATTGCGTAAAATGGATTTGGAAAGCGATGCGATGGCTTCCGGCATAGTCGCCGAAAACAAAAGCGTCTGTTTTTCCTTGGGAAGTTTCGGAAGAATCCGTTTTATGTCATGAATAAAACCCATGTCAAGCATGCGGTCTGCTTCGTCCAGAACAAAGTAACGGACAAAATCCAACTTCACAAATCCCTGATTCATCAAATCAAGCAGTCTACCGGGCGTTGCAACTAAAATATCTACACCTTTTCTTAATTTCTCCGTTTGCGAACTTTGATTCACCCCTCCGAAAACCACACAATGACGAAGCGAAGTATATTTTGTGTAATCGGTAATACAGTCGCTTATTTGTATGGCTAATTCACGTGTAGGTGTTAATATTAAAGCTTTTATGTTTCGGTATTTATCTGCCGGTTGATTCTTTAGAGAAAGATACTGTATAATTGGTATGGAAAAGGCAGCCGTTTTGCCGGTTCCTGTTTGCGCACATCCCAATATATCGCGTTTGTTCAACACAACGGGGATGGCTTGTTCCTGTATCGGAGTAGGATTAGAATATCCTTTTTCCGAGAGAGCCCTTAAAATCGGCTCTATAATATGTAATTCTTTAAAAGTCATAAAATGATACTGTCTTTTAGACAAATTTGTCAATAAATAAAAAATAGACAATAAAGGGAAACGCGATGTTTCACCTTCACTATCTATTGTTAAATAAATACGATACTAATTTCGATGTATTATTGAAAATAGATTTCCTTTCTTAGTATCTTCTTGAATTATAACCACCGCCGCTTCTACGGTTATCGTTAAAATCTCTTTTTTCGGTTTTGGGTTTAGCAACGGTTACATTGATAACTTTACCGTCGAATTCTACTTCGTTTAATCCGTTGATTGCCTTTTGTGCTTGTGCATCATCCGGCATTTCTACAAATCCGAATCCTCTTGACTTTCCAGTTTCCCGGTCTGTGATAATTTTTGAAGAAGATACCTCTCCATACTCAGCGAATAAACCTCTTAAGTCAGCGTCATTTGTGCTGTAACTTAAATTTGAAATGTAAATGTTCATTTAAAAAATTTTATGTGTTAATTATGATTGGGATAAACTATTAAGGGAAGGCTGCTTTAGATGATTCATTCAAGAAGGCGATACAATAAAAATTCTTAACCCCAATTAATTGCAAAGATAACACAAATAATCACATAAAAGTTCATTTCCTTGAAAATAAATTTGTTGACGAATCTCGTCATTTGTAATTTATAATAGACTTCTTCGGAAAATAGAAAAATATCTCTTATAAATTGATTGCATTGTGCTTCTAGAATTATTTCCCGAAGAAGTCTAATTTAACGTGAGTTCGGGGTATAAATTGAAACTTTTTCAAATACGAATAATATCTGCATAGTATGTCGTCCGCCTACTTGTTTTATAGGTAGAATTTCATTATATAGGGAAGAGCCTTCGGGTCTATTCAATAAAGTGTGTCAAGATTAAAAAAAGTATTAATTTTACACAAAAGAATAAGAGATGAATAAAGAAGACTTTGATTATGTCAAATTTGAGACAGAGGCTCTCAAAAAAATAGCATCGGGAGTTCCTTTGG
>JAVBLM010000017.1:0-79190 GCA_031553535.1 Bacteroidales bacterium | reverse complement strand
TTAGATGCAAATTATTAGCACGAGCTTTTGCTGTAGTAAATCGTGGCGAACCTTTTGTAAATATAAAAAAATATGCAAGTTAAATGGTTTTTTGAAAAAAGTTTGGAAAATAGTTGTTTTTTAGCATAGAATGCGTTCGGGGAAACCCCTCCAAAGTTCGATACAACCAAATGAATCATGTAAAAATACAATAGTTGGTCTATCGGGATAATTTTCTATGTGCTTTATGGCTATATCTTTCAGCGGAATGTTGCTTTTTTTGTTCATGGTTAACGGGGAATATACTTTAGTAAATCAATAATTAACAATTGTTTAAATAAAACATTAAACTAATAATATGTATGTCTTTTTGGCATTACTTATTTTATAAAAGCTTACTGACCATTTCCAGGAACCTTTCCTGTGTTTTTGTAAACTTCTTTTCTTTTTGAGGAAATCCTTTCTCAAATTCTTTCAGTTCCTCTTGGTCTATGGTATAGATACTGCCTTCATCATATATTCCTTCTATTCCATGTAAGGCATTGGGGTATAATTCCAGCACTAGTAATGCTGCCGGATATTTTTTATCCTTATTGGTTATGTTGTATTCTTTCGATTCCTTGAATCCGAATCGTTTATAATACAAAGGATCACCATATATGAATATAGCCTTATATCCCATTTCTTTTGCTAATTGTGCGGTATGGGTTATTAATTTACCTCCGATTCCTTTATGCTGATAGGATGGCAATACACTTACCGGCCCGAAAGCTATTACTTTATGTTCTTTCCTCTGATTATCTGTTATCTTTGCTTCTACATAAACGATGTTTCCTACAATTATATCATTATGGATTGCTACGAAATCAAGTTCTCTAATAAATTCCTTTTCTCCCCTTATATTACGAACCAGTAAATGCTCATCGCAGCCGGGAGAATATACATTCCAGAATGCTTCGCGTGTCACCTCCTCAACAAGTCTGTAATCTTTTTCCTCTTCTAACCTTAATTTAATTTCCACGGATTTGATTTTTTGTTGTTAATTTATTGTCTCTGTTAACTAATACATTATTTGTATATTGACACCAACGTTCACAATTACTGAACAGTAAACATTGCTTGTGACTTCACCGGTCGTTGGTAGAAAAATCATTGGTAGTAAGACGCAAATTAGAAAATATTTTTCTTTTTTCCGTCTCATTTCCAATCCTAATTATCTATAACGTATAAAAGCGACTGAAGAGTATCTCTTCAGTCGCTCGTAATTCAGTATTTTTGTGATGTTGCTATTATAATGGTTTTACAGGGATGCATATATCTAAGACAAATCTATGCTTGGCATCATCTTCCGGTGAATTGTAATATAATTCATACGGATTTCCTTCACTGGGTTGATATCCGCTTTCAGTTAACCATAAACACATCGTATTCCATGCTTTTTCAAATCCTTTTTCATCGATTTTAAAATGTCCTACAGCATATTTTCCACCTTCCACTTTCATTTTTCCGACTTCACCTTCCACTTTCACATCCTTCTCTACAGTAATACCAGCGCTTTGACGAACCTTTTCCATTGCCGTTACTGACGGATCGTCATGATAGACTGTAATTGTTTTTGTTTGTGGAAAATTTAACAGTCCACGGGGGCCTGCCCACTTCATCAGTTTCTCGTATGCTTTTCCGATTTGATTAAACTGGCCTGTATGGCGAATATACACTACTTGCATTTCAGGCATTTCTCTGATTTCAATTTTTGTGTCCATAATAATAAAATTTGAATGAATAAATTGGTTTGAATTATCACTGCAAAGTTCCATTATAAAATCGGAATCCAGTTGATAACCCTTGCTAACCAATTGACCATTCTTGCTATAATATAACCCACCTTTTACAAGCACCGCTTTTTCTGTATTGCGAAATTCCTTTGCTGTCAAGCCAAAATATTTCCGGAATACACGACTGAAAACAGAGGAGCTACCGAATCCACATTTATCCGCAATTTCACTGATAGATAGCGTTTCATCGTTTTTGAGCAGTTTGGCAGCCTTCTCTATTCGTATCCGTTGAATAAATGAATTCAATGTCTCTCCAGTCAAACTTGTAAAAATCCGGTGGAAGTGAAACGGCGAAAAATGTGCAACTTCTGCAACTTTAGCAAGATTTACCGGCTCGTCTAAATGTTTTTCAAGATAGTCCATTACCTTGTTTATCCGCGCAATATATTCCCGTTTACTTTGGTCTTTTGTGTTCATTTCTCTTTATCTAATACATTTTTATTCATGCTTTCACTTATTTATGGTTGCTGACGATGTTACATTCGCTGACAACAGAACGGCAGTTGGCAACAAACTACTCATTTGTTACACCTTTCGTTTTTCATTCTCAACTTGATAAAGAACGTGTTGACATAGAGGATTGTTTTTGTCTATTTTCGGATGATCGAAATAACCAATGAATGTCATTCCAATTCTCTTCATTACTTTTTCTGAGTTTATATTCAAGGCTGAAGTAAATGAAACTACTTTATCAAAATGTAAAGCCTCAAAACCATATGTTAAACATGTTTTTGCAGCTTCAGTAGCCAAACCTTTACCCCAAAATTCTTTTTTATATCGCCAACCGATTTCTACACAAGGCATGAAAGAAGCCTCAAAAGTTGGAATACTGAATCCTGTAAACCCAATAAATTCTTTGGTTGATTTTTCTTCAACCGCATATAGTCCAAAGTTATATTTATCAAAATGTGACGTAATTCTATTTACGAAGTCCTGAGTCTCCGAATAGGATAAGGTGCCAGGAAAATACTTCATCATTTTTTTATCCATATTCATTTTTGCAAAAGGCTCAGTGTCCGAATCTATCCATCGTCTTAAACCAAGTCTTTCTGTCAATAATATATATTCTGTCCTTTTTTCTAAAATCAAGATAACATTGTCTTTTTTAATTACTAGATTTCGACATACATTTACATTAAAATTTCAGGATGAATGTATTTCTTTGAATATTGACATAATCTGAAGTAACATTTCATTAATCTTACTATTCTACATCCTCCATTTCCACGTGAAACTCCGAATACGTTTTCAGTTTGTTTGGCACAAATCGCAAAATCGAAAAATCCTCATCACCTTTTGGGTAATATATTTCCCAGCCTTTTTGCCAAACTTGCTTGCGAAATTCGTTATCTGTAACATGCTCAACCGTTCCTTGCAATAGAATGCCGTGAAAATCGTCAACTTCACAAAAATATAAACAGGCATTCCCGTTTTGTTCGATTTCTTTTATTTTTTCGGAACCGGTGTTGGTGGTCAGATATACAGTCAAAGGATTTTCTTCCTTTTCATAAAGGCTTATTAAGTGCGGATATTGTTGCTTATTTCGAAGATTCAACATGGCACGCGTGGAAGGAAATCCGGCGGAATCAATCGTGGTTAATTCTACAAAAGAAGCCTGTTCCATGACTTCCAGACATTCTTTTTGTTTTGCGGTAAGATTTTCCATTGCCATTAGAAAGTTTGTATATCCAACTCTTTGGCAAACAAAGGCCCAGCTTGTTCTACGAAAGTTTGAAATGCTTCGGAAGTGCGATGGGTATTAAAAGCAGCTTCGTCGACATATTCCTCGTACACCAAAAATTCCGAAGGGCTTTCAGTACTTTGGTACAAGTTGTAAACCAAATTGCCCGGTTCGTTTCTTGTTGCTTTAATCAATGCCGGAACAATGTTCAGATATTCTTTTTCTTTTCCTGCAATGATTTGGATTTTTGCGATTACGATTTTTTTCTTCATCGGAGTTATAAATTTTTAATATGAATAAATTTAATTTTCTACTTCGTTGTCTAACACAAAAGTTCAAATTTAAGACGATGTTTGATTTAGGGTTTCCATCTTTTAAGAGCGGATAAAAAATCTTTTGTTTGTTGTTTTATCGCATCTTTTTCTTCCTGTGTTTGAGCTTTTTTGTAAGGTGGATAATAATTTAACCCCATTTCAACCTGTTCATCAAGCGTAACATTATTCGTGAATTTTCCTTTTTTGAAACAATACGAACAGTAGTCATTTGATAAACTGTCATCTTCATTAGTACCTTTCTGCTTATTTTCGCTGATGGGCATTGCGCAACTCTGACAAATTTGTACATTACTTTCCATTTCAATTAATTTTATATCCTTTCGGACAATTTATATTTTGTTTGATTTAATACCTCATCAGATACAGATTCGTTGCAATTACTCCATTTTCAAAGGGGTGAAAAATTCGATTAGATTTTCTTCAGGGTCTCGCAAATGAACAACGCGCATTCCCCAATCCGGCATATCTGTTGGTTGATTAATAAATTGGATGTTTTTTTGCAAAAGTGTTTTATAGGTCTCATCCACATTTTCTACTTCAAAGGATACCATTGATTTCTCACGATAGCCTGTGGGCTGGTCTTTGTCTGCATTATCAACTGCGGGAGCCATAAAATCAGATACAAACAAGGCTAATCCTTCTATACCATCCGCAACTTTGAATGAAGCATAACATCCGTCTTCATCTCCCCAAAGCGGTTCCAAACCAAGTTTCTCAGTATAAAACTTGAAACATTTTTTGTAGTCTTTGACTAATAATCTTACATTGCTGAATTTCATATCTATCATTTTTATTGATTAATAATTGTGCAAATTTACAATTATATTTTTCATCACCAAAATGGAACTTGTTAGATAGGTGTTGTTGCTTGTATGAGAACACCAGTTGAAAATTCGGCATTCTGTCAATCTGTTTTTGCTTCCGTTTCAAGTCTGACAGGGAGGTTTACACAATTGACAATAAAATAAAGCGTAGATGTTTTTCATCGTTTTACCATAAATTCAATTTCCAGTAGGTTGAATTGCACAGGTTTCAACCATTAGCATTACTGTTTTCTTAGGGGCACGCGGGCGATGCATTATTCCTTTTGAGATAGTAGTTCCTTGAAATGGATTTAATTCAATGGTACAGTCTTCAAGATCTATTAACAATTGTCCCTCAAGCACAAAAAAGAATTCATCGTCATTATCATGTTTATGCCAATGGTATTCGCCCTCAACAATGCCGATCCTCACAACACTATTGTTGACTTTTGTGAGCGTTTGATTAAACCATTTGTCCGTACATTCAGCTACCATTTTCGGAACGTCAATCCGTTCCAAATGCTTGAACAAGATGTCAAGTTTCGTTACATAAGAATATTTATTTTCCATACTTAATATTATTGATGCAATTTGATACGCAAAAATACAATTTTGATTCGAAACATCAAATAATAAATGATTCATTAAATTGGAAAAGACTGAACCCTACATGAGCTTTATCGGAAGTAAAGAGCCATACAAAACCGCGAAGAAAAGCATAATAGTCCCCAGTAAAACAAAAATGTGCCATATACCGTGATAAAATTCCTTATCTTTACGTATATAAAAATAGATTCCGCCGGAATAAAACAAACTTCCTAAAGCAATGAAAATAAGACCTGTTACACTTGTTGTGTTAATCATCGGCTTTAATACAAAAATAATAAGCCAGCCCATAACCAGATAAATCACGATGGACATCTTTTTGAATTTATTTAATAAAAATATTTTGGCTATTGTTCCTAAAAGAGCCATACTCCACACAATTATAAAAAGTACTATACCTGTAGTGCCCTTTAAGTTAATCAGCAAAAACGGTGTATATGTACCCGCTATCAGAAGATAAATAGAAGAATGGTCTAATACTCTAAGTTTCTTTTTTGTATTTTCGTTTTCGGCGAAATGGTAGAGTGTAGAAGTACAGTAAAGTGTTATCATGCTGAAACTGAATATACACATAGAGACAATTTTTACAGCAGAACCTGTCAATGCACTTAGCGTTATAAGACAACCTGATCCCAGGCTCACAATAATAGTACCTATCCAGTGGGTAAGTACATTCATTTTTTCTTCTTGCTTTGTATAGCGTTTGTTTGAGAAAGAATTCTTGTTTTTATAAATGTTATCCTTTTCAGAAGCCGAAGTTATTTCGACTTTCTCTGACCGTGTTTTCTTTGTGTTTACCATCGTAGGAATTTTTAGTTACTGTTTTAACAAAGTTTACAATTATCTTTCTTTATATCAAACTATAAAATTTTAAAACATACTGTTAACGCGTCATGACTGCTGAGCGGCGAACATTGTGGGCGCTAAACTGTCCATCAATACAAAAGGTAACCGCACTTCCGCTCTTTTTGATAATAAAAGTAATAGAACATATACAATGGGTAGAAAGAAAATGCCTCATAATCCTTTCCTTTCTGTCAAAGTTCTACTGTATTCACTTTTTATTTTGAGATCAAACTTTCTTTCTCTAAATGAATTGTTTTCAGTATGTCTTCTCCGATACCGATTCGATACCCTACGGAATAATATAAAATACCCCCATTTGTTGACAAGTAAATCGTTAAAGGAAAGTTATCGTTAAAATTGATTTGCAATGTTTCTGCAACTGTTTTTAATAAGGCACGTTGGTTATCAACCCCCCAGGTAGTTTGCTTTGGTAAATTCCTGAACGCGGAAGCATGAAAAGCATTATTGAGTTTGTCATCAGGGGTTACCAATAAAATTCCTCCATTCCATCGCTCAAGTGCACTTTGTTGTTGGGGAAGATCCTGTAATATATGTTTGGATGGTTCTTTTCCCACGTCAACAAAGCAAAGCATTAATCCTTTTCCATTGGCAAGTTCTTTCAATGACTTTTTATCATTGTTTTCCAGCGTAACAACCGTATTCATGTCTATACTTCCCTGTACAAATATTTTTCCTACAATTTCAGGAAGTTGCAGGGTTATTGAATGTGGCTTGCCCTGTTTTAACTCGAAATAGTCGCTGTGAACAGTCACGGAACCATCGTTTGCACGGCTTCCCGTTATTAAACGGTAATAGCCTTCATCCAAATCCAAGGTGGAAGGATAAGTGGCTAATACAGGGTTGTTTCTGTAGTTTAACGTTCGAAAATCACCTTCTTTAAAATATGCCAGCGTATAATGGGTTGAATATTCAGGTTTTATTACATTAGTCTTGGCATTAGAAAGCGTAAGTTTAGCTTTGGAAATATCACTTTTTTCTATGGTGGATTCTTTGTCAAAAATCACATCGTTCCACTTCCCATTTTGGTAATATTGGGGTTTTCCGGTTGCTTCATCTACTTGAGCAGCTATTGATAAACTCCTACAGACAGCAACAAAGAATACATCACGGGAACGGCTGTCCGCTATTTTCAATTCATAAACACCACGAGGAGTGATTAAACAATTATAATAGTTTTCTTCATTCTTGATTTGGATGTTTCTCTCAATGTAATCGATAATATGGTTTACACTAGGATTGGTCCCGGCTATCTCTTCTGCGATTGTTTTTTGTTGGAAAAAGCTTCTCCAGGGCTTGATCAATTCCAGAGCAATACGGGGAGAAAGTATTTTCGTGACAAATATATCTTCGGGAATACCAGAAGATGATTTTCCTCCATTTTGTATATGATCGTTTAGGTATTCTGACGGAGTATCGCGTAAATCTTTTTCCAGTAATGAGGATAAAAACGGAAATAAACGCGGATTATCTTTATTGTCTTTAATAAAGGCTTCGATTTCACGCCAGTTGCCTTGAGCTAACTGTAGGTATTTCCACATTTCGTTTTTGTTTGACTTCATCTTTTCAGCTAATTCACAGGCATACGATTCGGTTGCAAATGTATTCATATATGCATTCCTAATAGAATCTTCATAGGCAAGACGAATCGTATTTGCTGCTATTTTTTCAGAAGATAGTTCTTTGATCTTTTGCTCCTGGGGAGGGTTCATTGTGAACGTTTCATCGAATATCTTACCGGAAGAGTTTTCTATTGTTATTGTTACCATCTCATCTTCAGGAGATGATTTCTTATATCCGGATAAATCGTCCTTGTTTACCCAGATAAGTAGGTCTCCCATTCCGGAAGTAATGGATGTAAGCCCATCGGCGTTGGTCATGCTTTCTGTGATAGGATATAGTTCGGAATAATTGTAAACATTAAACTTTACAGTTGCATCGCTTACAGGTTGCCCTTTTTCATCTATTACCTTCACTTTAACCTGACGGGTAGGTGCGTAATTTGCTAATAAATTGATCCTGGAATACAACGGGCTTTCGAAATTTTTCTCTTCAGGTCCGGTATAGAGGCCAAAGACGTTGGTATGCACCATCATTCCCCGTTTAGCAGGAGCTGTAAACCATGCTACATTCAGTTCGGGTTCAGGTTCACAGGCACCCATATAGTGCCATTGTCCGTTAATCCATACTTCTACCCAAGCGTGATTACTGTTTGTATGTGCCCAGCGTGGAGTATAGCATTGACGTGCAGGAATCCCCACAGCCCGTAATGCGGTGGCGGTAAAAGTTGATTCTTCTCCACAACGTCCCCATGAAGTACGTACCAATGCCAGGGGTGCGGAAGTACGTCCGTCGGTGGCACGATATGTAACCTTTTCATGACACCAGTGATTTACTTCCAGTGCCGCTTCCTCCATCGTCATGTCTTTTATGCGTTCCTTTAACTCCTCAAAAAAAACCAGTCGGGCAGTATCCAGGTATTCGTTATTAACACGATAGACCAATACGAAATGACGAAAGATATCCTCAGGAATGGTTTTACCCCAATGGAAATAATCCCGGGCGTTGAAAGCGGCATCTACTTGTTTAAGAAAGAAATCTCCATTATAATCCGCCAAATCACATAATGGCATATAAGCATACAAAAATTCCAGCGCTTCTTTTTGCTCCAAAGATAAACTCTCTCTTTCAAGTATAGAAAACAGAACTTCATTTCGATGTTTGGCTTCGTCTTGACGTTTTAAGAATTGTTCATGAACTTGTTGACGATAAGTAGCGTCGGTTAAGAAATGGGTTTCTTTTTCGTTGCAGGATGTGGTTAATAAGATTAATGATAAAATAGATAAAACAGGTTTGTATATTGTTTTCATTTATTTGAATTTAGACAGTTATCTTATTTATAATTTGAATTGTTTGCTTTATCTTTTGTGCATCGGCAAGCCATATACTATATTCTTCCTCAATGTTTTTCAAATCGGTATTTTTATATTTCATATGACTATGATACAGGCTTCGGAATGTTCCGTGAACTTCACGTGCTTTTGTTTCTTTCATTAATCCGGAAACATTTTCCGGTGCAATACCCGATCCGGGCATAATGTGAATTCTTCCATCTGCTTTTTCTACCAGATGTTTGATTATCGATATCCCTTCTACAGCGGTATTTCTGCCTCCTGAAGTTAAAATACGCTCACAACCCAGGTCAATAATATCTTCCAAACTTTGGAATAGATCGGCCGATCGGTCAAATGCACGATGAAAGGTAACGCCCATCGAATAATTATGAGCAACCCTGACCAACTCCCGGCATCTGTTGTAATCGATGGCCCCATCCTCATTTAACATGCCGATAACGACTCCATTACACCCGATTTTTCCACATAGATGAATATCCGATTTTATTGTTTCAAATTCTATATCATTGTATAAGAAATCCCCTCCGCGAGGCCTGATAAGTATATATAATTGTATGGTTAAAAGTTTTCGCGCTATTTCTATTTGAGCAAAAGAGGGAGTGGTTCCTCCTTCTGAAAGATTATTACATAATTCTACCCGATAAGCTCCTGCAGATTGAGCAATAAGTGAGGAATCAATTGAGTCAACGCAAACCTCAATAATAGCATTTTTGTTTTGCATGATTAAACAATTATATTATGCAAAGATAGCGTTTTGTCGATTATCTCTTAACTTTTCATTTATATTTTAAAATTAACATACCAATTCGGCATATATAAAATTGCTTAATCATACATTTTTCTATTGCTATTCTATAATTGATGTATGTGGTATATGTTCATCACATTATTTTTTATATTTTATGGTGAAATTTAAATATATTTAAGGAATTTACGAATTGATATACAGTCAATTATAAGAAAGTAACAATAAAGTATAATTCCTGTCGTTTTTTGTTGTAACTTTGAGGTCAGAAACAATATAAATATTTTGTTGAAAGACATTATTATATTGTGTTTTTTTGTTAACATATTAAGGAGGTTTGTCATGGAAGAGAAAGAATATAAAAGGTATTCGGATGAAGAATTACAAGAGTTTAAAGAGCTTATATTAGAAAAGCTTGAAAAGGCACGTCTAGATATGAAATTGTTTGTAGATGCTGTTAGTGGTAGTAGCGGAAATGATATTGCGGACACATCTCCGTCTTTTAAACTTTTGGAAGAAGGGCAGCAAACACTATTTAAGGAAGAAAATGGACGTTTAGCCGCTCGTTTGGAAAAGTATATTAAGAATCTGGAAGCAGCATTAATCCGAATTGAAAATAAAACATATGGGGTATGTCGTGAAACCGGAGATCTTATTCCTAAGGAGAGATTACGCAGTGTTCCTCATGCTACATTATCGTATGATGCAAAAATAAACGAGAAAAAGAAAAAGAGCTAAATTTCGCAAAAGAGTGAAAAAAAGATCTGCCATTGTTATTTCGCTTATTGTTGTCATTCTTGTTTTAGACCAGATTCTAAAATTCTGGGTTAAGACGAATATGTTTTTAGGCCAGGAAATTAACTTGATAGGTTCTTGGTTTAAATTACATTTTATTGAAAATGAAGGGATGGCTTTCGGCATGGTTTTCTTTGGTGGCTTTTGGGGAAAATTAATATTGAGCTTGTTCCGTATCATTGCATCCGTGTGTATTGGATGGGTGATCTATAAAATGTTGAAAAAGAATGTTTCATGGGGTCTGATAATTACCACAGCCTTGGTTTTTTCAGGTGCCGTGGGAAATATTTTCGATTGTGTGTTTTATGGCAGGATATTTAGTGCCAGCGAATATCTTGGTCCTGTGGCAACCCTTTTTCCTGAGGGCGGAGGATATGCCCCTATTTTACAAGGGAAAGTAGTGGATATGTTCCAGTTTGATTTGTTTACAATAAATTTTCCCAGCTGGTTCCCTATCTGGGGGGACTCCAGTTTTAATTTCTTTCCGGCAGTTTTTAATATTGCTGATAGCAGTATAACTGTTGGTTTATTTGCGATGATATTATTTTATTATAAATCCTTATCCAGGTTTGTCGCTTCTTTCGAATCCCCTAAAGAAACCAAAAATAATGATTAATAGTTAGTGATAAATCATTATTTCTGTAATGTCATTTAACTTGTGTAACTTCTATTAGTTATTCTTCCAAACGATTTTTCAGTACTTCAAATAGCATAATTCCGGTTGCAACGGAAACATTTAATGATTCTATACTTCCCACCATTGGTATGCGGACTTTCTTATCACAAAGAGATAAAAACTGAGGAGAAATACCTTCGTATTCATTTCCCATAAGAATACATGTAGGATTTGAATACGTATGTTGGTAAAAAAGATCATTGGCTTTTTCAGTACAAGCTACAAGTTCTATTCCACTTTCTTTGAGGTATATAAGCGCTTCGTGAAATCTATCGTGCCGACAAATCGGGATTGTATGCAAAGCTCCGGCAGATGTTTTTACCGCATCTTCATTTAGTTGCGCACTTCCTTTTGAGGGAACTATAATGGCATCCACTCCGGCACATTCTGCACTTCGGGCAATTGCTCCCATATTTCGAACATCTGTTATTTTGTCCAATGCCAATAAAAAGGGTGTTTTTCCTTCTTCATACAATATAGGTAATATATCGTATATATTTTGATATGTGACAGATGAAGTGAAACATACAACCCCCTGATGATTTCCCCGGGTATATCTGTTAAGTCGTTCTGCCGGCACATATTGGAATGGGATGTTCCGTTGCCGGATTAAGTGAAACAATTCCTTGAAGTTTTCCCCGCTTGCTCCTCTTTGAAGGATAATCTTATCTATTTCCTTATCATTATTAATGGCTTCGATTACCGGACGAATGCCGTAGATAAGATGGTTGTTTTTTGTATCTTTTTGCATCTGGCTAGTATAATTCTTTTATTTCATTTCGAAGTAATTCCAATGCGATGTCGGAAGGTAACGGATCTATTCCCATATAGATATCCAGGATTTTAGCCGCCAAATCCGATCCGGAAGCATCAACACCTACTTTTCCTGCTGCCAAATTAATAACCTTTGAGATTTCTTCTTTTGCCTTCTTGGTTACTTCCCATAAGGCACTTGATACATAAACTTGTTGGGATAAATTATGCTCAAACTCACTACGAATTGAGGTAAGTAGAATTGTTCTGTATTGGGTAGCAGAAAGATTATTCCCGGAATTTCGCAACAATAAACTATCCGGCTTCATGCGCTCCAAAAGTAAAGCCAGCCGTTCGTAGGCTTGTAAGCGAATAGGTGTTATTACCTGTTTGGAATTGTATTTTAATTCCAGTACTTGTTTTTTTAACTCTTTCTCGTATGTGCTTTTTATCACAAGATAGGCTATACAAGCCACGATCAATGCAGGAAGCGTAATTTTTATTATTTCCAAAAGAATATACATAGATTATTTATTTTTTTTCAATAAAGCTCCGATATTTGTTGATAATGTAAAATGATTGGGGGTAGATGCCAGATTGTTATGATTACGGGCATAGTATAAGTCGAAATGATAAACATGTATTCCAACACCATAGGCAAATCCGACAAATCCCGGTTTTTCATATGCTCTCATTTCTTGGCGTACATTATAATTATATGATATTTGTAAAGATATGTATTTTACCGGAATTATTTCCAATCCGAAAACAATATGGCGGAACAAATTATTTGCAAACCGGCGGCCTTTTGGTTTTTCTGCCACTTCCCCTGTTGTTGCATCAATAGTTGCATACGGATCGGTCGGATCGTTATAGGATAAATTCCATTTTTGTAAATGCTGCAAAGTAATGCTATACCGGACAGGAAGATGTTTTAGCCGTTGTGAGAAAGCCAACTGTATTTCAAAAGGTATCTTTTCCCGGGCTCCGGCAAAACTTTTGAATTGGGTTCCTACGTTGCTAATCAATAGCGTCAATGAAAGATTCTTGGGAATAGAGTAATAAGAAGCGGCAAAATCTACTCCAAGACCTGCGGAAAAGTAGCTTTCATACTTGGAAAATATCCACTTTACATTCATTCCCAGAGAGAACATGCTGTCGACAAATTCCCGCCCATAACCCATTATTACTGCAAAATCTGCTGCGGTGAATTTTCCCGTTTCGTTTCCATAGATATCATATCCCTGAAAAGAGCCAAAGGATGCAAAATTAAAAGCTAAATCAAAGGTTCCGATATTTTGGAAGGATTGGATATAATTAAGATGTCCGTAAAGTGCATTGGAAAAATAATCTACCAAATTGAGAGACGTTCCCATACTCATAGACGGATTAAGCATAGACGGATTCATTATTGCCAATGCAGGCTCATTGTCCCGGACGGAAAAAAGTTTCCCCCCCATTGCCGATACCCTTGCGGAAACCGGTAAGTTCAGAAAATTATATACTTCATCTCCTCCGGTTTGAGCATGGGAAAATGAGAAACATATACTTAATAAGAATACGAAAAAATATCTTTGCATGGATATGTAAATGTTTCTATAAAACGTTCTCTATCCGTTATTATTGCCTTCTTTGAGTTTTTCGTACGCATTAATAACAGAGGTTACCAATCGATGGCGGACTACGTCTCTGGTATCAAGTTGTATAATATCGATTCCCTTGATATCACGTAAAATATGGGTAGCTTGTAAAAGACCGGAAGATTGATGCCGGGGTAAATCGATCTGTGTTATATCTCCGGTAATAAGGAATTTTGCATTATTCCCCATACGTGTCAAAAACATTTTTAATTGGGTGGAGGTTGCGTTTTGCGCTTCATCCAGGATAACATAAGCGTTATCAAGCGTTCGTCCTCTCATAAATGCCAGGGGAGCAATTTCAATCGTTTTATCCTCTATGTAGCTTAATAAACGCTGCGGAGGGATCATATCCCGCAATGCATCATAAAGAGGTTGTAAATAAGGATCTAACTTGTCCCGGAGATCCCCCGGCAAAAATCCCAGGTTTTCACCGGCTTCTACAGCGGGACGTGTTAATACTATTCTTCTTATTTCCTTATCCTTTAGTGCTCTAACTGCCAATGCTACGGCTGTATATGTTTTTCCTGTTCCGGCAGGGCCGATGGCAAAGATCATATCATTTGCGGCAATGCTTTTAACCATTTTTATTTGGTTTGGAGTTCTTGCCCGGATAATCCGTCCGTCTCTTCCGTGCAGGATAATATCTTCACGTTTTTCCCCTGATTCTAACGTTTGCCGGAAATGTTCTTTATCATCAATCAAATTTACAATATCGTTTTCTGTGATGCGGCCATATTTTTCGTATAACCGGAGAAACAAGGAGAATAAATCACGGAACTCTTCAATTTGTTCTTCCTGTCCCATAACACGAATCTGGTCTCCCCGTGCCGTAATTCTTAAATGAGGGAAAGATCGCTTTAATAATTCAATATTTTCATTGTTAATTCCATATATATCAACAAGATCTTTTGGGTTAATATCGATTATGTCTTCTATCATATATTTCTTTTGATTCTAAAATAATACAAAGGTATATTATTTTATGCAAATACTAAGCCGGATATTTATGCTTGTAGGGAGTTATTTCCAAATATGCAATCGAATGGAGAAGGTCATGCTAAACATTTCTGTAACATTTTTCCATTCTTTGACATAAGTCCCTATTATATAATTTTGATATTTCTCCGGTTGCATAACAACACTCTGAAACCTAAGCCGAACAGAGGAGGATTTTATTTTTTATTACAGAAGTTGTCAAAAGATAAAATAAAGAGAGATCATCTCATTTCGTTTCGATGCTTTCGCCTGCTTCGCATTCGGACGCTTCATTGTTCCTCCTCGCAATTGTATAAGTCAAAATAATCCATTCATATTTTGGTTATGTATTTGCAGGTAGAATCAGGTATACGATTCACCGTATCTTTAAAAGGTTTTACATGGATATCTTTATGAAACAGAGAAACAGGCAAAATCATCTTCCGACCTTCGAGAACAGGGCGGGAGGAGGTATTCGTTTCTTCCCTTGCGGGAATTTTTTCCTGCCGCACAGCCGGAATAAAAGGTATCCTGAATATATCGGCAGGTATTTTAAGTCGCAGGAATGCTTTTGGAGGATTTCAGCAGGGAAGCGCTACGTCAGGGAAGAACTGCAACAAACCGGCAATAAGGGGGGGCTGTAAAATCCCGGCTGTTGCAAGTTTTACAACAGGGAAGATTCCTCAAATCCGGGCTATTACACGTCAACCGGCAGGGTAAAATCACGGAATCTAGGCTGCCTGACGCCGACGGACAAGGTAGAATCGCGAAATCTAGGCTGCCTGACGCCGGCGGACAAGGTAGAATCACGGAATCTAGGCTGCCTCACATCAACGGACAGGGTAGATTTACGGAATCCGGGCTGCCGATAATTCCATCCCTTCCCTCTTTATAATGAAGAGCATCCCATTTTTGTCACCCCGAACCGAAAGAGGTAAGCGCTGCCAAAGAGCTGGAAATACTTACGGATCCATATAGAAAGATGTCCGGAAAATTCCATGACAGGGAAACCGCAACCATTTATAATCTGGCAAAATGTCTCAATGGGATTAATTACGGAGAATTAATTTTCAATTCGTCAACTGGTCAACTGGCCGATTATCCGTTATGGGAGCAGGTAATGGCAGTGATGTATTGAAGAAACAAAAAAGTGTCATTGGCAGGATGAAACCCAACGGGTTCGGCAACCCGAAAAGCAGCAAAGCCAGTCTATTTAGAGGTAAAAAAGAAGATGCTTGCTGTCATTTCCTTCGGTTTAATTTCTTATCATGGGCATTACCTATGACGGTGTTTCCCTTTCTGCATCCTGCCTGTTATATCTTTTCAACCTTTGACGACTCCAATAAGGCAAATATATTTTGTATATTATGTATTATTTTAATTTCAAAAATGTTACCTTTGTAAAATCAATTTAAACGTTAATTATAAAATAAATAAATATGTACGACAAATTTCAAAAACATCTTACACAACAAATAGAAGAAATAAAAGCATCCGGAACATATAAAAATGAACGTATTTTGGTTTCTTCCCAATCCTCAAAAATAAAAATTAACACAGGGAAAGAAGTATTGAATTTTTGTGCCAATAATTATTTAGGATTAGCCAATAATAAGGAATTGGAAAATGCTGCAATCAAATGCCTGCAAGACCGTGGTTATGGAATGGCCTCTGTTCGTTTTATTTGTGGAACATCCGATTTACATAAAGAATTAGAGGGAAGAATTGCCAAGTTTTTCGGTACGGAAGATACCATTTTATATGCCGCTTGTTTTGATGCTAACGGAGGAGTTTTTGAGCCTCTTCTAACAGAAGAAGATGCAATTATTTCCGATGCATTAAATCATGCTTCTATAATTGATGGTGTTCGTTTGTGTAAAGCGCAACGGTTCCGTTATGCCAATGCAGACATGGCAGACTTGGAAAAGCAATTACAGGATGCACAAAAATGTCGTTTTCGTTTAATTGTCACCGATGGTGTTTTTTCTATGGATGGAAATGTTGCTCCTATGAAAAAAATAATGGATCTTGCTGCCAAGTATGACGCAATGGTTTTGGTTGATGAAAGTCATTCTGCCGGTGTTGTAGGAAAAACAGGTCGGGGAGTAACGGAATTGCATGATTGCAGGGGAAAAGTTGAAATTATTACCGGAACATTAGGGAAAGCCTTCGGGGGAGCAATAGGAGGATTTACTACAGGGAAAAAAGAAATTATTGAAATGCTCCGTCAACGTTCACGTCCTTATTTATTTTCTAATTCTATCCCTCCTATGGTTGCAGCCGCTGGAATCCGTATGTTTGAGATGATGGATGAAACAAATCAATTACAGGATAAACTCCATGCAAATACAGACTATTTCATTGCCAAAATGAAAACTGCAGGATTTGACATAAAACCTACACAATCTGCTATTTGTGCAGTAATGATTTATGATGCTGCTTTGGCGGGTAAATTTGCCGATCGTTTGTTGGAAGAAGGTATTTATGTAATCGGGTTTAGCTATCCGGTTGTTCCCAAAGATCAGGCACGCATTCGCGTTCAGCTGTCGGCCGCACATGAAACAGACCAATTGGATAAGGCAATTAATGCCTTTACTAAAGTAGCGAAAGAATTAAACATTCTGAAATAGCATTCTTTTCACAAGAAGAAAAGACGTATAGCTGCTTTTAGTTTGATATTATTTATTAACAGAAGTTATGTATAAAAGTTGTAAAATAACGATTTTCATTGGCTTTTTTTTAGGGATATTCTTTTCTGCATCGGCACAAATCGGTCATGGAGGAAGACCATATAGCTTTAAGAAAAGCATATCCTTATCGCCACTTAATATGGAATTCTTATCGTACTTGGATAATGAAATACTATTGAAAGAGGAAGTTATTCCCACAAAAGAAGAAGGGTTTATTTTCGGGAAAGAAATAGATGTAGATTACAGTTTGGAAAATGCCGGCTTATGGGATACATTATCTAATGGTGCCCGACTATGGAGGTTGGGAATACAATCTATGGGAGCATATTCGTTAAATTTACTTTTTGATAGCTTTTATATTCCTCCATTTTCCAATCTTTTCATTTATACTGAAGATAAATCATATGTTATAGGATCATTTACGGGAGAAAATAATAACCGGTGGGGAAATTTTGCCACATCGTTATTGCCTGGGGATGCTATCGTGCTGGAATATTATGAAGCTTCGCAAGATCAGGGTTTGGGGATTTTAAATCTTTCAACTGTAGTTCATGGATATAAGGACTTCTTTTTCAAACGAGGAATCTATGGCAGTTCAGAAAAATGCAATATGGATGTAAATTGTAGTATCGGAAGCATGTATCCGAATGCAAAGAGAGCAGTTGCATTGATTTTGAGAGGGGGGAGTGCACATTGTTCCGGAACATTGATTAACAATACCGCTCAAGATGGGAAACCTTATTTTTTAACGGCAAATCATTGTATGACTTCTAACCCATCTCAGTTTGTATTTGTTTTTAATTACGAATCAACAGGTTGTGGAGAGAGTACGGCGAAGCCATCCTATTCAATCAATGGAGCTACTTTGTTGGCAAAACACCCTCATTCCGATTTTGCTTTATTATTATTAAATAATATTCCTCCCAAAGATTCCCTTCCTTATTATGCGGGATGGGATCGACGAAATATTGCGGTGGCAGGTGCTGTTTGTATTCACCATCCTAACGGGGACCTGAAAAAAATATCCAAAGACAATAAATTATTGGATAGTTCGAATTGGGAAGATGAAGATCCTTCATACCCTAAAAATACACATTGGGAGGTTACATATTGGGACTCGGGAACAACGCAAGGAGGTTCTTCAGGATCTGCCTTGTTTAATGTATTGGAACAAATAATCGGGCAATTGGAAGGTGGAATAGCAGAATGCAATGGAAGTTTGCCTAATGACGGGTATGATTTGTTTGGTAAAGTTTCATATTCATGGACAAATGGAAACAGCCCCGATAGCAATCGTTTGGATTATTGGCTGGATCCTCTTGGGACAGGTATTGAAGTACTTAATGGATATGATCCTTATGAGAATGTAAATACAATACGTTTTGAACAAGAAATAATAAATATTTTACTTTCCCCGAATCCTGCAAATGATATTGTTCGGATAGCAGCGAATACACAAATTCACTCATATAAAATATATGCTGTTAACGGACAACGGATTAGATCTGCAAATATAAATTCATCAATGGTAGATTTAAATGTGGGTGATTTAACTTCAGGCGTTTTCATCATAGAATTGTTGACGGATAAAGGTATTGTTTTTAAAAAACTATTTATTCAACATTAAAAAAAGAAAAATGAAAAGATGGTATGTTTTCTTAAGTTTGATTTTTTGTTTATTTGTAAATCATTGTTATACTCAAACGGTTTCTACTTCGACAAATAAAAAAGCAATTAAAGAATTTAAGAAAGCATATAAAGAACTTTCCAATCGTAACTTTACAGAAGCTATAACATATGCTAAGCTTGCTATAAAGGAAGATCCTTCTTTTGTAGATGCTTACATTTTGATTGCCGAAGGGTATTCTCTTTCGAGAGATTGTGAACAATCTTGTTTATATTATAAAAAAGCGCTTGAAATAGATGCCGATCATCCTGCTAAAATATATCTTTCCGCAGGATATGAATTTATGAATTGTGGAGATCCTGCTCAGGCAGTCATATATTTTGAAACTTTTTTTATTAAACGTCCGGATGGGAATAAGACCCAAGGAGTTTATAGTAGCTATGAACTTTGTTTATGGAGAGCAAAAATGATGGCGGATTCATTGTCGATTAGTCCTCAAAATATGGGAAAGAATATTAATTCTTCTTGGTCGGAATACCTGCCTACTTTAACAGCAGATGAATCGGAGTTGATTTTTACAGTCCGTCGTCCTGCCGATAGTCGGACCAAATGTCCGAATTGCAAGGAAGAGGAGGATTTTTATGTGAGTAAAAAAGTTGATGGTGAGTGGGCAAAACGTAGGCCTTTAGGGCGGCCGATTAATACTTCTTATAATGAAGGAGCGCAATGTATTTCTCCTGATGGAAAGTATCTTATTTTTACAGGTTGTGATAGAGAAGATGGTATGGGGAGTTGTGATTTATATTGGTCGAAAAGAATAGGAGAAGTATGGTCTAAACCTCAAAACTTTGGAAAGCCTGTTAATACACGTTATTGGGAATCTCAACCTACTTTTTCAGCAGATGGGAAAACTATTTTATATGCGAGTAATCGTCCCGGAGGATTGGGAAATATTGACATATGGAAAACAACCATGCTGGAAGAAGGTGTTTTTAGTGAACCTGTTAATTTAGGTGCTCCGATCAATACGATGAAAGATGAAATTTCTCCTTTTTTCCATCCTGATGGGGTTACACTTTATTTTGCCTCAACCGGACATCGGGGTATGGGTGGAGAAGATATATTTTACAGTATCTTACAGGAAGATGGAACATGGGGCGAGCCGATAAATATGGGCTATCCTATGAATACAATTGCTAATGAATTTAATTTAATAGTAAATGCAAAAGGAGATAAAGCCTTTTTTTCTTCCAATAAAAAAGGTGGATTCGGAGGATTGGATCTCTATTGGTTTGAATTGCCTGAATCCCGGCGACCTTTACCGGTTACTTATTTTAAAGGGAGAATTTTTGATAGTAAGGATGAAAAACCCTTAGAGGCATTATTTGAAGTAATTGACTTGAAGACAAATAAAGTAGTTGTTACTTCTTCTTCCGACCCTATGACAGGAGAATTTCTGGTTTGTATCCCTACAAACAGTCATTACGCTTTAAATGCTACAAAAGAACACTATCTATTTTATTCCGAGAATTTTGAAATAGATGGAGAGTATTCAAAGATGGTTCCTTACGAAAAGGATATTGCATTGAAGCGGATAGAATTGGGGGAAAGTATTGTATTGAAAAATGTATTCTTTGATACGGATAAATCGGAATTGAAACCTGAATCGGAAGTGGAACTAAATCGTTTGGTTACCCTTATGAAACAAAATCCTCAAATGAAAGTGGAGATCAGTGGACACACAGATAATATTGGAAGTAAAGAGCACAATGCCACTTTATCCAAAAACAGGGCAAAAGCCGTATTTGATTATTTGGTAAGCAAAGGAATAGATTCAAACAGAATGACTCACGCCGGATATGGTTTTGACAAGCCTATTTCAACCAACGATACTCCGGAAGGACGGGCTTTAAACAGACGTACGGAATTTACAATTATCGGATTCTAAACAATGAATTGGGAAGATGCACTTCTCGGGTTTAAGAATTTTTTATTGGTAGACAAGTCCCTATCCAATAATACATTATTTGCCTATTTGCATGATGTGGAATTACTTCAGGAATACTTGCAGAAAGATTTTGTTCAAATACCTGATCCTGTCGAGTTAAAAATGGAAAACATTCAGAAATTTGTGAATTATTTGAATGAAGAAAAACAGATGAGTGAAAATTCACAAGCGCGTTGTTTATCGGGGATAAAATCTTTTTATAAATATTTATTATATGAAGACCTAATAAGCTATAATCCATTGGAGTTGGTAGAGTCGCCCAGAAGAGTGCGAAAATTACCACAGGTACTCAGTTTTGAGGAAATTGAGGAGATTGAAAATACAATGGATGTTTCAAAGCCGGAACATTTCAGGGATAAGGCAATTATTGAGACATTATATTCTTGTGGATTGCGTGTTTCCGAATTAGTGAATTTGAAATTATCAAATCTCCGGTTTAAAGATAATATCATTTTTGTACATGGAAAAGGGAATAAACAACGTATTGTTCCTATTGGTCGTTATGCAATTAAGTTGATCAATTTATATATAAAGGATATTCGTGTTCATTTACATATTCAAAAAGGGCATGAAGATTATGTTTTTTTGAATAGAAGAGGGAAGCAATTAACAAGAGTATATGTTTTTTCAATGATTAAACAGGCTGCAGAAAAAGCAGGTATTCAAAAAACAATCAGCCCTCATACATTTCGACATAGTTTTGCTACTCATCTGTTAGAGGGAGGCGCTGATTTGAGAGCAATACAAATGATGCTGGGACACGAATCCATTACTACAACAGAGATATATACCCATATTGACCGTCAATATTTGGAAGATGCTATTTTATCGTATCATCCCAGGTATAAAATAAGATAATGATTATAAATAAATTACAGTGTATTTTTCTTTTTTTGGATAAAAAAGTTGTTTATATTGAAAATTATCGTACCTTTGCAACTCGAAATTAATGGAGTTTCAGTAGCTCAGCAGGTAGAGCACATCCCTTTTAAGGATGGGGTCCTGGGTTCGAATCCCAGCTGGAACACTGGAAGAAAGCTAATAATCGGAAGATTGTTAGCTTTTTTTGTTTCTACGTAATTTGACAATTGCTGCGAATTTGGCCTAAAATCTATCAATTTTCGATTATTTACTTACTCTAACACTTATCCTAAAATGGAGGATTTCTGATGTGAATGAATATCATTTACTCATAACTTAAATCTTATTTATCAGCGTTAATAAAGTTTTTGCAGAGACAAGATTAACCCTAACAATTGCGTTCCAATCAACATCAGATTTAAAGAAAAAAAGGCCACCCCGGGGAGGGGTAGCCATAATGAAAAAGATTTTTATTTATCGTTTTATAATCATGCGTTTTACTATACGTTGATCTTTATATTCCATCGAATACATATAGATACCGGATGATAATTCCAATGTATTTATTTCGATACTTTGATCTCCTGATTCCGAATGAATTATTCTATTATATAGTATTTGACCATTCATACTATGGATCCGGAAGATAATCTCTCCTGATTCCGGAACACTATACCTTATTATAGTACTGTTATCCGTCGGATTTGGAATATTCTGTCTCATTGTAAATACATTATCTTCTCTTATTTGTAATCTGTTCTGCGTACTGCGTGATACCAAGATCGTATCATTTTCCTGGTAATTATCTACTTTGCTTATAAACACCCTTACATAATATACTCCTTCGTTAGGAACGGTGTACTTGTCTATGAATTTAAACGACTTATTACTTTCCAAGGCATTAATCACAGGGATAATATCTTCATGCCTGGCCAGTACCTGACCATTCTCATTCTCGATCAATGTAGTAATATCTATATGTTGATAGTTTGTCATATCGCTTGTATTTGTTAAGGAAACTTCTATTTCCTTGGTTAAACCCACCTGATCGATTCCCCCGTCCAGAGGGTCAGGGCTTAGGAGTTGTGTTATAGCAAGATCGTGGATATCTACACATTCCGAGACAGAAGTGCTGCTGTTTACCAAAGCGGAATCGCAACTCATATATCCTACAACCTGTACTTGGTATTGTGCATCGGCAGGAACGGTATAGACATCGAAGAGGATAATAGCAGAATCTCCCGGATTCAAACTCCCTACTGATTTAGTAAGGGTTTGTTGGGAAGAAGTTATTACATTCAGCAGTAATTCTATTCCGGAAATTTCTACATTGCCCGTATTCTTTACCTTCACTTCCTGTTGAATCTGTCCACCCTTTGCCAGGCAACTCGTAGTTCCTCCTGATATGGGTTGTGTCGTTACCGAAATCGAAGGACTGATATCCAATGGAAGGCTTACCGTGTCATTCAAACGATTATTATCAACAGGAACAGTCAGATATGCTCTTATATTACTTTTACCCGGTACCAGATTGATATTGGAAGCGATCAGAATCGTATCCCAATTATTACCTTTCAGTATACCCCGAAGAGGGTAATTAACAGTTGTATAACCCGGAATATCTACAGTCAGGCCTGTCGGGTAACGTAAAAAATCAATCGCCTGGGCCATGGGCGCACGAATAATAACATATACGTCTTTATTCTTCAAATCACAAGCGGTTATTTCCGGTGTTATAAAGATTTCCGATATTGCCAGATCCTGGTCGGAGGTGATAATAATACGGTCGATATATTGTTCGGATTGCAATCCCGATTTATTATCATTCGTGGATACAAATTCTATCAATACACATTGGGCGGTTGCATAGGAACTTAAATTCACCGTATATTGTGTCCAGCCATATGTGCTGCCTTTTTTAGAAACGGATAATACCGTTGAGGAAACACCATCGGCAACAATCTTAACATCCGTATAAGACTCATCCCTGACGGAGACGGCCGTATCATGAAAATACCAGAACTCTAACTTCGGATTGACTGCTCCATGCATATCCAATTGACGGGTACTTAATATAGCCATCGTTCCGACAGTTCCTGCAAAACGGAGCATTCCTGCACCAAATTGTGGTTTAACAGGGGAAACATTGGTATCGGGCTGATAAGGCGTCCAAGTATTTGTCCCCACAAGAAGTTTGGGTACAAACTGGGAAGGTAGATTGCTTCCGCTAAAATCTTCGTCTACAGGTAACCCTACTTTTCCGGACAGGTATGTATAATGAATGGTATCATCATAAACAATATAGTCTATCGGACTACTTACCCAGGCTTTAATATCATAATATCCTGCATACATAACAGGTATGGCCGGTACAATCTCCATTGTATCCGTTTTGCCGGACACTAAAGTCCCGCCGGCTATTCTCCTTATGTAAACAGTATCATGTCCAAGTGGGTTGATAATCCTTGCTCCTAATTCTATGGGGTTTGCAGCGAAATTGTAATCATTTTCGCCCAGATTAGATACAGCAATTTTTACAGGAGCATTATCGGGTTCACACAATTCCTCAAGGCTATTTACAGGGGAAACCACATTAAAAACAGCTAACTGATTATCAGGATACAGCGTGCTCCCGTAACAATTGACCTGGATAACAAAGCCGGTGTAATTAGCATTACTAGCTGTATTAACAGACCCATCGGAATAAAATCTAATCGTAATAGGTCCGGTTGTTGACGTTAAGGTAGGAATCGTTCCCGTCCCCCGGTATTCTCCTAACATTGTTCCTCCAATTCCTACCCCATCGTATATCTGTACATAATCACAACACGATTCTGTTGCAAAACTGCCCGAAACCTGGAGCAGAACACCCGGAAATGCAGGATATATAACCGAATATCCATTACAACTGTTTGAATATCCCCCACTGGTTCCGGATGCAGGTCCTAAATTAGGATAAACGGTTCCACATATGCTATAACTGTTACTTCCTGTTTGCGGTACTGTCATATCACCGCTGGTGACCTTCCCACTGAATTTTATATAGGTAGAATCCGTTATTGTTTCGGTATTTCCTACATTATCGGATACGGTTAATGAATAAACAACTTTACTGCCGTAATATTGCGATGGAACAGTTGCCGACCAGACGGATCCGCTTCGTACCATGGTAATACTATCGTATAATTGATAGTTTCCATTTACTGTTGTCTGTATATACAGTTTAGGAATAGAAACAGGCGCACCCGTACCGTTATTTATTCTCGCATTTACACCAAATGATAACTGAAAAATAGTATCCTCTACAAAAGGAGCCATGAATTCTATCATAGGAACTCTAACAAGTGTGAAATTTGCTGTATCGTTGTATCTGTTATCATCCTTTTTGCCGTTAACCTGATCTATCCAAACTACAATATCTGTTACCGTATCCTGTGCGGCGAAAGTACCTATGGTTATTTCTGCCGTTTGAAACGTATTTAAGACTGGTGCGAAAGTATGGGTGGGCGGTGGTGTTTGTGTAACGCCATTGAGAGACCATCCAAAAGTTGCATTCCGGATAAGCGTATCACCCAAACCAATAACATTCACTTTTACTGTAACGGTTTGGCCTTTTACCACGGTAGCCGGTACGTTGGTAACAGCTAAATTCATCAAGTCAAAACTCGAAATCGGCATCGTATAAGCCCCCATTGAAGTAGTCGACCTCCTTGGAGCCTTGAGTAAATCATCGGTACATCCCGGAAGCCGCGGACAAAATACGGAAGTATAATTATCCAATATCAGGCTGCTGCTTACATCTGTAAACTCCGGCAATATATTTACCGAATGAATATCGGTGGTAACTGCCGATCGCCAAGCTGCCAAGTCTGTACGTGCCGTACCGGCATAACCCATATTGGTTCCCGAGGAATAATAATTATTGTAATCTATCCTGTGATTGGCAGCATAGGACGCAGGACTTGCAATTAAATACATTGCGTATGCTGCGTTCGGTCCATTGGCAATAAAAATATTATTCTTCATCGTCGCATCCCAGGATGTATTTTCGTATGTATACCAATAAACCGCTATAAATGTAGAACCACCCGTACCTGTGAGCAATATACTGTTATGTAAATAATCAACTCCCTTGGGATAATCTATATAAAGCCCATACGTCGTACTTGCCGATGAATGCAAATATATTTCATTATTTGTCACCAGCATACTGTCTACATAATATGTCCGCATTCCATACAGGGTACTGCTTATTCCCGGATTATCCGAATGTATCCTGTTCCCTACAATCTTACTGCCGCTTGACAGGCTGCGCCCTTCATAGACATTAATGCCGTACCATGTGGTTCCCTGGCCGGCCGAACGGGGAGCAATGCTATTATAAGAAATACTAGTGGGGTATACATAATAACAATATACTCCTGTGTGATATTGATTTATAAACTTATTGCTGTCTATATAGATGTTGGTGATTCCTGCACGGTCTCCACTGCCTACATAGAAATATATTCCGGTATGCCCCCCGTCAACAATACAGTTTTTCACTGTCAATTTATTCAATATACCCGTACCTGATGTTTTATAAAAGCAATAATAACCGCTTGTTGTAGTAGGGCTACCCAGAATCTTACAATGATTAAATACTATATTATCTGCCTTTGCTGTAAAACTCACAACATGTGCGTTGCTGTTTCTTCCATCTATAGTAATATTGTTAAATACGATATTACTTGTATTATTGAATGTTATTCCTGTACCGGACTTAACATAAATAACAGCGCTATCGGCATCATGGTCGTACGAGGTTATCGTTAAGGTATAACCCCGCATATAATCCGACATATTACTTAAATTTACATTCGTTGTATCTGTCCCTTTCAACTCTAAGGTAATATGGTCGTTCACCCCGCAATTACGTATTGAAGTTAAGGCATCATCCAAGCTTGCAAAGGCCCCGCCCTGACCTATCCGGTATGTTCCGGCAAGAACAGAAGCGCATCCCAGAGGAGAAACCCTTAATGTATCATCCTTCGTAGTGGAATCCTGATGCCCGTTGGGCATGCTTACCCATGCTGCCACAGTATCCCGCTTGCCGGCCACAGCAATATAGTATCCGATGGTAATTGTGTCGGTAAAATCATCCAGCAGCTTCCCTTTATATACCGTTGTTCCGGGTTGTACCACCCCATTTAAACTCCAGTTCAGGAAACAGGAATCCAGATCGGCTATTCCTTTATTAAGGATGGTCACATGCACCGGAACAGGGATTGCCGCCGGTTCCCCGCTGTTTCCGGGAGAATTAACAGACTTCAATGCTACCGAATTGGTATCACAGGTTCTACCACCACTGCAAACCTTTTTAATAAAATAGCTATCCGACGACAGTATATTATTTCCTAAAAGATCCGTCAGGTTAATGGAATAGGCCACATCCGTACCAAAACGTTTTTGAGGTATGATCGTTTTCCATAAATTATCCGCTGCGTCCAGGTTCATGGATAATATATCATGGGTAGTTACTCCTTCATGTGTATAGGCAAGATGTAAAGGCACCTGAGTGACAGGCGTTCCCGATAAGGTGGATACCCTTGCCTTTATCTCATAAGGGCCTGTTGCAAATACCGTGTCGGCAGGGGGATTAACAAATGCGATGAACATGTCGGCAGTGCCGTAGATGACTTTTGTCAGGGTATCGTCCCAGGTTATGGTGTCTATCTCTCCATTGGGTAAGCTCACCCATACTACCAGCGTATCATAGCCGTTTAGCTTGGGAGCGTAATAACCTACCGTATCCTGATGATTGAAATCCCACGGCAGGGCAGGATTAGAATACCATTTTTTAGATACGGGAACAGAACCGTTAACACTATATGACACTATCGCCGAATCTATATCCAGTACACCTGCATTGCGTATGGTTGCTACTACCGGAAATGCTGCAGGGGATACCATTATCGTATCAGGCATATCTATGGAATAGGTTCCTGCGGCATAATCCGGACAATCACCGAAGAGGGATATGGTTCTTATCCGTACATATCCGTTTCCTGAATGTCCTACTTCGCTTATAGTATCTGGACCTAAAAACGATTGGTTCCCTCCCATAATTTGGGCATCGGCAAGGTAATGTGAATTAGGAAGTAAACAACCTGCCGGATAATTACTTGCCGTTGCCAAGGTATAGACGTAACCGGATCCGCCACCACCGCCAGCTGCACAATTAGAGCCATTAGCACCTGCTCCACCGCCGTACCAGCCACCACCGCCGCCGGCACCGTTAGCACTAGTGCCACTTGCAGCTCCATTTCCGCCTAAACCAAAACTACCCGGATTTCCATTTCCATAAGTTTCGGCACCACCGGCACCACCGGCCATTTGCGTGCCACCCTGGCCTATCCTTGCAGCATAACTACCTGCTATAGGAGTTCCCCCTGTTGTTCCTCCTCCATGACCTCCTGAAATAACGCCGCTAGAGCCATTACATTCCTGAAAACCTGCCGCACCGCCGCCACCTGCAACGATAACTCTTGCGTACAAATCATCTACGCCTAGCCTTATATCTGATGCGCCACCACCGCTACCGCATGCAATTACTGCGCCTGCGCCAGAATTACCTCCTCCATTAAATCCTCCGGGAGCCGAAATGGCTTGCGAAAGTCCTTGTCCACCAACATAAACATATACCGTAGTTCGCGATGTTAAAGTTATTGTCCCTACAGAATAACCTCCTTTACCTGCAATTTTGGAAATGCCACTAGCAGCACCCCCACCATTGGTAGCTCCGCCTTCTGCACCCCAACATTCTAACTCATATTTCCCTGGGGAAAGCATTACAGATTGCATATTTCCTGTATATTGGAAATCCGCAACTCCGGCAATGCTACTACCGCAAGATAATTTTATATGATAGCTGCCTGATAACAGTATATTATTGCCTAAAATATCTGTCAGGTTAATTGAATAAGCCACATCCGTACCGGCACGCTTCTGAGGAATACTGGTTTTCCATAAATTGTCCGATGCGTCTAAAGCCATGGTTAAAATATCATTCGTCGTTATTCCTTCATACGTACAAGCAACCTGTAAGGGTACCTGATTAACGGGCGTTCCCGATAGTGTAGATATCTTTACCTTTATCTCGTAAGGCCCTGTTGAATATACCGTATCAGCAGGAGAGTTAACAAATTTGGCAAACATATCAGTGCTACTGTAGACGACCTTTGTTAAGGTATCATCCCAGGTTATAACATCTATCTGTCCATTAGGGGAACTGACCCATACAACCAACGTATCAAAGCCGTTTACCTTGGGAGTATAATAGCCTACCGTATCCTGATAGTTAAAATCCCATGGCAAACCCGGAGTAATGTACCAGTTTTTGGATATAGGGGCAGCGCTATTAACGGAATAAGATACTACTGTCGATGCTAAATTTAACGATCCTTTATTTTTAATAGTCGCGACAACAGGGAGCATCGTCATAGGGGATATTACAGCCGTATCCGACATATTAATGGAATGCATTGCCACTGTAACAGAATCAGTGGTTCCAATAACACCTATACGTAAATCCGGACGGTAGGCATACCGATATAAGGTTGAACTTGCCGTTGGGGCAGCATTATCTGAATATTTATACCATAGCCTTTCTGTTTGTGTTGTTGAATAATAATACTGCGAATAGGTGGACATCCAGCTACCACAGGAAGTGCCTGTACAATTCTGTTCAAATAGTACCACCAGATTGTCCGTCCCATTATAATTAAACATATTCGTTAACGAAATATCATTCCAACCCGTTGTAGCAAAACGGAAAACATCATCATATACCAATGTTGCATTTTGCGTCAAAACCGCCCAATCCAAATTGTCGGCAGTGGCATCCCATGTGGTTTTATTTGCCGGAACTGTCGCCAACCATATTTTCATGGGAAAACCGGCACTCCCTGCTGTAGCCACCCGTAAGGCTACAGTCGATATCTGCCCCGGTACTTTTTTATCCATTTCTGCTGCCGGGTACAATGCCATGGAACGACTGTAACCATAGCCGTGCTGAAACGGATAATATCCGACAGAAGTACTGCCATCCTGTAATACAAGAGTTTCTCCAGACCCTATTGCAATGATATAACCGGAATTTGCTGTTGATGTATTCCAAACGCTATCAATTCCCGTAACAGAATACGAAATTTCCGTACCTGCAATAAATTGTTTAATGGTTGCCCTCCATAAGGAATCACCCCTGACATGCGTCATTAAGATGGAATCGGACTCAACAAGCGTTCCATTATATGTTGCCCTGTATTTTAGCCAGGGTGTTTTAATAGGAGCACTTGTGTTGGTTTTTACCTTTGCATTAATTTCCCACGGGCCTGTATTGTAAACCGTATCCCTTACATAAGGGGATATGAATTCTACTGTAGGGGGATATATCTCATGCACGGCTGCATCCAACTGGAAATTATCCAGGAGCCAACCGTAGGAAACATGTGTTCCATATACGCTTCCATGCTTGATAATAAAACGGAATTCCACCCGCGCAATGCCTGCTACAGCGGACAAATCAAATAATTCGTCCCGCCACCAGGATTGCTGTGGAAAAACAGTACTGTCGTCCGCCCGCCACTCGGGATAACTGCCTGCATAAAAGCCTCTGGCACTGTTATAATTGGAGGTTCCCAGGTAGTAAGATCCTCCCGGCAGGGGATTCCAGGCACCCATGCCATCTATACGGTATAGTATCTTTACAGTGTCTTTGGGAGATACTTTGCAAATATGGCTGAAGCGCAGGTAAACATACTCAAAAGTCGTACAATCGTAAGGTGGTGTCGTTAAGACAATAGAATCTCCCGGATTACCGGGTAACTTTCCCCGGTAGGACTGGGGATTTGTTGAAGATGAACCCGGTTTATAGTAGACCGTATTGGGCTGCCAGGATCCACTTAAGGAAGTGGAAGAAACCGTCCATCCAGGGGGAGGTAAAGTGCCGTCAAAATCTTCTGTCCATGTTTGACGTTGTGCTTGTACTTGCTGTAAATACAGCAAGGTTACTGTTAATAAAAATAAAACCCTCTTCATGTTCGTTATTTGTTTAAATTTATGCCTACTCTGTAAAAGGATTTTCGGCTTCTTCCTAGTATTTTTCAAGTAGCGGCTTTGCTTATCAGCTTGTTTTCTTTGGCTTCACGAAAAATCATTAAGCCTTGATTTGTATTGTGCTATAATCTTAAAGGGGAATTACAAAATATGGGATCACATACTCCTGTAACACAAGATGTCACAGAGTTAGAATAAGAATTATTCAGTATATTGGGATTTACATCATCGTCGATGGGAAACCGAAAAAAATCAATGGATTGACCAATCAATCTTTGTGATTTTCTTTCAAGCAAATAATAATAAAATTGTACAAATAATAAAATATATAAATGTTTACAAACCCTTCCCATAAAAAATAATTTTAAAATATCAATAATAAGAATGCATATCTATCCGTTAATATTTAGGTTTTTTTCATAATAAAAGAACTTTAATTTAAAATCTAAAACTAATTAATTGAAATGAAAACTATTTTTGATTTTTTCCTCTTTTTTAGAAATAATGAATGAATTTCTACTAAAAGAAATCATTTAATTTTCTGTTCTCCGTATTTTTGTTCGAGGACATGTATTATTTTTCGATAAGTAATATCATCTTCTCCACGCTTTATTGCCTTATAAACAGTATTTCTGTGAATATTTAACGATTTAGCAACTTCCGTCCGCCAGCCATGCGGTAAAAATTGAGGTAATTCTTTATTAAATGTTTTCATATATTTTTTTTTTAGTATTTTTGCATGTTAGTATTCATATGAACACCTTCATAATCTGATATTTCCGATGACAAAAATACTATAAATTTATTTATTAATGCAAGAAAAACAAAAGAAAACTTTAGTATTAATGAAAGATTTTTACAAGTGATTGATTATCTTGGATATACAAGGTATAAATTCTCACAAGAGACAGGGATTTCTGAAGCCGTATTACTAAATATTTATAAATATAAGAACAAACCAAGCTATGATATCATAGAAAAATTACTAAATAAATATATCGTAATTGATGCGAATTGGCTTTTAACCGGAAAAGGTGAAATGTTACGGAAAGAAGGAGCCGTGTCCTCTTCCGAACCAATCCAAGAAAATGAAAAAAAAAGATTTAATGAACAGGAAATAATAGATGCGCTTAAGAAAGTTATAGATGCTCAGAATAAAACAATTGCCACTCAGGAAGATCTTATTCATAATTTAAAAAACAAATATCCTGACCCTTCTTAATAATCTTTTAAGCAAAACAATATCATCCCCGGTCAAAAAGAACAGTTAATATAGAAACATTCCTATATCAATTTATCGCTATTTACTTGAATTGAAGTATTGGAATTTTGTAATACTTTTTCCAGCATAATTCCTTATCATTGATTGTATTGATAACCAAATGTTACTTTTATTCCTTGGTAGCAAAATTGCATAGCACGATCCAAACTCATGGTAAATATCTCCCTGTATCAAAGTTCCTATAATCACACTGGTAAATGTATCTCTTATTGTACATGTCCTGGGTGTACATACAACAAAATTAATGTTATAATTAATAAAATCCTCTTCATGTTTTTCATATTTAATTTAATTAAAGGTTAATATTCAAGATTAACTTCGTTGAGCTAGCAGGCTCGGTTCAAAATTTAGTTGTTAGTTATTAATTGTTAATTATCAGTTAGTTGTTAATTTTAAGATTTAATATTTTAAGATTTCAAGATTAATTTCGTTGAGCTCGCAAACTCGGTTCAATGGTTAATAGCTTCATTTCAAGTTCCGTCATCCTTAAAGACGGGGATGCTGAAACAAGTTCAGCATGACGTTTTTTCCCTTTGTCACATCTGCTTTCTGCCTGTTGTTTGTATTTATCTCATTCTTAATTCTTAATTTTTCATTCTTAATTCTTAATGGTGTTCTTGTTTCCTTTTCTATCCCTGATTGCTGACGGTAGTGCTTCCGCTTTAAAGCGTCGGACGCTTACGGGCGTAAGCGAGCAACGCTTACGCCCGTAAGCGCCGGACACTTTAACACGGCCTTATTCCACGCCCAGTAATTTTTCAAATACAGCCTTGCGTGGTTCTTGTTGCAGGGGTGTTTGTTATTAATTTCTTCTCGAAAACAGTATTATATTAAAATCAAAATATATTGCAATAATGAAAAGAAAGATCAGCAAAATGTCATTGATAGTATCCAATGAAAAGCAATCAAACAATGAGAAAATGTATTCGTTTGATTATTCTATATTTATATTTTCATTGTTGTTTTAATGCGCTTGCCCTGCCTGGTTGGATAGATTCATTTTATGACTTTAGATAAACAGGGGTTGCACGTCATTGATGATTCCCATTCTCACCATGTGTGTTCTAATCGTTTTCTTAATAATACAGCCCGTCGCGATTTATTTCGTTTGCTAAAACTTCATTCTCAAAATCCTGATTGCGTTTAGGATTGCCAATAATGATACGCCTACGTCCGCAAATACTGCTCCCCATAAAGTAGCTATGCCCCCTGCTCCCAGAATCAATACGATTACCTTTATGCCAAAGGCAAAGCTGATATTTTGTATAATAATCCGGCGCGTAGCTTTACCTATTTTTATTGCCATAGCTATCCGGCTTGGCTCGTCGGTTTGTATAATCACATCGGCTGTTTCAATCGCGACATCACTTCCAAGTCCGCCCATGGCAATTCCCACATCACTCATGGCAAGTACCGGAGCATCGTTTATTCCATCACCCACGAATGCAATATTGTTGGACGGATCGGATTTCAGTTTTTCCACATACGCGACTTTCCCCTCTGGGAGCAAATCCCCATAGGCATGGCCTATTCCCAATTCTGATGCGAGTTTCGTGACTATCGCCTGTTTATCGCCCGATAACATGACAATATTTTTGATACCCAGCTCTTTTAAGGCGCTTATCGCTTTATCTGCATCTTCTTTCGGCGCATCAGCCACCAATATGTAACCTGCATAAACACCGTTAACAGCACAAATAACAATTGTTTCGGGGATAGATGCTATTTCAGAGGGAAACTTTATGTCGTTTCTAGCCAACAGTTTGACATTTCCGACCAGTATATCTTTATTCTCTATGGTTGCTTCCAGCCCATGACCTGCAATTTCCCTTACATTCTTGGAATTATGTAGTTCCGTCCGGTTTTGGCTTGCATATCCGACAATAGCCTTCGCTATGGGGTGCGTACTTTGTGTTTCAACCGATGCTATCCATTCGAGCAATTCCTGTCCGGAAAAATTACCGGCAGGGGCTATCTCCCGGACACTGAAGACACCTTGGGTAAGTGTCCCTGTCTTATCCATCACAACAGTGTTGACCTTTGTAATGGCTTCCAGGTAATTACTCCCCTTAAACAGGATGCCGTGCCGTGATGCTGCACCGATACCGCCGAAATAACCGAGCGGAATGCTTATCACCAAAGCACATGGACAAGAGATGACTAGAAATACAAGTCCACGATACAACCAATCGTTAAAGCCGTACAAAAATGCGGGGTTGATAACAGAATACACCCATGGCAACAGTACGATAAGCACGGCCAATGCAACAACAACAGGGGTGTAGATGCGGGCAAACTTACGTATAAACTGTTCGGCGGGAGCCTTCTTTTCCGTCGCATTCCGGACAAGATCAAGGATACGGGCTAAAGCACTTTCCCCAAAGGGTTTGGTGACTTGTATCCTTGAAACATTATCGGTAAGGATCATACCTGCCAATACGGTTTCATCTTTCCGTATCGTTCTGGGAACACTTTCTCCCGTCAATGCCGCCGTATTGAATGAAGCCGACACGTTAAGCAATATACCGTCGAGCGGAACCCTTTCCCCGACTTTAATTTCTATGATATCACCAACATTAACGTCTTCGGGTGAAACTGCCAAGACAGTATTCATCCTGACTACGTTTGCCGTTTCGGGACGGACATCGAGTAATGCACTGATATTTCTCTTGGCGCGGTTTACCGCACTATCCTGAAACAATTCTCCTATGGCATAAAACAGCATTACGGCAACTCCTTCGGGGTATTCCTCAATAAAAAATGCTCCAATGGTGGCAATACTCATAAGGGTAAATTCACTGAAAATATCTTTCCGACGAATAGTTTCCCATGCTTCAATAAGAACCGGAATACCCACAGGGATATATGCCGCCAGGTACCACACCAACCTGATCCATTTTATCTCAAAGAAAGGCAGGTTTATTGCAGAAAAGACAATGCCCGTTATCAATAATACAAAAGATACGGCAGCTCTTATATATCCTTTTTTATGAGAGGATTCCATGTCTTTCGGGGACTTGTCTACAACACAAGTCCCATCATTACAATTATTACAATTTCCCATATTGTTTCTTTATTTGAAGTGGTCGAAAGTCTGATGTTAAAAAAGAATGATAACAATATTCATTGCTACAAATAGTTAGCGACAGTCTCTCTGAAAAAATGTTCACGGCAAAAGTAATAAAAAAAAGAGGTTCACTCAATGTATATTTTATATTGACTTCTCTTCTTTAGAGAGCATATTTAAAACACGCAGAAAGAAAATGTGTCCTTAAATGATACTTTTTTATAATTGTTGGTTTATAAAAAACGTATATCCATAGGGTCTTTTCATGTGTCTGTAGAATATACAATCATAAAATCAGATAAATACGTTCTACTATTACAATGATAGAATTAATTAACAAAAAAGTAAGGTAATGAAAAGACACATTTTAATTTTAGCTGCAATTTTATTTGTTTTCTCATCAGTATTGACAAGTTGTAATAAAGATGAAACGGTAAATGTAACCGGTATAACCCTGAATAAGGCATCCCTCTCTTTAAAGCTTGGAGAAACTGAAGTCCTAACAGCGACGGTATCGCCATCCGATGCTGCTGATAAATCCATAACATGGGTAAGTTCTAATACTTCTATTGCTACTGTTGATAATAACGGGAAGATAACAACAGTTGCAGAAGGGTATACCGTAATTACTGTGGCAACAACCGATGGTGGTTATTCTGCTACATGTGCTGTTACAGTCGAAGCTGCAGAACAACCGGAATCTACAGAGCCAACACTTACCGTAACATTTGGGAGTGTACAATGGACCGCCACTTATATTGAAGCTGAAGAATATACTTCTTCCAGCGGTAATATGGTTGGTGTTTTGGGTTTCAAAACGGAAGGCTATTATCCGTATATAAATTTTGGGACATTAAATGAAACAGGCACTACAAACGAGAACTTCTATGCTCTATACTATGAATCAGGCTATGTAGAATACAATAGTAACTATTATGGAGATTGGTATATAGCGTCTGGAACAGCAACAGTTACAAAATATTTAGGGGGTAAATTGTCGGGGACGATTAACGCAATCATGTATGATTTGGATGATTACCTTAACAATGGAAATGAAAACCCTGAAACAAGATCACTTACAATTGCCTTTGAGAACATAAGCATAGACAATGCAACCAAAATGGTAAAAGCCATGAACAACAGCATAGAAAAATTTAAAGAATTAAAAAGTAGAAAACCACTTACTATAAAATAGTTTTTAAACAAAACGTATAGAGGGAGGTATAATTCTGCCTGAGATGTTGAAATAAACCCGTTAATTATTATATATTAGCGGGTTTATTTATAATGATTTTAGTAAAACCATCATATCTTTATGATAAGACTTCCCAGCCAGACCGCGAAAAGGCTTACTAAAATACTTGCAATGATATAGAGCCCTAAAATAAGATAATTGCCGGACTCAAACAGGTTTAAGCTTTCAACTGAAAATGCCGAGAATGTAGTATATCCTCCGCAGAAACCTACTATTAACAACAGTTTTAATTCGTGGTTTAACCATATGTATTTCCCAAACAATCCGATCAGAATACCTGCTAAAAAGCAACCTACTATATTTACAAGAAATGTGGCAAGTGGAAAAGAAGTTTGAAAATATTTGTTCGTACATAAAGTTGTAAGATAACGCAACATGCTTCCTAGTCCACCTCCTAAACCTACAAATAATAATTCTTTAATCATATTATTGATACTATTTAAAAATGAAAGAATCCTACTGTGGATCATCATTTATGATTATACAAGCAGGAACTATCAGCTCTTTGAATCAGTGGTTTATGAAAGGGAAGTTCCATTCCCCAAATTCAGGCTACAAAAATAGCATATTATTTATATCCCCGGCATCTTTTCTGCCGACAACCCTGAGATAATTATCCCTCTTTAAGGATAATTTACCCGTAAATATCAAAATTATGCATGGAATGATATTTCTTTAGCGATCTTATAGGCTCCGTTTACGGTTATTGAGTCATTGTCCACAGTTCCGTTCTCGGTAATAAACACAATACTATCGTCATTATTTATCTTTACATATCTATAGTGTTCAAAGATAAGTTCCGATAGATTAGTGTTCACATAATCATTCAATGCAATTTTCTTTGGTAACTTTACAAATGACCTTGTTTTATTAATAGCATCTTCCAATGACATAAAATGTCCCTGGTCGTTCCATCTGTCAAATTGTTCACGAGTTAGTGTGATAGAAGGGTTAGGATTTCCCTCGAATGGTTCGTCTTTATACTTGTTTTCCATGATTTTTTATTTTAATATTCTATTTTTAACATGTTTGCTTAACGCTTTCAATCATGCTTTTGTTTTTGCTTGAACAAAAAATTAAATTATCTGATTAATACGATTATAATAAACATGGAAAAACCTTCCTGTTCATCTGAGACGGCACTAAAAGTAAGAATAAAACAGATAAGGCGAAGCCATTGTCTGAACATCAGTAAAGACGCGGCATATCATATCTCTACTTTCAGTATAACCTCAAAAGAATAGAAGGATAATTGAATCAAACAACTGATAATGAATATTTATAGGAGGATAGGGAGTCTCAATCTTGGAGGGTAATTTTGTTATAATAGAGTGCCTATCTCAAATCTCGGGAGGTGATTCTTTCGCAATAAAATAGTTATCACCAACAGCAAGAAATATATACAACATTGTGGGAGTGATGCTTTAGTGCCTTGCGAATAACTGATAATATGTGCAGAAGCCTTGTCCAAATCGGAGTCTTTCTATTCTTTTAAAAAAGGTAATAAGTCAAGAACAAAAGTTCATTTCTTTCGTTTGTAGCATATTCTTTTGTGCTGACTTTGCAAATAATAAGATGTTAATTTTTTATTCTTAACTTGTTCGGATTGGCATGGGAAGTGTAATGTTTGGCTAAATATGTAGAAGAGATGAATTTTAGAATGTATATCAAAAACTTGAATTTGGGAACCATTTATTATCCTAAGAATAAAGAAGGAATGCAATATTGCTTCCAATCAGGTTTGTTTATGGGTGTTGCCGACAATCAACGTAAACCATCCCCCACAAGAAATAACATAAAATAAATATAATTAAAACAAAATGAAATGAGAAACAATTTTATTAAATTGATCTTGGCCTCTGCGCTTTTATTTTCAATCTTTGAATCTAAGGCACAGATGAGCATATCCTTTACCGGATTCGGTGATGCCAAATTAGCGGGAGCTGCTTACTTCAACTCTCTTGCTCCGGGTAAATATCCCAGTGTTGGGAATAACCTCATGGAGTATGTGTATTCCAACGATCCATCGAAACATGTGTATACGTGCAGTGAGAAAACAACCGCTTCTCTTGCACCGGGCAGTCCCGCTTCACCTGTCAGTTTGGATTCCGGTAATCTTGTATTTATGATTCCAATTGTAGGTAATCCGGGTGATACTTGCAATAAAGTGATCGCTTTTTCAAATCCTGACGATGCCGCATTGGTTGGATTCTATCCATTGATATTTGATAATGACACGCTTAAATGGGAATGGTTGGAGATGGACAATACCTACGGTTATCCTGTGCTGCACAGGTATGTTACCGATAAGCCGGGAGAGTATATTTTGTGGGAGGATGCGACCAAACTTACCTCGGTCGATTCCACTCTCGCTTTTAAAATCATCCCTACTGCGAAATTGACGACAGCCAAAAGTATCAGCTTTAAAATCTTGCTGGTAGACAACACCAATCCTTCAAAGACTTTATTGGGCGTACCTCATGATTATACGACAGTAATTGCACAAAGCGCGGAAATTACTATTTATGTTGATCCCCAGATTGGAATTACCTCCGCTATGGCGGGAGATGCTCAATTTGCTGCTATGGCACAATATGGAATAATTTCAGGAAATGCAACCGATTTTGTGTTTAATCCGGACATAGCTACTACTCCGCTCCCTGCTTATACCTGTTTTAACAATTTCAAATCTACCGGGGAAACTACAACTCCATTGGATTCAACAAATTTGATATTTGAGGTGAGTGCAGGATGTAAAGTAGACCTGCCATCCAACAAGGTGATCTGTTTTAAAGATTCGGCAGATGTGGGGAAACTTGAATTTTTCCCAATAGTCCAAACTGCGTTTTCTCCCAATCCGTTTGCATGGGATTGGCTGGATATTGATAATAGCTACGGAAATCCTGTTTATACCCGGCCTGTAACCAACAAACCCGGTGAGTTTATCTTTTGGCAAAACCAAGCAAATATGGACTCGCAACCTTTCATTCTAAAACCGGTAAAAACAGCTAATGTAACCGGTAAGGATACAATCCGCTTTACCATTAAGTTTGTTGACAGTACCGATTTCTCCAAGACGACTGACTATGCCGGTCATCAACCTCACGGATATAATGAAGTTTGGTACGAAAGCCAGGAATATACGCTATATGTAGATGGGTTGGTTGACATTCCCGCTATTGGCTTTGGAAATTCCGAAAAGGGCGGCGAAGCATACGTTGATTCCTTACTCGTAGTAAATGGTCAACCTAAAAAATACAACACTTCCGGAAAACCTTCCGAATTTATTAGCGGCGATCCATTGGCCGATATTTTCACCTATACCTGTGATTTTGCTAATAACGAAGAGCATGATCTCGTTTTCGATATACAAGCCGGTTGCAAAAGTGGAGCTGCTTCTAATCAAGTAATTAAGTTTAAAGATTCCAGCGATATTGGTTTAGTGGAGTTTTATCCATTATCGGTAGATGCTGGCGGAAATTTATATTTTGAATGGTTAGGAGAACCGTATAGTAACCCGGTTAAGGACAGGCCGGTTAGTGGAAAACCCGGAGAGTTTCTATTGTGGCAAAATGTTGCTGTGTCGGGCTTAGAGTCAGGATATTTGGCTTTCCGTATCAAGACGACTACAAAAACAACCAAAGATACTATACAATTTGCATTGTTACTGGTTGATGGTGTTGACAGAGGTGCTGCCTCTCAGCCAAGCCAATATAACCAGGTATGGGCTCAATCACCATGGATCACTCTTTATCTAAATAATGTTCAGGGTGATTCGTTAACTTCGGATGATTATCCTACCGATATATGTATCCGGGATACCTGTACTATACAGACACATACGGACTGCGGGGGACACATGGTGAGAACTTTAACTCATATAGATCCGCCATTACAGGATTCCATTCTGGTTGAATATCTGGAAGTACAAGGTGTAAATGCAGGAAAATATATACCGCTGACTTTTAACAGTCAGGGAGATGCCTACTTTGGCCCTTCGACAGGATTCCCTATGACAGATGGTATTGAATCTAAGTTCAGGATAACCGGAAAATCTTTTGCGGAGCATTCCAATGTGCCTGTTGTTATGCAATTGCTTGATGCAACTTCTCCTTCCATTGTTTTAGCGGAAATGCAAAAGACAGTAAACCTGCATGCAATGCCGATGTTATCGGTTGTTGGAATGGATGACAAGGATACGATAATTTGTAATTATACCGAGTTCCAGGTATCTACCGGCTTAACCTCAACAACTTGTGAAAATAAGGTGATGGTGAAAGCTTTGATCCAAATAGATCCTCTGTTTATTGATTCTTTGGAACTGCAATATAAAGAAACGATGAACAGCCAATGGTATCCCATCTCTTTTGCTTCCAATGGAAAAGCTTTCTTTGGCCCTGTAACGGGATTTCCTTTAATAAATGCCACGTCTTCTTTCAGAATCTCCAGTAAATCTACCCTGTTTCATGACACTGTAAACTATTCGTTTGCTATGGTAGATGCAGTTGATACTACTGTTTATGGAAATGTAATAGCAGGATCGGTAAGTCTTGCCGGCCTCCCAACAGCAGAGTTGTCCTTGTCATCTTCTATTACCTGTCTCGACGAAACGGCAAGCTTATCGGTTATCAATATAACAAATGGAACGAATAAAATAGGATATCAATTGAGCACTGATGGTGGATCAATGTGGGGCGCAACACAAACACTTGAAGGGGAACCCGGAGAATCATCCTACACAATTACCTTTGGGCCCTTGGCGCTAGGCAGTTATATGGCCAGAGTGATGAGCTTGGAAAATACGGTAACAGGATGCGTAAATACAAGTACTGATTTACAAAACATCACAGTATCCGTAACGGCACTGCCTGAACCTGTACTTAACACGGACTTGGCTTCGGGGGCAGAGGTCACATGTACCGAAGTTCCTTTTTCTGTTTCTGTCGTTGCCAATTGTAAAGCAGGAGAAGATGCTTTGGTATGCGTAGAGCTTCTCAATCCGGCACTTGCCGACTCACTGGAATTAAAATACAGTTTGGATGGTACGGCTACCGGTACCTTTGCTCCAATGTCTATCGATAACGTGACCGGGAAAGGCTATTTTGGCCATCCTCTAACAGGATTCCCATTAACGGATGCAACCTCGTATTTTACATTGGCAAGTAAATCCATAAATCCACATACAGGCGTTGGCTATAATATCTATATTGTAGATGCAGCCGATAGAGCCATAACATGGGGTGATTCGATTAAAGGAACAGTTGACCTTGTGGGTCTTCCTACCGGTAATCTTTCTTTCTCTACAACAGAAATATGTACCGGGGATACCGTAACCATAACTATCGGAACGGTGACCAACGGAGCAGATACATTGACTTTTACATTTCTTTCAGGTAATAATGTTCCGATAGGAGCTAATATTATCTTAACATCATCCGATATATTGAAAATTGCTCCTACTTCCAATGCCGTTGCACAGTTATTACTTGTGGGAAACACATTAACAGGATGTAGTTATGACGTTTCAGGATTAGGAATCTATGATACCATTACAGTGAACCAATTACCAACCGCTAACCTTGCTTTGGATAAAGATACCATTTGCGTCGGCGAATCGGCTAACTTTATTTTCAGTAACGTAACCAATAACGGGAACAAAGTAACTTACCGGCTATCTACGGATAATGGAGCAACGTGGGGTACAGTGGAAGAATTGGAATCTCCAACACCTGCTACAAGCTATACCATTCCGGTTCAACCTATAGTGACTACTATCTCTCAATTGTTGTCCATAGAAAATACGATGACAGGATGTGTGAGTGATCTTACACTGCTTGCCGTATATGATACATTGGTTGTTAACCCCTTGCCGGAACCTGTAATTACAGGTACGTTGTCCGTATGTGAAAACACAACGGAAACATATGGTACAGAATCTGGCAAAAGTAATTATGCATGGACGGTAACCGGAGGAACCATCGCCACAGGTCATAATAGCAACAGTATTACCGTGGATTGGACAGCTGCCGGTACGGGAGAAGTTATCGTAACATATAGCAATGGTAACTGTTTCGGTTCGGATACAATCGAGGTAACTATCAATGCGCTTCCTTCACCGGATATTACCGGTAACAAAACAGTATGTACCAACTCAACCGAGATTTACTCTACTGCTTCCGATATGATTTCTTACGAATGGATTGTAACCGGAGGTCTGATAACTTCAGGCGGACCAACCGATATGGTAACGATCGATTGGGGTACAGCAGGCAGCGGAACAATCGAGGTAGCTGTTACCAATACAAATGGTTGTACCGACACATCATTGTTAGTTAATATTATTATTGACGATCATACTACTCCTGCTATCACAGGCGCTGCATCAGTGTGTGCCGGCAGTGTAGAAGAATATACAACCATCTCCGGTGTGGCTTTCTATGAATGGATTGTGGAAGAAGGTACTGTTATTGCAGGTGGAAATACCAATATTGCTTCTATCCAATGGAACGGTACCACAATAGGAACAGTGAAAGTAGTTGTCAGCAATGCAGGCGGATGTATGGATACATCATCTGTTACCAATGTGACTATTCTTGCCAAGCCGGAGTTCAGCTTTGCAGACCCCGACACGGTATATGTTCCCGCAACGGTTGATTTGTCTGCTTTGACGCTTAAGTCAGGCTCTATTGCAGGCATCACAAGTTTTACTTATTATGACAACAATTTCAACTCTGTCGGAAATATTGTATCTACCGAGGGTGTAAATCAATATTATATTGTTGGAGTTAATGCTTCCGGCTGTAGCGATACGGCGATGGTTACGGTAACCATTCTTTCCTCTTCCGATGCATACCTGGATGGACTTACTGCCAGCACGGGTGTGTTATCTCCTGCATTCGATTCTGATATGCTGGATTATACCCTTACTCTTTCTTGTGGAGATAATTCCTCTACTATTACGGCTACTCCGGCTCAGTCAGGAACAGTAACCATGAATGGTGTAAGTGGAAATTCGCAGACATTTACTTTCCTTGAACCGGGGATACAAACCCTTTTGATAGAAGTAACTTCTGCCGATGGAAACCATCATAAAACTTATACTGTAAATGTTGTAATCCCGTTTGGAACCGAGTTCTACAAGGAACGGATCGGAAACTCCCTTTCTGTGATCAATAATCCTGTAAATAATGGCGGATATCAATTCACTTCCTTTAAATGGTATAAGGATAATACATTGCTTCAGGGAGAAACCAAAAACAATATCAGGCCTTCCGAAGGAGGATATTACCATGCTGTAGTATCAGGTACAGATCAGAATGGAAAGGCATTTACAAATGTTCCGTTATGTCCTATTTTAATGAATAGCAAGAGTCTGAAGATGTCGATCTTCCCGAACCCTTCTCAAACATCATCTTTTGCAACGATTGAAACATCACTAACAAATGAAGAATTTGAAGACATCGTGGTGTCTATTTATGATATAGAAGGACGTCTCATTAGTATACAAAACCCGGATGCTTCTTTACAGGTAGAAATGCCGCAAAATCCGGGAAGCTATATTATTAGTTTAACAACAAGAGGAGAAATAAAAGGTAGAATGAAAGTGATTGTTCAATAAAAAGAGAATGAGGATATTCAACAGGTATTTATTTACCCCTACTTTCACAAAGTGCTAATTTATTGCATTCCCCCTTCAGGGGATAGGGGGCAAAAAAAGCACCTGTTGAATATTCTTACCTTATAAAAATGGTAATCAAATGAAAACAAGAATATTTAGAAACAAGATAATACAATTAAACATGAAAAGTACTAGGATAAGTCTCATGTTATTTGCCATGATAGCATTAACAATCACAGGGTTTGCCCAAGAGCAAAAGAAGCACGAAATTAGTATTTATGGGGCAGGCGGATGGTCTACACTATATTATAAAATGGATATGGGTACGCAAAAGAATGGTTTTGGCGGTAATGCTGGCTTGAGTTATGCATATTTCTTCACCCGTAACTGGAGTTTGGGAATAGGGGCGGAATTTTCCTGCTATAACGCTTCGGCAACTTTTCCTGACGGATTTAACGCCAGCTACGACGTGGCTGCTGCTGATTCCTATCTCAACGAAGATCATGTTTTCGGATATGGCTTCGATGCCTACAAAGAAAAGCAAAGTGCTTACTATGTAAATATCCCTCTTATGGCCCAATACCAAACCAGTGGGAAACATAAGTTTTATGTTGCCTTCGGAGCAAAGTTGGGAATACCGGTTAAAGCCACCTATAAGATTGGAGATAATCAATTGACTACATCTGCTTTCTTTCCTTTTGACAATACTACCTGGGGAGGAGACGACCCTACCAATTTAACCGATTATACCGATATGGGATATGGAATATTCGATAAATCATATGATAAGAAAGAGTTTGAAACCAAGCTCAGCTGTATGGCTTCCGTAGAACTGGGAGGAAAATGGCGGGTATGCCCTATATTCTCCATATATACAGGTGTATACTTTGACTATGGCTTCTTGAATATCCAGAAAGAATCTCCCACACAACCTCTTGCTACCGTTGCTTCCGATCCGAATAATCCGGCGGCCACTACATTGCAGAACAATAGCGTTATTAATTCCACATATGGTAGTAATAACCAAGCGAGTGTTTCCAAAATACATCCTGCATCTTTGGGACTGAAGGTGAAATTTGCTTTCGACTGTGGAAAAGAGGCAGGGAAAAAAGACAAAGCCGATAAGGAAGTTAAAGCGGATAAGAAGAAAAAGAAAGAAGAAGTGATAGTTGCTATAGTAACAGAGACTATAACAGAACCTGTTAAACTGGAGAAACTGATAGAGGAACAAGTTCAGGAACAACAGACTGAAAATAAGACCGTTCAGGAATCAGTTACAGTGACACAACCGGTTACAAAGCCTGTTCAAACACAAACTGCTGTTGCTCAACCTGTTTCTACAACGCAATCTGCATTTACAACTGTAACCATCGACAATTACGAAAATGGTGTTATCGGATTAACAGAAGCACAAAAACAGCTTGCAGATAAACAAGTTGCAGACCTGAAGAAATATCCTGATGTGAAGATTCTTCTGGAAGGATATACTTGTAACACAGGCACAGAAGAAATAAACTTGAAAGTAGGCCTTCAACGTGCTGAAGCAGTAAAACAGTACATGATAAGTCACGGTATTAATGCCAGTCGTATCCGGACTGTCTCCAAAGGGGAAGTAAACCCCGTAGCCACCAACGATACTCCGGAAGGGAAAATGAAGAATCGTAGGGTAGTTGTAATAATAGATAAATAAAGATTTCTATTTATAACGTGAGTTCGGAATCAAAATTTAGTTTGTTTAAACAATATCGAAATGATTTACATGATTTAATAACTTAAAGGTTTTAATTCCTCGAAGCTTTGCTTCGGTAAAACAAATAAAATATTCAACTGACTACCTCGTCAGCTCTGCTGCGAGGTAGTTTATCTTGAAAAGATTTTAAAATGGACCCCTATATGATACCGCAAAACAGGCAACATCATCTTCCGGTCTTTGAGAAAAGAATGAAAGAAGGTATTCATTCCTTTCCTTACAGGAATTTTTTATTTATATACAACCGGACAAAATGCTATACCCCTGGGAATCCGGGAGCCGGTATTGATAGAACAAATGAGGCCGGGCCACCTTCTGAACATATATATTTCCTTTTGGTGCAGCTTTACGCCAACAGAGACAAGGAAGACTCATGGAATCCAGGCTGCCCCACGCCGAGGGACAGGGTAGAATCACGGAATCTAGGCTGTCTGACGTCGAGGGACAGGGTAGAATCACGGAATCTAGGCTGTCCGACGTCGAGGGACAGGGTAGAATCACGGAATCTAGGCTGCCTGACGTCGAGGGACAGGGTAGAATCACGGAATCTAGGCTGCCTGACGTGGAGGGACAGGGTAGAATCACGGAATCTGGGCTGCCTGACGTCAAGGAACAAGGTAGAATCGCGGAATCCGGGCTGCCGGTACATTCCGCGCTTTCCCTTTTTCTTTATGCTGTAATTTATTTTTTATTAATTATATAAAACTATTTATCATGAAAATAAAACGAATAAATCCCAACCCTCTTTATAATGAAGAGCATTACCAATTCTACACCCAATTTACCAATTTAATTAATCCGGATAATGTACGGATGATTGTTCTCGATTCCGAACTCACGTTATTTATAGTCATAGGCCGGTGAAATTATAAGGTTTCACCGGCTTTTTATTTAACTGTATCTTGTTTGTTGTCCGATAGAGAGGAATAATTAAAGACAGTTGAAGATGAATTCAAAATAGTCGCTGTGCGTAGTTTCCCAACCATCGTTTGCACGACTTCTCGATATTCAATAAATTATAATTCTACTATTTCTCTTTTTGTAGGAATGGAAACATTTCCAAATCCGTTATCGGTCAGATATTTTTTGTATACCTGCTGTGCGGGGACTTCCCCATGTACAAGGAACATTTCCTTTACTTTTGTCTTATCCTGACAGCTCAAATATCTGTACATCTCTTCATAGTCGCCATGTCCGGATAAAGCATCAATCTCTTCTATGTCGGCGTTTACTTTATATTTATTTCCGTATATAGATACTATTTTTTCTCCGTCGACAATTTTTCTTCCCAATGTTCTCGGGGCACAATACCCTACAACCAGAATTGTTGTTTTCTTGTCTTCAATATTATTTGCAAGATGATGCTTGATACGTCCTGCTTCCATCATCCCCGATGCAGAAATAATAATGCATGGGCGATTATAAGTATTGAGCTTCTTCGAATCTTCTACCGTACGGATATAATGTAAATTATCGAAACCGAAAGGATCTTTTTGAGTGCGGATAATATCTAAGACATCCTCTTTAAAACATTCCGTATGCAAGCGGAAAATATCCGTAGCAGATACCGCTAACGGGCTGTCAACAAAAATAGGGACATCAGGCAATCTCTTTGCTTTTTTAAGATTATTCAGGGTGTAGATGATCTCTTGACACCTGCCGATAGCAAAGGAAGGGATAAGTAACTTTCCCAATTTCTTTACACATGTATCCTGTACAATCAAAGCCAGTTTTTCTTCTGCAGAGTTGACAGGTTCATGTTTCCGGTCCCCGTAGGTTGATTCTGCAATAATATAATCTGCTTGTGGAAATGGGGACGGATCAATAAGTAAATGTTTGTCATATCTTCCGATATCTCCGGTATAGCAAAGGCGTTTCTCCACACCGTCTTCTGTAATAGTCAGGTTTACTGCCGATCCTCCCAGAATATGCCCTGTGTTGGTAAAGATAACCTTTACTCCTTCTTCGATCGTGATTTCCAGATCAAGAGGCATACTGACAAAGAAACGAAGCGAAGCAAATGCATCGCGGGCAGTATAAATCGGTTCTACCGGAGGCAATCCTATTCTGCTCCTTTTTTTATTGAAATCGCCGGTATCACTTTCCTGGATATTTCCCGAATCGGGAAGCATTATCGAGCACAGATCACGTGTTGCATGTGTACAGTAAATCTTTCCTTTAAATCCTTTTTTACAGATATAAGGAATTAATCCGGAATGATCTATATGGGCATGAGATAGCAATAGGATATCAATTTCAGAAGGTTCAAAGCCCAAGTCCCGGTTCATGGAATCTGTTTCAAGCCCTTTCCCTTGAAACATCCCGCAATCGAGAAGGAGTTTTTTGTTGTTTTTTGTAGTAATTAGAAATTTACTTCCTGTAACTTCCGCAATAGCGCCTATAAATTCAATTTTCATTTTAATTTGTTATGTTAAAGATACTGTCTCAACGGAAAAATAAAGATAAAAGTTTAGAATTATATGATTTTTATTAACAAACCTCATATGATTAATAATAAAATCAAGATTCATAATCTGTTAAAGACCCACAAGAATTGTCCTTCCAAAATAGCTGTTTATTTGTTAAGGATGAAACAGCTATTTTTGTTGATCTAAGAAACAGAAAACCCCATCTTTAAAAAGACAGGGTTCTTTAATCTATAAACCGGTCCTACTTGCGTTTGCAACCTTCAGCAAGAACTAGGACTTTGTTTTTTAATACTTCAACTACTCCGCCTTGTATTGTGAAGAAAACAGTATTGTTGTTTTTTTCGACAAGCTTTACATTTCCGTTTGATAATACGGTTATCATCGGGGCATGGTTCTCCAGTAATTCGAATAATCCATCCATTCCGGGTAGTTGTATCAATGATACTTCTCCTTTATAAACTAAGTCTTCAGGCGTTATAATTTCGACATTCATACATTAATTATTTCGAAGGATTAATTGGTTTCTGCAAGCATTTTCTTTCCTTTTTCGATAGCTTCTTCAATAGAACCTACAAGGTTGAATGCTGCTTCCGGATATTGGTCTACTTCACCATCTAAGATCATATTAAATCCTTTTATGGTTTCTTCTATCGGAACAAACACACCTTTAAGCCCTGTAAATTGTTCTGCCACATGGAAAGGCTGAGATAAAAATCGTTGTACACGACGGGCGCGATGCACGGTCAGTTTATCTTCTTCCGATAATTCATCGATTCCTAAGATGGCAATAATATCTTGCAGCTCATTATATCTTTGTAATGTTTCTTTTACGCGTTGTGCTGTGTTGTAATGTTCTTCTCCAACAATATCAGGACTAAGTATCCGGGATGTAGAGTCTAACGGGTCAACAGCCGGATAAATACCTAATGCAGAAATTTTACGGCTTAATACCGTAGTAGCATCCAAGTGGGAGAATGTTGTAGCCGGAGCAGGGTCGGTTAAATCATCGGCAGGGACATAAATTGCCTGTACGGATGTGATAGAACCGTGTTTTGTTGATGTAATCCGTTCCTGCATCAACCCCATTTCCGTAGCCAATGTCGGTTGATAACCCACAGCCGAAGGCATACGTCCCAAAAGTGCGGAAACTTCCGATCCCGCCTGGGTAAAACGGAATATGTTATCTATAAAGAACAATATATCTCTTCCTCCTGTTTGTTCATCTCCGTCACGATAATATTCTGCTACGGTCAATCCGGATAATGCTACACGTGCACGTGCTCCCGGGGGCTCATTCATTTGTCCGAACACCAATGAGATACGAGAATCCTCCAGTTCTTTCTTATCTACTTTCGATAGATCCCAACCGCCTTCTTCCATGCTCTTTTCGAATTCCTTACCATAACGAATAACGCCGGACTCTATCATTTCGCGCAACAAATCATTTCCTTCGCGGGTACGTTCACCGACACCTGCAAAAACAGACATTCCGGAATATTTTTTCGCGATATTGTTTATCATCTCCATAATCAGAACGGTTTTTCCTACACCTGCTCCACCAAAAAGCCCAATTTTTCCTCCTTTTACATAAGGTTCTATCAGGTCGATTACTTTAATTCCTGTGAAAAGAATCTCCGTACTGGTAGAAAGTTCTTCGAAAGTAGGGGGAGCACAGTGAATAGATTTATAACGATCGGTGATAACCTCTCCTAATCCGTCTATAGGGTCTCCGATAACGTTCAATAACCGGCCATTGATGTTAGCAGCAGGCATACTTATCATTTTTCCTGTCCATACAACATCCATACCTCGGTACAAACCATCTGTAGAATCCATTGCAATACAACGAACTGTATTTTCTCCGATATCTTGCTGGCATTCGAAAACAACAAGTTCGCCATTATCCCGATGCACTTCCAAAGCATCATATATTTTAGGCAAACTATCCTGGCTGTCGAAAGTGACATCAACAACGGCGCCAATAATCTGTGAAATTTTTCCTACGACTTGTTTTTGCATGATCAAAATGTTGTATATTAAATTCTTATGTTTTGTTCTCTTGGTTACTGTACGAAACTACAAAGTAAGTAAAATTATTTTTACTTTTTGCATTTTACCGCATTTTTTTTTCTTAAATTTATTTGTTTGATTATAAAACATATACAATGTTAATATCAATTACTTTTTACTTTGTTCATAGTATGTTTTTTATATAAAAAGAATAACAAGCATCCTAGAAATGCTCCTACGATATTGGCATAAAAATCATATACATTGCCGTCTCTTCCCATATCCAAAACATATTGCAGGCATTCTGTTAATCCTCCATATAAAACGGAAATAATAAATGCGAATAAATAATGTTTTTTTCGAATAACAGAAGGATGATATTTAGAAAACCCTATCAATATAGTAAAACTAAATGTCCCAAATAGAATGAGATGGGTAATTTTATCCCATTGCAGCCATTCTGAAAAGGTATGTACATGCGGAATGAAATCCCCGGGAATTATGATCAGTATTAAGATAATAATCCCCCATCCAAAAGAAAGAAAAAATTGCTTTATAAGTCTCATTACTTCACCCTGAAATAAAACAACAAATGTACAATAAAAAAGCTCTTGAATTAATATTTGTGATTTTTCCCTTAACATAGTTTTTTTTCTGTGTTTTAGCTTGCGAAAGGATACAAACAATCTCCATTCGATCGAAATTCCTGTCTCAATCATCTTATCTAAATAGAGTTGTTTCACAATGTATTTATGCGCTTAAGCAAAGAATATCTCCGGGTGTCTTAGCTTAGGCTCTAATGATGTGTAAGATTAGAGGCTATTTATAATAGTATGTACAGAGCTATAAGACAGAACCCAAGCCCGATAGAAATAATCCCCAAGGTAGTCTTAAAATTAATATAATCTATATTCTCTTTTGTGATTTTCTTATTATCGTTTTTGTTGAAAATCCGTGCTATGATATTACGTCCTAACATAAAACCTACCGTTATTTTATCAACAGCGCATACCAATGTGATTATCCGGACAAATAATGAAAGAGCAAGCCAACCGGGGTTTATAAGACAAAGTGTTATTTCTAAAATCCCTAAAACAAGATAAATAATTCCAACTTGTTTTTTATATGGTGAGATTTTAATTGCCCATTTGTCGGGAAGAAACAGGGTAGGAACCGTAAAAATCCCCAGTATAAGGAGACTTATGCCATTAATTAACATCATATTGATTCTGATTTTTTTGTTTAATTAGTCTATAATTAGCTATTCTTTTTATTATTTGGTGAATAAATAGACTCGAACGGGATATATAAGTTGAATTTCTGGCAATGTCAATATATGCAGATCCTTTTTCCATTCCGTTTATAATCGCCAGAGCTGCATCCGAAGGAAATATTGTAGAACTATCTTTTTGATTATTACTGGCCGGAATGATCCCCGAAGCGACAGTCATTACTTTTATAGTTGTGTCCAACAATTCCGAACGTAATCCTTCCACCAGCATTTTAAGGGAAGACATCACTTTAGAGTTTCGGCAAGTTGCTTTTTGTGAGACAGACAAAGAAGGCCCTACACTAAGAACAAGATTTGCTTCCGGACGAGAGAACAAATAAGGAAGGAATATCTTGGATAAATATAAAGTCCCGTAATAATTAATATTGAAAATGCGTTCAATTGTTTCAAAGCTTAAATCGTTTAAATTCCGGAAAGGCTTGATAATTCCGGCATTGTTAATAATCCCGTCGATAGTTCCATAAATAGAAAGTGATTTTTCATACAATAATTCAACCGATTTTTCATTGGTTATATCAGCAGTTAAAACCGTCAAAAAATCATTATTTATTGTTTGTTGTAAGGTTGATTCTTTGAAATTCACGGCAATTACTTTGCATTTTTTTGACAATAATATTGCAATCAGTTCTTTTCCTATGTCGTTGTCCCCTCCGGTTACAATGAACGTTTTTCCTTTGAGTTCCATTTTGTGAAAGTTATAAATGATTCTTCATTCACATTTTAGCTTAATTATTAACTATTAATTCTTAATTATTTTGTGTACCATGTTTTAAACTCTAAAACCCGAGCCCTGCTTATAACTATCTTTTCAGGAGTGGGTACATGTAGATTTACCGCTAATTTACTATCAAACCAGCTATATATATCCTTTACCGATTCACGGGAAATAATAAACTGACGATTCGCCCTGAAAAACAAAGTTGGATCAAGCTGTTTGGATATTTCTTCCAAAGAAGTATTCATCTGATAACCTTGATCTTTCATTGATACAATGCGTGCCATCTTGTTTTCAGAGTAAATATAAGCGATATCAGCAACATCCAGGGAAAGAAATTTATCCTTGTAAGGAATCAAGAAACGGGATTTATAATCGCTTTTCTTGTTTTTTATCATTTCAAATAATTCGGATAAGGTGTCATTGTTAATCTTTTTTGAAGAGCTGAAATTCTTATATTTTGTAATAGCCCTTTCCAGCTCCTTTTTATTTACCGGTTTAAGTAGGTAGTCTATACTGTTTACTTCAAATGCGTTAAGAGCATATTGATCGTAAGCCGTCGTGAATATAATCGGACAATCAATAGTTATTTTATTAAAAATAGAAAATGCAGACCCATCCGATAAATGAATATCCATAAAAATCAAATCGGGTAAATTTCCGGATGAAAACCATTCAATACTTTCTTCAACACTTTTAAGTACGGATATAATTTCTATACCAGAGTCTATTTCCTGAATTAGCCGCTGTAAGCTTTGTGCTGCAACAATTTCATCTTCAATTATTAGTGCTTTCATCTTTATTGGTTATTTATGGATTTGATTCATTGTAATTTCCCGTAACTTCTTCTATATCTTCAATTATTTTTCACTTGTTCAATCAATGGCAGTTCTACAGAGAAATAGTCATCAGTGTCTTCTGTTTTTATCTTTTTGTTAAAAACCAACATGAATCTTTCTGCCAGGTTGCTTAATCCAATACCACAATTAAGGTCTTTATCGATTCTGGGATTTTTATTGTTTGTTACTTTAACAGTCTCCTTTGTTGTGGTTTCTATAGATATGGTTAATGGATTTTTATCATTAATGGCATTATGCTTTATTGCATTTTCAACAAGCAATTGAAGACTTACCGGCAAAATAAGATATGAACGATAACGTCCTTCAATGTTGTATTTCATCGACAAATTATCTCCATAACGGATTTTCATCAAATAAGCATACGCTTCAATAAGCTTAAGTTCGTCCTCCAATTCTAATATTTCTTTATTTTGAATAGTGTATCTAAATGTCAGAGAAAGATTTTGAAGGTAGTTATGAGCCTTTTCATCATCATAACCGATAAGTCCGTCCAATGTATTGAGTGAATTAAAAAGAAAATGCGGGTCAAGCTGACTTTTAAGAGCTTCATAACGATTGCAGATGCTCTCTGCTGCCAATTTTTGATTCCTAACCATCGAAGAAATTGCAATGGTTATGACAAATACAATAAAAGCAAAACCAACATCTTGCATCAATTTTTTGTAAATCACTTTATCGGCATGAAGAGTTTGATTGGATAACAGAAAATCGAAAATATGATAAAACAGAAAACTCAAAGGTACAGTTATCGCTAACAATCCGAAAAACAGAAGCAAATATTTCTTGTAACCTTCACTATTTTTCTGCACCAACCAAAAACTGAATAACAAAAGGACAAATACCGAAATAACACTGCCAACATACGAAATCACAACATCATAAATAATACTTGCCCCCGACACCACGCTTCGGCTTGTCGGATTGAACGTGAGCAAAGATGCGGTTGTGAGCAAGATATATTGCAATAAACAAATTGCCATTGCTATCAGAATCGCATTTTTGGTGCTGTATGGATTGTATGTTTTTTTCATACTTTTTTGTTATAACCGGATTTATAATATAAAAACATTAAAACTTTATAAAGTAGTTTTATTCATATTGCAAAATTATCACTTATCAAAATAGTATTTAGATTTAGGTTGCTCAAATGTAAATATAAATAACCGAAATTCGGAATATGCTTGCCGAAATTCGGGATTAAAGCTAATAATAATGTGGGTTCGGGATATAAATCGGAAGGTTTTAATCGCCAGAAATATTCTGAACTTATTGTGCATCTCACAAATATGTGAAGGTCACAAGAAAACAATGAAACCATCAAAAGCACTATAAATATGATTTTCGTTGTACTTGATTGCAACTTCTTGAATGGGAAAACTTCTTTAAGAATCAATAAACAGTTATTAATCAAAATAAATAAACCCCGGATTTATATTAATAATGATGTTTTTCCTGCTATATTCACCATTCTGTTTTATTGTTCCTTTATAGTTCTTGCAGGTTTCTCAAGGCTGGAACGGGATTATATATTGCTGTATGGACATTTATCCCCAAAAAGATGGATTTACTTAAAAGAGATTATGTTTTAATGATCAAAGATATGATGATGCTGATGTTTGTGTCCGCAATCTGGTCCGCATTTCTCGGCCAGGGTATGAAATTCGATATTTCTTCCGGTAATCTTTCCTTTATCCGTTATAACAAATGCCCGGAATGTGTACTTTGTATAAGGAGTCAGATCGGTTAAATCGAAAGAAAATGATTCAGACTCAACAGTGATATTTGTAAACTGACTTGAATTTTCTGCTTTGTATTCGAATCCCTTGCTTATAATTGTTTCTTTTTCGGAGATAAAATTACCATGCAAGGTGGCTGTTTTCTCCGCAATGCCCGTTGCTTCATTCGTAAAAATACCGTTATACTTCATAGATGCAAGAATAGGATAGCCGCTGTTTACAAATGGCTCTTTATCTTTTGTCCAAATATTTTCCCCATTACTTAATTTTATAAGAAAAGAATCCGATTTCATTTCATCATGATCCATAACGGTCCCGAACTTCTCAATCTTCATTCCCGAAACATTTGCGTGATAACAGTTGAGTACTTCTATCGAGATTCCGGTTCCGATAAGCCCTATTTTATCAAATATGGATTCCTGGTAACAATTTGTTACAGATGCGGTGTATCTATAACCGTCTATTTTCCCGATAATGCCACCTATATAATATTCTCCGTTTACATTTCCGGTATTGTAACAATTGATAATATGGGTATTCCCATAACCCATACCAGCAATACCTCCCACATACCATTTTCCGTTTACCGGTCCGGTATTATAGCTTGATTTGATTATTGTGTTGTATTGATAACCCACAATTCCCCCGACATTATTTTTGCCGTTTATTCTTGCTTTGTTGTAACAATTGGAAAGGCTTCCATCCATTTGATAGCCAACAATTCCCCCAACATGATCTTTTCCTGTTACGGAACTGTTAATAGAGATACCTGTATTCTCAATATTCCCTGTAAGAACATATCCGAAAAAACCGACATAATCCAATGAAGGAGTTGCAATATATAAATTTATTATTTCGAAATGATTTCCATTGAAATTACCTTTAAAAGGATGGGTAGCAGATCCTATAGGCTTCCATTGATTTTTTTTATTTCCTTGGAGATCTATATCGGTTGTTAAACGAAAATAAATATGTTCGTAATCATTACCGTTGTTAACCTGCAAAGAAAGATAATATAAATGTTCTGCCGATTCAATCAGATAAGGTTTTTTTTCAGTTCCGTTGCCTTTTTTCCACGAAGCAGGGGTTATTGTATCTGAAAAAGAAGTAAAAGGGCAGATTAGAATGGCTAAAATAAATATGACTTTTTTCATGTTTCTATAAATAAAATATTTTCTTTTATATTTATTTAGATACACATTTAACGTTTTTTGTTGCTTAATGGTTGAAGATTATGCGTTTTTACTTTTTTATCACGAGAAAAAACAGATAAAATCATTCTTAATGTTAAGCAACATATGAAATAATGTACTTTTGCAAAAATAATAAAAAGAGATGAAAGTAGGGATTATTACGGGTGCAGATGGAGGAATAGGAAAAAATCTTACAAGTGCATTGGCAAAAGATGGATTCATGGTTGTAATGGCGTGTAAAAACAAGCAAAAGGGAGAGGTTATTTGTGAACAGATTAAACGGGAAACAGGCATTTCTCTCATAGAAGTTATACAAATGGATTTATCCTCTTTTGATTCTATTCATCAGTTTGTTAAAGAAGTTCATTCAAAATATACACAGATAGATATATTGCTCAACAATGCAGGTGTTTTATGTAAAGAACCTCAAAAAACAAAAGAAAATGTGGAATATACAATAGCCGTGAATTATTTAGGACCGTATATTTTAACAGAGCAATTATTGCCGATTATGTCCGACGGAGCAAAAATTATCAATACGGTTTCCCTCATGTTGCAATATGGGAAAATAAGTCCGGACTTTTTAGCCTGTAATTCATCCAGGTTTAACAGGTTTGCATATTATTCGCATTCCAAATTAGCATTATACTATGCTACGTTGGAGTGGGCAGAAAATTGGAAACATAAAGGGATTACAGTTAATTGTGTTGATCCGGGAATAGTAAGCACAAAGATTATTTGTATGGGAAATAAAATTATTGATAAGTCGTGTGATCTGTTTTTTCGTCCTCTGATCCGTACTTCACTCCAGGGCGCAGATACTATTATTTATTTGGCTGTTGAAAACGAAGACAATACCGCAACGGGAAAGTTATTCAAGAGCAGAAAAATCAAAGAAGTACCTTTTTCCATTATGAATAATCATTCCCAAAAGAAACTGTTGAAACAGCAGACAATGGAATTTATTGATAAATACGTAAGTATATAATTATGTTATCTTATCTCTCTGATTTTGTTTCTCTCTTCTATCCGAAATATTGTGATGGATGTGGAAGAACGCTTGTAAAAGGAGAGAAATGTTTATGTATGTATTGTTTATCGAATTTGCCCAAAACCAATTTTCATACATACAAAAACAATCCGTTGGAAATGGTTTTTGCAGGGAGAGTTCCTGTTTTTAGAGCCACTGCGTTTTGTTTTTTCAAGAAGGGGAGTGTTTTTCAAAATGTTATCCATCAGTTAAAATATAGAGGGAATAAAGAAGTAGGGGTTTATTTAGGTCATTTGTTTGGATTAAGCTTGATAGAAAATAAGGAATTTGAGTCTGTTGATATTATTGTACCTATACCGCTTCATTCGAGAAAGTTAAGAAAAAGAGGATATAATCAGAGTACATGTATAGGACAGGGAATAGCGGAAGTGATACCTAGGCAAATAGATAATACTTCGTTAATTCGTGTTATGGAAACATCAACTCAAACCAAAAAGACTAGATATAATCGATGGGAAAATGTTTCGGAAATTTTTCAATTGGCAGAAAATGAGAAATTGGCAGGCAAACATATTTTGCTGGTAGATGATATTGTTACAACAGGTGCAACCATAGAATCTGCAGCTCAATTATTATTAACTCTTGAAGCGACGAAAGTTAGTGTTGCGTGTTTAGGTTATGCTGTTAATTAATCTTCGAAACAACAAACCAGTATATTATCTTCGATTTGCTTGAAAATGACGTTTACTGTTTTCTCAATATCTTCTTTTTTGATTTTCCCTGTTGCTGTGCCTTTTTGAAGATTAATGCAAGATAATGATAAATGTTCCGTAAACAGAGGATGATATAAACTATATATTTTATACATTGCTTCCTTGGCTCCCCAATAAACATGCAGTAATATATTATCGGAATGATCGATTACCTGAGACTCTTCAGGGAGTAAAAATTTATCTTTTAACGACCCCATATTGTCTCTGACTTTTTCAATGTCAATGCCAATTTCTTTATTTTTGGAGATAAAAACAGCAGCGAAATTCTCGGAATGAGAAATAGATAAAAATAATTTGGGATTTAGCAAGATCGGTTTTCCGTTTGGAAGATAATCCAATGAAAAATCTTGTCCGATTAGATGTGTTAATAAAATTCTATTTGTCAGCCATTCCTTCCGTCGTTTATTGTTTTTTAGGAAACAAAAACAACTGTTTTCTTGCTCGGATAATGGTCTTAACCGGAGTAATTCTTCTTCACTTTCTGTTAACTTCCAGACGGAGAAAAAGCTTGTATTATTTATATTTTCTGATAGATATAGAGGCATGTTTTATATTAATAAATACAAAGATATATTTTTTAATTATTGATATTTCTATTTGAGACTTCATTCATACAGTACAATGATTATCCAAGAATTATAATCCCCTTCAAAAATATAAATAATATGATATAATGTTTTTAAGGATTTGTCGTTATAAAAAAAGTGTTATGGAGATTTATTATAACATCAGAATGCTATTTTCTAGAGTTAAATGAGTAAAACTAAAAGCAGACATTTTTCCATATTTGTTTTATTGGCGGTTCTTTGTGTTCCTTTTATCGGACAGGGGCAATCGAAATATAGCAATGAATTTCTTACCTTGGGTGTTGGGGCAAAGGGTCTTGCATTGGCTAATACACAGGTTGCCATGTCAGACGATGTGACGTCCGGGTATTGGAATCCTGCGGGTTTGGGTAATGTGAAGCAAAAGTATCAATTGTCGTTAATGCATGCAGAGTATTTTGCGGGTATTGCCAAGTATGATTATGGTGCTTTTTCCTATCGCATAGATGAAGATCAAGCCATTGGGGCTACCGTTATTCGTTTTGGCGTTGACAATATTCCTAATACAACTCAATTGATAGATAAACAGGGGAATGTCAATTATGACTTGATTACTTATTTTACCGCTGCCGATTGGGGAGTGCTATTATCTTATGGACGAACATTTAAACAGGTTAAAGGTCTTGCTTTCGGGGCTAATTTCAAGATTGTGCATCGCCGTATAGGGGATTTTGCAGGAGCATGGGGGTTTGGATTGGATGCAGGGCTCCAGTATCAAATTAAAAAATGGAGGTTCGGATTGGTAGCAAAAGATTTGACCTCTACTTTTAATGCCTGGTATTTTAATCTCTCGGATGAGATGAAAGAAGTTTTTGAGGTTACGGGAAATGAAATCCCTGAGAATGGGTTGGAATATACTTTGCCTCGATTGTTAATTGGTGCCGGAAGAGATTTTGAGTTAGGGAAAGGATTTTCTCTTATGACGACAATTGATTTTGACCTGAGTTTTGATGGAAGGCGTAATGAGTTAATTAGTAGTAAGGCAATGAATATTTCTCCGCACATGGGAATAGAATTCGGTTATAAAAATATTGTTTTTTTACGGACAGGGGTTGGAAATTTTCAGAAGGAAGTAAAACTTGACTTGGAGAAGGGACAAAAAACAGTTACAACCTGTCAGATAAATATGGGTGTGGGGATTTGTATTAAAGATATTTTTACAATTGATTATGCATATTGTAATCTTGGAAACGTATCTACTGCCTTGTATTCTCATATTTTTTCTCTCAAACTTGCATTGAATAGTTTTAAAAGAGCAGTTCCTAAATAATAATAGAGACTAAACAAACAAAGAAAGAGCAAAATGTTGAATTATTTCATTATATTTGCTTTTATATTTGATAGTTTTTATAATTATTGTAAAGGGTTTCTACAAATCCGGAAGTAAAAGGTAAAATAAAGATATATGGAATTAGTTTTTGCAAGCAATAATAAGCATAAATTGGAAGAAGTAAAATCTGTAATAGGCGCAACTTGTAATATATTATCATTGTCAGACATCAGTTGCTATGATGATATACCGGAAGATCAACCGGATTTACAGGGCAATGCTCTTCAAAAGGCTCGTTATATCTACAGGAAATACCATACAAACTGTTTTTCGGATGATACCGGATTGGAAATTGAAGCATTGGATGGTCGTCCGGGGGTGTATTCGGCTCGTTATGCAGGCAATCAATGCTCATTTGAAGATAATGTAAATAAGGTGTTGGATGAAATGAGAGGGGTTGATAATCGTCAGGCATGTTTTAGAACGGTTATTGCATTAATCCTTGATGGAAAAGAATATCTGTTTGAAGGAAAGGTTGATGGAACTATTCTGCGTGAAAAACACGGGGAAAAGGGCTTCGGATATGATCCTGTTTTTCAACCGTTGGAACATGCTGTTTCGTTTGCAGAAATGAATCTGAATGAAAAAAATGCAATTAGCCATAGGGGAAGGGCATTGGAGAAATTATCGAATTTTTTAAAGCGGAAAGACTATTAATATGGCGTCATTAAAAATGTCGATATCGGTAATTGGGTCAGGAAATGTAGCCTGGCATCTGACAAAAAGATTATTTGCCTGTGGATATCTAATAGACTGTGTGTTTAGTCGAAATCCGGATAATGCAAGAGCATTGGCAGAACAGGTGAAATCAAAAGCGGTTGATACTATTGCAATGCTTCCGTTGTCTGATTTGTATATTATTTCTGTTAAAGATGACGCTTATCAGGAAGTTATTGCCTCTTTTCCCAAAACTACGGCAATTTGTGTCCATACTTCCGGATCTTCGGAGATGAAGATTTTGGAAAACCTCTCTGATAACTATGGGGTTGTATACCCTTTTCAATCATTTAGTAAAAATAAAATTGTAGATTTCGAAAATGTCCCTGTTTGTATAGAGGCATCTAATCCCCAGGTGGAAAGTCTACTTATAACACTTGCTAATGAGTTGTCTCCTATCACTTGTTTATTGAATACGGAACAACGGATGCATTTACATTTGGCAGGTGTTTTTGCCTCTAATTTCTCGAATGGAATGTATGTGATTGCCCAACAAATTCTTCAAAAGGAAAATATAGATTTTAAAATTGCGTTACCTTTAATTAATGAAACAGCAGAAAAAGTAAACAGTCTTTTTCCAATAGACGCACAGACAGGGCCTGCAATACGTAATGATATAAACATTATGAATAAGCATATTAGGATGATGGAAGATGAAGATTGGAAAGAATTATATCGGTTAATTTCAAAAATTATTCAAAAGCAGCAGCATATTCTATGAAAAATTATAAAGAAAAGCTAAAGCATATAACAACATTTATTTTCGATTTTGATGGAGTTTTAAGTACAGGAAAAGTAATGGTTTTACCTGACGGAGATCAACTTCGTGTCACGGATGTGAAAGATGGTTATGCTATTCAATATGCGTTAAAACAAGGATATAGGATATGCATTATTTCGGGAGGGTATTCCGAAAGTATGCGGTTACGTTATCAAGGATTTCCACAAATGGATATTTTTTTGAAAGTAGCCGATAAAACAAAAACTTTTACTGAATATTTGAAACATAATGATATTAAGGCGGAACATGTTGTTTATATGGGAGATGATATCCCTGACTATGATGTTATGCAATTAGCAGGTTTAAAATCTTGTCCTGCTGATGCCGCTATTGAAATACAACAAACATCACACTATCTCTCTCATTGTAAAGGAGGTGAAGGTTGTGTTCGTGATATTATTGAACAAACTTTGCGTGCTCAAAACAAATGGTTTAAGGAAGAAGCTTGTATTTGGTAGATATTGTTTACTGTTAATCTTTTAGTTTACTATCTATACTGTTTATTGTTTTTATATCAATGAGAATTATCTTTTACCCACTTTATTTATTTTGTTAATTTTTTATTTTTCAGGACAAACAACGAAAAAAAACGGCGATACTCTATCTGTATTTATTTATTGATACTCTATCTTATAATGGATTTCTTGTTGTTCAGATTAAAACGGCCTGTCATTTTGCTCAAAATTGACTTGTTCTCTCGGTCGGAATCACTTGTCCTCTCGACTGAAACCACTTGTCATTTTAACCGAAATCACTTGTCGTTCCAACCGAGAGGACAAGTGGTTTTTATGCGATTGGCTGTTTGTTACATATTCTCTCTCTTAAGTATTGAAAAACAGATGAATATATTTTCTTTTTTTTGCCGTAAAAATTGTGTTAATATACCACTAATTAACTTTTTTCTTTTCCTGTTCTTTTATAAATTTTACCCGGGTGATAAACTCTTTCATGTCAGCATCAAGCCGAAACAGTCGAACCTACCCGAATTGCCCGGGAATGTAGGAGGAAGAGAGCCCGTCTACTAATCAACGTTTGACAACTTCCAAAAAACAGCATACTTCTCGGTTGATATTCGGACAACACTCGTTGGATTAGTGAAAATAACAGAAATCCATTTGTTTTTACATGGAATACAATAAGCAACAAAGAAAAAACGCCATTATAGGTTACGAGACCTTTATAGAATATAATTAAGAAAATTCGAAGATGAACATTTTTGGCTCGAATATTGTTAAATAATATTTAGAGAATAAATATAATTAAAATATTTAGATTATGAATCCTATTACATTACCATACGCAAGTAGCGTACTTAACCCTACAATTAGTGAACATACAATTGATTTCCATTTCGGAAAACATTATCAGACTTATGTAGCGAATTTAAATAAATTAATCGCAGGAACTCCTCTTGAGAAAGAAAGTTTAATCAATATTGTAAAAAAGTCGGAAGGAGCTATCTTTAATAACGCTTCTCAGGCTTGGAACCATGAATTTTATTTTGAACAGTTTACTCCTCCGTTCATTCCGGCTCCGACAGGGGAATTGGCAAAACAGATAAATGATCAATGGGGAAGTTTTGAAAACTTTAAGAAGGAATTTTCAGACGCAGCGGTTTCTATATTCGGATCCGGTTGGGCATGGCTCTCCAAAGACAATAATAATAAACTTCAAATCACGAAAGAAAGCAATGCAGGAACACCTCTTACTAAAGGATTAATTCCTTTGTTGACTTTTGATGTTTGGGAGCATGCTTATTATTTAGACTATCAGAACAGAAGAGCAGATTATGTAGCTGCTTTATGGAATATTATTGATTGGCGTTTGGTAGAGAAACGATTTACCGGCAAATAATTGCAAGTACATTTTTTGCTTAAGACACATAATGACATAATTAATAACAAATAAACAAAAAATGAAGTTTATTTGTTATTAATTATAAATATTCTTATTATATTCTGAATAACAAAAATTAAGAAATGAAAAAAGTAGGTTATTTATTTTTAGGTATTTTCCTTTGTTCTATAACAGTTGTTTTTGCGCAATATAGTTTACCAAAATTATCCTATGCTTATAATGCGCTGGAACCATATATAGATGCTGAAACGATGAATATTCATTATAACAACCATCATGCGGCATATGTGAATAATTTAAATAATGCATTGAAAAGTTATCCTGAATTATCAAAGAAAGAAATTGGAGAATTATTGCGTGATTTGAATGAGGTTCCGGAAAGTATTCGCACTGCGGTTCGTAATAATGGAGGAGGTCATTATAATCATACTTTATTCTGGAGTATATTAGCGCCTGCAAATTCTGTTCCCATGTCACCGGCGTTGGAGAAAAAATTAACAGAATCTTTTGGCAGTGTAGACGCTTTTAAAGCAGAGTTTGAGAAGGAAGCACTGGGACGCTTTGGTTCGGGTTGGGTATGGCTGATCAAAGATAAAAACGAGAAACTACGTATTGTTTCGACTCCAAACCAGGATAATCCGATTATGCCGATGGCAGATGTTAAAGGAGAACCTGTATTGGCATTGGATGTTTGGGAACATGCCTATTATTTAAAATATCAATCTAAACGTGTCGATTATGCAAAAGCATTTTGGCAGGTAGTAAACTGGAATGAAGTAGAAAGATTAATAAATTAAAAATAGATTTCATAGTGTTTGGATAGAGAGCGAACAATAAAATTATTGTTCGCTCTTTTCTTTTGAGCTAAAGGGAATTAATATCAGAAGTTACGCAAGTTACAGAAATAAGGATAGATTCAAGATTAACTTTGTTGGGCTCGCAAGCTCGGTTCAATGTTCAAGATTCAAGAAAAAAATCTGCAGAACCGTTAGTTCGACGAAGCCAAATCCATATAGTCTGTATCATCTGGGTACTGGGATAAAGTCTGCGAAATTAGCGGGAAAAATAAAAAACGCAATAATCAATACGCAGAATGCAGAAAGAAATAATCAACGTAACAGCTAAAGAACTAAATTATAACTTCCTGCAACTTCTCTACTTGTGTAACTTCTGTTAATATATCGCTCTAAATTGTGATAAAAACCGAATGTCGTTTTCAAAGAAAAGCCGGATATCTTTCGTTTTATATAGCTGCTGAGTGATTCGTTCTACTCCCATTCCAAAAGCAAAACCGCTGTATATATTAGGGTCGATGTTCATATTCTCTAATACATTAGGATCTACCATGCCACAGCCTAATATTTCAACCCATCCGGAATATTTACATAAGTTACAACCTTTACCACCACAAATATCACAGGATATATCCATTTCTGCAGAAGGTTCTGTAAATGGGAAATAAGAAGGGCGCAGCCGTATATTGATATGTGAACCAAACATTTCTTTTGCAAAGTATAACAATGTCTGCTTCATGTCTGCAAAAGAAACATCTTTGTCAATATATAATCCTTCAATCTGGTGAAAAATACAATGAGATCGGGCAGTAACAACTTCATTACGAAACACACGCCCCGGACAAATAACCCGAATAGGTGGTTTGTTGTTTTCCATCACCCGTACTTGAATAGATGAAGTATGTGTACGTAATGCAATATCAGGATCTTTACTGATGAAAAAAGTATCTTGCATATCTCTTGCCGGATGTTCCGGAGCGAAATTCAAAGCTTCAAAATTATGCCAGTCATCTTCGATTTCAGGACCTTTAGAGACTGTAAATCCTATTTTTTCAAATACCTGACAAATTTCCCGGGTCACCATAGAAATAGGATGGCGCGAACCTAACGGAATACTGTTAGCAGGACGGCTTAAATCCAGAATGTCTATCGTATACGTTTTGTTGTTTTCAATAGATTGCTTTATTTGTTCAACTCTTTCTAATACTTTTGTTTTTAAATCATTAATGTTTTTCCCGAATTCTTTTCGATCTTCCGGAGCAATGGTACGGATATTATCAAACATACAGGTAAGAATTCCCTTCTTACCCAGATATTTCAAACGAAACTTATCTAATTCTTCCGTTGAGATAGTTAAAAACGTATCAATTTCTTCTTTGATATGTTTTAGCTGTTCATTCATTTTTATTTATTATTTATAATGCTTACGCTTATTATTTTAACATCTTCCACAGGACGATCAGCCCGGCCTGTTTTTACATTTGCAATTTTATCAATAACATCCATTCCTTCGATTACCTCTCCGAAAACAGTATAGGCGCCATCCAAATGAGGAGTTCCGTTGCTATTATGAACAATATAGAATTGAGACCCGGAAGATTCTTTTTTCGGGTTTACCTGATCTCCCATGCGTGCTGCTGCAACTGCTCCTTTTTTATGTGTAAATTGGGATAAAATTTCTGCAGGGATCGTATAACCCGGACCTCCCATTCCTAATTGTTGACCTGCAGTGGCATCTTTTGAGTTAGGATCACCCCCTTGTATCATGAAATCTTTGATGACCCGGTGGAAAAGCAGTCCGTCGTAATATTTTTCATTTACTAATTTTATGAAGTTATCCCGATGTAATGGGGTTTCGTTATATAGTTTGATTTTCATATCACCCATTGAGGTCTTTAATAAAACGATGGTTTCGTCTGGTTTCATTTTTTGTGTTTGTTTTTTTGAATTTTGTGCAAAAAGATTTGTTGTCGTTCCGATAATTAAAAATAAAAATGCTATTTTTTTCATGCTAATATGGTTTATTTATTCATTTTGTAATAGGAAACAAGTTTTGTATCAAAATAAAATATAACTTTGTTTCGTTAAATTTTGAAAAGCAATATTACAAAAAAATGTCATATACATTGGTTCTTTTCGTAAAAAAATAAATATATGCATTATAAGAAATTAATTTTAATAAGCATAATCTCCTTATTTATAGTTGCCGGTTTTTATTCCTGTTCGGAAGATAGTACATACAAGGCAATTGTTACAGTCTCTATGCTGGATTCTTCCAGTAGGAAAATTCCTGTTCCTGACTGCAAACTTGTTTTTGGAGAGGATAATTTTGCCCCTGATATCAAACGTACCGGATACACAGATCTATATGGCAAGTATGAGGGGGAATGGCCTCGTGAGGTTTCATTACGTGTACAAGCTTCGAGAGAAATTAATGGTGAGTTGTATACAGGGGTTTCTATGATTCGATTAACAGAGGGGGGAGTTGCTGAGCAGGAAATTCTGATTAAGCCATAATAATTCTTATGAATGGCTTGTTTGCCCTTATCGAAAGAGAAAAAACACCTTCTTATATTTTAGAAGAACATACCGATCATGCATTACAGACTTTATCTCATCGAGGAGGTTCGGCTAGGGAATTATTCTTGTTTGATGAAGATCATATTATAAATTTGCGTGAGTCGGATCAATTAGCCTTATTTTCCATAGCCACATGTTTTTCTACAGATAGTAGGGGAAAATATTATGCTGAACATGACAATGTTCGGATAGTTTTTGAAGGAAGATTGTTCAATCGGAATAAGCTTTCTGAAACAATTTCTGATTATAATGGGGAAGCAACCTGTAATTTTGATGTTGATATAGTACTTGAATTATTTCTCCGGCATAGAACAAATGCATTTGCATTATTGGAAGGTTATTGGTCTTTAATTATTGCGGATCAGAATGAAAAAAAGATATATGCGGCAAGAGATCATTTTGGTAATCGCCCGATATATTATTGTCAAACCGATACACAGTTTGGGATAGCTTCTGAAAGCAGAACATTATTCTCAATCTTGAAGAATGCCGGACAAATTAATAAAGATGCTGTTTTCGATTATTTACTTTGGGGAGATATTGCAAAACACAGGCAAAATTTCTTTTCGGATATTCATCTACTTAAGCCTTCTTGTTATATAGTATATTCTTTAAATGATAATACATTAGAAGAATCATCCTATTATATATTGCCTTATAAAAATTGTAAAGGAGGATATAATGAATATGAAGAACCGTTTTATATCGATAAAGTTCGTCACCTAGTCTTTGAAAGTATTCGTAATAACATAGGGGATAAAAATAGAATTGCGATTGGACTTAGCGGTGGTATGGATAGTTCTACATTGCTTTGTTGTGCAAAAAAAAATAACCCGGAACTTCAGATTACTGCTTTTACATCAACTGATTCGTACGATGGGGGGGAAGTTTTTTGGGCAGAGAAGGTAGTAAAACATACAAATGTCGATTGGATAAAGGTTTCATGTAATTCTCAGCAGGTATTGAATCAGTTGGAGGAAATAAATAAAGTACAGAATGTTCCTGTTTTCAATCCCAGTACTATTGCACAGTATAATATAATGGAAGCCGTAAAACAACATGGTTTTGATGTTGTTATGGATGGGCAAGGATCGGATGAGTTATTTGCAGGGTATACATCTTATTTTCTTCCTTTTTTCAAGGCACTTCGGTCTCAATGGATGTTTAACCATTGGGGGAGAGAACTTATACATATTCATAATTCTAATATTTCTTATAGAGATATATTCTCGCGGAAGCTAAAGAGTCTTGCGAAAGAATATTATTACAATGAGAAAAGATTAGCGAAAAAGCTAAAATTCAAAGAACTTGAACTTCTGAACGAACAATATAAAAATAATTATTTCCTTTCTTTGAATGAAGCCAGTAAAGAGAAAAGCGTATTAAATGATTATTTATATGAAAGTTATACGGTTTTCTTGCCATATATACTTCGATGGGGGGAACATTCTGCTGCAAGTTTTGGAATGGATTGTGTGATGCCATTTTCAGATAGCATAGAATTAGCGGAATATGTATTTTCTATTCCTTCCACTTTTAAGATTCATAATGGATGGAATAAATATTTACTTCGCAGTTCGATGGTTGGGATTGTTCCCGATGAAATACGATGGAGAAAACAAAAACTGGGGTTTTATGTTCCGGAGATGAAATGGTTAAATGAAATAGGGGAGAAGATAAAAAACCGGATTTATCAATTGAATGATCCGGATGGTTTTATCAATAAAGATTCTTTAATCAGGAACTGGCAAACATTGTATAATCCGGACAACTTCCAATTTCAGCAATTTGCGTTTCGCTATTACAGTTATCTGCTTTGGAGGAATGAATTTTATAAAGAATTGTCTTAACTAATAAATATATATCATGGAAAAAAGCATTAAAGGCACGCAGACAGAAAAGAATTTATTGATTTCTTTTGCAGGGGAATCACAGGCAAAGAATCGTTATACTTTTTTTGCCAAGGAAGCAGAAAAAGAAGGATTTGTACAGATTGCCAATATCTTTAGAGAAACTGCAGCACAGGAAGAGCAACATGCAAAAGTATTTTTCCGGTTCCTGGAAGGGGGAAGTGCAGAGGTTAAATGGAATTTTCCGGCAGGAATTATCGGAGATACGTTGCATAATTTAAAAGAAGCTGCAGAAGGAGAGCACGAGGAATGGAGCGAAATGTATCCTCAATTTGCAGAAATTGCCCAACAAGAAGGATTTCCGAAAATTGCTGCGAAATTTAAAATCATAGCCACTGTTGAAAAACAGCATGAATCACGTTATTTACGGCTATACGAAAACGTAAAAAACAATACTGTTTTTGAAAAACCGGAAAAGGTTAAATGGATGTGCTTGAAGTGCGGATATGTTCATGAGGGAGAGAAAGCTTTACAAATGTGCCCTTCCTGTAATCATCCACAAGCTTATTTTGAGATAAAAGCAGAAAATTATTGATTTTAATTTGTTGATATTGTGTGAGTAAAATGCCTTATCTAAAATCATTTTAAATTTATGATTTATGGGGTAAGATATAAATAAACTTGCTATTTTTGTATTATTAAATAACAATCTATAAATTTAAAAATTATGGCTTATACAATTAATCCCGACGCATGTACAGCATGTGGTAGCTGTATGGGAGAATGTCCTGTAGGGGCAATTTCAGAAGGTGATGTTTATTCAATTAACCCTGACGAGTGTGTAGATTGCGGTGCATGTGCAGACGTATGCCCTGTTGAAGCAATCCACCCGGAATAATTCACTTTTAAATCATATCAAAAAGAAGTTGTTTATTCATTGAACAGCTTCTTTCTGTTTTAAAAACAATAAGACTACCCAAGGTTACAAGTGCGAAATAAGCGGTTACCGGTTTGCGAACTGTCGCACCTGGAAATGCGACGGCTCCCATTGAAAGATACAACGGCTCGTATCGACCAAGAACAACGGCTCGTATTGAAAAATACAACGGCTCGCATCAATAAATGCGACGGCTCGTATTTATTCTTTCTTGCTGACAAGGTCTTCGGCGAAAACAAAAGTAGCTTCCTTTAAAGCATCTTTGATTGCCTTACCGGGCTTAAAGCGAATGTTTAAGCGACTGATTGAGTTAGCGGTAAGCATCTCTTTCGTATCTGCTCCCTCACTGTTGCAGGTCAGGTAGAACGAACCCCAATCGCCCAGCTGTACACTATTACTTGATAACAAGTTAAGAAGTAAAATCCGCTGCAACTGCGAAATCGCCATCTCGGCTTCCTTGGGGTTGAGCGTGGTTTCGTTTGCGATTTGTTTGGCAACTTCATTTTCCTTTAACTGTGATAAAGTCTTGGATGTAATGTACCATTTCTTCGGGGCGGCTTCGTCCATAGGTTTGCCGCGTTCCACTTTGTTTAATACTACTGGCATAACTTTGTGTATTTGGTTAATAAATCGGATTAATTAATTATAAATTATAAATAGTTTTTCTGCATTTTATCTACTTTATCTGTTTTATCCTTTCTTCTTGTTGCACTCGTTCTTCTTTTCTTTTAGTTTTTAATTACTTTTTTTACCACCGGGGTACAATCTTCGGTTTTAAAATGCAGGAAATACACTCCTGTACTCAAAGAAGATATATCCATTTCATGTTTCCGGCTATTGAAATTGCCCCTTGACAATTGTTTTCCCTGCATATCATAGAGGATATAATCTACCGGTGTTTTGGGAAGATTATACAATTCAATATAGAGTATATTATCAGCAGGGTTAGGATAAACACTCAACTGCATCTTTCCCGCGTTATTTGCCTTTTCCTCAAAGGAATTATCTTTATTATTTCCCGATATGCTTTTCCACAGCGGATTAAACTGATAGACACAATAGGAATATTCTTCGATAGTCCTCCGGATGGTAACGGTCTTGATTTCCCAGTCTGGGAATAGCTGTTCTCCCAACGAATAGCTTCTTATTCCCGCATAGTCATTGTTAGAGGATAAGCGGATTATCTCTTGTTCCAGATGCAATGGGATTTCTTCACCATACAATCCGGGTTCGTTCTCCCCGGCGAAATAACGAATCAATTCACCTAGAAAATCAGAAGGAAGTTCACGGGTGGTATAATCCAGTTGCCCTTGCCAATGAGAAAATGCCGTATGTGTTTGTACGAAAGAATAACTCAATTCAAACAGCAAAGAAGGGAGGCGTTCCCTGTCTGCTGTAACACAAGGAATCAATTCATCCGGCCAATGATGGATAAATGTATTATTGGTTATGTAAGGATGAATCAACTCATATAATGCTTCGTGATGCATTCCCCTTGTTATCGAATAAAAAAACAAGCTGCGAGTCAGTTCATCTTTGGGATTAGCCCGGATATAATCCTTCAACATATTTATTATATAATAAGGCATTGCGTTCTGCTCTTCGAAAGCACGAATCATAATATTTGCCCAGTAATCAGGGCTGAATTCTCCCCCGGAATGGTACATATCATCGAAAAATTGATACACTCCAGCAATAAACTCAGCAGGAAGGCCATGCCAATAGTAATAATCAATCATTTCTTGATCTAAAACGATCCCGTCAGGGGAACCAAAAGAAGCAAAATCGTATATCCAATAATAATAGCACCGTCTGTCTTTCAGTAAATTATGACGCCATTCTCCTATCATATCAGAAGGAAGCTCTTCCCTGAGATAGCGAACCAGTTCATTTTTCAATTCAGGGGGAAGTATGCTGCCGTCTTCCAATGGATAAGGCTCTTGGCCGTGTATAAAATCATTCATCACCTCAAGAGGTATGATCCCTATCAATTCCGACTGAAAATATGTGGGAAGCTCCCCATTTTCCATAAAACAATATATTAGTTCCCGGGAGAATTTGTCTGTTAATTCAGTGGTTAATGTGTTATTTTCTAACGAATAACGAATTAATTCTTCTGTCAGATAAGGATAAAATTCTTCGTATGTTTCCGTATCAGGAAAATAAAGATCCCTTACCACATAATAATAATCCAAATAGTTTTGATGTGCTTCCGTATCCATGCCTTCAAATATTAACGGCATTTGCTCCAGAATCATTTCTGCCTGTGAAAAATCATTAAAAATAATATAGCTGTCAACCAACAGGTATTGGGATTCTACCGTATTTAATCTTCCCATCCATTTACGGTATTCCCCTATATTAAGTCCTGATGTATCAGTAGAAAGCAACTCTAATGCGCTGTAACAGGAAACATCCATCCGCTGTTGTAAGTTCGTAAGTTCGTAATACAATACGACCTGTTGTTCAAAAACAGATGTTGGTGTTGTTCCGTCTATAGTTATTGTAATATTATCAGGCATGAGGGTAAGCCGGTCAACAATAGACCTTACTTCCGGGTCATTCCATTCAATAGGATTAACGCTATAACCATTATTTTCATACATTTCTTTCTTTAGAATATGGGACATGTGCGCCTCATCGTAATTAACATCCAGCGTTCCGAGATCCTGTTGGAGAGCCGTCTGGTAATAAGAATCTCCCCCATAGCCATAGCTTCTACAATCATCCCTGTTCCTGCCGGACAATATGACACCAGTGAGATTGAGAATATATAAGGGTAAATGGGAAATATCCGAAGAAACATACTGGTATTCAAAAGGGGAGACATATTCATTGGCAATATTCACAACCGAATAAAAAAACCTGTTACCCGTTGCCAACGCACTGTTTTCTCCCGATTGAAGATACCTTATCGTGCCATCCGCTGCAATGGAGATATCACTTTCATTACGATCAAATGTATTGCACCGGAACGCCAAACCCTGTGCTTGTGATCCTTCTCCTCCGTCACTGTTATTTCCTCTTACTAAACAAGCAACACAAAGGTTATCAAAGGTGTTGTTTTTTACGATATGATTTCCTGCTCCTGAGTTCTCTACGAGCATGCCGGTTCCTCCACCTGTAAAATAGTTGTTTAAAATAGTATAACCGTACGACCTGTCCAAATAAATGCCGTATATGCCCTGATCAGGAGAATATACGGTATGGGGATTACCAAAATGGCATCCTTCCACAACCAGGCTGTTTGCTGCCCATGCATCTATGGCCATGTTATTGCCCCCGAATTCACTGGAATAAACCTGGCTGGCATGGATCCCGGAGTTTTGTATGGAGATAGCCTTGTCGAAATTTCTGAAACTACATCCGGCATAGTTCAGGGGAGACATATATGCAGAGCCAATCTTTATACTTGACGCATTGGCATGGATACCAGAGGTAAATTTAGTTAAAGAAGTTTTGCTACGGTCATCTGCAAACACACAGTCTGCAAAGGGAACTCCGCGGACACCCTGCAACTCAACCTGGGCTTTTCCCGCCTGCTCGAAAAGGGATGCATCATCCAACAGAAATTGGCAATTTTTGAATTGACTTTGATTATTTTGAAATGTATTATCATAATAGCAAATGTAGGGGGCAAAATATACTGCTTGTTGGTTATTTATAAAATGAGCATTTTGAGCCTTTATTATTCCTCCGCCTCCATACCTGGATATTATTGCAGGGCTGTGGCTATGTTGATTCCAATAAAGTGCAAGTTTATTCCCAAGATAAATTCCACATACCGCGTTTTCTATCCGTGCATTGTTTTTAAGTTCTACCGTACCTTGAAGATCATTCGTTTGTATGGCATTATTCTGTCCCCATACTTCTATTCCCCGCCATACTTCTCCATCACAGGTGTTCGTTAAAACACCGCCGTCTACAATAAGCTTGCCACCGGGGCGGACAACAATTTTACCCGATAAATAAACAGTTGAAGTAATGGTAAGTGTTATTCCGTCCGGAATAACCACCTGGTTGTTTAAAACCACACGGTCGGTATTCCAAACGGTATTGGCAGTTACCTCAAGGGAAGAAGCAGAAGAAATACACTCTTCCTTCTTATAAGCTCCCGTATTGCGTTCGTCATGGCGGACATGTCCCCATGCTATCTTACGGGAATCCCCATCGGTATCCCAAACATAAAGCATTCCATTACCTATGACAATGATCTCATTTTTTCCATCCCCGTCGATATCTGCAACGCAAGGGGTTACAATACTTCCGGCCTCCAGGGGAAAGCCATAAGCCGACGTTCCGTCCGGTTTATAGGCATACAGCCTCTCATCTGTCCCGCATACTATTATTTCCAGGTCGCCACCTCCATCCACATCCGCCAGTAAAGGGGCCTTGTTGGTCATATCGATCTCCTTTCTCATTGGAAAACCCGGAAAGAGATTGCCTGTATGATCAAATACATACAAGTTCTTGTTACCCACCATAACTACCTCCGGGTACCCGTCATTATCGATATCCCCCACGGCAAGATTGGATAAATATGTAGTAACTTTACTATCCGATAAAATGCTGCGGTTCTCTACCGGTTCCCAGCCGGCAACGAAGGTGCCGTCATGATGTACGGCACAACAGACAGCCTTTGTTTTCTTTCCTGTATTCCCCAATGCAAAGCGGATAAGGAAAACAATTTCCATATCCCCGTCCCCATCCAGATCGGCGAGAACAACAGGGACGCTTGTGTATTCATACGATGGCAGTAAGGGTTCGGTTTTATTCCACTGTAGCCGGTATTTTCCGTCCTCTTTTTTTTCATAGACAAATAATCCCTGTCCCGTGACAAAAACAATTTCTTTGTTTCCGTCGTTATCAATATCGGCGATGGCAGCCGTACTGTAAAAATCATCCTTACTTGGAAGGCCATAAGCAAGGTTGTCATATATTGCCCCATTCCGGTTAATAACAGGAAAGGATATATTGTTTGGGACAACAGGGGCAACGCTTTCCAGGGTGGAAGCATCGTGATCCAAATCAGCAAGAATAACCCCGCGTATGTTTTCCGTTGTATTGGCCGACCAACAACGATCCGGCTTCCCATCCCCATTACGGTCCCCTGTGGTTTTATAGGCAAAGACCGTTCCTGTGCCCTGGGAATCGGAAATTTGCCGCCGCGTAGAAAAAACAACTTCTACACAGCCGTCGTTATCGATATCCGCCAGGGAAGGGGTAGACCATATTTCCTCTTCCATATTTGCAAAACCACTTATGGCGGAGGGATTACCGTATAATTCCTTCCCCTGATGGTCAAACGCATATACCGTTCCTCTAATTCCTACCTTATAGGTGGCAAAAAAGATTTCCTTATTTCCATCCCGGTTTACATCCAACACGGAAGGAGAAGCTATTACAGTATATCCCAGTTCTTCCGGCAAGCTTACCGGAAATCCGGGATGATACGGAAAGGTTGTCCATGCTTCACAGGGGGCAGATAACCGGCTTTCATTGCCTGCATCATTGATATAGCTTACCTTGTAATAATACGTGGTTTTGGATGGAAGCTCCGTATCCGTGTATACCGCCAGATTCTCTATGGGAGACGCGTTTAAACGGGTGTAGGTTCCGTTTACAGTGGAACTGCGGTAGATGTTGTACTTTTTAGATAACCCATAAGGATACCATTCCAAGGTAATAGAATTTGTCGTATTTGTATATTGACGCCATGAAAGAGCTCCACTGGGAATAGTTAAATCAAATGTATTCCGGATTACAGTTCCCGATGCGGTTTGCAATTCCAGGATAAACTTTTCCCCGTTATAGGCCTGGGAGGTGGTAAAAACAAACGGGACGGTATTGGCCTTTTGTTCGAATAAATCCATATCCCCGTAGCTGACCGTTCCAGTATTGACGGTAATATGGGAAGCCGGGGAAGTAAGCGTTGCCGTAACCCCGGCCGCTTTTCCGGTTCCTTTGTTCAGGATATCGATATAGAGGCTTACTTCGTCTCCCGCATCGATACTATTATCGTTGTTGATGCGGGTAGTATAACTGTTTTGCACCCTTTCCAGTTTGGAGGCATATACCGGAAGGGTAAAGCGGCGTTGCTCACTGTAATCCATGCCCGTGATATGCAAGGTAAAAACAAGCAGGGTTCCGTCCTCAGCGTTGCTGTTTACGGCAATGCGGAAAGGATTGCCCAGGTTGGCTTTGGTAAACCCTGCCTGGACATCCCCGAAATATACCGGATTGGTATTTAAAATGCTTACGATATCCCCGGCATCGCTTTCGTCGTATTTTGTACAGCTGAGGGTGGCGCTCACATTCTGTGCATAGGCGCTTCCGTTATTTTCCAGCACCAGGGGTAAATCCACTGTTTCCCCGGCATCCAATTGCCCGTTGGGAACAGGAGCGGAGGCATCATCCACTGTAAGGTTATGGATAAAAAGGTTCTTCCCTTCTACAAATGCAGGGATGCTGTCACGGTAAGGCAGGTAGTTATGCCCGGTTACCGTAATATAAAGTGTACCGTAGGCCTGGGGGCTGACCGGAAACTGATACGAACGGGAGGAAGAGTTAATTTCCGTATCGATTACGCGCATGTATATATCCCCTTCCTTATAGAGGCAAACCGTGATTTTATCCAGCACCGCCGGATCGAGGTTATTGACCTGCACGGTTAACCGGTTGTTTACATTTGATATGGAAGATTGGGACAGGGCAACATTGAACGTACGGGGCGCCTGTGTCCAGACAGGCATCTCCGGGCAACCGAACAAATGATTCTTCCGCTTATAGAAAAACTCCATCGGTGAGGAAGCGGCAGAAATTACATTGGCCATATCATGCAAAATCCCCAGGTTATATACCGGAGACAAATCATTCATGCCATACAAATATTCGCAAAGATGGGTAAAATTCTCTTCTTGTGGGAATGACTCTTCGCTGCTGGCAAGTATCGCTGCCCCTCCTCCCAGCGGATTATTCAGGTAATGTTCCGCAATACAATCTTCGGTGAATCTTCCCGGACTACAACCGGTGCTTAACATAACCTGGTAATATGGGGTATTGACCAGTGCATCCATATCTTCCCTGGAGAGACTTTGTCCTTGAATTTCAAGGGATGCACCCATGCCGTCATACCCCGAATGATCATGATGGTATACCAGGTGAAACTTGCCTGTATTTTCCCCGTTATTCAAGCGCTTAAGAGTATTGACCCTGTTTAAGACTTCATTTCCATTCCATGAAGCAGGGTTATCATAGATGCGCCAATGTGTCAATTGTGTAGCGGCCGACAACCTGTCCACTATATTGTTTATGCGTGGAAGAATCATAAACCCGTGTGTTCCGGCTACTATATACAAATTATTTTTTACATAATTCTTGTCCGTAACCCCGCCCAGCGTTTCATAGCCGATTACCTTGCTTACAAAAACCTGGGCTTCCTGCGCATTCTCTGCCGGGGCGCGTCCGGAATAGAATTCCGCTGTTTCATCGGCATCACCTTCATCTTCCCCATATATTCCATTTTGATTCTCATCCCAGGAGCGATGTACCGCCGTATAATACAGGTCGGAAGGGAAAAATAAATTCTCTTTATAATAAGTAGAGCGTACGGGAATAATATTGTCATCTCCTCCCAAAAGCACATAGGTACAGCCGTAATGATTTTCATAGATATCCTTGAGGTAGTTGCGGATCTGCTCCTGCAAATCGTTGCCGCGGTAACGGGCTTTGATCTCGTCCACCGTTACCACTACGGCGGGTACGCCTTTCTTTGTTTTCCACTCCGCCAGCCGGGCGAATATCTCCGTCATGCTTTTGCCCTCATGTAAGGGAACTGCGTTGCCATTGATATCCGTATTGTTGGTAATAATAATATAATCGGGCATGGAGCCGGCAAAATAGGTGGACTGGGGAACCGCGCCGTGCAGGGGTTGGGGTTGATTCAACGGGAATAGTTGCGTGCCTCCTCCCTGGACTCCGTCCACTGCCAGGGGATTGCGTACCATAGCCCGGATCTGGTTGAGGATAAGGTGCCGCATGGATTCCGACTGGAAACGGGGGCGTACACCCGGTGCGTCATTTGCCGTCAGTTGCAACGTAAAACCAATGGAAGTATATACCTGCAATTGCCCTGTAGAAGGAGTATAAGCCAACGGATATACATGCAAGGTTACAATATGGTAGCCTTTATCATATACATGGCCTGCTATCTCTACCCGCACATCCGGGTAAGGGACGGAAGTAGTGTAGATCGCCGTATCGGGCGGCACAAAAGCGGGAGGGGGTTCGTTGAGGGAATGTACAGGCTGGACGGGATAGATACGGTATGCCTCGCCAAGGGTTTGGGACGACAGGCTATCTATACGGACGGAATCTACTTTCCGGTCGAAAGGGAGTACATAACGCACTACCCGGTAAGGTATCTGAGGTGCACCTGCTTCACTTCCAAAGCTGCACCCTTGAAAAGAAACCTGTGTAAAACTGTCCGCTGCATGGAATTGCAATTCGGAAGAAGATAATTGCAACAGGTCGCTTACCTGTGCCTTTCCTGCCATAGAGAGCAGGAACATACTGATGAGGATGTAAAAATTTTTCATAATACGTTGATTTAGGTTCGTTTATTTTCATTTTTCTGGATTATCTGTTATTCCTTTATAATTTTCTTCATAACCATTCCTGTTTCCGTATTTATCCGTATAAAATAAATACCTGCCGGTAGGTGCGAAATATCTATATCTATAGTAGACGAGTGGACACGTGGATGGGTGAACAGGTAAACATGTCTACCCATAACATCATAAATCTCAATATTCTCCATTCTCCATTCTCCATTCTCCATTCTCAATTCTCCAGTCGTTGGATTGGGATACAATACAAAATCATCCTCTTTTTCCAATGCAATCATATTATTGGTATCCTGCTCAAAATAGCGGTTTGTATAAATAGTTCCATTGTATTGCAAAACATAAAAAACACTATCCGAAACACCATCTACTGCACGTACACTATATACGTCGTATGGATAGGATTCAAAATCATATCCCCATATATTGCCGTAAAAAGAATTCCCATAAGAACTATTATCATTAGTAATCAGACAATAGTTTCCATTACTAAACCGTTTGGCTTTGACCATACCGTGTATGTTTTCATAGGGATATTTTATATGATTAACAAAGCCATCCGTTGTATACAATAAACTATCCGGCATATAAGCATATACGGTATCCGGATGAAAAAACACCAAGTCACTGCTGGATGGATTGAGAATCAATGATGAATTTCTATACACCTCCTGCCAGGTCTTGCCATAGTCTTTAGTTTGGTAAATCTTTCTTCCACCTGTATAAGGTCCAAATGCAATTACATAAGCGACACTCTCTGCCATATAGAAATTCATAATTGCTTCTGTAGAAGTTAATGCTAACACAGTATCCCATGTAATCCCTCCATTAGTGGTTTTTAATAAATTACATGATTGATACTGCTGGATATACAATGTATCCTTGTCTATGGCAAAGATACCGTTCACCATATTTATACTATCGGGTGGAGTGATATCCTGCCAGCTTTCACCGCCATTGGTGGTTTTCCATACTATTCCACCGCCTTCGTCAGGAGTACTGGTTCCTCCACTGACAGTACCTCCTCCCACAAAGCCGGTTTGTTCATCTATAAATTTAATGCTTTGGAAAAGAATACCGGATTCACTATTTAATAATGTCCAGGTTTTACCGCCATCGACGGTTTTTACAATACTGGCTCCGTTTCCACACACATAGGTTACATTCTCATTTACACAAGAAATACTATAGAGCCCTCCTATACCTACTTTAAGGGTTGTCCAGTCCCACTGTGCATTTCCTGTCATACTTAGCAGAAGTA
>JAVBLM010000030.1:0-35197 GCA_031553535.1 Bacteroidales bacterium | reverse complement strand
ACAAAAGTTGCGTATACGGTTTCCCCCTCAATACGTATCCGGGCATTGATCTGGTCGATAATATCATAATAAATAAGATCTAATTCCTTACGGACTGTTTCCATACGCAGGTCGGTTCGTGCCATTGATTCATAATCACGTTCTTTGATCAGCCCTTCGAATTGTTGGTTACAGGAATCGAGCCCAGCAATCCAATTCCCAAGGTTAAGCATGGATGCATACAGCGAATAACCTCCGTTGAGGTCTTTTACCAGATTGGTAATGGCTGCGGTTTCTTTGTCATACGATTTCTCGTAAATCTTTCCATACGCATCGGTAAGTATTTTCAGTTCTTTGGCGGCGCTTACTACTTCCGGTTCCGGATGATGGAAATGGGCTCTGATAATAAGAATTATACCAACGGCGATACGGTCGCGTTCATCATCCATGTTTTTCAGTTTTTCGGTAAATGGACTTTTGATGATTAACTTCAAGCATTCGTCTTCCTTTTGGACACCGGGAAGGTATGAATTTTCGAACGACTCCTTGATTTTTAGTATTTCAGGATCATGCTCCCTGACTAAATTGGTAAATTGAGAGTGGAGTTGAAAATGTTCTTCATTGTGATACGTGCTGAGATCTGTTTTTTTAATGTACATAATAGTATTTTTTTAAAATTAGTAATAATAAAGACAAAATAAAGAGGAGAGGGAAGGTAAAAAATTATATCTGAGTAAATTATAATTTGTTCCAAAATAAAAACAGGGTGCCCAATCCGATGCTCCGGATATCCTGCTCGCGGTGACGGGCAACCAATCCGATGCTCCGGATACCCTGCTCGCGACAACGGGCAACCAATCCGGTGCTCCGGATACCCTGCTCGCGATGACGGGCAACCAATCCGATGCTCCGGATATCCTGCTCGCGATGACGGGCAACCAATCCGATGCTCCGGATATCCTGCTCGCGGCGACGGGCAACCAATCCGGTGCTCCAGATACCCTGCTCGCGGCGACGGGCAACCAATCCGGTGCTCCGGATACCCTGCTTGCGACAACGGGCAACCAACCTGATGCTCCGGATTCCCTGTTCCACAACGGCAAACAACCATTCCGGTGCTCCGGATACCTTGTTCCATGAAGGCAAACGGCCAATCCGGTATTTTGGATACCCTTCTTCGCAATCCGGGAATCCCATTCCTGCATCTTAAAATCCAGATCAATATATCCGGTATGCCCTTTATGGCGGAAAATATACATGGAAACGCAACGCATCGCGTCCCCCCAATAAAACAAAAACCTCTTTCCGTAAAAAAGAAAGAGGCTTTTATGTAAAATTTGTAATGCTATGATGATTCTGCTCCGGCACAAATCTGCCCATATATCCGGGGCATAGAGTTTGCCCCAACTATATAAAAGTAAAAAATCCCTGCAAAGAAAGAAATGAATCCCTTCCCCTATCTTTTTTTCAAAGACCGGAAGATGATTTTGCCTGTTGTCCGGTGTCATATAGGGTTCCATTTAAAATCTTTTCAAGATATATTAAATCATATTCATTATTCGACCTGCAAATATATACATATTTTATAAACAGCATTCTATTTTTACAATTTTTATAATAAAATATTTAATCATAGTTTAAATCCTATTTTAAGATATGATCAAATATAATTTGACAATAAAAAGACATTTTATTATTATAATTCCATTTATTTATAATAATAACCAATAAAGTTGATCCGGGTAACAGAAATAGTGGTTAGCCGTTAATGACATGTATTTTATCATTAAATTTATCAAAAGTTGACATAAAATGAATAGAGATTAACTCCGTTGAGCTTGCAAGCCCGGTTACTTCGTTCCTCGCAATGATGCTCTAAACCAACATATTGCCGTCATGCTGAACTTGTTTCAGCATCCCCTGCATAAAAGCAATAAACAAGGGGATTGCGGGTCAAGCCCGCAAAGACGGGAACTTGAAAGCAAAAACAAAAACATTAAATAAAGCAAAAACAAATAACCTAAAAATTAACCACTAACAACTAATCACTAATTATTAACCTTTAACTAATTTAAACAATGAAAAAGCTTTTATTTATCTTAACAGGAATTTTACTGTGCCTGCAACAGGGACAGGCACAACGTCAAACATGGACAGAAAATTTTGACGGCGCCTTGCCTCCTGCCGGGTGGACGGTGTCTTCCAGCTCTGTAAGCGGATCCTGGCAACCCAATACAACTTACTTCCAGCCGGATTTATCGGGGACGAATATCCAATCTTACAGGGGAAAGGTACCCGGCAATCCGGGAGACTTTATTGTCTTGACAACACCTGTTTATGATTGTAGAAACTTTAATTATGTTTACCTGCGGTTCAGCCATATCTGTAAGGTGTCTCCCTCGGACAGTGTAAGGATAGAATACCGCACAGATGGTATAGGTACCTGGAATCTTCTGCCGGGATCTAACTATCTGGGGCCTGCAATAAATTATTGGGGTACGGGTTTTAATGCCCTTAGCTATCCCCAGTGGCGGGCAGATGATAGCCTGGCATTGCCTGCCCAATCCTGGTGGAAGGAAGAATTGTTTGATTTGACTGATATAGCAGGTATTGCACAGGTGGAATTCCGCTTTATTATCAAGCACGGAAACGTGCCGGGAACACAGGTTTCCTACGGCTGGCTTTTGGATAATTTCCACTTGGAAGCAGCGGAATATGACATCTATCCTCCTACGGTAGAATTCTTGCCGCCTTATGTTAGGGATACGCTTTACAGCACAGGCCCTTACGAAATACAGGCCAAGGTAAAAACCAATACCGATGCTCCTATTAAAACCCCATACCTGAAATGGACTACCGATAACATAACGTATGACTCCGTGTTAATGACTATGGTTCAAGGGGATTCTTTGTGGAAAGCTGATATTCCAAAATATCTACCAGGCACAACTGTAACGTATTCTGTTACAGGTACTGACTCGTTAAAAAACACTACCACTATCGTTTCCGGATATGTTATAACAATGGGTGCCAGTGGCAACGATGTAGTTATACAAGATAATGGAATAAGGAGTGCTTATGACCCTCCTTTTGTGTATGAAATTGGTTATTCACGTTGTATGCTAATCTATCCCCTTGACGAAATAGGCCCGCAGGCTGCGGGTACCATTACATCCATATCATTAAGGGTTGCACAGGCAGGACAGGGATCTTTCCCTGCAAAAATTTACATGAAAACGGTTCCGGCTGCAAAAAGGTCTTGGAATATAACCGATGACAATTACGACTGGATCACTGCAACTCAGGGCGCCACGCTGGTATATGACGGTATGCTAAGTTTTACAACAACCGGATGGGTGGATATTCCCTTACAGCAATCATTTTTCTATAACCGGCAGGAAAACCTGGTGCTACTCTTTGAACAAAATTGCGAAAGTAATTATGGATGTATAAGCGCAGGGTACATGGATAGTTACCCAACTTATTATCACAAAGTAACGCCGGAAGTTCGTCAGTGGACGAGAAGTTATAATAATCCCTTAAGTCCGAACGATGTGAAACTTCAATTCCGGTCTGTGGATTTACGCCTGCGTGTTACGCCGGCATCTTTCGGCAGCAATGCTGTTGCCGTAAAAAATATCCTTTCCCCCGTTCAAACCAACGTTACAGGCGGGCAACCGGTACCGGTAAAGGTTGTTATCAGCAACAAGAGAGCCATTGATTTGGATTCCTGTCTTGTTTACTGGAGCGTAAACGGCGTAGTGCAACCTTATTATACATGGACAGGCAACCTGCCGTGGGATTACGAGGATACCCTTGTTCTTGGGAATTATACCTCCGGCATAGGGCGGTATGATACGCTTGCAGTATGGGTTTCCCTGCCCAACGGGCGGCCGGATTCCATCACATGGGACGATACCCTGATTACCGTTCTTTACAGTTGCAGCGGGCCGCTGGCAGGAGGCTATACGGTCGGGACAGGAATGGATTTTCCTGCTATAGAGGATGCTATGAAAGCGATAACGCTTTGCGGGGCAAACGCAGACATACGTCTTTTGCTGTCAGGCAGTGTTTATTCCCAAACATGGGACTTCCGCGATTATGATTTCGGAAATATCACAGGCAATCATACCCTTACCCTTGCTTCCGCAACAGGCAACCGGGACGATGTAGTTGTAAGGCCTTCCTCCGGAGTAGCCCTTCATCTCGGCAACACCCGTAATATGGGTTTCGACGGAATTACATTTGACGCAAGAACAACAGGGAGCGTTGCCGTACTGATTGATCGATCATGCAGCAATCTTGCCATTAACAATTGCAGTCTATTGGGTGATACAAATGGGGTAGCTACTCTTTATGTTGCTTTACCCGCTGGTGAGGCAATAGATAATTTTCGCTTTACCAATTCGTTGGTGGATGGAGGCCTTTATGGGGTGATGTTTATTGGCGGAACTCCGGGATGGACTGGCGGGATCTCTAACACCAATGTCGTATTTGACAGTAATATATTCCAAAACGCAACGTATTGCAACGTGGATATTTCCGCCACTCATGTTATAAGCTTTTCCCATAATAAGATTTATGGCAAGATATCCTCCGGCTCTCCATTTGCATCGGATCCGCATGACTGGTATGGACTTAAAATGCGCCGATGCAATATGGAAAATATGACAGGCAATACTTTTTTGCAGAGAACTTCACAAGCAGACACAAGCCGGAATATAAAAGCGCCCTGTGCCATGGAATTGGAGAAAATGAATAGTCCGACTACTCCCATACACAAACCCATATTCATTGCCAATAATGAAATCATGTTGCCGTTTGTTGATGACGGTTATACGGGTTATGGAATGCGTATACTTAGTTCGGGTTGTTCGGATGGCCCTATCCTGGTTTTACATAATTCTATCCGTGTAGCAGGAAAACCGTATTCTTCTCAAACAGGTATTTATACAGACGACTGGACAGGTCTTCATGTAATAAAAAATAACAGTATACACACTTTGGGAGAAGAATCATATCCCATACAATTGGGTTCCGTATTTAATCCTAATCTAATAGATCTAGATGCCAATAATATGTATGCGCCGAATTATATCGGATGGATCAGGCAAATTCCGGTACCTTCTATACAGGATTGGCAGCAATATATTACAACCGATAAAAGCTCTGTAAGTATAAAGCCGGATTATATCGATTCTTCAAAAAGCCTGGAATTGAATGATTATAGCGGCCTTACCTGTTTCCGCGACCCCAAAGTAATACAGGATATCCGGGGAACAGAACGCGGAGGTACTACCGGTTTGGGTTGTTATACAAGCCCGTGTCCGCAGGTAGATGCCGCCCTGGGAGATATCCTCGGCATAAAACGTTCAGGACATGCCTCTGCCGGGCAACAGGACACAATAAAAGTTGAACTGATCAATGCCGGTTGGGATCCGATTACCTCGGTTACCCTGTGCTGGAAAATCAACGGGGTAGCGCAAACAAGCCCTGCCCCCTGGCCGGGAAATCTGGGAACAGGAGATAAAACAGAAGTTACCCTGGGCATACTTACCTACGGCTATGGAGATAATACGGTAGAAGCGTATATCTGCGGGTTAGGCTCCCAGGAAGACCCCAATCAGGGTAACGATACGGTACAATCCTCCTCCTCTTATGTATGCCGGGCTCCCTTGTCGGGAACATATTCTGTCGGCGGAGTAACAGGCCCGCGTAACTATGCCGGTTTGAATGCCTTTGCCGATGCGGTAGATACCTGCGGGGCAACAGGTACCATTACCCTCGCTTTTACAGGCTTGTATAACGGAACCCTGGATTTTACGGAGGTAGCACACAAATTACAGGGGATTCCTGTCATTGTTACCGGCGCTACGGGAAATGATACCATTCATGCCTTGAGCGGAAATGCAGTTACCATTGGAGAGGGGAACAGGAATATTACCCTCAAAGATATTACCATAAGGGCCAATGAAACGACAGGCCGCTGTATTAATATAACCGGCGCCTGTACAAACCTTGTTGTACGCAATTGCAATCTTCTGGCCAGCACGGCAACAACCTCTGACGGGGCTTGTATTTATAAAGGAGAGGGTACCGGAATGTGGGACAGTATTACCATTACCGGGAACCGGTTGGACGGGGGAGTTTACAATGCCTGTTTTTATGGGGGAAATTCAGAGTCAAGGCCATACCCGGATCTGGTGGTATTCGACAGTAACAGTTGTACCAATGCGTACCGGTATGGGATATATGCTTATTATAGCAATGTACAGACAACATACAATGAGATTTCATGCCGGGTATCAGGTGCTATGACTGCCGATTGGTGTCCCGTTTACTATGAATACAGCAACGGTAATATTACAGGCAACCGCATTACGGCGCTTCCATCCGCCAGGGCAAAAACCGGGCCTGTAATGCGTCTCATTTATGTCAATTATACCAATGCAATGGGGCCCATGTTTGTGTCAAATAACGAAATACGGTATTTGGGCACGAACCGTTCCAGCAATGGTATCTATATCACTAATCCCGGACACAATGCCCCGTTTTATGTAGTGCATAATTCTATTTACATGGAAGGAAGTGGTAGTTCACGTGGGATTTACGCTAGCAATATTTCTCGTTGTATTATCAAAAACAATACGATTCACATGCTTGCTTCCGGCGCGTATCCTGTTTATATTAGTGGATTTAATGCTGCTACTATGGGTATAGATGCCAATAATATGTACGCTCCCACTAATGTCGGATACGTAGGTACCGCAATAACTTCTCTTGCTGCCTGGCAGCGTATTGTAACAACAGATACCCGTTCCGTAAGGGTTCTCCCCTCTTATACGGATATAAGCAGTAGCCTGGCATTGAATAACTATGATTCCATGCTTTGCCCCCAGTTTCCGGGATGCAGCGATGATTTGCTGCAATCCCCAAGGAAGCCAACCACCGCCATGGGGGCTTATACCCCGCCTCTTTTGGGCTTTGACCTGAAGAATCAGGCCATTACCAACGTACCCGCTACCGTATTGCAGTACCAAACCCTTACCGTAAAGGTGAATGTGATGGGCTTTGGCGATACGCTTGTCCAAAATGCCACCTTTGGATGGTCTCTCAATGGGATTACACAACCCCCGCCGCCCATGCAAACATTTACCCCTGCCTTAAACGGGTTTGAAACGGCGGAAGTAAGCCTGGGTACTTTTACGGTAAACGACTCAATTACAAACATTGTAGTTTGGATAGAACAGGTTAACGGAAAAAAAGACAACAACCCTCACAACGATACCGCCAGAATGGTACTCAACAGGGTTCCGTTGGTGGAATATGTTTTTCCTTTTGTAGAAGATACCATTAATCGATTATCATTTAATGTGTACGCAGGCATTTACGAACACACAGGCGCTACTGTCCCTCCCCCTCAAATGCATATACATACAACGGTAAATGGCTTATCCCAATTATACGACAGTGTTACCATGAAAAAGGAAGGAACTATATGGGTGGCAAGTGTCCCAAAACAATATTACGGCAGCAAAGTGGTATATACTTTGCACATATCTGACAGTATAGGCAATACGATTACCTTGGCGGACTCTACGCACATAATCATGGATTTATCGCAAAACTATTTATATTCCTCTCCATCAGATAGTTTGACTGGAATTACATGGAATTCGGGAATTGTTGTCAATAATAGTGCAGATGCCTGGAGCCGTACTTTGTATAAATATTCACAAATAACCAACCACAATCCATTAATGCCTGTTTACATATACGGCATCGCCTACAGGGCAGCAACAGCAAGCGGAACCCGGATGATTCGTATCTATATGAAAGCAACTACCCAATCAACACATACGGATACGTATCTGAACCCTGTTGTAGATACAGCTACTTTGGTATACCAGGGACCTATCCATGTAAATGATATCGCGTGGCTTGATCTGCCCTTTGCGGGAAAACCCTTCCTGCTTCCTGCAAAAAATAACCTGCTGGTATATGTAGAGGAATATGGCGGGACAACAACCTCTATAAATTGGCGGGGATCCTCCACTATGTATGGAGAAAACTATTATGGAAGTGAACGTACCGGATTTATGGTATGGGGAATGCCCGGGGCTACGCCGGTTACCCGTTTTACTGTTGGAGGAATAGAGCTTTATTCGGGTAACAACTTAGCAGTTTTAAATGTAGCCTCTCCTGTAAATAATCCGGATGAGTTATGTGTATCCGATTATGCTCCCGTAAAAATTACACTGGCAAATCTGAGTGAAGATGACTACAGTTTCGTTACAAACCCCATAGAAGCAGGGGTAAGGGTTGTTAATCCGCTCGGACACGATACTGTCTATACAGGGAACATAACCGGTGGGACTTTACCATCAGGGGAAACGGATACTGTTGAGATTGTACCGGCTATACCCGTTATGTATTCAGGCCAATACGATATCAAAGCCTGGATTAGCAGCCCGGTAGACAATATTGTTTATGATGATACCATTGGGTATACCTATCTCTCCGGCAGAGTAGGATTGCCCATAGATGAGGATTTTAACGGAAACAATTTGCCTTTTCAATTTGTAAGCCAGCCGCTTATCGGGACAAATACCTGGATGCCTTATCAGCCCGATACCAATGTATTTCCCATAAAGCCGCAGTTTGGTACGGGGATGCTCCGGTATGGCGGTAACCAGGGAACTATGGCACGATTGCTTACCCGTCAACTGGATATATACGGAACGGTTAACCCTAAGTTGGAGTTCTGGTATTATCATGATACGGCCATATCCAGCATGGATGAGTCTTATACGGAGGTTAATATTATTACCGCTGGTGTTTCAACAACGGTATTATCCGTTCCTAAAAAAAGCAGCACATACGGCTGGACACAATACACCATGTATTTAAGCCCCTATATAGGATCAATGCAATGTCTTTTAATAGAATTTGTATCTACAAACGATAATAAATCGGGATTACAGTCCGAGCAGTACATAGACCGTATTCTTATCACCTCCGACCAGGAGCTGGAAGTATCGGAAATCATTATAACACCGGAAATAACCGCTTGTGGCTTGGAGAATAAAAACATATATGCTGTTGTCCGTACTGCAACAAATCACGCTATCGATTTTTCACAGTATCCCACAAGCCTGGCAGTAGACATACCGGGTTATGCTACATTTAACTCTTTGCTTCAAGGCATTATGCAAGGCAATACTTCGGATACGGTTTTGATTGCCTCCAATATTGATTTGGCGCCGGGTATAAGTAACATGAAAGCCTACTTGACTGTTCCCGTTGATTATAATCCATTGAATGATACGGCAAGCCTTCTGTTGGATATTCATCCTGCAATATCTCTGACGGCGCAACCCATATCGGGAGGAATGGATTGCCTGTTGAAGGGAACCCCGGTACAGCAAAATGTAACGGTAAAGAATACGGGCAATGTAGAGGTTCCCGGAATTGAGTTGCTGCTGAATGTAATGGCGTCTTCCCAACAATCCCTTGCCAAATCAGCAGGTAGCTTGAATCCGGGAGATTCTGCCATTATCCTCTTCGATGCGTATACCGTTCCTGCCGATGCGGATTATCAGGTACAGGTAACAGGATATATGGGCTGTGATTCTGCGTTGGTGAACAGCGGCACTTCTGTCTCGGAGTGCGTAGATATCCACGACCTTGTTATAACTCGCTTTGTTAAACCGCAAGAAGGAGAAACAGATACAACGGGTAAAAGTAATGAAATTGCCGTCTATCTGAAAAACTTCAGTGACGTGAAAGATTACACCGACGTAGTTATTACGGCTTTGGTTGAGGTAAATGGAATTGAAACGGCAAGTTACAGGGAGATTATATCAAAAGTTGAGATTTTAGACAGTATGTTATATACATTTACTGCCAAATATACGGTTCCTAACGAAACGGAATATGCTATCAGGCTGTTTATTAACAGTGAAGACAATTATCCGGTAAATGATACCCTGTTGTTAAAACGTGAAGCAATAGATGGAGATGTAGGAATCAGGACGGATGAGTCCGGGGTATTTACTATAAAACAAAACATACCCAATCCGGCCGGTAACAGTACCGTAATAGAATATAGTGTTCCTCAATCCGGAGAAGTTATTTTCCGTATCCATAGTATGAATGGCCAAATACTGTACAATAAAGTAATTGAGTCGGGATCAGGAGATCAAAGTGTTGAAATAAACACATCCGGATTATCATCCGGTGTCTATATGTATTCGATGGAATACAGGGGGCAACGTATAGTAAAACGCATGAGCGTAAAACGATGAAAAAAAAATCTTTTTCATAATTCAAATTGTGGCTGCCTCCCCGGCAGCCCTTTTTATTTTCCGGGGATTAACCGGTAAGATCCATAGAGATAAAGTAAATAAAATCAACACCTCCACAGGACGGGATATATACTTCATCTTGAAGAATGTGTCTTCTTAGGCTTGGAAGTTACCTCCGCTTAGGCTCGGAAGATGTATTCGCTTAGACTCTATTTGGACAATGCTCCCGCATCGATTGTCTTATTTCAGCAGGATATACCCGTCAAAGATTCTCTAAAGGGAAAAACATATCAATTTATTTGTGTGGCTTGACAGGTAAAACAGATAGGGATAAAGCAATTGAACTTGAAAAGTTCAGTTAAACAGAGGCCTTTTTTGTTGTTTGTTATCTAATTTTTACGTATATTTGCATATTATTTTTTATGAAAACAATAATATTAATGAAAACGAAGATTTTCTATATACTACTTTTCTCCTTCTTATTTATATTGTTCCCTTTTATTACTTATGGGAATGAAAATACAAATACCAAAGAATATTGTAAAAAATTAATAATCTCTGCAGATAAAGAAGCCGTAGATAAAAACTATGTTAAAGCTTTGGAAATGTTGAACGAAGCAATGACAATAGCAAAACGGAATGATTTCTTTGATATACAAATAGGCGCTTTAAATTCTATGGGGGTTCTCTATAAGAAAATATTGGATTATGATAAGGCGATGGCATATTATCTTGAAGCATACGAAATTGCACTCAAAATAGACTACAAAGAAGGGCAACTTATTCTTTTAGCTAATATTTCAAATATTTATGCTAAAAACAAATCGCTTGCGAAAGCAAAAGAATATGCTGAAATAGGGTATAAATTAGCAAATGAAATAAATGACTCTATAAGGATCGCACAATTAGCGCTCAATTTAATAAATCGTGCCAATGAAATAAAAGATTTTGAGTCTGCGGAAAAATATATCAATATTATAACGAATATATTGAGAAATGACACTTCCCAAAAGGAATTAATTTTTGCTCAAGTGTTGAAAACTGAAACTTTATATTTACAAGGAAAATATGATATGGCCGAATCTCTGGGATTAACAACTTTTAGCGAACTTAAAAGAATGGATCAGGGAAAAAAAATGTGGAATAATTACAAACCATCAGTTCTACTTTTACTGTCCAAAATATATCAAAAGAAAGGAAATATAGCAAAGGCTATTGCTTATGCATCGGAAGTTCTTAATAACGATCCCACTATAGACGAGTTAATCGAAACATACGAACAATTGGCTGATCTTTACCAAGAAAATAACGCTCTTAATTTAAGCATACAATATAAAGATTCGGTTATAATGGCAAAAGACTCTCTGCATAATATGAATAATAAAGATTATTTGGAAAGTAATCGTATCAAATTGGAATTGTTAAATTCGGAAAAAGAACTAACAGAAAATAAAGCCAAACAAAAGGCAGAACGTATCCTTTTTATTTCTATTCTTGCATTTATCATTGTCCTTTTGTTGGTGTTTATATGGACATTCAGCATTCGATCTATACGTAATAAACAAAGACAGATAATAGCAGAGAACAAACAAAAAATTATCGAGCTGGAACTGGATAAAGAAAGGAACGAAAAATTATTACTCTCACAACAACTCAAAGAACAGGAAACTTCTTCTTTGTTGGAGAAACAACGTATACAAAATGAAGTAAATGAAAAACTATTGCTCAAACAGCAATTAAAAGAAAAAGAGATCGTCCAGCTGTTGGAGAAAGAACGTTTGAAAAACGAAATAGAAGTAAAGAATAAACAATTGATGGCAAAAGCCTTGTCTCAATTCAACAGAGACAGTTCTATACGGGAAGTGATTACTATACTTTCCGATGTTTCTCAAAAATCAGAAGATCCCATGTTGGATCTAAGTATCCGGAAATTGAATTTACAATTAAAAAACTCTACAGAATGGGATAACTTCTTAACACAATTCGAACAGATCAATCCTGCTTTGTTCTTTTCATTGAAAAAAGACTATCCGGATTTAACAGAGAATGATATTCACCTGCTTTCATATATTTATTTGGATTTAAGTGCGCAAAAAATAGCTTACTTATTAAATATTTCTATTGAAGCATATCGAAAAAAGAAACAACGGCTTGCCTCTAAAATGGGGTTGGAAGTATCGAAATTACACCTTTATTTAGTTAATAAAGTTTAATATTTTTCACCAATTAATCAAATTTCAGCTGTAATGCATTAGTATTTATTTACTTATTAATTGTCCTGTATTTGTCCTCTATTGTCCTCTCATCTTTTCCAATTCCTATATAAATTTGTAATGCTTTTTAACCCGTTTTTATACCAACATTCAGTAATGTGTAAATGTATGATCATTGTGAAAAATATGAATGGTCAGGTTTAAAAAGATAAATAGTTACTCTGTTCGATAAATATTCAGTTTGAATGCCTGAAAAATGAGTTATAAAAATGGATCAAGATTTTTTAATTAAATAAAAACGTTTATGAGAAAATTATTATTTTTAGTTGGAGTTTTATTATGTATCTCACCACAGCTAATAAGCCAATCGGATACTGTTATTCATGAAAATTTCGACGGATCGACAATCAGTCTTACTGCTTCTCCCTCCTCTTCCTGGGAAATCGATCCTGTTTATTCTACAAGTTCCCCCTATTCTTACTTGGGAATAGTACCTAATAGAATAGGTGATTCTACTTTTTTAACAACCCCTGCTTATGATTTTTACCGGGATGGAAATGCATATAATTATGTGCTTTTGCAATTTAAACATATTTGCAAGCTGTCTCCACAAGATATGGCATGGGTAGAATATAAAATAAGTAGACAAGGTTGGCAGCCATTACCTGCCAATACCTATTTAGGAGGATCTACAAATTATCTAAGTTCGAATTTTTATTTTAATGCGGCAAGTTATTCACAATGGCAAGCAGAGGATAGTTTGGCTATTCCTGCATCGGATTGGTGGAAAGAAGAACTATTTGATGTATCTTCTATTGTGGGAATGGATGATGATGTACAATTCCGGTTTGTTATTAAACATGGAGCTGTAGACTTCACACAGATTTCATATGGGTGGTTATTGGATGATTTTAAGATCATGGCTGCAAAATATGAAATGAAGTCGCCTATTATTGAATTAATTCCTCCTTATGTAAAAGATACGGTTTCCAATACAGGGCCTTATGTTATCAATGCGAGGGTTAAAACACAAACAGCAGCTTCGATAAATATACCATACTTAAAATATATCTATACTTTGGATGGCCTTTCGAAAACAGATTCTGTTTTTATGACAAATGTATCGGGAGATTCATTGTGGAGGGCAACCCTTCCGCAATTTTTGATAGGTACCGAGGTTCTTTATTTCATCGTTGGCCGTGATACGACAGGAAACAGTGCGGTTGATTCTTCAAAATATTTCATCAAAAAGCCGATGAAAAGCTCAGTGAAAACGATTAGTATTCAAAATGGAAGTGCTGTATCAACTACCATGCCCTTATCATTGGGGAGTATACTTACATCCTATTCATATACGCAACAAATATATTTATCTTCAGAAATAGGATCCCCGGGTAACATAACTTCGCTCGCATTTAATTGTGCCAGTGTATCGAGCCCTGTATCTTTACCGATAGATATTTATCTTGGACATACTACCCGGAATACAATAGGAAGTGTAAATAATGCAATTCCTTCCTCTGATTTAACTTTGGTTTATTCGGGAACATATACGTTTTCTTCTGCCGGGTGGAATGAAATCACGTTAAACTCTCCTTTTTTATATAATGGAACGGATAATCTTGTAATAGCGGTGGATAAAAATTCAGGATCACTGATAAAAGGCCTTTCGTTTTATGCAGAAAAAATGACAAATATGATGCTAATTCACTATAGCGGATCAACAGATATAATCCCCTCGTCGTTAGGATTGACAGCATCAACGAATACGGATGAACGCCCGCATATACAATTGGGTTTTCTGGAGGAAAAAGACAATGATACGGTTGCTGTCACATTGACATCTATCGATTTTCCTGTAATAGGCCAGGTTTCCGGAAATGTACTGACTCCAATTATTGTGAGTTTCCGCAATAAAGGTGATTCAACGTTGACTTCAACAGTGATTAATTGGAATTTGAATGGAGTATTGCAAAGTCCATATACATGGAATGGAATCTTAGCTCCGGATTTTGAAACTCAGGATACTGTAGATTATTATACTCCACGTCCGGAACAGTATGATACAATTATCATGTGGGCAACAATGCCCAATGGAGTTGATGACGCTCTTTTATTTGGTGATACTTTATCGATATCTACTTATGGTTGTTCTTCAAATCTATCCGGCCCTTTTATAATCGGGGCGGGTGAACGGTTTCCAACAGTAGAAAAAGCGCTTGCCGTTTTAAGAGCTTGTCCTATAAACGGAGATATAACCCTTGCTTTAAAGAATGGCGAATATGCCGAAAGCTGGGATCTCTCTAACAGTGTTGATTTCATGGGAGAGCATACCTTAACTATAACGTCCGTTACAGGCAATGCGAATGATGTTACTCTCCTTACGGATGCAATTGGAATCAGATTGGGGGAGAGTAAGAATATCGTTATTGATGCGATTACGATTGATGCCTCAACAGCTTCCGGAGCCAATATTAGTGGGATCAGGTTTTATGACGCCTGTACGAACATTGTTATCAAAAATTGTAACATATTAGGAAGCCTTACCACTTCAACAAGTACGAACGTTCCTATTTATAAAACGGACGGAACGGGTATTGTAGATAGCATATTTATTATTAATAATACTATTGATGGCGGCTATTACGGGTTTTCCTTTTACGGAGGGACTCCAAGCATATACGGGACAAATATTGTGTTTGACAGTAATACCATTACCAATCCTTATCGATATGGGACAAATGTACAGTCTGTGGATTTTATCAGCAAATCTTACAATACGGTAATAAGTTCTGGAACTAGAAATGTTACGGATTGGAGGGGCTTTAATTTATATAGTTGCAATGGAAATATTATTGGAAATAGAGTTATCCAACAGATTCCTATGTTGACTCCTACGGGATTCTATATCCAAAATCATAATATACATAGTACACCGAATAAAGGATTTATTGCAAACAACGAGATCATACTTCAATCAGGTTCAGGATTAGGGATAGGGTTAGGGGATTGCTATGGACTTTATATCAGTAACTCTTTTTTAGATGTCCTTTATAATTCGATTTATATATCAGGACCCAGAATAGCAAGGGGAATGTTTATTACAAATCCCAATCCAAATAATATTCTAAGCATTAAAAATAATAATATAATAATGGATTTCTCTACCGCATATCCTATATATATTAATGCTGCTTCGGATCTGATCTATTATGATATAGATGGCAATAACATGTTTGCTCCCCAATATGTAGGTAATATAGGAGGCAGCAACATGGAAACACCAAATGAATGGAAAGATCGAGTAAATACAGATAATGGTGCTATAAGTATTTATCCCGGGTTTGCAGGAGATAGTACGAAAAGTTTGAAATTGAAAGATTATACCTCTTTAAAATGTGAATATATGCCGGATATTATTAATTATGATATTGAAGGAATGCCGCGGATAGGAATCACTACAATGGGATGTTATAATGGAATAGAGCCTTATAGTGTTAATGCTACATTAACAGCTATTTCAGGTTGGAGAACAGGCCTTGTAAGTGGGGGCAGCGATACTATTAAAGTTGTATTATTGAATATTGGAACAACGGTAATAGATACTGTTGTTATCAATTGGTCGTTAAATAATACCTCACAAATGCCCTATATGTGGACAGGATCTTTGGCAAGCGGAAAACAAGACACGGTTACATTAGGTACAACTACATATATCTCAGGGGAGAATGATCTAATGGTATGTATATCAGGCTTGGGTTCATTAATAGATGAATCTTCCGATGATGATACAATCAGAGTTAGCGGGGAAATATGTCTCTCTCCATTGTCTCAAAATACTTATTTGGTGGGTGATAATGGTGTTTACCCTGATATAAACAAAGCCATCAAACAGATAAAATCATGTACTGCATCCGGGGATATCCGTTTGGAATTGGAATCAGGACTTCATCCTGTAGAAACAATCAATCTGGTTGGCATTTCAAACGCAATGAATGGAAATACCCTTACAATCACTTCTTCTACAGGAAATAAAGAAGATGTTGTTTTGCAAACGAATACAGTAGGATTCCTTTTATCGGAAAGTGATAATATAATTATAAAAGATATTACGGTAGATGCAACACAAGGGACACATGCTATTAAATTTGCGGGAGCATGTACCAATGTAGTTATCCGTGATTGTAGCTTATTATTGGATTCAATATCTTCTTTAACCGCAACTGCCCCTATTTATAAAGAGGAAGCAACAGAAGTTGCAAATAATATCTTTATCATTAATAATTTGTTAAGTGGAGGAGATTATGGCTTTTACTTCTATGGAGGCACCGGAATATCTTCTTTGGGAAGCAAGATTATTTTCGATAGTAATATTATTATAAATCAATACTCTAATGCAATTACGTTAAACTATGCCGATTTAGGAAGTTTATCCTGTAATACGATTTTGTCCAGACAAAACGGAACAATAAACAGTTCATGGACGGGTTTGTCTGCAACTTATCTTAATGGGCCAATCATAGGCAATAGAGTCATACAACGCAGTAATTCGATAACATCTCCCATTGCGATAAAGGCCAGCCAGCATAACGCAGGAATTGCACCTCAAAGCCAGATAGCTAATAATGAGATTATCCTTAATGCAGAGGGAGACGGTAAAGGGATTTATGTAACAAATTCTTATTCGGACATTTCACATAATTCAATTTTTATATCCGGCTCAGGAACAGGACAAGGAATGTACATCGAAGATAACAGAATCAATCTACATATTAAAAATAACAATATCGTAATGACCCAAAATGCTAGTTATCCTATTAGTTTTATTACTTCAAATCCTTTGAATCCTGTTAATTTAACTTTATATGATGTTGATTATAATAACATCTATGCCCCAACTTATGTAGGCTTTATAGGATTTAGATCCAGCAATGGTGGTATAACAACTATGCCGGAATGGACACAGAAGGTAATAACCGATCTTCATTCAAAACAAATATTACCTGACTTTATTGATAATTCGTCCAACTTGGAATTATCTGATTATGAAGATCTGCAATGTCCTCCTATAAGCAATATTAATACGGATATAAAAGGCGCTGTCAGAACAGTTATTACCACGATGGGATGTTATCATAATGACCTTTATTCTATCAACGGAGTTTTAAAAGAAGTATATGGTTGTCGGGAAGGATTTGTTCTGGGAAGAAAAGACAGTATAAAAGTAATATTAGAGAATCACGGAGCAACATCATTAACAACAGCCGATATCAAATGGTCTTTTAATGAAACTGTTCAAACGACACATTGGTCAGGAAATTTGGCTATAGGAGAAACGGATACCATTGTATTGGGAGAAGTAACATATCTCTCCGGAGGCTATACAATAACGGCATGGTTAGAAAATCTGGGAACGTTGCAAGATCAGTTTACCGGAGATGATACGGTTTCCATATCAGGTTTCGTGTGTATCTCTACACTTGAAGGCATTTATCAGGTAGGGCCAACAGCTTATTTCAAGACAATCAACGAGGCTATTAAAGGAATATCTATATGTGGAGTATCGCAGGATATAACTTTAGAATTACAACCGGGCATATATACGGAAAATGTAGATTTAACGGATATATCATTATTTATGAAACCATATAAACTTACCATTACTTCGGCAACGCAAAATGCAAACGATGTTGTTGTTAAATCGGAAACATCAATCTTTACTTTATCGGAAAGTAATAATATTGTTATAGACGCTATTACGATAGATGCAAGGCAGGGCAATTATGCTATCCGGCTTGCTGGGCCATGCACCAATGTGGTTATTTCAAATTGCAAATTATTGGCAGGCCAGAAAGAAGCTTCCGCAGGTATTTATAAAGAAACTAATACCGGTATTGTGGACAGTATCTTTATTATTAATAACGTTTTGGACGGAGGGTATTATGGTATCCGTTTCTATGGCGGAATAGTAACGGCAATAATAGGAGGAACTTATATTTATGGAAATAATGTAACTATAGATAACAATATTATTAGTAATTCTATTTATTCCGGGTTATCTTTAGTATACATGAATTACACAAGTGTTTCACATAATACGATTCTCGGAAATGCAGTGTTCGATCAGGTTAACTCCTCCACATGGACCGGAATTCATACAAATTACACTAATGGGCCTATCACAAATAATAAAATACAATCAAAAGCGGAATTTAATACGTTAATCGGTATTAATACTTTATTCCATAATATCTACAATAGCTCAGATGTTGGTATGATTGCTAATAATGAAATTATTTTCATCTCAACAGGAAATAATATCTATGGAATAAATACCACAGGATCCCATTTGAATGTTTTACATAATTCTATTTATATCTCTAATACGAATATCGCAAGAGGAATTACTATCAAAGATAATAATTTGTCGGGGCAAACAAGTTCTGTAAGAACAAGGAACAACAACATCGCATTGGAGTCGATGTCGGGCTACCCTGTTTATTTTGAGGATATTCTTAACTTCCAGCTACATGACGTAGACTATAATAACCTATATGCCCCCTCTTACTGGGGTTATGCTTCAGGAGCTATAGTAAATATTACGGATTGGCAGCACACGATAACTTCCGATCAACATTCCAAACAAATACGTCCTAACTTTATCGACAGTTCAACAAGTTTAAGGCTAGTTGACTATTCCGACCTGCAATGTCCATTGTATCCAAGTGTAAAAACCGATATCACAGGTAATCATAGAACCGGTACAACCACAATCGGCGCCTATACATCTATCCCTTCATTTGATATGATAATCGAAAAGATCACGTCTCCGGAAACAGAAATTGCCAGCAAACAAACGGTTCCTGTAATAGTGAAAGTTGTGAACAATGGGGATGTAAAATCGATAAACAGCGCTACTTTCGGTTGGAGTTTAAATGGTATTTTTCAGTCATCTTCTACATGGATAGCCCCTAACCCTCTGGAATTTAATCAAACCACGAACGTCTTTATTGACTCATTCGATGCCGTTGGCTTCAATACATTCAATATTGTAGTGTGGATAGAGCATGTTAACGGAAGCAAAGATTCCGTGGTATGGAACGATACAATATCCATGTTAGCTTCAGTAGTTCCTTTGGCACGCTTTGCTACGCCTGTTGTAAAAGAAGTTGTTAATACACTTTCGTTTGATGTATATACAAAGATACTGGAAGGAACTGGTGCTACGATAAACATACCTGAGATGACCATTCTGACAACGATGAACGAAACGGTATTTTATGATACCATACAGATGAATCATCAAAATGATTTGTGGGTAGCACATATCCCCGAGCAATATTATGGCAGTAAAGTTATTTATTCATTAAGTGTAGAAGATACGGTAGGGAATGCTATTACAATAACCGATTCTACCTACATCCAATATATTTGGGGTGGTGAGCAATATCCGGCGCCTAATTTAAGTATTATTTCTATCGACGGACTTGTTTCCGATACGATGTTATGTTCGCCGGATTATACGTCCATAAAAGTAGAATTAGCCAATACAGGAGGTTACGATTATGATTTTTCTACTGATCCGGTAAATGTAAACTTGCGTACGACAACCCCTGAACCTTTCTTTTTGGATACGGTACTTACAACAGGGACGTTACTGTCTGGAGAGATCACGACAATAGAACTGACAGACCTATTCCCAATCATGGTTGCCGGACAATATGATATCAGGGTATGGGTAGACAGCCCGCTTGATGCGGTAGATTATGACGATACCCTATTGTCTTATTATATATCGGGACGATTTGGTTTACCGATAGATGAAAATTTCAGTAATGGGATTCCGATTGAATTCGATATAAAAACAAATAACAGGCCTTATGCATGGAAAACGATAGGACAAGGAACAGGCAACGACACCGTTATCAAACCGGTATTCGGAACGGGAATGCTATCTTTCACAGGTACTCCGGGGACAATATCTACAGTTACTACCCGTCAATTAGACCTGAGCAGAACCATTAAGCCAACCTTGTCTTTCTGGTATTTCCATGATACGGTTCCTTCAAAAGATTATACGGATGTTTCTATCTCTGTAGACGGCAACAGCTACCAGACCCGACTTTCTATACGAAAATACGATCCCTCCTATTACGGATGGAAACAATATACCGATTCTTTACCTGCATATGCAATCAACCAATGTGTGCTTCTTTCTTTTGAAGCCATGGAGAAATCCCTCGACGGAAAAGTGACACAATATATAGACAGGATCCGTATTGATGCCAAGCAAGATATAGCGATAACAAATATATTCCCATCAGATTTATCTGCTTGCAATCTGCAAAATAAAGCATGGAATGTAGTATTGAGTAACCTGGCAGACCCCGTATTAAGCTATGATAACAATCCCATAGAGGTTGTTTTGGAACTGGTGGGAACATCACGTGTGTTTACACGGTCACTGCAACAGGGAGTTTTGGGAAGATTTAGCTCGGATACCATCGCGTTAACTCCGAATCTGGACTTTACTCCCGGAAAGTATGATGTGAAAGCTTATTTTACGTCTGTACTGGATGATAATCCATTAAATGATACCCTTACGACAAGTATTGTGATCAACCCGGATTTCAATATCCGTATTCATAACATCAGTAATGATTTGAATCCCATGCAGGCAAATATCGGCATGAAGCAAGAAGTGACTATAAAGAATAACGGAAACATGCCTTTACCTCAAATCGATCTGGTACTAACAGTGGACGCAGATGGTATCTCCCCTGCCTATCATTTTACAACCACAGAATCTACATCCAATACATTAGCTCCGGGAGATTCCGTTACCATTCCCTTCAACACTCCATATACTACCCCATGGAGCCCTGAGTACCGGGTACATGTTCTTGCCTATTTAAATTGCGATCCTACGTTCATAAGCGAAGAAGATGCCATTACCGAATATGTGAACATGGATAATCTTGCTTTTATCAGTATCGATAAGCCTTTAGGACAAATCGATACCGTAGGAAGCACTATCGCTATTGAAGCAAGACTGGAAAACAAAAGCGATGTCACTTCCTTTTCGAATGTAGCAATACATGCCCGGATAGAAGATTCCAAAGGCAATACCATTGCCGATATACCCGGAACCATTTCGGAGATAATAGGTACATTAGACACCATATCTTATACTTTTAGCTCTCCTTATACTGTTCCTGACGATTCGGTATACTATATTACTGTATGTATTGATAAACAGGCAAAAGATATTTACCAACAGGATGATACAATACAAACGAAACGCACTACGGATTATAAGGTAGGAATAAAACATATGGAACCATTAAAGATCAGCATGGAACAAAACATCCCCAATCCTGCTAAGAACAGTACAATAATAAGCTATAGTATTCCCGAATCAGGAGATGTTACCTTCCATATCCATAATGTAAATGGTCAACTATTGTACAATAAAGTAGTACAATCGGATGGGGGAACAAATACGATAGAGATTAACACCTCTACCCTATCTGCCGGAATCTATTTCTATTCCATGGAATTTAATGGACAAAAGATTACAAAGCAGATGAACATTAAACGATAAAATCTTTTTCATAATTCAAATCATGGCTGCCTTCCTGGCAGCCTTTTTTATTTTCCATGAATTAACTGGTAAAATCTATAGAGCGAAAGCGACTAAGGTCAAGAACCTATGCCGAGCGGGAGATATCCCTGTGTCAATACCTTTCTTATTGTTCGGAAAGTATTCCGCACTGTCATTTGAAGTTTTCGGATGTTCGGACCGTTTTCAAAAGTGATAGAATGATAAAATAGCTGAATTATCTGAATAAGTATAAAGATATTTAATATTTTTATTATATTTGTATTTCATTTTTTAAATTAACTACTATCTAATGAAAAAGAGATCTGTTTATAAAATTATTCCTTTGTTTTTTCTACTTTTTGTCCATGGAATAGGATATGGAAATAGTAATTCCAAGGAACAGGTTGAAAAATTGCTGAAATCCGGAGGAAAAGAATCCAGGGATAAAAACTATCCGAAAGCCATTAAAATTTTTAAAGAAGTTCAATTGTTGGCAGAAACAAATAATTGGAATGATTTACAAATAAAAGCATTAAATGATATGGGGGTTGCCTATAAAATTATTTCCGATTATGACAAAGCAATGGAATGTTATCTGGATGCCTATAAAATTGTTTTAAAAATATCTGACCAAAAAGGGGAAATTGTATTATTAAATAATATTGCGGACCTTTATTCATCGGATCAGAAATTCGGTCAAGCAAAGGAATATTATCAGAAAGCACTCGTTATTGCCGAGAAAATGAACGATCCTCTACGGATAGGTCAATTATATGTGAGTTTGAGTGATATCGCCAATGATGAAAATAATCTTGATTTAGCCGAAGAGTATATTGACTTAGGTTTGATATTATTGAAAAATACTGCTAAAAAAGAAACATTCTTTGAAGCAGAAATGACAAAGGCAAAGACTTTGTATAAAAAAAAAGAATACCTCTCCGCCGAAAGGCTAATTTTAGATATTGTCAAAGAATATAAAGGTGAAATAGAAAAGTTTCAACATGCGGTTCCCCTTTTCCTGTTAGCCTCCAGAATATATCAAGAACAGAATAAGCAGGAAGAGGCTCTTTCTTATGCAAAGCAGGCATTTCTATATAGTCCTACTTTGACAGAATATATCAATATCTATGAGAGGCTTTCCGAACTTTATTGGGAGAATAATTCCGCTGCTTTAGCATGGAAATATAAAGATTCGGTTATTGTAATGAAAGATTCTTTATATAAAGTTAATATCCGGGAGAATCTCGAAACAAATCATATCCATTTTAAATTATTGAATTCGGAAAGGCAATTATCGGAAAATAAAGCTAAACAAAAATCCGAGCGTATCTTATTTACTTCCATTTTGGTTTTTGTAATAATTCTTGCGATCATATTGATATGGCTGTTCCGTATTCAATCCATACGCAACAAACAATGGAAACAAATAACAGAACTGGAACTGGAAAAAGAAAAAAACAAAAAACAAATTCTGGAGCAGGAAACTAAGGAAAAAGAAACATTGGCATTATTGGAGCAGGAGCGATTGAATATTGAAAATTTACGGTTGGAGCAGCAATTAAAAGAACAGGAAGCATTAAACTTGTTGGAAGAAGAACGACTTCAAAATGAAGTAAATGAAAAACTACTCCTCAAGCAGCAGATGAAAGAACAGGAAATGGAAAGAATATTGGAGCAGGAACGACTAAACCAGAAAATAGAAGCAAAAAACAAGCAATTGATAGCAAGGGCATTATCTCATTCCGACAGGAATAAGATGCTCAAAGAAATTATTCCTGTACTTTCTGATATTTCCGGCAAATTGGAAGATTTTTCGTTGGACTCGGTTATCCGCAAACTGAAAATACAGTTGAAAGATTCTGTAGAATGGGAGAATTTCTTGATGCAGTCCGAGCAAATCAATCCAAGTTTATTTTCTTCATTAAAAGATGATTACCCACATTTGACAGCAAATGATATTTACTTTCTATCCTATATATACTTAAATCTGAGTAATAAGAAAATAGCCTATCTATTAGATATTTCTCCTGAGGCATGTAGAAAAAAGAAACAGCGTCTGGCAACGAAAATGGGATTAAAGTTAGGCGAACTATATCCTTTTTTAGTTAACAAAACTAAATTTTTCACCAAGTAAAGACAGTATCTCTGTTTTATCGCTTATATATCAATTGCTTTTCTCGCGTCCCGTTTCGTCCTGTTTTTGACTTATTCCGTCCTGTTTTTTTATCGGCTTTTATTTTCATTTGATTTATTTTTGCTTTGTCATTTTCCTAAAAGCGACAAGTAGATGAGTAGAAAGGATAAAGCCGATAAAACAGATAAAATAGATAAAGCCGATAAAGTGAAATTAACGACTAACAGCTAACAACTAAATTTTGAATCGAGCTTGCGAGCTCAACGAAGTTAATCTTGAACTTTGAACTTTGAATCTTGAAGTATTAACCTTTAATTAAATTAAATATGAAAAACATGAAGAGGATTTTAATCATTACAACATTCTTATTATTATCTATCTCATATATTTACGGACAAATACCGGTAACAACAATGACCGAAAACTTCGACGGGAATACGGTTTCCTTTTCTTCCACTCCGGCAAATACATGGGGTGCACATACAAATTATGCGTTAAGCTCACCTAACTCTTACCGAACGATAGTACCTAATCGTGCCGGAGATATTGTTATCCTCGAATCGCCGGTTTACGATTTCAGCTCATATTCAGGCGATGACGCCAGTGTACAATTACGGTTTAGCCACATTTGCAAAGTATCTCCCAATGATATAACAAAAATAGAATACAAACTATCCGGATCCAATTGGAAGCCTTTAGGAAAGAATACATATCAGGGAAATGCTTCAAATTATGAGGCAAATAAAGCCTTTAATGCTACAAGTTATACTCAGTGGCAGGCCGGTGACAGTTTGGCAATGCCTTCGAACACCTGGTGGAAAGAAGAGGTCTTTGATGTTTCTTTTGAAGTAAAAGGGGAGCAGCAGGTACAATTCCGTTTTATCTTGGAACATGGCCCGGTTCCCGGAACACAAATATCTTACGGATGGCTGATAGATGATTTTAAAGTTACCGCAGCCGATCATAAAATCAAACCTCCTGTTGTTGAATTTATGGGTTCCTGTCCCAGAGATACCGTCCGCAGAGCGGGACCTTATGATATCCTTGCTAAAGTTAAAACAACTACCAATGCCCGCATCAAAAATCCATGGTTGAAATATACGGCAACTTATAACAACAATGTTGTAGTAATGGATTCCGTATTAATGGAAAATATATCGGGTGATTCCCTGTGGCATGCATCGATCGAGCAGTTTATGGCAAGTACAGAAGTAATCTATTCTATTACAGGAGAGGACACTACAGGCAATTACGCCACGATTATGTCAGGATATATAATATCCATGTTATCGATGGGTTTAGGGAACGATATTATCATACAGGGTAATGGAACAAATACCAATAATGATTATCCCTTTTCATTCAGTTATGGATATTCACGGGCAATGGCATTATACAGGGTTAATGAAATAGATAATATAACAGATGGGCTTATAGACAAAATAGCATTGAGGGTTAATACTGCGGCTAACACAGGATTTCCCATGAAAATATGGTTGAAAACAGTTCCTGTTTCAAAAACAACCTGGAACGCATCGGCTGATAACCTTGACTGGGCGGTATTGACGCAAACAGCTATGCTGGTATACGATGGAATTTTCCATTTTGGAACAACCGGATGGGTAGATATTCCTTTGGATAATAGATTTAATTATTCCGGTAATGAGAACTTAGTAGTACTGTTTGAACAAAATTGTGGAGGTATTGGATGTAAAGGTCTGAATCCAAGTCCCTATTTTTATAAATCAAGCAGTGCTGTGGATCAACTTTGGCATAAGACTTCCAGTAACAATCCACCTGCTGCCAACACAACGTTATCTTTGCGAGCAGACCTCCCTGATTTGCGTATTAGTATATTGGGAATTTCAGATTCCAATTCGGTTGCTTTGCGCACTATTGACTATCCGAAAGAATCATCTATGGTTGCCGGAGTCTCAAATCCGATAATTGCAACCATTCATAACAGGGGATTAATCGCTTTGGATTCCGCTACGGTGTACTGGAGGGTTAATGGAGGAGATACAAATAAGTATGAATGGACAGGAAACCTGCCATGGGATTTTAAATCACAGGATACCATCGGATATTTTACTCCCCGTACCGCCCTGTATGATACACTCACTGTCTGGATTGCCATGCCTAACGGGGAGGTAGATTTAATTACCGAAGACGACAGATTGAGTGTTGTTCTATTCGGATGTACCGGAGCATTAGAAGGAGATTATACAGTTGGTGCAGGAGGTTATTTCCCTTCTTTTAAAGATGCAATAACAGCTATGGGCATTTGCGGGGTAAAAGGAAATGTCCGGCTTTTATTTGAAGGGGGAATATACCCGCAAAATTGGGAGTTTTCTGACCTCAGTGATCTCATGGGGCCTTATATGCTGACCATAATGTCTTCTCCGGGAGATACTGCTGTATTCAAGCCTGCTTCCGGTATAGGCATTACATTGACAAATATAAGGAATTTTACCCTTGATAATATTACGGTTGATGTTACTTCGGGAACACATGGGATTCAACTTCTTGATCATTGCACAAACATCGTGATCAACAATTGCCGGATATTAAGCAGTCAAACCGGAACAACTCAGAATTACCTGATCTCCAAACCAGCAAATGACGACCGGGTGGATAGTATTCGTATTACCAACAATTTTTTAGATGGTGGATACTACGGTGTCTATTTATATGGAAGGAATACAGACCTGGCCGGAAATGTCATTATAGAAAATAATGTTATACAAAACCAGTATTATTACGGAATATATGCTTATTATAGCAATTGCCTCAGCGTCTCCTATAATACCATATTAACCAGAAAGGCAACCAGCATGTATTCAAGTTGGCGTGGTATATATATGAGGTACAGTCTTGGTCCTGTAATCGGAAACCGGATTATACAACGTACTGCAACAACCATAACCACCCCTAATGCAATACATTTGGATTATTATCATAGGGGTGACAATCCCATGGGAATGGTGGCTAATAATGAAATCATCCTTGCCACAACCGGTGCCTATAATGGAATATACTCCACTAATTCGAATGTCCGTATTTTACACAATTCTATTTATGCAGGAGGTAGTGGTGCTGCAAAAGGAATAAATATAGTAAATACCGATAATAGGCTGGAAATAAAGAACAACAATATTGTGATAACTTCAACCTCAACATCAGCATATCCTCTTAATCTCGCCGGAACTACGTATTTAGCCCAATGGGATATTAACTCCAACAACTATTATTCATCCAGGTATATCGGATATGTCGGTGGTGCCAAAAATGATTTAGCGGCATGGACAAGTGTTGTAACTACCGACGTCGCATCCGTTAATATTCTCCCTGATTTTATTAATCCTGCTGTTAGCTTACAATTAGCAGATACTACCGGGCTACTATGCAGTATTTTGATGCCAATTTCTAAAGACATAGATAAGGTATATAGAATGAAAGAGGTGACTACTATGGGTTGTTACGAGGCAATCCCTCCTTTCCCTGTCAATGGGATGCTGGTAGAAATAATCGGATTACATGACGGTTCATTTGCAGGACAAACCGATTCCTTAAAAGTAGTATTAATTAATACGGGAGAAGATACAATCAGGGAAGTCAACATTGGCTGGTCGTTGAACGAACAAGCATCATCAAATACCGTAACAAAACAAATGCTGCTGCCTCGTATGAAAAGCGATACAATCACATTGACTGAGGTAATTTATCCTGCGCAAGACCTTGTTACAAAAATCTGGATTAACAATATGGGAATACAAACGGATTTGTACCCTGATGACGATACGGTAAGTGCAACTACGTCTGTTTGTATCCCGTTTGAAGGTAATTATGTCATTGGAACAGGAGAAAAATATAACAGCATAGATGAAATATTCGGTTTTATGGAAATATGCGGAGTATCCAACGATGTACAGCTTCAGTTGAAAGACAGCACATATAACGAAAACTGGATATTTTCAGATCTTGGTTCCATCATGGGGCCTTATATGTTGACTATAACAACTTTTCCGGGAGATAGCGTAAGCATTAAGCCTGCATCCGGTGTAGGCATTACATTGAGGAACGTAAGAAATCTTGCCTTCGATAATCTTACGATCGATGTGAGATCAGGCACACACGGCATCCAGCTTTTGGATGGTTGCACCAATATCGGAATTAACAATTGCCGGCTATTAAGCAGTCAGGCAAGTACAACAGCGAATTATCTTATCTATAAAGGAACAGAAACCGACAAAGTGGATAGCCTTCGCATTAGCAATAACTTTTTGGATGGCGGACGCACTGGGATTTATTTATATGGGAGCAATAGCAATCCCGTCCGAAATGTGGTTATCGAAAATAACCTGTTGCAAAATCAATATTATTATGGGATACATCCCTATTATGCCAATTGTCTTAATGTATCTTACAATACGGTATTGTCCAGACTGGCGGCTAATCTGTATTCAGATTGGCGTGGTATATATATGGATCGTAGTCTTGGCCCCATAATTGGAAACCGGATCATACAACGTACTTCAACAAGCATAACCAATCCTTCAGGAATATATTTGAATTACTATCACCGGACTTCCAGTGTTATGGGTTTGGTAGCCAATAATGAAATCATACTGAATGCGACAGGAACATGCTCGGGAATACACAGCTATTATTCCAATGCCAGAATTGTCCACAATTCCATTTACAATAGTTCACCATCCGGTGACGGCAGAGGAATATATGTTAGCAATTCGGCAAATAACGTGGAAATTAAAAACAATAATATTGCTTGTCTTTCACTATTGGCTCATCCTCTTTACCTTGAAGGAACTACATATTTATACCAATATCATATCAATTGCAATAATTATTATGCCCCTTTGTATATCGGGTATGCTTCTACAAATATTACGAATTTGTCTGCATGGAATCAGATTGTTTCTACGGATGTATCATCTGTAAAAGTCCTTCCCTCGTTTATAAATGATGTAATGAATCTGGAATTATCCGACTATAGCCTTGTAAGATGCCCGTCCCACTCCGATGTCAGGACAGATATCGAAGAATCGGCCCGGTATACGTTTACTTCCATGGGAGCCTATACGATGGAAGTCTCAAGCACAGTAAATGTTGAAATTGAATCGCATGACCGGCAGAATAAAATAGTATTCAATATGGAGAAGCCAATAAGAGCAATACTGACAAACGCATGCAATATACCTGTTACTTCTGCTGTTTTCGAATGGGCATTAAACGGAGTACTTCAAAATCCATATCAATGGACAGCTTCCAGTCCGGTAAGCACATACGACACAGTTAGTATTGAAATAGGCTCATTTACAGTTACACGCGATTCAAATGAGATTAAAATATGGGTAAGTTCCGTAAATAATCTTCCCTTTACCAGTAATGAAGTGACAGATTCCTGTTATTATGCTCCTTTAGCGGAATTTGCAGAACCTTTTATTGCAGATACGATAGGAACGTTATTTTTTGATATTCCCGTAGAGGTATTTACGCGTTCGGGGGCACCCACAACCACTCCCCGTATGGAACTTACTACGAAAGTAAACGGTACTAACCTGTTATATAGTACAATTACAATGATATACAATAATGGAAAATGGATTGCCAATGTCCCCAAGCAATATTACAATAGTAGCATTATTTACTCTTTAACGATAGAAGATACTGTCGGAAATAGTTATACGATTGCAGATTCAACCTTTATAGCATTCCTTCCTCCCGATACCGCGGAAACACGTGTGGGAATATCTACCGATTATGCCAGGCCAGCCCCTCCGGTAGATATTTATGAGGGAAAAAGTTGGTCGAAATCATTGTATTTGAACTCGGAAATGTCATTATTACCCAATCACACACATTATATCACTGAATTGTCCTGGACATTATACGATATATATGACGGATCTTTTCCCAGTGCATATACGCTTTATGATCAATCCATCTATTTAAAGGCTGTTTCGGATCAGGACTTAAGCGATCCTGCTTATTTAACATGGACTAACCCCATACAAGATGGAGCAACACTGGTATGGTCGGGAGACCCCAGAGTAAGAGCCTCTTCCCGGAATTTACTCCAATTGGCTACTCCTTTTGAACTATCTCCAAATATGAACCTGTTAGTCTATTGGGTTAATGAAGACTATAGAGTGAATACAAATACGGAACTCTACTGGGGTTATACAAGTATTCTTAATATGGCGGTATTTAATTATGGCGATGCTTTCCCACTTGGAGACGGGTGGTTGGAACCCAAAAGACCTAATATGACATTTAAAGTAGAACGTCGTTCCGAACTTTATGCTCAATCTGATTTAAGTTTATCCTCTTTGATGGAACCGGCAAATAAAGAAGATCCTGCATGTTCAGGTGGTCTTGCTTCTGTCAAGGTAGCATTAAGTAATTGGGGTTCTTCTATCCACAACTTTTATACCGACAATGTTACGTTGCATGTAAAGGTAACTAATCCTGTTGCGTTCAATACAAGTACGGTAATTAATGCAGGATCGTTAGAAACAGGAAAAACAATGATTGTAAGTATTACTCATAATTTACCTGTTTTCTATTCCGGTGAGTATGATATCGAGGCATGGTTAAGCAGCCCGTCGGACAGAATTCCGTATAATGACACATTAAGAACTACTTATATTTCGGAACATTTGTATCTTCCCGTAGATGAGGATTTCAGCAATGGAATATCACCGTTTGTATTTACTTCCAAAGGGAATACAACATATCGTTGGGAAGCCATACCACAGGGAACAGGAGCAGATACGGCAGTAACGCCCATATTTGGAACCAATGTGTTATCATTTTCCGGGACCCGGGGCGCAATGGCTTATCTTTCTACGCGTCAGTTGCAGTTAGCAAATGCAGCACAACCTACTTTGGAGTTCTGGTATTTTCATGATACTACCGAATTAGAAGATTATACGGATGTTAATATTACGGTAGATGGAAGCACCTATATCCGTCTCATATCATTGCTCAAGACTGGTAGTGCATATGGCTGGAAACGCTACGAAGTAGATTTGTCCCCTTATACGAACGGACAATGTATCGGCATTCTTTTCGAATCCATGGTTAAAACGGAAAATGTGGTTCAATATATAGACCGTATCCGTATTACTTCTCAACAGGATATCAGTGTTGCCGGTATTATTACTTCGGAATTGTCGGCTTGTGATTTGCAAAACAAATCGTGGAAAGTTATACTGGACAATTCTACAGCTCAGCAGATTGATTTCCAAAATCAACCAACAGGTATAAAATTGGATATAATCGATAACATTTCCAATCCGTCATTTACTCTCCCATTACGAAGTGGTATATTGGCAAATAACAGCCGGGATACTTTTGAAATAACTACCAGCTTCAATTTTACAAAGGCAACATACAATGTTACTGCATATTTAACGGCTCCCCTGGATAGCTATGCAAGCAATGATACAGGCAGGGTAACCATTCGTGTCAACCCATCTTTATCGGTTGTTATTAAACCTGTTAGCGGGGGAACAAGTGACTGTGTCTCGGGTGATATGGAGATAAAACAAGAAGCAGTTGTTACAAATACAGGGAATATGGATTTACCAGGGATTAACCTGAATATGGATGTCCTCTCTAATTCCTATACATTCTCTGCAACAAGTTTTATATCCGATACACTTTCCCCCGGAGATTCAATAACATATACTTTTGATGAGTTTACCACTCCATGGGATGCAACTTATTCCGTAGATATAATAGCGTCATTAGATTGCGATTCCGTATTGGTGCATACGATTAAGAGCATAACAGAATGTGTGAATATAAAGGATTTGTATATATTAAGCATAGATAATCCGTCCGGACAAGAAGACCAAACAGGAGATGAGATAAATATAACTGCTACCATCGTAAACAGCAGTGATATTGATGATTATAATAATGTCGGCATATATGCAGAAATAATGGATATAAGGGGCAACCGGATCAATAGTTTTTCGGAAAATATTTCATACATTGGTTACGAAGCAACTGTTCCGTACAGCTTCCGGGGAGTATATTCTGTACCAAATGATACGGCATATATCATAAAGGTATATGTAGAGAGTAAGGAAGATTATGCTTATAACGATACCCTGACAATTACCCGCAAGACAGATTATGTAACCCCAGATACAAATGCAATAGAAGGTATACAAGGCATAAGTATCAACATGGGACAAAACATTCCGAATCCGGCCGGTAACAGTACAGCGATAACATACAGTATTCCGGAATCGGGTGAAATTATTTTCCGTATACACAGTATAAATGGACAGCTATTGTTCAATAAAACAATACAATCGGAGTCTGGAACAAATACTATAGAAATCAATACCTCTACCTTAGCCGCCGGTATCTATTTTTATTCCATGGAATATAACAGGAAAAAAACTGTGAAAAGAATGTGCGTTAATTGAGAAAGAAATCTTTTTCAATTTGGGGCTGCCGAAAGGCAGCCTTTTTTATAGCCATTGTCCCATCCTTATCCCGCTCTAAAACAGGTTGGCACAAAATCGACCTATAATGAATAAATAATTATTTAATCCGAAATCGTTGGTGTTTTTTCTTTATATTTGCATCATATTTCACTAAATGAACTACTATAATGAAATTGAAGATTTTTTATATCCCTGTTTTACTTTTCTTATTTATCATATGTATGCACATCACGGGATACGGAAATAACACACGTGCATATTGTGAAAATCAAATAAACCTGGCAAAAATAGAACGCGATAAAGCAAACTACACCAAATCGATTGAAATGTTATTGGAAGTAAAACCGATTGCCGAAAATAACAATTGGACAGACCTTCAAATACGGATACTCCATATCATCGCAATTATGCATGCAAGGATGCTCAACTATGAAAAGTCAATAGAATATTTTCTCGAAAGTTATAAACTGGCATTGAAAACTTCGGATAAGCTTCAAGAAATAAGGATCTTGAACAATATAGCGCATATATATATTGCAACGAATGAAATAAATAAAGCAAGGGAATATATTGAGAAAGCATACGAAGGGGCAGTTCGATTACAGGACAGTGCAAGAATAGGAAAGTTTGCGGCCAATTTGGCTTTTATTGCAAATGAAACGGGTGATCTTGATTTAGCGAAAGAATATTTGGATATAGCATTTTCCGCTACGAATTATTATTTACATGATACCGCCTTTTTAATTAATACATACCTTGAAAAGGCAAAGAACCTGCTTCTGAGGAAAAGGTATAATGAGGCGGAAGAACTTCTTTTAAAAACATTGGAATCTTTTTCTGTAAATAAATTCAAACATGACAACTTTATCATCGAATGCCTGTTAACACTTTCCAAGGTGTATCAGGAAAAAGGAGAAACGCAAAAATCCATCTATTATCTAAAGGATGCCTTGAACAGAAAGCCGAATTTATCTATGAGGATCCTTTTATATGAACAATTATCGAATTATTATCGTGATAATAATGCTCTCTTTTACGCACTGCAATACCAGGATTCCATGATTATGGCAAAGGATTCGTTGGTGAGGCTCAATGATATGACGCGAACCATCAATAGCCAAATGCGATTCGACTTACTGAATTCCGAGAAAGCATTGGCAGAAAACAAAGCAAAACAAAAAGAAGAACGTATTATTTTTGTATTTATCATCCTTTTTGCTTTTATATTAATATGGGTATTCCGGATCCAATCCATAAAGAGTAGACAACAAAAAACAATAGCTGAAAACAAACAAAAGATTGCAGAACTTGAATTGGATAAGGAAAAAAACAACAAGTTAATACTTAGCCAGCAACTAAAAGAACAGGAAACGTTAGCCCTGTTGGAGCAGGAACGGCTAAATAATGAAATAGATACCAAAAACAGGCAAATTGCAGCAAAAGCATTATTCCAGTCAAGCAGGAATGAATTAATCGGAGAAATTGTCGGTAGCCTTTCCGGCCTGTCGGATAAATTGCCGGATTCGTCCCTGGATCCAATCATCAAGCAATTAAAGTCACAAATAAAAACATCAACGGAATGGGATGGATTCTTAACACACTTCGAGCAGATCAATACCCACTTTATTGACACCATAAAAGAAAGATACCCGGGACTAAGCGCTAACGATATCCGATTACTGTCCTATATCTATCTCAACCTGAATACAAAAGAAATATCCTCCCTGTTGAATATAACCACAGAGTATTGCAAGAAGAAAAAGCAACAGCTTGCGAAAAAAATGGGACTAACAACATCTGCACAACTTTATCACTACTTAATGGAGATATGAGTTTGGAAGTTAGACGAGTTACAGAAGTTACAGGAAGTTAGAAAATAATGGTTGGTGATACATTAATTATGAATTCAAAATTATAAATTATAAATTATAAATAGTTTTTCTGCTTTTTATCGGCTTTATCTATTTTATCTGTTTTATCAGGCACAGCCGATATGGATAGAACGGGCCTTAGCCCAACTATCGCTTAGCTTTTTATAGCCTCAGACGAACAGGGATTCCGTGAATCTACCCAGAAGTAAAACTTCCGACAGCCTAGATTCCACGAATATTCCTTATAACATGCTTGTGATAGCCATTCCCCATCGCAAAATTGCTTGCCCGCGAGTTTTTTCTCATTGTTTAAAGGCGTAAATCCCTGCGGCGAAAAGGATGAATGTCTTTTACAATTGCCGGATAGCCGGCATAACTTTACTTTATACATACAAATGTACTATTTCCCGGCAGCTCAAAATAAGATTTGGCCAATTTTATATTACTTAGATATAATATATGTTTTAAATATATTTTATTGAAGTTGCCAAAAGTTGAGATAGGAGATTGCTTCGTTCCTACCAATGACAGAGATTATCTCACTGCGTTTCAATGCTTTCTCGTGGCTCAGGTGCTTCGTGCCTCGCAATAACGCTATTTCGT
>JAVBLM010000001.1:0-194196 GCA_031553535.1 Bacteroidales bacterium | reverse complement strand
ATCTATAATAACTTCAGACCACATCTTAGTTTAAATATGGAAACTCCTAATAATGTATATAAAAAAATTAGTGAACATCAGTCCACTAATTTTTGTAATTTTGTAGTATAATTAGGTCAACCTATTTTAGGACGACACATTATGAAAAAGATTTTTATCGTTTGATGCTCATTCGCTTGGTAATCCGCTGGCCTTTGTATTCCATCGAATAGATATAAATTCCTGCGGATAAGCTGGAAGTGTTGATCTCTATGCTATTTGCTCCCGATTCCGATTGTATGGCTTTGTTATACAATAACTGGCCGTTTACACTATGGATGCGGAAAGTAACCTCACCTGATTCAGGAATATTATATCTAACTATAGTACTGTTATTGGCAGGGTTTGGAATATTCTGTTCCATGCTGATTTTTATTGCTTCTATAGATTCCATACCTACATTGATATTCGTAACCCGTTTCATTTGTAGGGTATCATCCTGCTGGTAATTATCTTTTGCTTGCTTTTCAATAAATACGGTTATATAATACACCGAATCGTTAGGGACAAGGTAAGGAGTGGTGAACCTATGTGTTGCAGGATGCAATGGGGCAATTGTATTGGAAATAGCTTCCGATATGTCGGCTTTTATATTTCCTTTAGAGTCTTCTATCCGTGCATGTATTTTTACACCGGAGTAAGAAACGACATCACTTCTGTTTTCCAGAATTACCTCAATATTGATATTCGATCCCACCGTGTCAATTTGCCTGGGAGGATTACTGATAGCAATAAGTGCGAGATCATCTATATTGACACATTCCTCAGCCGATGTTCTTGGATTTAGTAGACCGGGATTACAATTCAGGTTGGCGAATACCTGTAATTGATAAGTCGGGCTCCAGGGCACAGTATAGAAATCGGTGAACGGGTACCGGATAGAATCCCCGGCAGCAATAGTTCCGGATATAGTATTTCGTATAATCTCAAAATAAGGAGGAGTTGCTTCGGGAGCGTCTATGCGCAATGTAAGTTCAATACCGGATAGATCCATATTTCCGTTATTCTTAACGATAACCTCTTGATTTATTTTTGTTCCTGCCAAGAGACAATTATCGAAACCATTTGAGTTAGGAATGATTCTCAGATCCAGTCTCGGATTAATAAGAAGATGGTTTGTCGTAGTATCATCCTTGCGGTTGAAATCTGCCGCAAGCGTACTTATGTAGGCTTTAAAATAATAATCTCCCATGGCGGCAAAATCAAAATGTGTAGTTATTGTAAGCGTATCAACTTCTAATCCGTCCATAGCGCCACGTAATGGATAAGTGATCTTTCTATTCAGAGCTCCCGTAACATTGATATGTATTTCCATCGGGGCATCTGAGAAATTAATCCGTTGTCCGGTCGTATTTCTTAAAACGACTTTCAATTCCTGTCCGTTCAGATCACATGCAGATACCTCAGGTAATAATAATGTATCTAATGAAAGATTTTGGCTGGAGGTGATAAGAATCCGGTCAATGTATTGAACAACGCTTTTACCATGTGTTTTTTCCATTGCTTCGAATGCAATGATCACACATTGATTGATAGCAAAAGACGGCAGGTCAATATTGTATTCTTTCCACCCCCAATAAGCAGGATCGTATTTTGTAAGAGAGAACAGGGTAGAGTAGGAGTCTCCTCCGTCTACGGTAATGCGCACATCCGTGTAATCTTCTCCGGCAACGGTATCATGGAAATACCAGAACGTCAGGGACGGATCGATCGTCCTGCTCAAATCCAGCTGACGCGTAGATAATGTAGACATGGAACCGGGAGTTCCGGTAAAGGATAACATTTTTGTTCCATATACAGGTTTAACTGCGGTATCGCTTCCTGTTCCTTTCACTATTGTATCCCATTTATAAGGATCATTATTTGTCTTTACTGTGAATACCATAGGAATACCATTGCTGAAGTCTTCATCAACAGGCAGGGCAAATCTTCCGGTTACATAGTTGAACCATAAGGTATCATCATGCACGATACCATCTATCGGATTATCCATCCATATTTTAAGATCGTATGCTCCTGCCGTAACAATAGGCATCATGTCGGTTATTTTTATGGTGGATACCTTGCCTGCAACCAAAGATCCTGTTTTAATTATTGTATCTACGCTGAATACAATAGGCTCCGTTACCCGTAAGCTTAAGGTGATATTGTTGACGGAGAAATCTTGATTGTTCTCCCCGGTATTTAATATATCAACCGATACGGAAGTATAATCCGGCGAACAAAGCGCATTAGGATCTACGAGATCATTTACCGCTATCAAACTTAAATTATTTCCGGGGTATAATTCACTTCCGGAAGCAAATTTAATATATGTGGTATCGAATAGTGTAATGCTATTTCCAACGGTATCCGTTACGGTTATATCGTAATTGATTTTGCTGTAATAATATTGTTGAGAGACTTGGGCTTTCCATAATCCATTATTCTCCAGACTCATAGCTATCGTATCGTAAAATGTAGTATCATTGAATAAGGATTGTACATTTAATGCAGGCGTTACCATGGTAGCACCGGTTCCTTCCATTATTTTTACATATACATCGAAAGAACGGGCATAGACAGTATCCGGCACGAATGGTGCTGCAAATTCTATCAGGGGAACAACAATAGATGAAGCAGATACGGTATCGTTCCAATTTACAGGATCCGGAAAGGCATTGATATTTTCTATCCAAACAACAATGTCGAATGTATTTGTATCGCGTGCTTCGAATGTACCAATGTAGATATCTTCTTCATCGAAAAGATTCAGGCTGTTAGCAGCTGTCCATGTGACAGGTATTTGCGGTACACCATTAATGCTCCATCCGAGATCGGCTTCATTTATAGGAGTATGCCCGACATTTATGGCCTTAATGCTTATGGGAACTTTCTGATTATTCACAATCTCTTTGTCTACACTTATATTGCTAAGCATTAAGTCAAATGGAGAGATGATCTGAGTATATGCTCCCATTGTTGTCAGGCTTTCCCTGGTTTCTCCCAGTATATCTGTTGTCACATTTGTATACAGCGGACATAATAAGTGGGAATAATCGGATAGTTCCAGGCTTGTAGTTGGATTCTTGAAATTCGGCATGACACTTACGGAATTCTGATCCGAAGTTACTACTGATCTCCAATCGGATAAAGACGTGTATGCGTATCCGACAGATCCGATGTATGTAGGTGCGTAATAGTTATTATAATCGATATTATTAGGTCTTAATACCAATCTATTTGTAATACTGATAGGGTATGAACTGGTCGCTGTTGTTACTATATTGTTGTTTTTGATAGTCAGGTTATTAATCTCAGCACGGGTTGTAATTCCACGGGCAGCTCCTGTTCCTGTTATGTATATGGAATTATGGATAACGTCAACATTAGAGTAACCTATTTCTATCCCGCTTTGCATATCTGTGGTATTCAAGATAACTTCATTGTTTATTATGCGACCTATGTTGTTGCCGGCAAGATAATAATTATAGTAATATGCGTAAATACCTGTTGGATGTGTTATGTCATTACTTCTTTGGATAACACTATTGCCGATAACGGGACCATTTGCATATTGCATTCGCAATCCTATCCATGTTGTATTTATGTTTGCAGTTCTACTTAAAACCGTATTATAAGATACACTGAAAAAATCTACATATTGCGGATATATTCCATAATGGGATTGATTGCTTATCGTATTACTGTCCAGGACTATATTTTTTCCGTATGTATTATTGTCAATTCCGCCATAAAACCACAATGCGGTATAGCCGCCATCAAGAAGATTATTTGTAATACGGATACTGTCCGCAATACCTGTTTTATCTCCTTTAAAAATAGGATAGCTATTATTCTGTGTTGTTGTTGGGTTTGCCAATATAGCACATTTGTCAATGACAATATTCGAACATGCTGCTGTAAATTGTATTCCATATTTGGCTTGTTTCGCATTTATCGTCAGATCTTTAATTGTAACATTTGTATTATTCCCTAATAATATAACCGCATCTTTCAACGCGATAAGCTTAACTAAAGAAGAATCCTGGTTTTCGGAAGTAATAGTCAATGGGTGAGAGTTTAATATGGTAGAGATAGACGATACATCGAATGTTATATTGTGTGTTCCATCTTCAAATGCTAAAGTAATAGCTCCACTTACTCCACATTTGCTTATCACATCTATAAAATTATCAATCGTTTTAAACTTGCCTGAATTCCCGACAGTATATATTCCGGCTAACCCTCCTTGGCATAGATAGAATGCAGTACTTGCAGTATCATTTAACTGTAAGGAATCCAATCCTCCACCGTTTACATTGCTGATCCACGCAGTGATTGTATTATAATCCGGGTCGGCCATAATTGTATCCAAAACAATCGATACTTCCTCCATGGAAGCAATGGAGCCATTCCATGATACAGGTGATTTTACTCTTCCGTTGTACAAACTATTAATTTCTATTGATTTAATAGTGTCCTTTCCTGTGTTTTTAATTTTGAGGGTAGGGGTGCTCTGGTCGGAAGACAGAATAATCTCCGTGGCCATAGCATCCAGTTTCTTTAACGCAATTCCGTATGCTCCGATGTTGGTTGAATCAACACGTAAAACATCTCTGATATCAGATAATACAACCGGATTGACAGGACATATTATATTTGCCGCATCTGCAATTTCCAAACTTTTGGTAACATCGGTAAATACCGGTTCTTTGTTTGTTGAGTTAGCATCCTGCCCCGTTGCGGTTTGTAAATTGGCAAGTGTTGCTACAGGAGATCCAATAAAAGCAATATTTGTTCCTGTGGTGTAATAATTATTGTAATCTGAAATTGTCCCTCCTGCCGTTGTTACAAAGGTGGCATTGCTTGCATAAAGAGGATAGCCTGCCCCTGTTGTCTTGGTTACATATAGATTGTTTTTGGAGATAAGGGAATATGTAGCCGCGGTTGAAGCGATATTCCATCCGTAGCAACCGGCGGTTCCTTGCAAATAGATAGAGTTGTGGAACATGGTTGCATTAGTGTTGGATGTAGATATTCCGTAACTGGGGTTGCTGCCTCCGGCACTTGAAATAATTATTTCATTGTTTATTATTTGGGCATTGTATCTTGTCAGATATGTAGAGGAATTAATCCCGGATAAATAAATACCATTGGAATTGGATGTTCCATACAGATGTATTTTATTCCGGTTCAAATTATCAATATTTGTGTTGGCCTCTGCATATATACCATATTGAGTAGTATTTGCATTTCGTGTTTTAATTGTATTATCCGAAATACTGCGATAATATCCCCAGTTCTTCGAATAGAAACCATACGAATATGCATTCGTTAATATATTGTTATCAAAAGTAATGTCCGACACGGCATTTTCCGAACTGCCGGGATAATCAAAATATACATTATAATATCCGCCGTTTATTGTGTTGTTTACTATTCGGATATTATCCAGTTTGTTTCCGCTCCCGTATGTTTCGACATACTCAATAGCCCTTGATGTGGCAACTGTTGTTGTCGGATTAGCTGAAATAATACAGCCATTGATTTCAATATCACTACATGTTCCGGAGAAACGTAAAGCTACGGCAGCGGATGAATTACCGATAGTAATATCTTTTAGGGTAATATATTTTGCCTGGCTTAAAGTCATGGAAGCGGTACCTGTAGAAAGTATAGTTACATCTCCGGCATTTGAAGTGGATGATGTGAAGATAATCCTGTTGTAATAATTTACTCCCGGATATGTCCCTATATTTTGATTCCATGTGTAGGTATCCGGAGTTAGCTTGAACGTAACGGTTCCATCAATTCCACATTTGGATAATAATTCAAAAACGGTTTTTAAATCTTCGATATCTTCTCCGGTACCAACCAGGTATGTCCCGTTAAGCATACTGTCGCATGCATAGATAGAGGTTCTCAACGTATCATTAAATGTTCTCGTGTCCGGAACATTATTAGGCATACTGGTGAATAATATTAAGTCTGTATTTCCTGCTCCAAGTGTCAGGCTACCTGTTGTTACAGGAACGACTTCTGTTTCTCCCGGTGCCAGGTTTCCTTGCCAGGGTTGTACTTTGTATGGTAATACTCCATTGGCAGTCCAACTGATCAAAGCTGATTTTAATGTATCGGTTCCGGAATTTGTAATGGCAACCTGCAATGGAATAAGCGTTCCAAGCGGATAAGTTGGAGATAAATTTACAAATTCAACAGGATGGACATCGTGTGTTGTACCTATATATTGATATGCACCCATTGTAGTGTTGGGAGAAACACGAGTATTCTTATTTATATCTTCTGTAACATTTTCAAATACAGGGCAACTCAATACACTATCCAATAGATCCATATTTTTGGTAAGATCAATAAAATTCGGATAAACACTCACTGAATGCTTATCACTGGTAACAAATTGTTGCCAGGCATCTATGGTGGCTTTTGCACCTCCGGTACTTCCGCAGTATCCCACGTATCCGGTGCCGTACATATTGTTGTAATCCAGATCACATAAACTCATATTGGTTACGTAATTCAGATAAATAGGATATGCAGAAGAAGATGCCACAACAATATTATTGTTTTTTGCGACAGTACGGCTATTATTATCATTAGCAATATACATTCCCCTTGCTGCAGCAGCACCGGATACGTAAATGGAATTATTGATAATTTTTGTACGGGAAACATTTGTATATATGCCACCTGTTGTACCTGTTGCAACATTAAGCATGACTTCATTGTTGGCAATCAATGCAGTATCTGCTGTTGAATTGATACTATAATTATTAAGATATATTCCGTAAGGTTGTGCAATCACATTACTTTGTTGTTTTATCCGGTTATTTGTAATGGGGCCATTGCAACTTTCAAAACGCATTGCATACCATGTACTGGTTATTGTATTTTCCGTTCTGCTTAATATGGTATTATTCGAAATACTGGTAAAATGAGTATATTGCGGATATATTCCCGAAGTATGTGTATTGAAAACTCGATTACTGTCAAAAACCACATTTGTTCCAAGGGTCGAAGCTACTCCTCCAATAAAATTAAAACCAATATATCCTCCGTTTAATTCATTATTTACAATAAAAATACTATCAACTACACCTGTATTGCTACCTTTATGTATAGGATTATAATCGCTATAAGTTGTAGTTAGGTTTGCTAATAGAATATTATTACTAATTACAACATTGGTGCAAGCGCCTTTAAATTGTATTGCAAACTTCCCTTTTGTTGCATCAATTGTAATGGCATCTATAACGATATTATTACTTTGGGACAATATCATTCCCACTGACAGTGTTTTAAAAACAACGTCTTCAGCATTTCCTGTAGTAGAGGTAATCGTCAATTTATTATTACCTAATATTAAAGCATAGTCAGTTAAGTCTATGTCTTCAACATACAGGCCGGGTTGTACTTTCAGTATAATATTTCCATTTACTCCGCAGTCTTCTATTTGTTGTAGTGCAAGATTTATGGTTTTAAAATCCCCTGTTTTTCCTACCGTGAAAGTACCGTTAATTCCGGCTGTAGAACATATATAACTTGTTGCCAGTATCGTATCATCTTCGAGATAATTGTCCTGAGAATTATCGATCCATGCAGTTAATATATTATGTCCCAAACCGTAATTTATTATTCCTAACGTAATGGTATCCCTTTCCCCATATGCCAATGTCTTGTTTGATGGAACTCCTGTTCTGGAATTTCCATTAAAAGACCAATTAATAGTTTGTGGCAAGAAAGAGGATAAACTGGTATTTATAATTACAGCCTTAACCGTATCATTTGTTCCATAGACTGGCCCTTCATTCCAATTAAGGATTTCCGTTAGTTTAATATTCTTCGAAAAAGGTGCAAATCCATGATAACATCCCATTGCTGTAAATGCCCCTGCCCGGATGCTATCTTCCAAATCGGTATCAACATCTGACAAAACAGGACATTTTACACTGTCATAATTTATGAATTTTAAATTAATAGTACTGTCTATAAAGGTAGGACGAACCTTTACGGAATTAATATCTGTAAAGAACACATCTTGCCATTGCTCCATTGTTACTTTATTTGCACCTGCGTATCCTATGTAACTTGGCGAATAATAGTTGTTAGATTCAAAGTTATACAAAGCTGCATTTGAAGAACCATTAATATAGATAGGGAAGGTACCCGTAGTGTCCATTATAATATTATTATTTTTAATATTGAGACGATTACTGGTTCCGTCACTTATACCAATACCCTTTGAACCTGCAACTCTTCGAACATATATAGAATTATGTATAATATCGGCACGAGTACTTGAAAGAGCTAATGCAGCATAACCATTTCCCACATAACCATTTATTTCATTGTTTACAATCAGCGCTAACTCCGTTTTGTTATTATTATGATTTGAAAGACTTATTCCTACTGCATATGATATTGCCCTGTTTAATTGTTTTATTTTATTTGCAATAATGTCTCCATTCGTATTTGAAGTATTTATTCCTGTCCATGAAGTATTTATGTTGGACAATCTGCTTGTTATTATATTGTTTGATATAATTCTAAAATCAGTATAATATAAATAAATTCCATAATGTGATTGTTTGGAGATAGCATTACCGGTTATAAAAATATTACTGTCATAGACACTTGAGCTGACACCATAAAGCCAGATCCCAAAATGCCCTCCTTCTATAATATTATTTAGTATAAAGATGCTATCTGCAACATTGGCAATACTGGGCTTATAAATCCCACCATATTTGTTGGATGTGACGGTTGTATCAACCAATAATATACAATTTTGAATGACAACATTTGTACATGTATCTAAAAACTGTATGCCTACTATTCCTCCCTTTGCATCTATTGTTACGCCATCTATTACAATGTTATTGCTTCGTGCTAATGTAAATCCGATATTGGTTGTTTGTAGAATAACATCTCCGGGGTTTCCGCTTTGGGATTTGATGGTCAATTTATTGTTCCCTAACAAAGAAGAAATACCGGTCAGGTCGACGGTGTTGGCGTATGTACCGTTTTTTATTTCCAGTGTAATGTCTCCGTTTGCTCCGCAAAGAGATAGCTTCTTAATAGCTTCTTCTACCGATGTAAAAGAACTTGCTGTTTTTCCGATAGTATATATTCCTGTACTGTATATAGATGAACATACAAATATTGAAACGGAAGTAGTGTCATCCTGTAAAAAATCGTCTTGCAAAGAGCCGCCCAAGTTATCTATTCTGGCGGTTATTGTATAATTACCCGAGATATAGGTTATTTTCCCTAATGTGACAGTAGTGCTTTCCCCTTTGGCTAAAGTTCCCGACCATGCTGTTGTTGTTTCTGCCCCATTGAATATCCATGTTAAATTGGCATTTGTCAAAGGAGTTGCTCCTGTATTGGTCAGTAATACTTTTACCGTATCGGATTCTCCCGAAATGTTTCCTTCCCTCCATCCCTGGAGGTCTGTTAATCTTGCATTTACCGTATACATCGGATCGTAATGGTAACAACCCATCGTTGTTAATCCCAGGCGCGGTGTATTATCAATATCTTTAGGTACTTCCGGAAGAGGCTTGCATTCCAGTCCCGTATAGTCACGCATCTTCAGGTTTTTGGTGCTGTCTATGAAAGAACTTCGGATTCTTACGGAATTCACGTCTGTTGTAACCATCTTTTGCCAGGCATCCATTGTTAGTTTATCCCCTCCTGTTCCTCCTATATTTCCAATATAAGTCGGAGCATAATAGTTATTACTGTTTATATCATAACTCCTTATATTTGTTGCCTTTGAAATCTGGATAGGGTATGCAGCAGCAGATTCCATAATTATATTATTGTTCTTGATAACATGGATATTAACATATCCGGGCTCATTGATGTAAATCCCTCTTGAAGATCCGGATCCTTTTACATATATGGAATTGTGTATGATTTTCGAACGGGAATAATTTACCTGTATTCCTTCATATTCTCCGGTTGTATAAATTATAATTTCATTGTTGGCAATAAGCGCGGTGTCGTTCGTAAAGTAATAATTATGGTAATAACTGAAAATCCCTCTCGGGTTGGTAATGTTTGATGTATTACGTTGCCGGATCCGGTTCCCTGTAATATTACCGTTGGCATTGTTCATATATATGGCAATCCATGTTGCGCTGAAATTGGCAGCTTCCCTGCTAAGAATTGTGTTATTGGATATGCTTTTAAAATCGGTATAAGAAGCATTTATTCCATAATAATACTGATTAGTGAGTGTATTGCTGTCAAAAACTATATTCTTTCCATATTGATTTGTATTTCCACCGGGAAAAGTAAATCCCGAATATCCTCCATCTAAGATATTATTTGTTATATAAATACTGTCTGCAAGCCCTGTACTTCCTTTAAAGATTGGATGTATATTAGTTGAGTTAGATGTTTTGTGTGCTTTTATATTACAATTATTAATGATAATGTTGGTACATGTATTACTGAAATAGATAGCATATACATTCATCATAACAGGAATCTGAGGAATTAAATGGCTAACATCAACTGTAATCGCATCCAATGTAAGGTTTCTTGTATTTCCCAATGTTATACCTATTCCTCCTGTATTTGGACGAAGAACGACACTATCCCTGTGATGTTTTAACGATGTTATCGTCAGCATGTATCCATTCATAAAAGAATTGATATTGGAGAAATCCCAGTTTTCACGGATCGTGTCGGATTCCAGTTCGAGGGTGATATTTCCGGTAGGGCTGCATTTTTGAAAAGAGTTAAAAGCTTCCTGTATCGTTTTGAATTCACTGTTCTTCCCTACAGGGAAACTGCCCGATACATCTACTGGACAACCATAAGTAATAATGGATAAGGTGTCATCCGAATGCTTGGGGTCTTGTATGCCATTGGGATTGTTTACCCATATAACAATAGTATCCGACATTCTTAAACGAGGGTTGAAGGTGCCTAATTGCTCCGTATGTTCAAAATCCCAGGGTAGACCCCCTGTCCAGGTATGAGGTTGTACTGTTTGCAACACTCCATTTAAACTCCAATTGATCTCCACAGCTCTTAACGTGGAATCACCTTTGTTACGGAATGTAGCTGTTACAGGGGTAGCCCCTACTGGGTTTTCTCCTTTCGCGGGAGAGTTTATGCTTGTTAATGCAACTGAAACACTATCATTGCCGGAGGGTTTCTTAATGAAATAACGCTCTTGTACTGTTGCATTATTCCCATTTGTATCATAGCCTGTGATGGAATACGAAACAGTGCTTCCTCCTTCAATTTGAGGTAAAACACCTCTCCATAAAGAATCCCCGGATACAGGATCCATTTCGATGGAATTTGTAGTAGATACTCCATTCAAAGTATATGTATATGTCAGGAAAGGGGTCTTAATTGGAGCACTTGTTGTGGTTTGTACTTTTGCATTTATAGTATAAGGCCCGGTACTGTTAACGGTGTCCTTTACAACACTACCTATAAATTCTACAATAGGATCCCGAACCAGATAAGTGGAAGCAGTTATCTCAATGTTGTCCAGTAGCCACCCGTATGAAATTTGTGTTCCGGGTGTACTGCCGTGCTTTATAATAAACCGGATTTGAGCATTAGGGGCATATCCCATTAAAAAGCCCAGGTCAAATGTTTCTTCTTTCCACCAGTTGTTTGTAGGAAGGGCTGTACTATCGTTGGCTTGCCATTGAGTATAGCTGGCGGCATTGAATCCGGTGGTTATATAATTGGCGGCTTTTCCCAAATAAGCAGTTGCCGGTATTGGAAGCCAGCCTTGATTTTGAATCTTATATTCTATCCGGACGATATCCCGGGGAGATATTTTGCAGATATGGTTGAACCGAAGTAATATATTGGAATAACCATTCGTGTAAAAATCATAAGGAGGAGAGGTTAAAATCGTTGAGTCTCCTGACTTATTGGGGACAACACCTCGATAAGAATTAGGAGAACTTACATAGTAATTTTTGTCAATTCTCCATGACGAGGAAGGTTGAGAAACAAAGCTGATACTGTTTCCATCAAAATTTTCTCTTTCATAAGAAACATTTTGAGAATAGCTTGCTTGTAGAGAAATTAAAGTTACCAGTAATAAAAACATCCATTTTTTCATAACACGTAAAATTTGTAAAAGATTAATAAGAATATCTTTACAAAAATGAGAAAAAATCTTTTTCCATTATTTATATAAGAGAGCAAAAACAAGACAATAACGAGCAAAAACGAGACATTATTGTGTTTTTATTTGAAATTTAGTGATTTAAATTAATTCTGAGAAGCTAATTTGAATCTATTTCATTTATCAGGTAGCTGTATAATTCAGCTATGGATACATGCATCTTATTGGCAAGCCGTAACCGTTTTTTTCTACAATGTCCCGGGGTAATATTTAATAGTTTGGCAATTTCTTTTGTGTCCAGGTTAAGGTAAATATAGGAAAGGAACCGGATTTCACTGGCATTGAGTGTAGGATGCTTCTCTTTTAAGGATGATAAAAACAGGGGGTTGATTTTCTCGAAATAGACTAAAAAACCATCCCATTCCGCAGATTCCTTTAGTTGCAGTCTCAATTGTTGAATAGCTGACTCAAGTACATCGTTTTTTACTTTGTTTGATACAATATTGGAAAAGGTGTCGATAATTTCTTTGATCAATTCATTTCTGTTCGATTGGAATAAGGCCTTCGATGCAAGTTGTCTGTTTTTTGTATCGATTTCATTGTTTAGTTTTTCTTGTTCCAATAATGATAGCGTTTCTTGTTCTTTTAATTGTTGCTCTAATAATAAACGTTCGTTTTGTTCTTTTTCCAGTTTTAACTTTATGATCTTTTGTTCATTCTCTGCGATTATCTTTTGTTGCTTATTTTTTTCCAGCTTAATACGGTATATCCATATAGCGATAATAGAAAGTATGATCATAAAAATAACAACAAAGATAAAGAAGGTTCGTTCCGTCTTTTGTTTTGCTTTATTTTCTGCTAATTCCTTTTCAGAATTAATCAGGTCGAAGCGTATTTGATTATTGGCCACTTGTGCCATATCATTTATTTTCATTAACGAATCTTTCGCTATGGATAAAGAATCTTGATAGTCGAGAGCTAAAATCAGAGCATTATTACTCCTGTATAATTTTGATAATTGTTCATAGATTTCGATCTTTAGTGTTAACTTAACATGATTGTTTAGTGCTTCACGGGCATATGAAATGGCCTTGGGATAGTTTTTCTTTTGGTCGTGGATCTGGGAAAGCAATAGCAAACACTGTGCATTCTGATCATCATCCATTTCAGATTGGGTCTCTTCCAGAATTTCCAGTGCCAGTGATTCTGCCTTATCGTATTCTTTTTTCAGATACAGGTTCTCTATTTTTATTACTTTTGATGCGATCCATGTTATCGTATCTTTTACTTTACTTGACAATTTGATAGCAATATCCAGATATTTTTCCGCCTGGTTGAGATCCCCGGTTTTATTGAAAACTACACCCAGATTCATGCTCACGATTCCTAGTTTTGCACTGTCTTGTAGTTGTTCGGATATTTCATATGCTTTATCAAGATATTCTTTTGCTTTGTCTGTTTCATTATTAATGTAATATATCTGCGAGATATTGTTCAATATCATTATTTGCTGCGTTTTATAGGATTGTTTTATAGCGATTTCATAGCCGGATAGAAAGCATTCCATTGCTTTCTGATAATCCAATAAATCCATATAGATAGTACCTTCAATATTGAGGGCATACGTTAGCAGATCTGTCCAGTCATTATTTATTGAAAGCACTTTAATTTCGGAGAGAAGTTCTATGGATTTTATATAATTCCCCTCAATACGTTCTTTTTTCGACTGCTCAAGAAGTTCTTCACAATAGGAGCGATTATTATTTCCTTGACCGATAATCGGAAATAGCATCAATAACAATAAGATAGCTTTTTTGAAGAAAAATGATTTTATCATTATAATGTTCTCGAAAATATGAAATACAAATATAAACAAATATTAAATACTTGTAATAAAATTATCAAAAGTTGATGCAAAGATAGTCCTATAATGACCGGAATATATTTCTTTTTGATAGGAGGTTAAAGATATATTGTATTATTTTCCCTTGTAATAGCTGCATGAACCTTTCCCAACCCTGGGACACCTTCAAATAAGGGTGAAAATCCTTTTCCCAATTCTGGGACATCTCTAAACAAGGATGAAAACCCCTTTCCCAACTTTGGGACACCTTCAAATAAGAGTGAAAATCCTTTTCCCAATTCTGGGACACCTCCAAACAAAGATGAAAATCCCTTTCCCAGCCTTGGGACATCTTTAAACAAGAATGAATATCCCTTTCCCAACCTTGTAGTGCCTATGGACTTCTTTAAAACAACATGGAGCTATGCCTTCGAATAACAAGGAAACCTGTGAAATAAAAAAGGCTGCCGGGGAGGCAGCCATGATTTGAATTATGTATAGATTTTATCGTTTGATGCTCATTCGCTTAACAATCCGTTGTCCATTGAATTCCATGGAGTAAATATAGATTCCTGCGGCAAAACTACTTGTGTTTACATTTATAGTATGCTTTCCCGGTTCGGCTTGCAGTACTTTGGTATACAGCAATTTACCGCTTATGCTGTGAACATGGAAAACTACTTCTCCCGGTTCCGGTATATGATAACGTATTGTCGTGCCGGTATTGGCAGGATTGGGGATATTTTGCTCCATTGCAAAGACATTATTCCCTGTTCCCTGTAAGTTGTTTGATGTAGTACGTGTTATCAGAATCGTATCATTTTCCTGATAATTATCTACTTTGCTTATAAACACCCTTACATAATATACTCCCTCGTTAGGAACGGTGTACTTGTCTGTGAATTTAAACGGCTTATTACTTTCCGAGACATTAACTGCAGGGATAATATCTACATGCCGGGCCAGTATCTGACCGCTCGCATTCTCGATTAATGTAGTAACATCCACGTTCTGATAGTTTTTCATATCACTTGTATTCGTTAAGGAAACTTCTATTTCCTTGGTAGAACCAACCTGATCGATCCCTCCATCCAGAGGATCGGGACTTAAGGTTTCTACCAGGACAAGGTCATCCATATCTACGCATTCCGTGACAGGAGTGCTGGCGTTTACCAAAACCGAATCACAACTCATATATCCTGCTATCTGTACCTGATATTGTGCCTCGGCAGGAACGGTATAAGCATCGAAGAGGATAATAGCAGAATCTCCCGGAGCCAAATTCCCTACTGATTTTGTAAGGGTTTGTTGAGGAGAAGTCATTACATTTAATACCAACTCAATCCCGGGAATCTCTATATTACCCATATTCTTTATCTTCACTTCTTGTTGCGCCGGTCCCCCTTTTGCCAGGCAATTCGTTCCTCCTGATATGGATTGCGCCGTTAGAGACATTGCAGGACGTATATCCAATGAAAGGTCAGCCGTATCATTGGCATGGATATTATCTACCGGAGTATTAAAATAGGCTTTCATGTCAGTAATTCCAACCGGGATAGTAATATTGGATAATACGGGTACTGTATCAGAGCTATTGCCATCTAAAACTATGCCCTGTAAGGAAACAGTATGGATAATTCCATTCATGTCCAGTATCAAAGCCGATGCATTGTCAAAATGTATTGCCTGGGAGCGGGTAGCTGTCAATACCACAGAAATATTCTTGTTCGAACGATGGCATAAATCAGGTGCAGGGGTTATAATGATCCCAGAAACAGCTGCGTCAGGTTCGGAAGATATTCCTATATAATCTATATGCTGAGCGGAACCCGAATACTTATTGATAGATTCAAACTGTATCAAAATACAGGCATTAACCGTCGTAAATGCACTTAGATCATATTTATAATGTGTCCAACCGTGACGGCCTGACGAATCTTTCAAATAGATTGTACCTATATTATGCCTTACATCATTCACTAATACATTGATCTCCGTATTCGTATAGTCACTGGTTGATGTTGTCGCGTCATGGTAATACCAGAACTCTACAAAGGGATTGAAGGCTTGGAACAAATCCAATTGACCGGTACTCAAACGTGCTATCGAACCCGGAGTGCCGTTAAACCGTATCATCGCTGTTCCCGAATCGGGCTGAACGGTAGAACCTGGGTCATAGTAATGTTCCCATACGCTATTACCATTTCTCGGAGAAGAAACAAATTCGATAGGAATGCCCGTACTGAAGTTCGTATACAGAGGTAAACCTATTTTGGGTGATGCATAGGTGGTAATTAATGTATCATCATATATAATATGATCTACAGAACTGCTTACCCATGTTTTAATCTTATAGAGACCGGCATACACCGGCAAAGCGGACATTATTTCTACAGTATCGGTATGTCCCGACTCTAATGTTCCCGTCTTGACAGTATGTATTATCGAATGAATAAACCCTTTAGGATCGATGATCTCTGCACATACTTTTATGGAATCCTGTGTAAAATCATAATCATCCTCTCCCAAATTAAGAATGGGTACTTGCACCGGTAAATAATTCGGAACGCAGAGGTCATCAGGATTCGTTACCGGGGATACCAGTGAGAATACGGCTAAATCATGGCCTGTATAGAGTTCTGTCCCCACACCGGAAATTATATAAACCGAATCCTTCAAAGAAATACTGTTACTCTTTGTGTCCGAGACATTCAGAGAATATACAACCTTGCTTCCGTAATATTGCTGCGGAACATTCGCCGTCCATACACCATTCGACAATGTCATAGGTGCTGTATTCTGGAAAACAGACGTACCGATTGTTGTAACAACTATTAATTCCGGTGGAGTTTGAGGAGCACCTGTACTCGTATATATAATTGCAGGTACATCAAAAGAAAGGATGGATATTGTATCCCCATTAAATGGTTTTACCCACTCTGCCAAAGGAACAAGTGTAGCGGATGTTCTTACCGTATCATTCTTCTGTTTCATATCCTGTTGCCCGTTGGCACGCTCTATCCACACTACTATATTGTATGTATTGGTAGTATTGGTAACGGTGAAACTGCCTATGGTAACATTGGCTTGTTGTGCTAATCCCAATGGCTGGGCAGGATTCCATGGAATACCGGTTTGTTGGGTTTGTCCATTCAAACTCCAGCCGAAGGTGGCAGAAGAGACAGGTGTTGTCCCGCCGCTGGCTACATTTAAATTTACCTGAACTACCTGATCCTTTACTACTTTTGTATTCCAGGGTGTAATTGCCTGAGCCCTTAAATCCAATCCTACCGGTTGATCGGTGTATGCCCCCATTGTGGTGATTAACAGGCGGGTAGTTCCCTCTATGTCGGTCGTAACACCGTTAGGCAAAGGACACTCCATCTTATCATCATACGAGGAACATTCCAGGCTTACAGCGGTATCTATATACAATGGTTTTACACTTACCGAGTTGGCATCCTGGCCTGTTGCCGTCTGCAAAGCAGGTAATGTTGTGATAGTAGTTCCTCCTAAATAAGCAAAATTAGCACCTGTATTGTGATAATCATTATAATCCATAAATGTATTAAAGGCTTGTGTAACATGTGTAGCTGTGTTTACATAAAGTGGATATCCCGCTCCAGAAGTTTCCACTGAAAAGATGTTATTCTTAATGTTGAGGTAATCGGTTGTTCTTGTATTATTTATATACATAGCATAAGCACTTGATGTCCCTTTGAAATAAACAGAATTATGCAAGATATCTGCCCGTGTTTGGTACATAAGTATTCCATAAGTTCCTCCTGACAATGCAAGATGACGTATTTCATTATTGACAAGCAATACCGGATGGGTAGCCCCATTGGTTGTACTATTTATTTGTTCATACAAATCTAATGCGTAACATGTGCCTGTTCCCTGCATTAAGATTTTATTATTTGCAATCGTATCCACACAGGTATTCGTCCTGAAATGTATGCCATATTGTTGAGTGCTTGTATTTCGAGTAATAATGGTATTATTGGATACACTTCTCACATGTCCGTATTGAATAATATATACGCTGCTACAGGCTCGCAAGAAAATATTATTATCTATTATATTATTCAAACCTTGCCCAACAGCCCCACCTAAATAATTAAAATAAACATTACAATATCCTCCATCTATCGTATTATTAATAATGGATATATTTGAAATTTGATTTCCAGAACCATTTGTATTATTATACCATATTCCATGGACAGTAGAAGAAGTTGTTGTCGGATCAGCCAGAATAGTACATGCGTTTATTTCAATATTAGAACAGGTTCCTGCAAATACAATCCCACAGGCATTACTTACAGAATCTACGTCTACCGTTATGTTTTTAAAGGTAACATTGGTTGCATTCTCAATGCGTATGGTAGAATTAACGATTACATCACTTGCATTGGAAGTGGAAGAAGTAACTGTCAGCTTATGAGTCCCAAATGCGGTTGCATTATTCGATATGCTCAGGTTATCCGGATATGTACCCGGCTCAATTTCAATCGTTATATTGCTTAATACACCACATAAGGTCAATGCTTGATAAGCCGCTTCAAAAGAGGGGAAAGCTCCCACACTCTTGCCTACTTTTACCACTCCGCTATAGCCTCCTCCGTTACAAACATTAACAAACCGGCTCACTGTATCATCCCCGGCATATTCGTCCAATTGGGGATCATTATTCAAATTGTTGATCCACACTTTTACCGTTACATTTGCCGACGGGTAGGTGAGTTGTCCTACCATAATTGTTGTAGAGTCGCCTCTGGATAATGATACCGGATGATTTGCACTTCCTTTTGATGTTCCATTCACCGACCATTCCAGGTTGATAGATGTTATGTCGTCTTCTCCGGTATTAAATACAACCACATTAACATCTTCTGTTTGTCCCGGGGTATGTCCGTCGGTTAGCCCTGTAATTTCCCAAAGTGTGGCATTTGCTTGGTAAGAACCCACATCATAACATCCCATAGTTGTAGTAACAGCCCTTATATTACCACGTATATCCGTTATAACAGGTGGTATTACATTGCATAAAAAGCGTAAATCTTTAACTATTTCCAGACTTGTTTTCATTGACGGATCTACAAAAACAGGCATAATGTTTTTTGAATGACGATCGGTGGGTATTGTTTGCTGCCAGGTCTGCATTGAGGTAATAAGTACCCCATAAAACCCTATATTTGTAGGGGCATATAAATTGTTATAGTCAATATCATATAATTGCAGATTGCCTGTACCGCTAAACTCTATTGGACGAGCGGTAGCACTTGTCATGACAATGTTATTGTTTTTAATGGCCAGATCATTCATTGTTGAATTGACAATATAAATTCCATATGCATTGCCGCTTCCGGATACATGTAGAGAATTATTTATACATTCGGCTTTTGCCGAAGTGAAATGTAGTGCGGAAATACCACCGGTTGGAGATGTAATGACTTCATTATTCGCAACCAATGTCCTTTGATGAAGCTTGGAAGCCGGATATTGATTATAGTATTGTATTAGTATTCCATCGGGACTTGTAATACCTGTATTGCGTTGGTGTATGCGGTTGCCAATAATAGGACCATTGCAATAAACTGCCCGTAAGCCATGCCATGCTGTGGCTATATTTGCAGTTCTGCTCAATATGGTGTTATGAGAGTAACTTATAAAATCAACATGTTGCGGAGCGCAAGCGTAATGAGATTGATTGCGAACTATATTACTGTCAAATATTACATTGGTCCCATAAACGGAAGTTGACGGAGCTCCATAGAAACTAAACCCATCGTATCCCCCATCTAAAAGATTATGGATAATAAATATACTGTCTACTACTCCTGTAGCAGATGCTTTATAGATAGGAGCTACTGTAGTTGCTGTAGAAGCAGTATCGGTTAATAACTTGCAATCGCGTATGACCACATTGGTGCATGTTCCCGTAAACTGAATCGCATACGATGCTTTGGTTGCATCGACAGTAATGCTTTTTATTACAATATTGTTGCTGTTATTGAGTGTAATGCCGGCTCCGCTGGTAACCTTTATTCTAGCACTATCCGGATCATTATCATACGAGGTAATTGTTAGAGTATATCCTTGCAGATAATTCGATATGCCATTCAAATCCGCACCCGGATGTTCTCCTTTCAACTGCAAAATAAGATTTCCGCTTACTCCGCAATTACGTATTATATTTAACACATCGGTCAATTTTGTATACGTTCTGCCTTCCCCTATCTGGTGATAACCCGATAAAATAGTTCCGCATCCCAATGGAGATACCGTCAATGTATCATCCGTTTTAACAGGATCTACCTTCCCGTTGGGCATGCTTACCCATACCTTTATCGTATCCCTTTGATTCGCTACAGGCATGTACGACCCTACGGTAATCGTATCGGTAAAATCATCCGGCAATGGCCCTCTATAGACAGCTGTGCCCGGTTGTTGTACTCCGTTGAGGCTCCAATTGAGATAACAGGAATCCAAGTCTGCCACTCCCTTGTTTTTCAACGTTACCCGTACCGGTTTATCATAGCCTGCGAGTACTCCTGTTTTTTCCGGTGAATCGATAGAAACCAATCCCACCGAATTGGTATCGCAGCCCTTAGATGTTCCTTCGCACAAACGTTTGATATCATAGCTATTTGATAAGACGACAGTATTACCCACTATATCTATCAGGCTAATTGAATATTCAACATGATTGTTAAAGCGTTTTTGGGGTATGGTGGCTTTCCATAAATTATCCGATGCATCCAACAGCATGGGCAATACATCACTGGTGGTTACTCCCTGATAGGTATAATCTACATGTAAGGAAATAGTGACAGGGAGTGCAGCTCCGGTAATACTCTTTATAGAAGCTTTTATCCCATATGGACCGGTGGTATATACGGTATTAGCCGGCGGGCTAACAAATGCTACCAGTAGATCACTGCTTCCATATACATTTTTTGTTAAGGTATCATCCCAGGTAGTGGAATCATGTACGCCATTGGGAGATGAAATCCATACGGTAATAGCATTGTTTATCGCTGCTCCGGGAACATAATATCCCAGGGTATCCTGGTAATTGTGATCCCACGGCAAGCCCGGATTAAAATATAGTTTTTTCGATACGTGAGCAGCATTATTGATAGAATACGATACCGTCACCGAATCCAGATTCGATTTCCCTTTGTTTTTTATTGTTGCCACAATAGGAACACTTAGTCCGGGAGATACTATTATTGTATCGGACATATCTATAGAAAAAGTTCCTGCGGAGTAATTAAGAGGGGGAGTCCCTATAATATAAAAACGTGCATTGGGCCTGTTTGTCGTGAGAGTTCCGGTACTTGTAGATGGAAAAACTGTACTAAAAGCACCTGCATAGATTGTTCTGTTTGTTGGCGAGGTGGAGGTTCCATTAAATAAGGTTGTTGAAGTATATGATGTGCCATTATTATTTATCCAATACACCATCAAATTTTTTCCGGGGGGTAAATAAAATGGCTGGTCTAATTGTAGATTTATCCATGTACGCCCGCCGGAGGCAGAAAAAGTGCCCGACCATACTAAAGTAGCTCCATTGGCAACAGGATCTGTATATCCTGAAACAGTTGCAACATCATCTACCACTTGAAAATAGCAGTATTGATTCGTTTTACTAAATGTGCCGCTTGAGGCGTAATCCCATGCGAACTCTGTAATTATTCCTCCTGCAGAGGTAGAATTTAGTTCGGAGGCTAAATATATCTGTCGTGACCAACTGGTACCATAATATTGGCCTACCGGAAAATAATAAGTTGAGGTGGTTGTTGTTCCGGTACCTACTATGACATAACCTGTTTTATCTCCTCCCGATGGCCTTACTATCACATATCCAGACATATCGATTGCCTCATTTCCTATAGTGTCTCTTCCTGTAATAGAATATTCAACTTTCGTACCTGCTATATATTGCGGTATGGTAGCTTTCCACAAGCTATCTCCTGCTATCTTTGTCATTGATATGGAATCTGTTACGGCGGGTTTACCGGGTTCGGTTGCCGTATATTTCAGCCAGGGATGTTTGATAGGAGCGTTGGTAGTGGTTTTTACCTTCGCATTTATTTCATGAGGGCCGGTAGTATATACGGTATTTTTTACCGATGGCGGGATGAACTTTACGATAGGAGGGCTTAATTCATGGGTAGATGCCGTTAACTGGATGTTTTCCAGTAGCCAGCCAAAAGAAGCCTGCGTGTGTGGGACATCCCCGTGTATAATCAAAAAACGGATTTCCACTCCACTCATTTTCTTTATGTTGACAGTCAGGTCGAAAAATTCTTCTTTCCACCACGATTGCATTGGAATAACCGTACTGTCTCTGGCTTGCCATTCGGGATAACTTGCAGCATTAAACCCTCTTGCTTTTGTGTAATTAGAAGCGCCTCCTTTATAGTCAGCAGGATCGATGTCTTCCCAAAACCGTTGTCCGGCTATACGGTATTGTATCTTTGCAATATCCATGGGGGAAACCTTGCAAATGTGACTGAAGCGTAACTGAACATAGTCGTAATTACTCAAATCATATGCACTGGCGGTTTGTAAAATAATTGTATCTCCCTCTCTGCTGGGAACAAATCCCAAATAAGACTTTGATACACTCGACCCGCTCAAGCTGGGAAGATAATAATCGGTGTTAAACACCCATGAGCCTTGAGGATTCTGGGCATACGAAACTGTACTTCCGTCGAAATCCTCTATCCATTTTCGAACTCCCGATTGGGAATGTCCTGTTAAGTTAAGAAATAATATTCCTAACACAAAAATAAAAACCTTCTTCATCATGGCTTATTTTATTTTTATTTATTATGCTTACTCTGTTATAAATTAGGATTTTCAGCTTCCTCCTTATTCTGATACAATTTAGGTATACAAATAGATAATACCTGTAGTGATATAACTAAACCTGTAAATAGTTTAAAGAAAGTAATTCTTTAAGACTATTAAGGAATAGGAATAAGAGTAACTTCTTTAGCCTTTAGATATAAAGGGCTAAAACCTAGTAGAGAAAAACCTTTCGCTTGACGAAATGGGAATCGTCGATAATAATAAAAACCTTCTTCATCATGGCTTATTTTATTTTTATTTATTATGCTTACTCTGTTGTAAATTAGGATTTTCAGCTTCTTCCTTATTCTGATAGAATTTAAGTATACAAATAAGCAATACTTGTAACACTATAGCTAAACCTATAAATAGTTTAAAGAAAATAATTCTTTAAGATTATTAAGGAATAGGAATAAGAGTAACTTTTTTAGCCCTTGAATAGCAAGGACTAAATTCTAGTAAAGAAAAATCTTTCGCCTGACGAAATAGGTATCGTCGATAATAATAAAAACCTTCTTCATCTTGTTTTATTTTTATTTATTATGCTTACTCTGTTGTAAATTAGGATTTTCAGCTTCCTCCTTATTCTGATAGAATTTAAGTATACAAATAAGCAATACTTGTAACACTATAGCTAAACCTGTAAATAGTTTAAAGAAAATAATTCTTTAAGATTATTAAGGAATAGGAATAAGAGTAACTTTTTTAGCCCTTGAATAGCAAGGACTAAATTCTAGTAAAGAAAAACCTTTCGCTTGACGAATGGAGTATAGTCAACAATAATAAAACCTTTTTTAAAAATAAAAACCTTTTCCATCTTTTTTTATTTTTGTAAATAACTTTATTAATTATGTTTTCTTCATCTTTGTCTCATAATTTTGTTTCTACGAAGCAAAAATACATAAAATATGAATGGTATGAGCATTTGTGTAAAATAATCGCACAATAAAATGTATGTATTTGTTAGTGAATGAGAAAAAATCAAATAAATATAAAAAAGTCGACAATAACGTTCGATTTATGCGTGAAATTAGTCTTGATTGTTCATGCTAATTCAATTTGAAAGATGAAAATTGATATTCTTACATGTAATGCACCAATCCGGAAAGGAAGAGAGTGTGCAATAAGCAACATGCAGAAAACAGTAAAAAGCATCATTACGAAGGGAGAGGCTTTGCCCGAATGGAGGATTTTAATCTAAAGTATCATCATAGCCTAAGCGAACATACCTTTCGAGCCTAAGCGGAAGCATCTTCTTTGCCTAAGCGGAAATAGCTTCCGAGCCTAAGAAGATACATCCTTCAAGATGAAGTATATATCCTGTTCTGTGGAGGTGTTGATTTTATTTACTTTATCTCTTAGGTATTACCTGCTAATTCACAGAAAATAAAAAAGGCTGCCGGGGAGGCAGCCACAATTTGAATTATGAAAAAGATTTTATCGTTTAATGCTCATTCGCTTGGTGATCTTCTGTCCGTTGAATTCCATGGAGTAGAAATAAATCCCGGCAGCTAAATGAGACACATTCATGTCTATTGAGTGTATACCTAACTCGCTTTCCATGGATTTATTGTATAATATTTGTCCGTTTATTGAAGAAATAGTATGATACAAGCATATGCAGGTGGACAATACATACGTACGCAGTGGAACGATACTTTCGTACGCAAAAGTACGATATAGTCATACACCAATTATTGATAAAGCAAAGAAGCTACTACTTTCGTCCGGACTTACAAAAAGTCTTATTTACTAATTTCCCTTATCTGAAAGGACATCACTTCTATATTCCAGTGGGGTTTTCCCAGTGTGTTTTTTAAAGAATTTCCCAAAAGAAGATTGATTTCCGAAATTCAATTCCTGTGCCACTTGTTGAATGCTCATTTTAGGTTTCCTCAACAATATTTTCGACTCAGCAAGCAAAGCATTTGCTATCCATACATTGACAGTTTCCCCACTGATAGCTTTTATAATTCTGGATAAATTTTCCGGTGTCATGCAGAGTTCGGAAGCATAAAAAGAGACCAGATGTTGTTCTTTGCAATGCGAAATGATCAATTTGATAAACTTCTGTAAAACCTCTTCTTTATGATTTGTTTCCGAAACAAGATCAGGAGTTTTATCATTTTTAATATTCATATCTGCAAGTTCCAGCAAAAAGTTGCTGACTTCATTTTTGATGAGGTTTCTCTGGAAGATATGATTTGTATCTTTTATATGCCCTTGGATGCGGTGAATAATGTCTTCCAGAAGGAGGGTTGATTTTCTGTTTAATTGTAGAATAGGGTGGAAAAGATTTGTTTCAAAACCTAATGATTTTAAAGAAAAAACTTCTGTTTTAATAACGCTGAATAAGTCTTGAGACACAAACAGAACATATCCTTTGAAGTCAGGAGAAAAATTCAGTTTGTCAAGAATATGGATATTGGATATTTGTAATATCGTGTTTTCCGATAATCTATATTTTTGATAATCAACATCAACACTCATTCCTCCTTGTGTCGTAAAAAAGAATGAAGACGCATTTATCCGGGTTGGAGGTTGTTCTTGGATTTGTTTTGCAATTTCCATATCAACCTGATCAATTTCATAAATAATTAATTCATTCTTAAAAATATACTTATTCGGATGTTTTTCTCGAACAAAATTCTCAAGTTCTACACCTATAGGCTGGTTCATTTTACGATTTATTTTTTGTAATAATTAGCAAATATCGTTCCTAAGATATTTTACGTGTTATTTTATTTTTTCTAAGCTTGAAATCTTTCGATGTCAAAAACGGACGAATATTTATCAAATATTGATTATTAAAGACTTTCCAAAAAATAAACTTATCGGTTTTGGACGAATTCTAGACGGTTTCAGCCTATTAAAATCCATTCTTTTGTCTGATTTTTGGAATATAAAAATCAAAAATAAAATAACGATGAAAAATAAAATAATAGAAGCGGCAAGTATACTTTATGCCAAAGATGGTATCGAAAGAGTAAGCATGGAACAACTTGCCGGAAATTTGAATATTTCGGAGGATATTATATATATATATTTCAAAGATAAAGAGGAATTGCTTTTGCGATGTCTGGGCCATGCAGCAAAAAAGGCATGCCTTTCAGAAGAAGAAATAATAAAAGAAGCTAAATCTATTCCTGAGATAATTCTCAAAGTCAGTTCTGATGTCTTTCGTGAATTTTCGACTTTATCTCCGGCATTTTATAAGGATATAAGAAAATTTTCCAGAGCCGTCCAATTCTTCTCTATGGTTAGAGCCAAATTTCGCGAAAAGTGCACACTCTATTTCATACAGGGAGCCGAAGAAGGATATTTTATTCCCGGATTGAGCTATGAGCCGATTGCTTCCATTTTTGTGGAGGAAATAAGCATGTTGGACTTTAAGTATCAGCATACTTCCATTTTGGCATTCATACAGGGAATATGTACCGAAAAAGGATTACATGAATTAACAATATTAACATAAAATATAAATAATCTATTAAAAATCAATATCATGAATACAATAATAAAAAACAGGAAATTCGCAGTTTTGATTACCGTGTTGTTATGCGGTACTTTGCTCAAAGCGCAAACGAATACCGATACTTTACGCCTCACTTTAAAAGATGCACTTGAAATAGCATTAAGTGAGAATCTGACGATTAAAATTGCCGATCAGGAAATTACAAAACAACGATATGCCCGTAAAGGTGGTTTTTCTTCTCTTTTTCCGCAAATAGATTTCAGTGGAGCTTATCAGTACTCCATTGAAAAGCAAACCATTTACATGGATGGTATTCCGGGAATGGAAGACGGGATAAAAATGGGGATGAACAATACTTGGTCGTTAGGCTTTTCCGCCGGAATGCCTGTCGTCTCTGTTCCTTTATGGCAGAGTTTCAAGCTTTCTGCCTACGATGTTGAACTGGCAGTAGAAAAGGCGCGTTCATCAAGACTTGATATGATTGATCAAGTAAAGCGAGCATACTATATGGTTCTTTTGGCGGCAAATGCTTATGAAGTGTATAAACAGGCTTATGACAATACGGTCTATAACTATAATGAAATCAAGGTGAAAGTAGATAAAGGCTATCTTTCCGAATATGATCTTATCCGGGCGAATGTAAGTATGAAAAATGCCGAACCGGAAGTCTATAACGCCGAAAATTCGTTGATTCTGGCGCATTGGCAATTGAAAGTATTGCTGGGCTTGGATTTGGAGAAAAATGTAACCTGTGCCAATTCTTTGGATGATTACGAAAATAGCCTGTTTTCAGAGAATCCCGTACCGTTTACTTCTCTGGCAAACAACAGTACACTTTGGCAAATGGATATACAATACGCTCAATTGAGGAAAGTACGCCAGATGCAGATTGCCCAGTATTATCCTTCCATAAGTGCACAATTTGGATACAGTTGGATGTCGATGAGCGACAACTTTAGGAAGTTTAGGTGGGACCCATATTCAACAGTGGCCGTTTCCTTGAATGTTCCGATATTTTCCGGTGGAAAACGGATGTTTGATGTTAAACAATCGAAAATAAACATGATGCAGCTTGAAAATCAGCGAATTGATGTTGAACGCAACCTGAATATGGCAGTGAAACAAGCTGTTGACCAGATGAATACATCCATAAAACAATATTCGGCGGCAAAAGCAAGCGTTGAAGAATCGGAAAAAGGCTACACCATTACTATGAAACGCTACGAAACCGGAGAGGGGACATTTCTGGATGTCAATCAGGCGCAATTGTCGATGATACAATCCCAACTGAATCTGAATTATGCTATATACAATTATTTAGTAGCCAAATCATCATTGGAAAAATTAACAGGAGAAAGTAAACAAGAATAAATTAAGAGTTAAAAATTAAAATCAGTAATAAATCATTAAAATAGAAATAGTCATGAACAGGAAAAAATTAATAGGAGCTTATGCCATTGCAGTAACTTTAATCGCTTCATCATGCAGCGACAAAAAACAGGATACAGTTCAAGCGGATGTCCCCGAAGTTGTAAAAGTGCAGACAGTAACAGCATCCATACGTGATGTTGATCATGCAGGAACATTTACGGCAACCGTCGAAGCGGAAATTGTAAACAATATTGCTCCGCAACAACCAGTACGCATCAAACGGATTTCCGCCGAAGTGGGCGACCATGTTAAAAAAGGACAAATTTTGGTCGAAATGGATGCTGCTAACCTTAACCAAGCCAAACTTAAACTGGAAAACGACAAAATTGATTTTGAAAGGGTCGATGAACTCTACAAAGTCGGTGGAATTGCCAAATCGGTGTGGGACGGGAAAAAGATGGCGTACGAACTTTCCAAAGAAACGTATGAAAATCTATTGGAAAATACTATATTACGCAGTCCAATCAGCGGAATTATCACCAAGCGCAATTATGATATCGGTGATATGTACAATGGAATGGCCCCCATTTATGTAGTGGAGCAAATCCAACCGGTTAAGGTAAAGGTAAATGTTTCTGAAGCTTTATTTACAAAAGTAAAAAAAGGAATGGAGGTAACTGTCACATTGGATGTTTATGGGGATGAAAAGTTTAAAGGAGTAGTTACCTTGATACATCCCAGCATTGACCCGGCTACCCATACGTTTCCGGTCGAAATCCGGATTGACAACAAAAATGAGCGTGTTCTTCCGGGAATGTTTGCACGTGTAACCTTAAATTACGGTTCGGCGGAAAGTATCGTTTTGCCCGACCGTGCCATACTCAAACAAACCGGTTCGGGAGACAGGTATGTCTATATTTGTAAAAATGGTGTTGCAAATTACCGGAAAGTCGATATCGGTCGCAGGATAGGTGATGAATATGAAATAGTATCCGGTTTGAAAAAAGGCGATGTAGTTGCCGTTACCGGACAAAACCGTCTTAACGATGGCATTCAGGTAGAAGTAACAAGTATTAACAAGTAAAAAATTATAAAGATATGAAATTACCTTCAATAGCCGTTAAAAATCCTGTCCTGACTGCGGTATGCTTTATAGCAGTCGTCATACTTGGACTTTTTTCCTACAGTAAATTATCGGTGGATTTGCTTCCCAATATCGAGACAAATTCCCTGTTGGTTATGACCGCCTATCCCGGCGCCAATGCCAACGATGTGGAAAATAATATCTCGCGTCCGGTTGAAAATACGTTAAACAGTATCAGCAACCTCAAACACATCACTTCTTCTTCAAAAGAAAATGTATCTATTGTAAATCTTGAATTTGAATTTGGGGTGGATATAGATATGAAAATGAATGATGTGCGGGATAAGCTTGAATTGTTGAAAACCAGTCTCCCTGATGATGCGCAAAATCCCATTATTTTTAAATTCGGGGCGAATGATATTCCGATAATCATTCTGTCGGTAATCTCCGACGAAAGTACTAATGGGTTGTACAAGATTTTGGACGATAAAGTCGCAAATCCGTTGGCGCGGATAAACGGAGTGGGAACGGTTTCCGTTTCGGGAACGGCTCAAAGAGAGATAAATATTTACTGTGATCCGCTCAAAATGGATGCTTACGGATTGTCGGTGGAAGCTATCGCTCAATTGGTGGGAATGGAAAACAGGAATATTCCGGGTGGAAATATGGATATAGGTTCCAATACCTATTCTTTGAGGGTTCAGGGAGAATTTGACGACCCTTCGGAAATGTTGGATATCGTTGTGGGAAGCCGTGAGGGGAAAACCATTTATTTGCGTGATGTTGCCCGTGTTGAAGATGCCTTGCAGGAAAGAGCGCAGGAAACATATACCAACGGACAACGCGGAGCGATGATTGTCATTCAAAAACAAACCGGCGCCAATACGGTAAATATTGCTGAAGAAGTGCGTGAAAAATTACCGGAAATCCAAAAAACATTGCCTTCGGATGTAAAGTTGGGAGTTATCACGGATACTTCCACAAATATCCTCAACACCATGAATTCTTTGCAGGAAACAATTCTAATCATATTGTTACTTGTGGTGCTTGTGGTATTCTTCTTTTTGGGAAAATGGCGGGCGACTATTATCATTCTCATAACGATTCCCATTTCCCTGATTGCATCCCTTATCTATTTATTTGTAAGTGGAAATACGCTAAATATCATTTCTCTATCTTCCCTTTCGTTGGCTATCGGAATGGTGGTGGACGATTCTATTGTAGTTACGGAAAATGTCATGACGCACCTCAAAAGCGGAAGCCGCCCCAAGCAGGCAGCCATCTTCGGAGCGAAGGAAGTGGGGAAATCGGTTGTCGGTTCCTGTTTGACCATGTTGGCGGTATTTATTCCCATTACAATGGTTTCGGGAATGGCTGGGATTTTGTTCAAACAATTGGGTTGGATGATTGCTATCATCATGACTATTTCCATGATAGCTGCTTTAACGCTGATTCCGATGTTGGCTTCCATATTATTAAAAAATGAAAACAAAAAAGATGGAAAAAAGAAAGCAGGCTTGTTAACAAGACTATATGCTCCTATAGATAGAGGACTTAACTCTTTGAGTAGCGGATACGGAAGATTGCTCCATTGGTCGGTTAACCACCGGACAATTATTGTCGTTGGGGCAATAGCGATATTCGGAGCTACAATGCTTCTTGCTCCGGGAATTAAAACGGAATTTTTCCCCACGCAGGATAACGGCAGGATTAATATCGATCTTGAACTTCCTGTTTCCACGCGTCAGGATATTGCCAAAGATTTAGCCATGGCGGTTAATGATGAGTTTACCGAAAAATATCCTGAAATAGAGGTCATCAATTTTTCCGTAGGGCAAGCGGATGCGGATAATGCTTTTGGCAACCTGAGCGAAAACGGAACCCACTTTATCAGTTTTAATATCACGCTTTATCCGATGGAAGAACGCAAACGCAGTATGACGGAAATTAGTGATTTGATGCGTGAAGATCTGGAAAAATATACCGAATTGGAAGATTACAAAGTAACGGCAGGCGGCAGTGGAACGGGCGGCGAAAGTACGGTGGATGTGGAAATTTACGGCTATGATTTTGCGGCAACAGATGCTATTGCAGCTCAATTGGCGGAAAAACTGAAGAATGTGCCGGAATGTACCCAGGTTGACATCAGCAGGGGTGATTATGTGCCGGAAATCCAAGTGGATTTTGACCGTGAGAAATTGGCATTGAACGGTTTGAATGTAACCACTGTCGCCCAATACCTCCGCAATAGAATTAATGGAGTGGTACCGTCTTATTATCGCGAAGCCGGAGAAGAATATGACATCCGGATCCGCTATGCTCCCGAATATCGTGAATCTATCGATGCTATTGAAGATATTCTGGTATATAATCCACAAGGCAGGGGAATACGTATCCGCGATCTGGGAACAGTAGTTGAAGTAATGACTCCGCCAACTATTGAACGAAAAGACCGTGAACGTGTGCTTACCGTATCGGCAGCCGTTGCCAGCGGATATGCTTTAAGTGACTTGGTAACCGTTATTCAAACGGTTATGCCGCAGATTGATATGCCATCCGATGTAACATACCGCTTAGCCGGAACATTGGAAACACAACAGGAAACGTTTTCCAATCTTTTTACCTTGCTGATTTTAATTATCACGCTGGTCTTTCTGGTGATGGCAGCTCAATTCGGCTCGTTCAAAGACCCGTTTGTGATTATGTTTTCCCTTCCTTTTGCCATGGTGGGTGTAATATTGGGATTATCCATTTCAAGTACACCATTAAGTGTAATGGCTCTTATCGGGGTGCTGATGCTTGTGGGAATTGTTGCTAAAAACGGGATTGTGTTGGTAGATTATATCAAAATGTGCCGTGAAAGGGGAATGAGCTTGGCTGATGCTATCGTTACTGCCGGCAAATCACGTTTACGTCCTGTTTTGATGACCACATTGACAACTGTTTTGGGAATGTTGCCCATGGCGCTCGGAACCGGAGAAGGTTCGGAAATGTGGCGGGCAATGGGAACAACGGTTGCCTGGGGACTTTCTATAGGAACTTTGGTGACATTCTTCCTTATACCTGTTGTTTATTGCATTTTCTCTGCAAAAAGAGGAAAGAAAGCGGAAAAGAATCAGCAAAATATATCGGTTGTGGTAGAAAATAATTCATAAAGAAAACGGAAACGGGATTGCTTCGCTCGTCGCAATGACGCACTGAACAAACTTAAGAACGTCATTGCGACGAACGAAGCACCTGAACGCGAAGCATGGGAGTGCATCAAAGCGTTAGCGAGATAATTCAGAAATAAAATAATTTAAAAAATAAATGAAATGAAAGCAATATTTGTAGCATTTAATCAAGCGTATTACGAAGATATCTTATCCATAATGGACAGATGTGAAATTCGTGGATTTACCTATTGGGATACCGTTGCCGGAAGAGGCAGCCGTACGGGCGACCCTCGTTATGGAGACCATGCCTGGCCCGCATTGAATGGCGCCATTTGGACAATGATTGACGACGAAAAAGTAGATTCGTTTCTTAATTTATTACATGAACTTGACATCCAGTCGGAAGCACAAGGATTACGGGCATTTGTATTAAAGGTCGAAAGGACAATATGACAATAAGTTTTTGATAAGAACTTCATTCCGAACGGAGTGTTCTTGCAAGATGAAAGACTTTTAATAGGAATGATGAATGAACAAGAAGTATTGTTTGGAATAGAAGTAAAAGCGAGGTGATGGAATTCCCTTGTTAGAAGCTCTCAGGTTGCGGATTCCACCACTTATTTCAATACATAATAAAAGTAATATGGATATGTTGTTCGGAATGAAGTTAGTAACTAGCGAATTAACCACTGACAAATCCTCAAAAGTTCTTTTCCTTTTTCTTCCCTCTTTTTGGAAAAATCCCGGAGGGGATATAGGCAGAGATTAGGGGTGAACCCGAAACAAACAAAGACAACTTTAAATAAATTCATCAAGTATAATAAAAATGCAGAGTCATGAAAATAAATATATTTTGTAGAAGTGTATTTAAAGAATACTTTTGTAACACAAAAAACTTTGTGTTTATCATAGCATTCTTTTTAATTAATATGTCTTGTCAATCGTTAAGTGCGCAAGATTATGACATACAAAACAATCATATTTTCCCCGTGGAACGGTATCCTAATGTAGCAAATCCTGATATATATCCTAAGGAAATCAACACACATTATGTTGTTCAAAGGGATATTTTGTATGGATATGCAAAAGGATTTTATACTTCCAAGACAATGAATGTTGCCGATAAAACGACATATCAATTGTTGAAAGAAGTTGTTAGTATCTTGGCTACCGTTTCCGATAAACGGGATTTTCTTCCTTTGCATATGGATATTTATCGTTCGGAAAAGGACGAAAACCGGATTAAACCTGTTTTTTTATTTGTACATGGAGGAGGTTTCTTTTTTGGGGATAAAGAAAATGATTTACAGATGGAATTGACCAAAGAGTTAGTAGATAATGGTTTTGTGGTTGCCTCCATCAATTTCCGGTTGGGAACAAAATTGCGGGGATATAGTGATATTAAAAAGGGAATTTATTGCTGTGTGCAAGATGTTCGTTCCGCTCTGAGGTATCTTACTTATTATGCCGATGAACTTAAGATTGACCCGGATCAGATTTATCTTGGCGGAAGCAGTTCCGGAGCTATTATTGCCTTGACAACAGGGTTTATGAATGAAGATGAAGTGTTTAAATGCTGCCAAACAAAAGGCTTTAAGAAACGGTTTGGAGGCATTAATGAATCAGGCAATTCCTTAACATGTACTCCTAAGTTAGCAGGAATAATTGCCTTGTGGGGAGGAATCAATGACCTTAACATGATTGATGAACGCAATAATATACCTGTTTTGTTATTTCATGGGACAGAGGATAATATTTTATACAATGAATCCGGAATTCCATTCCAGGATTATCTGAGTTCATATATGAAGGATATTTTCTTTGGTGCTCAGGAATTATATGGTTCGTATGCCATTTACAAACACATGTCCGGGTATAATATGAATGTAAGATATGTTCCGTTTGTCGATTGCAAACATGCACCTCATGCCGAAAAAGATGGCTCTTTCAATGGAAATCTCAATATCGTGAAACAAGAGATTAACCAATTCCTGTTTCATCATATGGCTAATCCAAAGTATAATATAAATAATAAAGAAATAACTTTAGAATAATGAAAATAAAGAACAACCTAAAACCGGAAGAAAAAGTTTAGGACTACTCCGTGATATGTGTCGTCCTAAATGACTTTCTGTACTGTTTTAGCCTGTAAAAGTATGCTAACAATCGCATTATTGAGAACCTTGAGATTCCCTTTATCTTTATTATTTCAAGGCAGCCAGGAACCAAGTTTGCGAGCTTATTGAAACGAAGTGGGAAAAATCCTCCCTGTTTTTACTTTATACTTAGGGTATGCCTTTATATTACCGGTAGCTATCTTATGGATGAAAAGTAGTTACTCCTACGTATTGTCAGTAGGTATGCCTACGGATGAACCGTAGTTATCCTTACGGGTAATACGTAGGGATAACTATGGATGAACAGTAGGGATGCCTATGGGAAAAAATAAAAAAGGCTACCGGGGAGGTAGCCATAATTTGAATTATGAAAAAGATTTTATCGTTAGTCAACCACGTTGTTTAGAAAAGAGGGTGCATTACATTCTAATCCGTTTGCCCCTGCTTTGTAATTGGAGATTTCATCATTCGAGTTACTGTCGAATTTTTTCAATTCCCTTTCCCGGATATAAGCAGGCTTATTAAGATATTCCGTTACTTCTTCTTCCGATTTGCCTCGTAATTGGTTATTATCCGGAACCTCGCCTAGAGGAACTTTAATAACCGTAGATTCATTTGTTTTCTTTTCTTCTTTAGGTGCGTTATCCGTATCATAAGGGATTTTAACCTGTTCACCTGGTGCATTTTCCTTTCCGGGAGATGCCTTGCTTCCATATGTCCCTGTATTGTTGTGTAGTCCCGTAGCAATGACAGTTACCCGTACTTTATCTCCGAGGTTATCGTCAATTCCATGTCCCCAGATTAGTTTTTTACTTGTAGTACAGGTTTTGTTTTCCAGTTCCTCGGTTATTTTTTCCAGTTCGTTTATGGTAATCTGATTATCGTCGCTATATGAAATAAAGAATAATAACTTTTCAGCACCATAGATTGAATTTTGATCTAATAACGGGCTGTTAATTGCTGCTTCCACTGCTTTAAAGGCTCTATCTTCCCCTTCAGCTTCTCCCGAACCGATCAATGCGGTTCCGCTGTTCTGTAAAATAGTTTTTACATCATTAAAATCCACATTGATAATGGATTCCAACGTGATAAGTTCCGCAATGCTTTTTGCTGCGATTAACAAAACATCATCTACCTTTGCAAAAGCATTGGATAGCTTTAAATCAGGGTAAAAGCTTTTTAATGCTTCGTTTTTAATGACGATAAGGGCATCTACGTTTTGGCTTAATTCATTAATCCCTTCATTGGCAAGGTCAAACTTGTCTTTTTGTTCGAAGTTGAACGGATAAGTAACAATACCGACCGTTAAAATCCCCAAGTCTCTGGCAATAGAAGCCACAATAGGGGAGGCTCCTGTTCCGGTACCTCCACCCATACCGGCTGTTACAAACAACATTTTTGTTCCGGCAAGGGCAGCTTTTATTTCTTCTTCACTGTCCAGCGCTGCATCTCTGGCAACTTCAGGGATCGCTCCGGCGCCTAATCCATTTTTCCCCAATTGTATTTTTATAGGGATAGGATTACTTTCCAAGGCTTGTTTGTCGGTGTTGCATATCATAAAATCAACCCCGATAATACCCATATTGTACATGTGCCGGGCCGCATTGCTTCCGCCGCCGCCAACACCAATCACCTTAATTATTGAAGATGTTCCGGCTGTTTGATCATCCATATAAGGTGTTATTTCCATTAGATTTCCGTTGTCAAAATTTATCATTGTTAATGAGTTTTTAATGTTATATATACTGTATTATAATTATTAGTTAATCATCTTCGAAATCATCGTCCATGTCATCATCGCTTACCAATGAATAAACCACTTCCCTGATTTTTTCCCACGGACGGTATTTATCTCTTTCTCCATCTCTGGCCTCTGTATTTCTAATTTGTTTACTTGGCTTTTTAGATGCGGATGTGTTTTCATCTCTTTCATCCCTGATTGCATGCAGGTCTTCATCTTTCTCTATTCCGAGTATCATAAGCCCTAATCCGGTAGCATACATGGGATGATTCCATTCAGCTTCTTTTTCAATTACAATCTTTTCTTCCGGATTGCCTATCCGTACGGATAACCCGGTATTGTATTCGGTAAATTCCTTAATATCTTTTAATTGTGCACCGCCTCCGGTTAATACTATTCCGCAGCCAAGCTTGTTGAAACAATTGGCGTTTTTAAGCTCATCGGCTATACGCTGAATAATTTCTTTGGTTCGCGCAGCGATTACTTCTGCCAAATCCACTACGGGGATTTCGGTAGCCGGGCGACCTTTTATGCCGGGAATAGAAATAACATGATTTTCATTCCCTTTATTTGGAATACATGAACCATGTTTTATTTTTAATGTCTCGGCTTCCTCTTTGACAATTCCCTTGAATACAGCTTTGATATCATCGGTAATTACATCTCCTCCGATAGGAATTACAGCGGTGTGCCGCAGAATGCCATTAATAAATACGGCGATATCTGTTGTTCCGCCTCCGATGTCAACCAACGCAACTCCGGTTTCTTTTTCCCTTTTATCCAGAACAACTTCAGCAGAAGCTATCGGTTCCAACACCAGTCCGTCCATTTCTAATTTACAACGTTTGACACATCTGGCTATGTTTTTGATATGTTGCGAATTTCCTGTAATTACATTGAATACCGAACTTAACTGTATCCCTAATACACCGATAGGATCATCCAAACCGATAAAGCTATCTACAGTATATTCCTGGGGAATAATATCAATGATTTGTGTTCCGGGGTTTACCGCTACCTTAAACATATCGTCAATCAACATCCGGACATCTTCTTTTGTTATTTCCGAATCCGGATTACGACGCTTAATTTCACCCAGAATTTGAGTGTTGTTGATATGCTGGCCTGCAATTCCAACCATTACTGTGTCAATGTCAATATTGGCTTTATTTTCTGCTTGGGAGATTGCCTGCCTGATAGCATCGGCCGTTTTATCAATATTGATAACCTGTCCTCGTTGTACGCCGAGTGATACATGTTTGCCGTGACCCAGTATATGTATTTTCCCATCTTTATTCCGTTGTCCGACAAATGCGACGACTTTTGTCGTTCCAATGTCAAGTCCTACTGCAATTTTTGCTTCTTCTGTTTGATCAAGGTGCTTTTTTCTCGATTTTTTGAAACTTAGATCTAACATAATATTTATTTATCGTGGGTTAATTATTTTCTTTCACAAGAAATTTCTGTTCCATATTTTAAGTTAATGGATTTATATTTCTCCCATCCGGTTATTTTAAATCCATCAATATATAAATTTCTTAAATTATCTAAACGTTGTTTAATAACATTATCGATGTTTTCTTGAAGCCCAATACTTCCAAATAGAATCACATGATCCCCTATTGTAGGAATGAGCTCGATTTCCTGTTTATTATTAACGTAGATTTGGCTTATTTGTGCATTCCAGAAAGGATCTTTTTCTATGAAAGATGCCATTTTCCAAACAATATGTAGCTGAGAATATTTTGTTTTTGACTTATCTTTATTGAGACTGTCTTCATTGTAGACAAAATAGTTATCCGTATATTGTTTGTTTATATTTCCATTCGCAATAACAATTCTTCCTGCCGTGTTTTTTGATTTAGGAACTAGTTTCCCACTCTCTGCCAGGAAAAATTGCTGATCTTTACTATTGAATACCTTTGCAATAATTTTTTCCTGTGTAGCCTTTATTATTAATGTTCCGCGATTATTGATCACATCGGCATTGGATATGTATGGATACTTTTCTATTTTTTTCTCAAGAGTAGAGAGGTTTACACTGTCAAAAGGTTTTCCAATGATTGACGGATGAACTTTGGAAACATATTGAGTGAATTCTTTTTCGGTAAATAAAGTATCTGATGGATATTCGATCTTATATATTATCTCCGTGTATTTTTTGTCTTTTGACAGGATAGCATAAAAGACAAAACATGCAATAAAAATAATGCCGAATATAGAATAAATAATGATGTTTTTCTTACTCATGATCAAACACTTTTTTTATATCCTTTACTAATCGATCGATGTCTCCTGCTCCCATTGTAATAAGCACCTCCGGTTTTATGATCTCCAGATATTGGAGAAGTTGTTCTTTGTTTACTAATATCTTTTCTGTTTTGTTTATTTTTTTCAATAACATTTTGGAACTTACTCCTTCTATCGGTAACTCCCTGGCAGGATAAATGTCGAGCAGGATAACATGGTCCAACTCTTCCAGGCTTCTTGCAAATTCATCGGCAAAATCCCTGGTTCTACTATAGAGATGAGGTTGAAATATCCCGCATATTTTCTTGCCGGGATGCATCATTTTAGCAGAGGCAATACAAGCCTTTATTTCCTGCGGATGATGTGCATAATCGTCGATATAAATACAATTTTCTCTACGTATAATATATTCGAATCTCCGTTTTACCCCTTTATAAGATTCTAATTGTTTTTTTATCGTTTGATGATTTACATTTGCAATATCAGCAATAGCTGTTGCCGCTACTGCATTTTCTACATTGTGTAATCCTCCCGCTTCGAAAGAAATATTCTCAATAATTCCATTGGGAGTAACTATATCAAAGTATTGCTTTTCGTTTTTAATATGTATGTTTGTAGCATAATAATCCGAAATACCGGGTTCCAGACCGTATGTTTTTATATTTGCTTTTGTATGGATATTCTTTACTAATGAATTCTTTGTAATAAGAGTTCCCCCTTTTTTGATGTTGTTTGCAAAATCGTTGAATGATTCTATCAAACCGTTATTATTTCCATAAACATCTAAATGGTCGGCATCCATTGCTGTAATTACGGCAATATCAGGATGAAGGGTTAGAAAAGAACGGTCGTATTCATCCGCTTCTACAAGTATAATCTCCGGATTGTTATCGTAAATTAGATTAGAGTTGTAATTGGAGGCAATTCCTCCGATAAATGCAATTATTTTTTTTTCTCCATGTAGTATATGTGCCGTCATTGCGGTCGTGGAGGTTTTTCCATGTGTTCCCGCTATTGCAAATGTTGTTTTTCCATGCGTAAGCAAGCCTAATAACTGCGAACGCTTCAAAAAAGGTGTTCTGGATTTTTGTAAGAATTCATATTCTTTATTCCCTTTTGGAACAGCAGGAGTATATATTGCCATGGACAACGAATCCGGTATTTGAGAAATATCATCCTCAAAATGAACGGATATTCCTTCGGCAATCAATTCATCGGTCAGGGGAGAGGGTGTCTTGTCGTATCCGGATACAAAAATTCCCTGTCTATGGAAATAGCGAGCAAGGGCGCTCATTCCGATGCCCCCTATTCCTAAGAAATAGATGCTTTTTATATCAACGGGAATTTTATCCATTTTTCTTATCCATTAATTTAATTATCTCTTTTGCAATTTGTTTGGCTGCATTAGGTTGTGCCATTTTTTTCAAATTTTCTTTCATAGTAGTACAGCGACCTTCATCTACAATAAGTTCAAATACGGCATCTTTCAGTTCTTCGCGTGCTTTATTGTCAGGTATTAAAATAGCGGCTCCTGCATTGGAAAGTACTTTTGCATTTTTTGTCTGATGATCTTCCGAAACATTTGGGGAAGGGATTAAGATGCAAGGTTTTGCTACAACACATAATTCCGAAAGTGCAATAGCTCCTGCGCGGGAAACTACTACATCGGCAATGCCGTATAAATAATCCATCCGTTGTACAAAAGGCATTACTTTTACTCCTTCCAGCCTTTTATATTCATCCGGAAGATTCTGATAGTAATATTCTCCTGTTTGCCATATCATTTGAACTTTTTTATCTGATAGCTCTTTTACAAATGTACAAACACTTTCATTGATAGTACGGGAACCCAAACTGCCTCCGACAACAGCAACTGTTTTCTTATTCTCATCCAACTGGAAATAAGCATATCCTTCTTTTTTGTCTATAGAGTTTAGGATATCTTTTCGAATGGGATTTCCTGTTTTGATTATTTTACCGGCAGGGAAAAACCGATCCAGGTTGTCATAAGCAGTACAAATTACGTTAACTTTTTTTGCCAGTATTTTATTGGTAATTCCCGGATATGAATTTTGTTCTTGTATCAATGTTGGGATTCCCATGGATGCCGCAACTCTCAATGTAGGGCCACTTGCATATCCTCCAACACCTACAACTACGTCAGGATGAAATCTCTTGATGATTTCTTTTGCTTTGTTACTACTGCGATACAAACGGAAAGGAAGTTTCAGGTTTTCAAGAATATTTCTCAAATTCAATTTACGTTGAAGACCATAAATATCCAATCCTTCTATAGGAAACCCGGCTTCGGGTACACGTTTCATTTCCATTCGTCCATTGGCTCCTACAAATAGGATTTCAATATCGGACAATTCTTCTTTTACAGCATTGGCAATTGCAATTGCCGGAAAGATATGTCCTCCTGTGCCACCACCTGAAATGATCATTTTTTTTGCCATGCTATTATTATTTATTTTTAATTTAATTCGATTGCTCTTCTTTTAATCTTTTCTTATCTTCTTTGGCTTCTTCACTTATGTTTAATAAGATACCAAGACAGAATGACATTGTTAAAATAGACATTCCCCCTCGGCTGATCATTGGTAAAGTTTCTCCCGTTGCAGGAAAATAACCGATACAAACTAATATATGTGTGAATGCTTGAAATACAATGAAGAATCCTAGTCCTATTGATAAATAAGCTCCAAAAGTAGATTGTATATTCACTGCTGCTTTCCGTACCCGGTAAAATAACGCTAAATACAATAAAATAACAACAATACCCATCAGAATGCCATACTCTTCTACAAGAAAAGCATAAATATAATCGGAGAAGCTTTCACCTACCGAACCCATCAAAACCGATCCTCCCGGATTAGGCAAAATACCGCCTCTTGCAATTGCCGCTTCGGTAATGATTGTTTCCTTATTTAATTCCGATTTACCTGTAAAAGCCTCAATACGTGCTTTTGCTGTATCAAGTCGGAAAAGGGAAGTATTGCTATTCATGACGACAAACAGGAATAATCCCCCTATAATTACAATGCTACCCAATAGAGCAAAAAAGTATTTTTTCTTTAGTTGAGATACAAATAAGAGAACAAAGAAAGTAGCACCCATGATAATTCCCCCTGATGTTTTTTGGGAAGTAATGAGTAAACAGGTTACAACAATATAAATAATCATAGGTAAAAGAACTCTTTTGAGATCGTTAATTTCACCTTTTACCCGGGAAATCCATTGAGCAAAATAGATGATAAATAATACTTCCGCTAATTGTATCGTTTGGAAAGAGATACCAAAAATTCGTAAACTTCGTTTGGCATCTCCCATATTTTCTCCAAAGATAAATGTTAGAAATACCAACAGTAAACCTATCAGAAATCCGATTTTCGATAACCGACCGATCCATCTGTAATTGACATTGCTCATAATATACATTACCAGGAATCCCAGGACAAGATAAAAAACATGTCCGCGAATAAGAAACCATATACTTTCTTTATGTAACGGATCCCCTAGTTTTGAGCCGGTACTGTATACAACGAATATGGAAAACACAGATAATAGAACAATTATTCCCCATATTATGCGGTCTCCTTTCAATTTCCCGATAAGTTTTTTGTTCTCCATTTTATAATTGAGCTATTGCTTTTTTAAAGGTAGTTCCTCGCTCTTGATAATCTGTGTACAATTCATCACACTCACACCCTGTGGATAATAGTACAATATTGCCTTTTTGTGCCGAATAAAAGGCTGTCCGTACGGCATCTTCCATGTTCTTTTGTTCTTGAATAGATGCAATATATTTGACAAATGTTTTCATTAGCGTTTTATTGTTATTGCCAATACAAATCAATGCTTTGACCTTTTGTGACACATGTCCTATCAGCTCCATATAATTCATTGAAGAATCATTCCCCCCTGCCATCCAGATGATGTCACTTTTCATGGTTTCAAAGCTATAATAAGTTGCATTGATTGTACACGCTTTGGAATCATTGATAAAATTCACCCCTCGGAACAGGGTGACATGCTCTAATCGATGTTCTTCTTTATCAAACTGGTTGACAATTTCTTGTCTATTTGATCTACGAATGGCAATCAGTCTATTTTCTAGAATGGCAGCCTGCTCGGCAACAGTTTGCGATCGGTCGATCATTAAATCTTCAAATTTCATGATTGATATATTTTTGTTTAACGTAATTTTAATGTTACTATGGTTACTACGGCCAGTATGATAGCGATGACAATAAACCGTTGTACTATCTTTGCTTCATGCATGCCTTTTTTCTGGTAATGATGATGGATCGGGGTCATTAAAAAAATACGCCTTCCTTCTCCATATTTTTTCTTTGTATATTTAAAGTAAGTTACCTGGGCGATTACGGAGATGCTTTGGACAAAAAAGATTCCACATAAAATAGGAATTAACAATTCTTTACGTATAATAATTGCAAAAACAGCGATAATGCCTCCCAAAGCTAAAGATCCTGTATCTCCCATGAATACTTGTGCGGGATAGGTATTCCACCAATAAAATCCTAAACAGGCGCCGACAAGTGCTCCGGCAAAAATCATCAGCTCGCCGGTATTAGGAATATACATGATATTCAAATACTCAGCAAAGATGGTGTTTCCCGATACATATGCCAATACTCCCAAGGTTGCTCCTATAATTCCCGAGACTGAAATGGCCAATCCGTCCAACCCGTCGGTAAGATTAGCTCCGTTACTAACTGCGCAGATAATAAAAATAATAATGGGAATATAAATAATCCACGCCCATTTTTCATAACCGTCGCCCAACCATTTTAACAGGCTGGCATAATCGAATTCATTATTTTTGAAAAATGGAATAGTCGTTTTGGTTGATTTTGTAAATTTAGCCGTTTTGGTTTTTTCTCCATCGGAACTGTTTTCTACACGAAATACTTCTTCTGTCTTTACAAAATTGGAATCGGGAAGTTTTTCTTTTATCACCACATTAGGATTGAAAAAGAGAACCAAACCAACTACCAAACCTAAAATGGATTGTCCTATCAGTTTCACCTTGGAAGAAATTCCTCCCTTATTCTTTTTTGCCACCTTGATATAATCGTCGATAAATCCAAGTAGTCCGAGCCATATCGTAGTGATAATCATGAGAATAATATAGATATTGTCCAATTTATTGAACAATAAAACCGGAACTAATATGCTGAATAAGATAATAATCCCTCCCATGGTAGGGGTTCCTTTCTTCTGTATTTGACCTTCCAAACCCAAATCACGAATATCTTCTCCAATTTGTTTCTTTTGTAGTAATCGGATTACATATTTTCCGATTATCAATGATAAAAATAGAGATACCAATCCCGCCATTGCAGTCCGAAAGGAAATATATTGAAAGACTCCTGCTCCGGGTATATTAAAAGTCTTATCTAACCAATTAAAAAGATAGTAGAACATATATCATTATTTTAGATTTTCTAAATAGTTTTTAGCAATTTCGATATCATCGAATTCGTATTTCACTCCGTTTATTTCTTGGTATTTTTCATGACCTTTGCCTGCAATCAGAATAATATCTCCTGTTTGTGATGTGGCAATGGCCAATTTAATAGCTTGCTTTCTATCGACAATAACAAATACATTACTTTCATCATCGCTTGGAATTCCCTTAACCATATCATTGAGAATAGAATCAGGGTCTTCACTTCGTGGATTATCAGAAGAAAGAATTACTTTGTCGCTTAGGTTGTATGCAATTTTTGCCATTTCGGGACGCTTTGTTTTATCCCGGTCTCCTCCACAACCGACAACAGTAGTTATTTTCTGGTCGTTTTTGCTTATTTCCCTTATCGTATTAAGAACATTTAACAGTGCATCAGGAGTATGAGCATAGTCAATAATTACCGTTTTCCCATTTTTATTGATAGTAGAAAATCTGCCTTCTGCTGACTCAAGCATGCTCATTTCTCGTAATACATCTTTTTTATTAACTCCTAAAAGTAAAGCTGTTGCGTAAATTGAAAGTAAATTGTAAGCATTAAATTTTCCAATTAATCTAAACCAAACATCTTCGTTATCAATGATTAAATTCATTCCTTCCAAACTATCTTCATTGACTTTAGCTTTAAAATCAGAATTGATGGTTTGTAAGCTATATGTTTTACATTGCGCAGCAGTGTTTTGTAGCATTACTTTTCCATTTGGATCATCAATGTTAGTTAAAGCAAATGCTGTTTTCGGTAGATTATCGAAAAATAGTTTTTTTGCTGCAATATATTCTTTAAATGTTTTGTGATAATCCAAGTGATCATGCGTGATGTTAGTAAAAATTCCAATAACGAAATGTAATCCTGTGATACGTTCTTGTACAATCGCATGCGAGCTTACTTCCATAAAACAATATTCACAGCCCTCGGATACCATCTGCGATAATAATTGATTTATTTTTATAGCATCGGGAGTTGTATGTGTAGAGGGAATTGTCGTTTGTCCGATTTTATTCTCAACTGTACTCAATAACCCTGCTTTAAATCCCAGATTTGTAAATAATCGATAGAGTAGGGTAGCGGTTGTTGTTTTACCATTTGTTCCTGTAATTCCTATTAATTTTAATTTATAGGAAGGATTGCCATAAAAGTTACATGCCAAAAGAGCGAGTGTATGAGGAGAAGATTTTACTTGCAAATAGGTCACATCTTCGTGTAATGTTACGGGAAGTTGTTCCGCAACAATGCAAGTTGCCCCTTTTTCAATAGCTTGGTCAATATATTTGTGCCCATCTACTTTTGTCCCTTTTTGCGCTACAAATAAAGAAGAACTTTTCACTTCCCGTGTATCAAAACAGATGGCTTCGATCTGCTTATCGATCAAGCCAATTATCTGAATTGTAGAAATATTGTTAATTAGTTCTTTAATTGTTTTCATTTGTATTTAATCTTTTAAAAACACGATTGCTGTTGTTCCGGCTATCTGTATGTCGTTAACTTTTCCTTTTCCTCTTATTTGTACTGTATATCCCATTTTTTCCAAAATATAAGTTGCATCTTTTACTGTTGCATGTTTTAATTCGGCAACAGAGCGATTTGGAATCTTTCTGGGAATAGAGACAATATCATTATTATCATTTTTTGTAAGACTAACATATTGATTTTCGTTTGACAGGCTTATAGGAATATGAAGTTCATTATAGATTGTTTGTATGTCTTTTGTATAGGCAAATCGACTGGTAGGAATATTTTTTTTACTATTCTGTCTGGACTCGCTTAATTCGATTTCTATATCATGCATGTTTAATTTTTCGGCAATTTCCTTGCAAACGGGTACAGCGACAATACTTGCATCCAAAGGAGTTCCTGAAACCAATACCAAACAAGTGTATTTTGGTTTTTGACTGGGAAAATAACCGATAAAAGAAGAATTTTTAAGTGTAGGAGAATATTTTTTCTCTTTCTCATCATATATAAAAGCAGTGCCTGTTTTTCCTGCTATTAATGGATAATGTATTATGTTTGTATCTTTATTTTTAATGTACGCTAAATATTGATTATCTCTTGCCCTTCTTGCAGTTCCCTCAGTAACAACGGCTTCCAGACAATCTTTTGCTTTGGCAATTGTTTGTGGAGAACAAATAGCTGCATTTATTATTTCATGTTGAGAGGTAGAAGACCCTTTATCAGGACAAGTTATTGATTTTACTAACGTAGGTTTTATATATTTACCATCATTAGCAATAGCATTATAATAAGCGAGCATATAGACAGGAGGTATTTTAACGCTATACCCATGTGTAACATTCCGAAAATCAGATTCTTTTGAAGTGATCGGAATTAATATCGGGATTCGTGCCTGTGCAGTTTCGATTTTCAAATCTTTTTCTAAAGACATTCCTTTTAGAGATAGAAGAAATGAACTGATATTTTTATGGGTCATTCTGGCAGCATTGTATAATCCTTTGTTATCGGAAATAACAAATGCTTTTTTCAGAGAATAATAATTGCCTTTATCGCATTCAACAATTGTATTGGTATCTATTTTTCCGGATTCTAATGCTGCTAATAAAGTCATTAATTTAAATGTTGACCCCGGTTCATATCGTTCGGTTGTTGCATGGTCAATCCGTTCTTCATAGATATTCCCTACTTTGTCCAAATTACAAATGGCTCTAATTTCTCCGCTTTTTACATCCATCACAACGGCACAACCCCAAGCTGCTCCCGATAATAAAAGTTGTTTCTCTAATGCATTTTTAGTTACACGTTGTATATCGTTGTTGATAGTCGTTACTACGTCGCAGCCATTACTGGGTGAAATATCTCTGTTTTCTTTTAGACGGACGGTTTCATTATTTACTTTTAATATGCGGTAAGTGATACATTTTCCTCTAAGTGTAGAATCATAGTACCCTTCTATTCCTTTTTTAAAGATGATAGAATCGGTTCTGTTGCTGGAAGATACACTTTCGAACATTCCTAAAATGCTTTTAGGATAGCCACCTGTCAATTGCCTTCTTACATCCCGTCTGTCTTTTTTACAGCCTCCTCTAAAATTGCCACCTCCTTTCCAGGCAGCGAATAAAGAATCAATTTCATCAATATCTTTCTGACGAACCCATTCGTTTGTACGACTGACATTCGAGACTTTTATTTGAACATATTCTTTTTGCAGGTTCTTAATAGCGAGATAACCTTTTTCTTTTTCTTTCTTCTCGTTGCTTTTTGTTTGTTTGATAGCTTTTTTGTATGCTTGACGACAATTCAGATATTCTTCTTTGATAAGTTTATTATAAGAATCAATTGATTTTTTCGGGTTTATCCGATGAAAAATTTGGATTAACGAATCTACGTTCAACATGAATAAACTGTCGTTTACCTTGTTTGTATATATATAAGATGGATACCAATATAAATCATAGATATAAACAGTAGATAGTAAAACAGTTCCATCATCCGAAATAATATTTCCTCTTTTACCGGAAATTGTGTTTGTTTCTATTTTGAAAATTCGACCATCAATAACCATTTCCTTGTCATCATCTATTTCGCCCCTGTAATATTTTCCTTTTGCAACGGCTAAAGAGACAATGCGATACATTGCCATGATTCCTATGATTAGAAATACGACATATACAAAGAAAACACTTATTTTAAAGTTCTTCACGTTATTATTATTTTTCTTTTTTTTCTACTTTTATTGTATATGGAATGTATCCGTTACTTTGAAAGCCTTCTTCTTTGGCCGTCTGTAAAAGTTCTTTCTCCTGTTTATCGTCCACACTGTATTCTTCTTCAATTACGTCCATCAGCAAATCGTTGACTTTGGTAATTTCATCTTCAAGTTTTTCGATTTTCAGTCTTTTTGATTGAGTGTTCAAATTATTATATATCAATGCAATAATCATAATTATGATCATGATAAAATAGGGGAGATTCTTTCGGAAATTTATTTTCCTCAATATTCCCAATCCGAAAATATTATCGAATGCTTTACGGATTTTTTTTCCTATTTTACTCTTACTTTTTGGCTTTTTCTTCTTAGAAGGTATAGGCCGATTCTTAGGCTTATTCATTTCTGAATAGTCTTCTTCAGGTATAGGAGTATTTACAATCGGTCTAAATTTATTTGCCATTTTATTTTTTTTCTGCGATTCTTAATTTTGCACTTCTACTTCTATTATTATCTTTTAGTTCTTGCTCATCAGGAGTAATTGCTTTGCGATTTATCAAAGTATATGGAGATAAGATATTTCCATACATGTCTTTCTCTATTATATCATTGAAATTTCCACTTCTCATAAATATCTTAACCATTCGGTCTTCGAGGGAATGGTAAGAAATGATAACCAGCCTTCCACCGGAATTTAACAGCGAGGTACTTTGTTCCAAAAGAGTACGCAGTGCATTCATTTCATCATTTGCCTCTATACGAAGTGATTGATATAATTGGGCTAAATATTTGAATTCTCTGTGTTTAGGAATGCATATGTTGATTCGTTTTATTAAATCCTGGGATGTGGAGAATGGCATTATCTCTCTCTCTTTAATAATGAGTTCTGCTAACTTTCTTGCATTTTGTATTTCTCCATATTGATAAAATATGCGGATTAATTCAGCTTCTTCGAATGTGTTTAAAATATCACTGGCTTTTAACGATTTTCTATTATCCATCCTCATGTCAAGGGGACCGTCAAAACGAATAGAAAATCCACGCTCTTCACAATCGAATTGGTGGGAAGATACGCCCAAGTCACCTAATATAGCATCCACCTTTTCAACACCATAGAATTTTAGATGATTTTTTATGTGTTTGAAATTTTGATTGATAAATACAAAACGAGAGTCATCAATCAGGTTACGTTTGCTATCCTGATCCTGGTCGAAAGCAAATAGTTTTCCGTTTTCATCGAGATGTTCTAGAATGGCACGACTGTGCCCACCCGAACCGAAAGTCAGGTCAACATAAATCCCATTGGGCTTGATATTAAGCCCAACAATGCTTTGAGTAAGCATTACCGGATTATGATAAAGAGAATTCGCTTCCATCTCCATAAATTTCATTCGATTTTTCACTAATAAATTCCTGATTGTTTGCTATGAAATCAACATTACAATTATCATATAAACTCGGATTCCAGATTTCTACCAAAAAACTGAATTGCACAACATATAATTCTTTTCCTAGTTGGGCATATTCCTGCAAATGTTGAGGAATCAACAGTCGTCCTTTGGCATCCGATTTTATTTCGGTAGCCCCGCCAGTAAATGCACGAATATAAGCACGATTTTTCTGGTCAAAAGGATTGAGTTTGTTTAACTTTTCCTTGTAGGTATTCCAAATTTTCATGGGATAGAGAGTCAAACATTTACCGGAAGTACTTCTGCTAATCACAAAGCCCTCTTCCATTTTTGCGGGCCATTCCCGCAAAATGGAAGCCGGTAACAGGAATCTCCCGTTGCTATCCATTGTGCTATTGTGCTTTTTTTCCGGTACCATTTTTTTCTTTTTTATTTCCTATTCTTCCCGTTTTTTCTCGTTTTTTCCCATTTTTTCCCATTTGGATTTCAAAAAAATACGGACATGCTACATTCCGTTAATTTTCAATAAATTAAATCCATTTCTCATGGTTTGAAAACAAGATAAAAACAAAGAACAAATATATAAGTTTTCTTATGTGCTTATATCCAGTGTATTTACAATATGCCTAAAACTAAATATAATCTCTTGCAAATGTAAAACATTTTCCATTATTAATAAGTTGTTAATAATGAATTGTTGATAAAAAAATATTTACTTTTATTATTATTCTGATTTCGTTTGTTTTATAAAAAAATAATTGTTAATAAAGTTGTTAATTATATGTTTAAAGAAGCAAATTTTATTCATCCCAGTCTTTATAGACAGGAAAATCTGAACGTAATTTCTCTAAAACAGGTTTTCCAATCGTCGCAGTTAATAAAAAATTTTTGTTGTATGGCGCTTCTGCGATTATTTCTCCCGCCGGGCTGATAACCATGCTTCCTCCGCAGTGTTTATTCCCGATGCCATCTTCTCCTATTCGGTTGATTCCTATTACATAAGCTTGATTTTCTACCGCACGTGCTCTTAATAATAATTTTAGCGTGTCGACACGTGGTGTTGGAAAGTTAGCAATAAACAGTAGGCAGTCGTATGTGAATGCATCATCTTTATAATGATTTCTACACCAGTTGGGGAATCGAATATCATAACAAACCAAAGGTAAAAAATTCCAGCCATTTTTATTTACAATTACTTTTGTTTCCCCTCTTGTACACAATTGTTTTTCACACCCGAAGAATAAATGTCTTTTATCATATTGAGCAATTATTCTACCTTCTCTGATCCAAACAAGTCGATTAAAAAGATATTCTTTTTCTATCACCGGAAGACTTGCTACAATATCGGCATGATATTTTTGAGAAGTCTGATATAAAAGATCAAGGCATGTTTTTGTATAGCTTGCTGCAATTTGTGCAATATTCTCTGAAAATCCACATGCAAACATTTCCGGAAAGATAATAATATCAGGATTCTTTTCTATGCTTTCCAAAAGCATTTCATACCTGTTCAAATTATCTTTTATATTCACAGGGTGAATATCAGATTGTATTAAACAGCAATTTAAATTGTCTTGATTCATATCGTTTATATTTCCCGCAAAAATAGTAATTTAATCAATATTGAAATATAAAGGAAAAAGGCTTGATTTATAACCAAGCCTTTGTATTTTCTTAGGGCTATTTCTTGATGATTTTTTTCAAAACAGTATCTTTGTCAAGTTTCTTGGTACAGAAGAACCAATCTTTGCACATAAGTCCGGATTCTTTTCCATCCATCCTATCCTGTGCTGCATTATAAGTTCCTGCTGCGCCAACAATTACGTCGTCTCCAGGTCTCCAATCAGCGGGAGTAGCAACTTTGAATTCATCCGCTGTCTGTAGAGCAATAACAATACGATACAATTCATCAAAGTTACGGCCCAAACTCAAAGGATAGTATATAATTGCCCGCACTATTCCATTAGGATCGATTACGAATACCGCACGTACAGCGGAAGTAGTTGCTTCTCCTTCCATGATCATGCCGTATTTTTTAGCAACGTTCATTGAAACGTCATCTATCAAAGGAAATTTGACATCTACATCCTTCATTCCTTTGTATTCAATCTTTTCTTTGATAGTGCGTAACCAAGCAATATGACTGTATAAACCATCTACAGAAAGACCTATCAACTTACAGTTTGCTTCATTGAATTGTTTTTCCATCGATGCAAACGTTACAAATTCGGATGTACAAACCGGAGTAAAATCAGCCGGATGGCTAAATAATATCACCCAACTTCCCTTATAATCCGAAGGGAAATTAACCGGTCCTTGTGTTGTTGATGCTTTGAATTCAGGAGCATTATCTCCTATACGGGGCATTGAAAATATTTCTTGTTCCATACTATTACATTCTGATTTTTTTCCAGTCTTCTTTCATTCTGGCTAAGTCTCTGATCCAATCTTCGATATCATGTTCGTGTTCCAATTCATCTTCAAGAATAGTTACAGCCATTTGATATGTTGCATGATCTTTTCCTACGGTATAATTTGCGATTTCTTCATAACGCTTGATAGCACATCTTTCTCCCCTTAAGTTTTGTTCCAGAATAACTTCCACATAAGGATCCGATGGCGCTTCATATTTACAACGAGCTAATTTCGTCCATTCATTTGGATTTATTACCGGTGTCCCGTTCAATTGGATGATTCTGTTAACTACTAAAACCGCATGGTTAAGTTCTTCATTCGCATGTACGAGTAATTCCGGTTCAATTTCACTTCTCATTGGACCCTCCATTAAACGTGCCCCTACCCAATATTGATAATATGCTAACCATTCTTCCGATAGTGCACCATTTAGCATTTCTAAAAGTTTTTTTACGTCTACACCTGCAATTTCTACGGCTTCTTTTCCCATATCTATTTTTTTAAAGTTAAACTATTATTTTATTATTTATCAGTTATTGTATCTTGAGTTTCAAAAACCATTCCATAATGATTTTTTCTTATATATTTTTCTTATTTATTTTGAAATATGTATATAAGAATAAATTACTCCCCTATAACAAATATTGACTTTCTAATGTTTAATCGTTTCATGAAGAATTATTATCCGGAGGGATTTATTTATTGTAATTGATTATTTTAATGTTTGATAAAGATGAGAATAGGAGTCGTTTATTTTAACAGGATAAAAACTATTTAATAGAAGTTACAGAAGTTACAGAAGTTTCAGAAGTTAAATAAAGTTACAGGGGATGGAGAAAACAAATTCTTTTATTGATTTGATTATATAGGTAGAAGAAATCACATAATTTTGAACTCGAATCTTACAAGATAATAGAAAATTATCCTAAAGAAGAATTATTCGGGCTTGTTTCCCCACTAAGAAGATCCGCTGTTTCAATACCAGCTAACATTGCAGAGGAATATCGACGAAAAGGAAAAGCAGAAAAGCTTCGATTTTCTACTATTTCCCAGGGAAGCCTCGAAGAATGCAAATATTATCTTATTCTGTCAAAAGATTTAAAATATCTCAGCAATGAGCAATACTTGTTTTTAATAGAAAAACCGGAGGAAGTAAGCAAGTTATTATATAGTTATTGTAAGAAACTATACGAAGATGTTCATGAGTTATAACTTCCTGTAAATTCTGTTATTAAATCATATAAATCATTTCGATTTTATTTAAACAAACTAAATTCTGACCCCCTGGCTCATGTTAAATAAGGTCGGATATAAAAGTATAAGACACTTTCGGATGTTTCCGAGACCTCCAAACCAAATGGTTTGCCTCTTTCGGGTGTTCCCGAAACCTCCAAACCGAATGGTTTGAACCTTTCGGAAGTTCCGAAACCTCCAAACCGAATGGTTTGAGCCTTTCGGATATTCCCGAAACCTCCAAACCGAATGGTTTAATCCTTTCGGAATTCCCGAAACCCATAAACCAAATGGTTTGAAGCTTTCGGGTATTCCGGAAACCGCTTAAAAAAGTGTCTGAGTCTTTGGGATATCTTCCGAGGCTTCCAAAACAAATACATTAACCCTTTCGGATACCTTCCAAGACTTCCTGAAAAAGCATTTGAGTCTTTCGGGAATTTTTCTTGTACGGCAGAGATTGTGAAATACCTCAGTTGTATTATCTCAAGCATGTTTTATCTGTAAAAACAGATAGGGCTTGTTTATATATAAAAACTGAACTTGTAAGTTCAATAAAACGAAGGAATTTTCCTTTTATCACTATCATTCAGTCAAAAAAGATAAAGTATTTATCCTATTGGCATAATCATCCAATTCCGGAAATTGCGTTTTCCCTAATGCGACAAAGGAACCATCTTGAATTATATTGCTTGCAGCACATTGCAATTCATCGCCTAAAGATAAAACTTCTTTTAAAACAGTATCCATATCGTCATAATATTGATAATGGATAATACTGATGGAAGATGCTAAAGCAGGATCTTCCTTAAAAATAGTTATCCCTTGATCTAAAAAGGGGATAGAATTAAGTAGATGGATTGTTTTTTGATACTCTAAGTTGTTCAGGTATTTGTTATGCTGGTTCATAATGCTTTTATAGGGATCGAGAGCCATGAATAAAGGTTCAAAATCATATTCTTTAGGAATATAAATTTTGGAAACACTCCGGCAACCGAGCCCGAAATATAAAAAAATATCATCGGCAAGTTTCTTCAATTCCTCTTCGGATTCGTTTCCATTTAGGATAGCAATGCTGTTACAATGCTTTCGAATAATAGAAGGATATTTTTGAAAATAATAAGCAAAATAACGCGCCGAGTTATTACTGCCTGTGGCAATAAGCCTGTCTATTTTACCAAGTTTCCCGGAGCAGAATTCTATTTTATTTGTAAAACGAGGTTCTATTTCGCAGAGTATTTCGGCAATGATAGGTAATAAATGAGGATCATTCGAGGATAATTTCCCTACGAATGTATGTCCGGTTATAAGTACGGACAAAAAATCATGAAATCCCACAAGCGGAATGTTCCCTGCCATAATAGTTCCTATGCGTAGCGATCTTTGCGATGTTTTCGATATGCCTTGATAAGGTAGAGTCCATTGAGTTAATTTTTCTTTATCCAGCATTTGAATAATAGCGTCAATCGATTTCTGAACGAAGAGGGGAATAAACCAGGGATTGTAATTATATTCTTGCTCTATTTGCTGTTTTAATTTTTGGTTTCCGGTTTGTTTATCCTCTAAAGTGTCTTGTAAACGGATAGAAAGTTTTTCGAAAGCAGAAATTCTTTCTTCGATGGTCATCATATGAATATGTTTGATTATTTTTGCAAAAATAACAAAATACTAAACAGGATCAGGATTCCGTTTAAGATATAAATTTATATGGAAAAGCAATTATTATTACTTTTGTTTGTATTAGGTATATCTGTAAGTGGATATGCTCAGAAAAAAGAGACATTTGTCACCTTGGAAGATTCTATTGTCAGGTTGCATAAAGACATTATTTCTGAACGCAATACCATACCTCGTTATCAAAAGAATGAACAATTGTTACTCCTGCTTGAAGAAACCCTTGAATTAAAAAATTCGATATCTTACCCTTTTGATTCACTGAAAACTATATCCGTATTAACTTCTCCGGATAAGAAAGTACGTATTTTTACCTGGTATCTTATCAGTGATGAAGGAATTCATGAACATTATGGATTTCTTCAAGCTTACAATGAAGAAAAGAAACAATATAAACTCTATACATTGACTGATAAGTGGCGAAGGATCAATACTCCTGCTGCACAGGTTCTGACATGTGAGAATTGGTACGGGGCTTTATACACCGAACTTATCGAAATAAAGGGAACCAATGATAAGACATATTATACATTATTGGGATGGAATGGGGGAGATATTTTATCCCAACATAAGCTTATAGAGGTTTTGTCTCTAAACAATAAAGGGGTTCCATCTTTTGGAGCGCTCATCTTTAAAGGGTATACAAAGAATCGTACAATGCGGATTGTCTTCGAATATGCAAAACGGGCTCCTTTTTTATTGCGTTACGAGAAGCAATTTTATACGAAAAAATCTGATAAAAGAGATAAAAAAACGAATAAGTATACGATAGATACCGTGTTTACGGAAATGATTATTTTTAACCGGTTGATTCCTATGGATGAGTCGTTGCAACAGATCCCCCAGTTTATGGTGGGGGAAGCAAGTATGAATGATGCATTTATAGAAACCGATGGCAAATGGGTGTATAAAGCGGATGTGATTGCACGTAATCCGGATAAGCCTCTTCCTCCAAGGGAGAATAAAACAAAGATTTTTTATATACCGAAGTAGTAAAGATATGAAAAAAATCTTTCTAGTTTTCCTTTTGATTACCTCTTTACGAGGTCTAGGGCAAACTACCTTTTATGATAGCCTTTCGAAAGCGGCGCTTGAGTTGACAAAGCAACCGGTAGATTATGATCCGTCTTATGTAAAAATAGCCTATCCCAATGGAGATGTTGCGGCTAATAAAGGTGTTTGTACCGATGTTATAATCCGGGCATACCGGAAAATGGGAATTGATCTACAAAAGGAAGTGCATGAAGACATGACAGCTAATTTTTCCAAATACCCTAAGAAATGGGGCTTAAGTAGTCCCGATAAAAATATTGACCATCGAAGGGTTCCTAATTTAATGACTTTTTTTTCCAGGCATGGGCAAATAAAGCCTATTACGGACAATGCGAAAGATTATCAGCCGGGAGATATTGTTTGTTGGAATCTCGATGGCGGCATTACTCATATCGGAATTGTTGTTAATAAAAAGTCTGACGATGGACGGCGCTATAAAATAGTTCATAATATTGGGGCTGGGCAAATGGAAGAGGATATGTTATTTCATTTTGTGATTATCGGACATTATTGTTATAAAAAATAATTATTTATGATTTTTAGAATACTAGTAAATAAATCTTTGTTGTTTTCTTTTTGTTTGTGTTCCGTATCCTTTTCTTACGGGCAATTGCAGGATTCTTCCCAGCTGCAAAATCAGACATTATATACTTCTTTCGAACAGGCTAACCTTGTTCCGGCAGATAGTGTATATCGTTTTTCCTTTAAAAGAAAACTTCCTGATGATTTTGAAGAAAAAATAGTACGGTACCCCAACCTGCAGGAATTACATCTTAATAGTATGAGATTAAAGAAGGTTCCGGATGCTGTTTGGAGCTTAGACAACCTGACCGTTCTAGATTTATCTAATAATAAACTGGACAGTCTTTCTTATAAGATTAAAAACCTGATTCACTTAGAGCGATTAATAGTTAACCGGAATTATTTACTTTCTCTTCCGGTGGAAATTGCCCAATTGCTTCAGTTATCTTATTTGGATTTATGGAGTAATTTAATCATTGAATTTCCGACAGAAATTAACCTGCTTGAAAATTCATTGAAGACTGTCGACATGCGTGTTATTAATATAGGCGATGAATACAGGGAACTTTTGCAAGCTACATTGCCCAAGACAAAGTTTCTGTTTTCCAGATCATGCAATTGCAAGAACTAGAAATAATGATTGTCTGCGGAAGTTTGCGAGGTCAGCGGGAAATATAAAAACGCAACAAGCAGAAAGGATAAAGCCGATAAAATAGATAAAACCGATAAAAGTGATACAATGCAGACTTCCGTAAATAACATAAAAATTATATCTTTGTATAAACATTATAATAAATAATTCGATATGCTGTATCCATTAAAGTTCAAGACTATCTTTAAAGATAAGATTTGGGGGGGAGATAAGATAAAACGTATTTTAGGACAGGATTTTTCTCCATTGCCCAATTGTGGTGAAGCGTGGAAAATATCAGGAATAGAACCTGAATCCAGCATGGTTGATAATGGATTTTTAGAGGGAAATACACTGAATGAACTTATTGAAATCTATATGGGTGATTTGGTAGGGGAGAAGGTGTTTGATAAATTTGGGCATGAGTTTCCATTATTGATTAAATTTATTGATGCGGAAAAAGATTTATCTGTGCAGGTTCATCCTGATGATAAACTTGCAGGACAAAAACATCGTTGTAACGGCAAGACAGAAATGTGGTATGTTATCGATGCCGATCCGGGGGCCAAACTTAATATCGGATTTAATATCCCCATGAATAAGCAATTACTAAAAGAACATATTACGAATAATACGATAGAGGAAGTCTTGCATTTTGTTACTGTAAAATCCGGTGATGCTGTTTTTATTCCTTCGGGAAAAGTTCATGCAATCGGGAAGGGGATTTTACTAGCTGAAATCCAGCAAAGCTCGGACATTACATACCGCTTACATGATTATAATCGTAAAGATAAAGATGGAAGTTTAAGGACATTGCATATAGAAGATGCTTTGGATGCTATTCATTATAACGATACGGATAATGGGTTTATTCAATATTCGAGGCAGCAAAATAATACGAACAATATTGTCTCCACACCATTTTTTGCAACAAATTTTATGGACTTTGATAAACCGGTGGAAAAGATTTATGCGGATATTGATTCATTTGTTATTTATATCTGTTTATCGGGAAAGGCTAAGATTACCTGTCCTGAGGGAGAAGAGACAATTAAGATAGGAGAATGTGTATTCATGCCTGCTTCTATTGAAGGTGCAATCATTCACCCGGGACCCCAATGTAAGTTATTAGAAACTTATATTTTGTAAGTTTCCTCAAATACGATTCGAATAAAAAGAATATAAATTATTCTATTATTTCGCGGTAGAAATAATATGAAGTTCCTTAAGTTGCTCTTCGCTGATAGTAGAAGGAGCATCGATCATAACATCTCTTCCCGAGTTATTCTTTGGAAAAGCGATAAAATCACGAATGGAATCAACACCATTGAAAACAGCACACATACGATCGAATCCAAAGGCAATTCCCGCATGCGGGGGAGCACCGTATTCAAAAGCATTCATCAGGAAGCCGAACTTTGCTTGGGCTTCTTCATTGGAAAATCCTAATACCCGAAACATTTGTTTCTGTAATTCACGTTGGAAGATACGAACAGAACCGCCGCCCACTTCAACGCCATTAATTACCAAGTCGTATGCATTGGCGCGGACGGCAGCGGGATCGCTCTTTAACAAATCTTCGTCTTCGGGCTTCGGGGCTGTAAAAGGGTGGTGCTTGGCATAGAAACGTTGTGTTTCGTCATCCCATTCCAACAATGGGAAATCAATTACCCATAAAGGTTTGAATTTCTCCGGATCGCGTAAGCCGAGGAGAGAACCCATTTCAAGACGTAATTCGCATAATGCTTTTTGTGTTTTCTCTGTTTTACCGCATAGTACCAGAATTAAATCCCCGGCTTTGGCATTACATTTTATCGAAACGGCATGCAAATCCTCCTGCGAGTAAAATTTATCTACGGATGATTTAAAGCTGCCGTCTTCATTGCATAAAACATATACCAATCCGCTAGCTCCAACTTGAGGACGCTTGACAAAATCGGTTAACGAGTCCAGTTGTTTCCGGGTGAAACCGGCGCAGTTTTCAGCACAGATGCCGATTATATGTTCGGCTTCGTTGAATACTTTAAAATCGCGGTGTTGCAATAGCTCGTTCAGTTCTACAAATGGCATCCCGAATCGTAAATCCGGTTTATCGCTACCATAATATTTCATCGCATCGGCATAAGTCATGCGTTGGAAGTTTTCCATAGACATACCTTTTACTGTTTGAAACAAATATTTATATAGTCCTTCGAATGTCTGCAAAACATCTTCCTGAGTTACAAACGACATTTCACAATCTACTTGCGTAAATTCCGGTTGACGGTCAGCCCGCAGGTCTTCATCACGGAAGCACTTTACTATCTGGAAATACTTATCCATGCCACCAATCATTAATAACTGTTTGAACGTTTGCGGGGACTGGGGCAGGGCATAGAATTTTCCTTCATTCATCCTCGAAGGAACAAGGAAATCACGGGCACCTTCGGGTGTGGAACTAATCAAAAATGGAGTTTCTATTTCAATAAAGCCTATTCCACTTAGGTAATTACGGATTTCCAAACCTATTCTATGACGAAGCATCAGGTTGTTTTTTACACTGTTGCGGCGAATATCCAGGTACCGGTATTGCATGCGTAACTCATCTCCTCCATCGGTATTGTCTTCGATGGTAAAGGGAGGAGTTTTCGCTTCGTTAAGTATGGTTATCTTTTCTACCTGGATCTCAATATCTCCGGTAGGGATATTTTTGTTTTTATTATAACGTTCAGCAACAATACCTTCTGTTTGGATAACATATTCTCTTCCCAATGTCCGGGCTTGTTCACATAATGTTGCATTTGTTTCCATGTTAAAAGCCAATTGTGTAATTCCATATCGGTCTCTCAGATCAATAAAAGTCATTCCCCCCAGATCCCTTGATTTTTGTACCCATCCGCAAAGTATTACTTTTCGTCCGACATCAGATATGCTCAATTCGCCACAAGTATTTGTTCTGTACATTGTTTGTATTTGTTTAAAGTTCTTCAAAAAATAAAAGCAAAATTATACTTTTTTTGGAAGTGAATTTTATTTGTTCTTAGATATTATTCTCAAAAAGGATGGCCAAAAACAAATTGAGGGTTATTCAGCTTGTCGAAATGCTCTCTCAATATAAAACAACGCGGACACTTCGATAACCTTAGTGTCCGCATTGTGAGTAATAAAATAACTTCTGTTAATTCAATATTTCCAGACTGCGTTTTACAAAAGCTGCCAGAGATTCCCCGGTAAGCATTTGTTGAGACAACAGGGATAAATCTATCAACTGGGAAACCAATACGGATCTTTTTTTCTTGCTTTTTTCCTCCAGGATTTTCTCCATAATAGGATGGTTGGTATTTACAACCAGATTACTTTTTTGGATATCCATTCCGAACATAGGTGCACTCCCTGTCATTTTTTGCATATCTGCCCAGCGACGAATAAACTCGGGGTGTGTAATACTAACAGGAAAATCGGTATCGCTTAGATTTTCAAAGACAATTGTAAACTTATTTTTATTTGTGGCTTCTTCAAAAATGGTGTTGAGCTTTTTCTGCTGCTCTTCCGTTAATTTTGAGACAGGTTTATCTCCCTTTTCAATCAATTTGTCCGTAACATCGGAATCAACCCGGACGAATTTTATTTTTTCTAACGTTTGTTCCAACAAATTGATAAAGTGTATATCCAGTGCTCCATCCATCAGCAGAACATCATATCCTTTTCCTTTGGCGGCTTCTATCTGCGTATATTGTTCTTCATTATTTGTGGCGTATAATATAACCAACGTATCATCTTTGTCTTTTTGTAACGATTCGATTTGCTTTTTGTATTCCTCAATGGTAAAATATTTTCCATCGATATTCTTAAATAGGAGGAATTTTTTTGCACGTTCGTAAAATTTTTCGTCTGTTAATACACCATATTGCATGAACATTCGGATATCGTCCCATTTTGTTTGAAAATCTTCTCTGTCCTTGGAAAACATTTCTTCCAGTTTATCGGCTACCTTTTTGGTGATATGCGATGATATTTTCTTGACATTGCTATCGCTTTGTAAATAACTTCTGCTTACATTCAATGGAATGTCCGGAGAATCGATAACCCCCTGTAGTAACATCAGGAATTCAGGAACGATTCCTTCCAGCTGATCTGTAATATACACTTGATTGCAATATAGTTGGATCTTGTTTTTCTGAAAATCGACCTGTTGTTTAATCTTGGGAAAATATAATATTCCCGTAAGGTCAAAAGGATAATCTATATTGATATGAATGTTAAACAACGGTTGGTCGAAAGAGTGCGGATAAAGCTCCCTGTAAAACTTCTCATAATCTTCTTTCTTTAGTTCGGATGGGGAAAGCTTCCAAATAGGATTTGTGTCATTGATAATCCTTGGTATTTCTACTTCCACATCTTTATCTTGTCCTTCTACCTTTTCCCACTTCTTTTCATTTCCGAAACGGATAGGGACAGGCAAAAACCGGCAATATTTTGTAAGGATATTCAAGATCCGATTCTCTTGCAAAAATTCCATGGAATCTTCTGCCAGATAAAGAATAATGTCTGTTCCACGATCTTCTTTTACGGTATCTTCAATTATATATTCAGTGCTTCCGTTACAAGTCCATTTTACAGCAGTGGTATCAGGGAGATAAGATTTAGTTACAATTTCCACTTTATCGGCCACCATAAATGCGGAATAGAAACCTAATCCGAAATGCCCAATTAACGAATTTGCATCAACTCCTTCGTATTTTTCCAGGAACTCGTTTGCACCGGAAAAGGCTACATTATTAATGTATTTGTCTACTTCTTCGCCTGTCATTCCAATACCACGGTCGGAAATGACCAGGCTTTTGTTTTTTTCATCAACCTTTATTTCTATGGTGAGATCGCCCAATTCTCCTTGCGCTTTTCCCATGGATGTCAAGGTTTGTAATTTCTTTGTAGCGTCTACCGCATTAGAAACCAGTTCACGAAGAAATATTTCATTATCAGAATATAAAAATTTTTTAATTATCGGAAACATATTTTCCGATTGCATACTTATACTTCCTTTTTGCATAATTGATTCTTTTTTGATATGTTTTCAATATCCAAAACTTATGCCATAAATCCGAAGTGACAATCTGACATGTTTATTTTGTTTAAGAATTTAAATGAGAAATGAGAGGTTAAAATATTAAAGTTGCCAAAAGATGAAAAAATAATAGATAAGGTATCAATATACTTAATTTTTTATTCATATGATTTTATAATTGAATTGAGCATTTTTTCTGTTTTTGCAGCTCCTTCTCCAAGGATAAACCCGATTTGTTGTACCTGTCTTAGATTTTCTTCTATCACTTCGGTTACACGATGTATAATTTCCTCAGGACGTTCTTCCTTGGAATGCAGGTTGCGAAATACGGCGCCTACTAATTTTTTTGGTATTAGTTGAAATATAGATACATTTATTAATTTTTCCTCAATTTCCACATCCCTGCTAATTCGTGTCTCATCATGATTTAATATGAATTGAAATTGGGAAATAAGCATAGCGGGCAAAAGTGTTTTAAGGTCTGCCCCAATAAGATAAGGAATAACATCATGTATTTCTTTGACCTCTTCTCCCAAGATTTCTATGAATCCGAGATTGGACTCTACGATTTTGAGATTTTCATCACAGAAAACGATTCCGGAATTAAGTCCTCGTATGAAAATAGATAATGCTTCATTCTTTGCATATAATAATTCCTTGGTTTCGTCAAGAGCCGTTTTGGTTACTTTTAATTCACTTTTGATCATATCCAGTTCTTCAATGATCTTTTTCGAAGAGTGGGATGTTTCTCGATTACCGATCTGGGAGTTTGTAACGCACATTTCGGGAATAGCTGTATTTTGGGCGATTGCACGGGCCAATCCTTTACAGGTATTGAAACCACATGCACCACAATTAACTTCTTTATTATTATTTCGTTCGGTAATATGATTTAATGCTATTTTCATTTCAAATTCACTCGGAGGAGGCAGTTCATATTTTTTATTGATGAATTTCGCATTTAATTCTTTGTAGTTAGAATGAAGATCTATGTTATATTGCCATTTTGCAACATCAAAATTCGTTAATCTTCTGTTTATATAATCCTTAACCAATGCATATCGCATATATTTTTCTCCTCCGTCAGAGCTTCCCGGCCCCATAATGCATCCCTCACAAAAGAAAAGGTTAAAATTATGTTTAATCGTTTTATTATATTCCAGGAATTGTTCAACAGCGTCAACGGAACTTTTACCATCCGCAGTAATTGTATTCTCCTTTAATAGACTGATATCTAAACTCGTTGCCTCTAAGAAACCTTGGGAAATAGGATACATGCTTCCTTTGTATCCTAACGGTTCGTCAAAATCGGAATACTCGCTGAATGTTTCATTGATTTTAAATTCATCAAATAATTCCCGCAATTCTTTAAATGTCAAGACCTCATTTACTTTTGCCAAGCCGGTATATCTGTCAATTTCTTTCTTTGCGGCAACACATGGAGTTATGTGGACAACTTTCAGGTTATTCCCATATGATTTTCTGGCAACAATAGCACAGGCAGAAGCAGGGGAGACGTATGGGGTCAGGTTTCCTATAAGTTCCGGATAGAATTTTTCTATCAAAGCGACTATTGAGGGACAGCAGCTTGTCAGGTAATATTTTCCATTAAATTCATCATGTGTAAGCTTTTTATATCGTTCAGCAATGATATCCACTCCGAATGCCATTTCTGTTACATAGGAAAAACCAAGTAATCGGATCATTTTAACGAATTTACGATAATCCGTAATATCATCAAATTCTCCTGCAATAGAAGGTGCACATATGGCAACAACTTTTTCTTCCGAATTTAATAATTGCTTTACACTCTTTTTGGAATCGATATAAGAAATGGCATTGTAAGCGCATGTACCTATACAAGTACCACATAGAATACATTTACTTTCCTCAATATGGGGAAATACACTGTTTTTACGAACATGAATTGCCTTTACAGGACAGGCACGGATACATGTATAACATGCTTTGCATTTACTTTTATCTAACTGAATAATATTATCTAACATGATTTTACATATAAAAATTCAAGATTAACTTCGTTGAACTTGCGAGCTCAACGAAGTTAATCTTGGATCAATTAATATCTATTCCTTTCCGTGTAATATGTATGTAAAAGTTTATGGGATACCTCTCCATTAGGTTGCCCAAGAAATTCTTCGTACAATGCCATCACTTCGGGATTCTCGTGTGATTTACGGTATGCCATTTTTTCATCCTCCTTGTAAATGGCGTCCATCCGTTTGCTGCGAATGTCTATGTTGGTAGGGATAGGTTGACCGCCACCGCCTAAACATCCACCCGGACAGGCCATTACTTCTATAAAATGATAATTTACACTACCTGCCTGTATTGCTTCTACCAATCTGCGGGCATTTGCCAGGCCATGGGCAATGGCCACTTTCAATTCCACTCCTTTTAAGAATTCATACTCCGGTTTTGTTTTTTCAATCAAGAGGGATGCTTCTTTAATTCCATCAAAACCGCGTACGGGAGTAATACGTAGTCCTTCAAAGGGAACTTCTTTTCCTGTCACAAGTTCATAAGCAGTACGGATAGCGGCTTCCATTACACCGCCGGTAGCACCAAAAATAACCCCTGCACCACTGGAATCTCCCATAATGCTATCGTATGATTCATTTTTCAATGTCAAGACATTTATTCCCGATTGCTGAATCATTGTTGCCAATTCGCGTGTAGTTAATACATAATCCACATCTTGATATCCACTATCCCGCATTTCCGAACGGTTGGCTTCGTATTTTTTTGCTGTACAAGGCATAATTGAAACCGAAACAATATCTTTCGGATCAATTCCCCTTTTTTCCGCATAATAGGTTTTTGCCAAAGCGCCAAACATCTGTTGCGGGGATTTACATGTCGATAAATTCGGAATCATCTCAGGAAAAATATGTTCAGTAAATTTTATCCATCCCGGAGAGCAAGATGTAAACATGGGCAGTGCAGTAGTGGTATTACCATCTACCAGCACTTTTTTCAGACGCGATATAAGCTCGGTTCCCTCCTCCATAATAGTGAGATCTGCTGTAAAATCAGTATCCAATACAGAATCAAATCCCATTGCCCGTAAGGCAGCAACCATTTTTCCGGTTACACGATGTCCTGACTTTAAGCCGAAACGCTCTCCCAATGCAACACGTACCGCAGGGGCTGTTTGAACAACGACATGTTTTTTAGGATCATAAATTGCATTCCATACGTCTTCAATATATGTTCTTTCCGTTAATGCTCCTGTGGGGCAGCGGTTGATACATTGACCGCAATTTGTACAGACTACTTCCGCCATCGGTTTTTCTTTAAACGTACTCATTTTTGCAAGATTTCCCTTGTTGGCCATTGTAAGGGCATTTACTCCCTGCAATTGGGCACATGTACGAACACAACGCGTACAACGAATACATTTGCTATCATCTTTCTGGATGGCATAAGAGGAAGTATCGGGTCTGGACGGTTTACGCAGATCGATAAAAATCTCTTCATCGGTTCTATATTCCAAAGCCAACTGTTGTAGTTCGCAACTATTGCTATGACTACATTTGATACAATTTATATTATGCTCGGTGAGTAATAACTCCAAAATATGTTTACGTGCCGTACGTATCTTGCTGGTGTTGGTCAATATTCGCATATTTTCCCTCACAGGGGTAGCACAAGCGGCTACTAGATTCGGATCATTTTCTACCTCAACCACACAAATCCGGCAGTTTCCTGCCACACACAAATCTTCGTGATGGCACAAAATGGGAATATGTACATTTATCATTTTTGCAGCATGCAAAATACTTGTCCCTTCTGCCACTTGCAAGGGTGTATCATTAATTACTATATTTATCATGTTGTTCATACTGTTTCCTCCTTTTAATAAACAATTTCTTCTCTAAAGTTTTCAATAATTGATCTAAAGGCATTTCCTACCGATCTTCCCAATCCGCATTTGGAAGCGTATTTCATGGTATATGCCAGACGAAGTAATTCGTCGAGATGTGCTTTGGGTTTTTCTTTCCGTTTCACAGCTCGAATACCTTGAAGTAATTGTTGTGTCCCTACACGACATGGAGTACATTGTCCGCATGATTCTTCTTCGAAAAATATAAGGTAATTTTCCAGGATATTATACATAGAACGGGAAGAGTTGAATACTTTCATGGAACCTCCGGTAGGAACTCCTTCAAATCCGATAATTGTATTTTTAAATTCCTTCCTTGGAACACAGAATCCGGACGCACCTCCAACCTGAACGGCCTTGGTATCACCATCACCGAACTCATCTACAAATTGTTGTACGGTCATACCCATTTCCAGCTCAAAAACGCCTTCTTTACTGCAATCACCGGAGACTGAAAACAGTTTACTTCCTTGAGAGGCTTTCGTTCCCAGTTTTTTGTATTCTTCGGCTCCTATTTCGGCAATAATCATTGCATTGACAAACGTTTCTACATTGTTTATCACGGTAGGTTTTTCGAGATATCCGTGATTTACAGGGTATGGGGGTTTGTTGGTAGGTTCTCCTCTTCGTCCTTCCATGGATTGAAGCAGAGCTGTTTCCTCACCGCAAACATATGCTCCTGCACCGAATATTAAACTCAATTTAAAGTTAATTCCCAGTGTTTTGATATTTGCCTCCATTCTGTCGATAGCAATTTTAAGTTTAGTGGATAAATATTTGTATTCTGCACGAATATAAATGAATCCTTCTTTTGCACCTGTAATGTAGGCTGCTAATGTCATACCCCAGATTACTTTTTCGGATGCTTTTTCCAAGATTTCCTTATCTTTAAAAGTTCCCGGTTCACCTTCGTCGGCATTGCATACGATATACTTTACAGGACTTGGGCTATCTTTAACAATCTTCCATTTTAATCCGGTTGGGAATCCGGCGCCTCCTCGTCCTCTTAATCCTGAATCGATAAGTTCGGTGATGAATTTATCTTTTCCCATTTTCATTATTTTGCGCATCAAAGCGCTATAATCTACATCTTCCTTAAAGATGAGTTCTGTTCTTTTTAATTGTGTAGCCATGTTTACTTTACTTTAATGTTACAGATTTACTTTTTCATATAACTAACAAGAATGTCTTTTACTTTTTCCGGTGTTAGTTCCGTATAGGGCTCATCATTGATAAGCATCGCCGGCCCTTTATGGCAAGCGCCCAGACAATTGGTATAATGCAAGGAGAATCTTCCGTCATGGGTTGTCTCTCCCGGCTTTATTCCGATCATCTCTGTAATTGCGTCAATAATATCTTCTTTGCGTTTCATGTCACAAATAATTGTTTGGCATACTCTGATGATGTGTTTGCCTTGCTCATTTGTGTCTATGAAAGAATAGAATGATGCAGTACCATAAACATCCGCTGTGGAAATATCCAGTTCTTTTGCGATGCGTACCATGGAGTCCTCATTAAGGTAGTAAAGTTGGTCTATTACTTCTTGGAGTATGGGCAACAGATTTTCCCTGTTCCGTCCGTATTTATCAGCAAGTTGGCTGATAAACTCTTCATTGTTTGATATCATAATTATTAATTTTAGGTTAAAAATGTTTTTTATTACATAAGATTACATATATTTAATTGTTACTACTTTCATGAATTTTTCTGATAATACCTGGGTTAACCGGTGGATAAGATTTTTACGAATTTCTATTTCTACCGGCAACGTCGGATCGTGATGATTTTCATTGATTTTTGTTCCGACCAGAATATAAATCTCATCGCTGTCTAATAATAATCTGCAGATTTGGTCGGCAGGACCTTTTCCAAATTGTGTGTTGGAGTTAATATTGGTATTATTTAACAGATAAGTTGCTTTACTCAAGGTTAATACGCCTTCTGTAACGAGATCAATACCTTCCATCTTTGAACTTGGGGGTAGAGTAAGGTCTATGATTCCTTCATCCGTAACATCTCTTCCTAATTCCCTTGCGATGATTTCCGTTGTTGTAGCTCCACTGATGATTTTTTTTCCATTAAAGCTTTTTAGGATCATAGCAAATTCATTATCTTTTTCAGTGCTGAAGGGTGGGCCTGTACATAATATGATTTTTCGAGGTTTCCTAAAATAAACTACTCCGCAGCTAATGTCATCTTTGGGAGTATGCAAATCGTTAGCAGAGGCATGTTTTACAATTCTTTCGGCAAGATCGGTCGCTGAAATTGTCGGTGTAGCTTCAATTATCTCCCGAACAAACCGTATTAAATTGTTTCTTCCCCAGCCCATGGTAATTCCTTTTCCCATGCCGGATTGGGTAACTCCATCAGAACAAAAGACAATGCGATCTTCAATTTGAGGAATAAAAGAACATTTCTTTAAATCCATTACGCGCTTGTCCGTGATATCTTCCTCGTATTTTACGTGTGTCCATTCGGGTTCGTATATTCTGTTTCCTCTCATTATCAATGTTTGAGGATTATCATATTCCAGAATGAAAACAGTTTCATCTTCAACCGATATATCTATAATAGTGTAAGTCGCATAACTGAGCCCCCTTTCACTACAAACAGGTAGTGCTTTCATGATAATGCTTGCAAGCGTATTTGCGTCTTTATGTTCTATGGAAAAATTCAATGAGATAGTTGCCGTAAGCGTGGCCAAAACATTTGCCCGGACTCCATGCCCCATACCATCGGACAAAACACATAAAACCCGATTTTCTTCAGGTATTCTTTTGGATAAAAATACGTCTCCACATATTTTTTCTCCTTCATGGTTGATTTGGAAATATCCTACTTCCGTGTGGTATTTCTTTTCCAATTTGTCCGATGTTTGCTCTTGAAAGCGATAGTCGTTCATAGAGAATCATTAGATTTGTGCATGCAAATTTACATTTTTTTTGCACAAAAGCAAGAAACAATAAAGTGTAATTTGTTTTTCGAGTGTAATGTTATTGTTCTCAGAATAATATATATAATATTTGTAATCATTCCGCATAACAAAAAGTTTTCGTTTGCGAATTTCGAAAAATATTTATTTTAAAATAAAAAGGTTTGTGAATTTAATTCAAAAAAGGTTCTTTTGCGATATTAAACCAAGAAACATAGGATTTCCCTAATGATGCAACCGCCATTTTCCAGCACTTTTCATCATCGTGATGAAAGAGTAATTTTTCCTCAAATTGTCCGACTACCCACAAATTTCTGGTTAATTCATCTTCCAACTGTCCCTCCGACCAGCCTGCATAACCCAAATAAAACCGGATTAGATTTTCATCCAAAAAATCATTTTTTATAGACATTAATAATTCGGAAGGAAATCCACCAAAATACAGCTCCTCCGTAATTTGTGAACTACCCTTTATTAAATCTCCATAAGTATGCAAAGCAAACAGATTGCTTGGGTTGACAGGCCCTCCATTGAAAATAGGAATGCTTTCGTGTTCTTTTTCATCACTTTTGAAAATATCCTGCAATGTAATAGGCAAACTTCTATTGAGTGTGATTCCGAAACTTCCTTGTTCATTGTGTTCGATAAGCAATACAACCGTTCTGTCAAAATAAAAATCTCCCGACAGGGGTACAGAAATAAGAATATTTCCCTTTTCTAAAGGATAGGGAGTAGGCTCGGAATAAAAAAACGGATTTTTCGTCATGCTATTATAACGGGAAAAGAATTTGAATAGTACTATCCGGACTCTTTTTTATTAATCATAATATTTGTTGTGATGCAGGCAGAAATGATTGAGAATAGAACGGACAAAGCAGAGCGATTGTCCAAACAGCAGTATTCACTTTCAGTACAACCTCAAAAGAACAGGGAATTAATAATGTTTAAAATGCAACTTTGATTATCCTTTGTCAATAATATAGATAAGTAAATCTTTAAAACCTAAATTAGAGGGCTTTAGCCCTAGGCTCTAAAGGTGCCTTAGCTTAGGCTCTAATAATGCGTGTGATTAAAACCCATGAAACAATCTCGGTCATTGGCAGGCATGAAATCAGGAGGGTTTAGTGTAGCAAGCAATCAAACTTGTGAGTTCAACGGAATTAATCTCTATTTCTTTTACCTTAACTTTTGACAAGTTCATCTTATAAACTCATTACTTTATAAGCGATTTTATCTCATTTAACTTCATCAAGGCTTCCACCGGAGTAAGTGTATTGATATCCGTATTAAGAATATCTTCTTTAATCTGTAAAAGAAGCGGATCATCCAATGTCACAAAGCTCAACTGAACAGCATTATCTTTTGTCACAGAAGTATTAAGATTCTTAGTCAGATTTTCATGTTCGGATTTTTCGAGCTTGGTTAAAATCTCATTTGCCCTTTTAACAACTTCGGGAGGCATTCCTGCCATTCGTGCAACATGAATCCCAAAACTATGCTCCGTTCCCCCCTGAACTAATTTACGAAGAAACAGCACCTTGTTGTTTATCTCTTTTACACTTACATGAAAGTTTTTAATTCTCTTGAAAGAATCCGCCATTTGATTCAATTCATGATAATGCGTGGCAAATAAAACTTTTGCCCTGTATAATTTATGTTCATGTAAGAATTCCGCAATAGACCATGCGATGGATACCCCATCATACGTACTGGTACCCCTTCCTATCTCATCCAGTAAGATTAAACTCCGGCTTGATATATTATTGAGAATGCTTGCTGTTTCATTCATCTCAACCATAAAGGTAGATTCTCCTGAAGAAATATTATCGGAAGCTCCTACCCGTGTAAATATTTTGTCAACCAATCCTATCGATGCCGATTCGGCAGGAACAAACGAACCTATCTGAGCCAGCAGTACAATCAAAGCCGTTTGCCTTAACAAAGCAGATTTCCCGGACATATTAGGCCCTGTAATCATCAATATCTGCTGCTTTTCGTTATCCAGGTACATATTGTTGGCGACATATTTTTCTCCTACAGGTAGTTGATTCTCTATAACAGGATGCCTGCCATTTTGTATATCTATTGCATATCCTTCATTTACTTGAGGACAGACATAATTGTTTGCTGTTGCCGTAACCGAAAAAGAATATAAAACATCCAGTTTAGCTATCAGTTGTGCATTTAACTGAATAGGATGTATCCAATCCAGCATGTTTATTAGCAGCTCGCTAAATATGCGCTGTTCTATCGCCAATATTTTTTCCTCTGCCCCTAAGATCTTTGTTTCGTATATTTTCAGCTCTTCGGTAATATATCTTTCAGCATTTGTCAGGGTTTGTTTTCGTATCCACTCCGGCGGAACCTTGTCTTTATGTAAATTGGTAACCTCGAGATAATAGCCAAATACATTATTATATCCTACTTTCAGCGATGAAATTCCGGTTTGTTCGGCTTCTTTTGCCTGTAAAGAAAGCAAATAGTCTTTCCCTGAAAAAGCAATCTTGCGTAACTCATCCAGCTCTTCATCCACTCCCTCGGCAATAACTCCCCCTTTCAATAGGTTGGCAGGAGGATCCTGGACAATTATATTCTCAATACGTTCACGAACCTGTTCCGCTTCGTTTAATTGTTCCTTAATCTTTTGCAAACTTGGATTCGGGCTCCCCGACAGAATCTTTTTAATCGTACCTATTGCCGACAACGCTTTCTTTATTTGTACCAGTTCCCTGGGATTGACCCGGGAAACGGCAACTTTGGAAATCAAACGTTCCAAATCCCCGATTAATTTAATTTGATCTGCGATAGAAGAAGTAAAGGTTTGGTCGGCAATCAAGGAAGATACAATTTCATGCCTTTCTTCTATTAAGGCCTTATCTTTGAGAGGCAATAAAAGCCATCTTCGTAACAAGCGGGAACCCATGGGAGAAATTGTCTTATCAATAACATCCAGCAATGTAATTGCACTTTCATTGGGGGAATCTATCAACTCTAAATTCCGTACGGTGAAACGGTCCAACCATACATAATGGTCTTCTTCTATGCGGGATATTTTCGTGATATGGGCTACATGGTTATGTTGTGTCTCGAATAAATAATGCATGGCTGCTCCGGCAGCTATTAGTCCGTCTTTTTGATTTTCTACTCCAAACCCTTTAAATGATGTTACTTGAAAATGCTTCAATAATACATCCGAAGAAAATTCAGAGGTGAACACCCAGTCGTCAAACGTTGTACATAATAGCTTATCTCCATATTCCGATTTAAATAATTGGAGCTTGCTCTTTTCTACAACTACTTCACTGGGAGTGAAGCTTTGGAATAATTTATCAATATAAGAGGTATCTCCCTGTGCAATATAAAACTCTCCGGTAGAAATATCCAAAAAAGAAACACCTACATTCTGTGAGGAAAAATGAACACTTGCTAAAAAGTTATTCCTACGGGTTTCTAAAATTTGGTCATTATAGGAAACTCCCGGAGTAACAAGCTCGGTAACTCCACGCTTTACGAGTGTTTTTGTTAGTTTGGGATCTTCCAGTTGATCACAAATCGCAACCCTGAATCCTGCACGTACTAATTTCGGCAAATAGGTATCAAGAGCATGATGCGGAAAACCTGCCAGCTCTACGGATGAAGCCGCCCCATTAGAACGACGGGTTAATACAATCCCTAATATCTTGGATGCTTTAATTGCATCCTCGCCAAACGTTTCATAAAAATCACCTACCCGGAACAACAACAAGGCGTCAGGGTATTGAGCCTTGAAAGTATTGTATTGTTTCATTAAAGGGGTTTCGCTAGCGATCTTAGTATCTGTTTTTCCCAAAATAATCTATCTCTTTATTTATCATACTAGTTAACAACAGAAAACACATTGTCTTTTCAGGATACAAAATTACATTATTTTTTGGGAATTAACAGGACGGGATATAAAGATGAAGCCTTTTTAAATACTTTATTATAATTTTTCTTTTTGAAAAACAGAAGAATGAATAAAATAATTGTGTATTTGCAGGCAGAATAATGAATACGGTTTGAATTATCTTCAAGGAATTTCAAATGGATATCTTTATAAAGCCGGAAAACAGGCAGACAGATTTTCTGATCTTAGAAAAAAACAGGAGAAGATTTTCATTTTTTCTTTACCGCTATTTTATCCTTTTATATAAAGAGACAAAACACTACCTCCCGGAAATACGGATGGATTTATACAGGAATAAAATCATAATTACATTACAATTACTCAATAAAAGCCTCTTTCTTTTTTACGGAAAGAGTTTTTTATTTTATAGCTGCTCCCTACCTATCTCCGGCAAATATATTTTCCGGGATAAATGGCATCCTGAATATAATGAAAGCTGTTTCAAGATGCTGGAGTGGGGGTTTCCAATTGTCGGCAACCATTCTCAAACCCGAAGACGGATGAATCCAACTGTCGGCAACCATTCTCAAACCTGAAGACGGATGAATCCAATTGTCGGCAACCATTCCCAAACCCGAAGACGGATGAATCCAACTGTCGGCAACCATTCCCAAACCTGAAGACGGATGAATCCAATTGTCGGCAACCATTCCCAAACCCAAAGACGGATGAATCCAATTGTCAGCAACCATTCCCAAACCCAAAGACGGATGAATCCAACTGTCGGCAACGATTCTCAAATCCGAAGACGGATGAATCCAATTGTCGGCAACCATTCCCGGAATGAAAGATATCCATCTGAAATGAAAGGAAAGAATTTTTTGAAGAGGAAAAGTTTGCCTGTAAGTGTTGGCGGTCTTTTCTTCTCTTCCTTTTTATTATTCTTTTTTAATCTTATAAAAACAATGTAGTATAAAAACCGAAAAAGCAAATTGCGGCGGCCTTTTCAATGAAGAACATTTCCAATTCCATACCCAATTCACCAATTTAGTCGGGGAGCACGATCCCGGAATACTAAAAATCAAGGGTGGGATGCTGAAACAAGTTATCAATGACAGAGATTATCTCGCATTGCTTCGATGCACTCACATATTTCGCGTTCGGGTGCTTCGTGCCTCACAAAGGATGACGCCTTTAAACAACAGGTTACCGTCATTGCTTTGCCCCTCGCAATTGACACTATTAACTGTTAGTATCGTTTAACAGCTTAATATCTCTAATAACTTAATGTCTTTATTCCTTATTTTCTTCCGACAACGCCCAGCTTGGTTAATATTTCGCTATTGATATCGAATTTGCTGTCTGCATAAACAATGGTCATCACGCCGGCTTTATCAAAAACAAAGGCGTATGCTTTTTCACGGGCATATTCTTCTATGGCAGTAAAAACTCTATCCTGAATAGGTTTCATTAATTCTTCTCTTTTCTTATACAAATCCCCCTCTGTTCCAAAACGCTTTTTTTGAAGTTCTTTCGCTTCATTTTCCGCAGTAATAATCTCATTCTGGCGTTTTACTTTCGTATCTTCGGGAAGAATAACAGCTTCTTGCTGGTATTTACGATACATTTCATCAATCTTCTTGAATTTCGCTTCAATTTCTTTTTGCCATTCAACAGATAACCTATCCAGTTCTGCCTGGGCTTCCACATAACTGGGCATACTGTTTAAAATATATTCGGAATCAATATAGGCATACTTTTGTGCAAATAACGAAACAGTAAATACTGTTATCATTAATCCGGTTAAAACAATTTTTTTCATGAGTATCTTAATTTTAAAGTTATTATTCAATTGACTGTCCTATAGAAAAATGGAATTGCGATTTATTGGCACTCGGACTTCCCGGAACAGCATCAAATCCATATCCCCAATCCAATCCCAACAATCCAAACATGGGAAGATATACACGAACACCTACTCCGGCAGCCCTATACATTTCAAAAGGCTTGTACGATTTCATATCTTTCCAGTTATTTCCCGCTTCCAAAAACGCCAGCAAGAAAATGGTTGCAGAAGGATTAAGCGTTATCGGATAACGTAGCTCAAATGTCAATTTCTGGAACACTGTTCCCCCGTTGGGAGGTGTTATAGATTCATCGGCATATCCCCGTAGACTGATAATTTCACGTGCATCTATCATATAGGTTGACGTTAATCCGCTACCGCCCATATAAAACCGTTCAAACGGAGATGCTCCTACTTTGGAGTTATACATTCCTAAAAAACCAAATCTTGCCCTTATGTTTAACACCAAGTTCTCTACAATGTTCACAAATTGACTTATATTAACCTTCACTTTATAATATTCCAACCATTTATAGCGCTCTTGTCGCGTCATATCCGTATAGTCCTTGTTGTTAAACAAAGAATAAGGAGGTGTTAATTGTACGCTAAATAACATATCCGAACCGGTACGAGGGTAAATAGCCGCATCTGTAGAATTTCTCCCCAAAGCAAATGTATAGCTAATACTGTGCGCTACGCCAGAATCAAGAACGAAACTCTTGTAATTACGTGCATTATAATATCTATACGTAAGGGTATTGGACATATAAAAATAATCATCCGGGACTTTTAGCCGGTTGGTAATCCCAACGCTGAAGTTTGTAACCTGCAACTTATAATAGTCTTTATCAGTTTTAGGTTTAGTGCTCGCATCTATTGAATGCGAAATCCCTACTGTTAATGCAATAGGTTTCTTACCACCAAGCCAAGGTTCCGTAAACGATGCACTGTAATATTGATAGGCATTTGAATAAACCTGTACATTAAACGCCAGCCTTTGTCCGTCTCCACTAGGCACGGGAGTCCAGGCGCCTTTTTTAAAGAATTTACGTGCTGAAAAATTATTAAAGGCAAAACCGACCTGCCCATAAAACAATTTCGATCCCCAACCTACAGAGAGTTGCAATTGATCCGATGATGCTTCTTCTACTACATATTCAAGATTAACAGTTCCTGTCTTTTCATCTGCTGTGGGTATCACATTCATCTTCTCCTGATTAAAAAATCCGAACTGTAATAATTGTCGTTGAGAACGTATAATATCAGAGCGGCTAAACTTTTTCCCCGGTATAGTGGCAAGCTCTCTCAATATAACATTATCAGATGTACGGGTATTGCCCGATACTGTCACTTTATTAATTGTTGCCTGAGATCCTTCCCGTATACGAATTTCTATATCTACAGAATCATTCTCCACGTTGATTTCAATAGGTAATGCATAAAAAAACAGATATCCGTCATCCAGATATAATGAACTGACATCCATATTATCCTGGCTCATGTTCAAATTTGTTTCCAGTAAGGTAGTATTATAAACATCCCCCTTTTTTATGTTAAGTATCTGACTTAAGACCTCCGAACTATACTTGGAATTTCCCACCCAGGTGATATTACGAAAATAATATTTATGTCCTTCATTAACATAAACATCTATATTTATTCCTTTCTTAGAAATGAAATATACGGAATCGGATATGATATAGGCATCTCTGTAGCCAAATTCGTTATATTTCTTTATCAAACTGACTTTATCTTTCTCGAAATTTTGTTGATCATACTTAGACGTTTTAAAACGAATCCTTACCCGGTCTGAGTAGTAATTCAATAACAATTGTCCCAGATCTTTTCCTTTATATCTATCATGGTTTTTAAAGAAATCTGCTATAGCCGTATCTATTTTTTCAAAAGGTTCAAATAAAAACCGGGTTTTGGTTTCTTTCATTGCCGCCCGTAATTTAAACGGATCAACTTCATCAGCACCATGTATACTTATTCTTTCTACCTTTACTTTTTTCCCTTTATCTACTTTGATCTCTAGCATTACAAAGTTAGCATTCAACGTATCTTTCTGTTCTATAACATCAACTGAAGTGAAATAGAAACCTTTATCTTTATAGTAATCCGTTACTACATTCTTTATAAGTGTTTTTAAATTCTCATTAACGACCTTCCCCTGGGAAAGATTCAACTTTTTATTGAATTCCTCAATATCGCTCTTTTTCACTCCTTTGAAAACAAAACTACTTAAACGGGCAGCTTCTTCCAAATAGATATCCAGAAAAATGATTTTACCGGAAATCTTACTAGCTGTAATCTGAATATTATCCTTATATAGACCCGATTTGGATAATCTGTCTATTGTTTTACGGATCTTCTCTCCCGGTATTTTAATCTTGTCCCCGACTGCAAAATATAAAGTCCGAACATCACATTCCGCTGTTCCGCTAAATGAAATACCTCCTATTTCATATTCTACAGGATTTAAATAGTTTAATTCGATATCTGAATTTGAACCCGGTTCTAATACTACCTGAGCATGAGATAATGAAATTAGAACAATAAATAGTGTGGTAAAAAACAGTCTTATGCTTTGCATCCAGTTCTTTTAATATTATAAATAACTCAACGGTAAAGAAAGTGTTTTATTTTAGCCCCTCATTAATTTGTTCGCTTGTCTTTCCAAACCGGCGTTCTCGTTTCTGAAAGTCTGCAATAGCTTTATATAACTCTTCTTTTGTAAAATCAGGCCATAATACATCTGTGAAATATAATTCCGTATAAGCAATCTGCCATAATAAATAATTACTGATACGATATTCCCCGCTTGTGCGGATCAGCAAGTCGGGATCCGGCATAAAGTTAGTCGTCAAATAATTGGAAAATAATGTTTCATCTATTTGTTCGCTCTGGATATTCCCGGATTTCACATCCTCTGCGATCTGTTTTGCAGCATGAGTAATCTCCCATCTTGAGCCGTAGCTAATCGCTATAACCAATGTTAACGCGGTATTGCCTTTTGTCTTTTCTTCTGTGACTTTTAATTTTTGGTAACATTCGCTACTTAGCATATCCAACTTGCCAATGGCTCGGAAACGAATATTGTTATCATTCAGAGTACTCAGTTCGTTATGACAATACTCAATAAACAACTCCATTAACCCTCCTACCTCTTCCGGGGAACGATTCCAGTTTTCAATAGAAAAGGCATATACGGTTATGTATTTGACTCCAACCGACAAACATCCTTCCAATACACGCCTTAGTGCCAAAGCACCTTGACGGTGTCCTTCCAATCTTTGTTGTGAACGCTGCTTCGCCCAACGCCCATTTCCGTCCATTATTACAGCGATGTGTTCAGGAATGGGTTTTGATTTTATATCTTCGAGAGAAACCATGAATAATCTATCAATTACTTCAGTGTGGGTTTTGCCTTCTTTGCTTTTGTCCGGGAGGTTGATGTTCCCGACTTATTCGTATTTAAACAATCTTTCGTATAATTCAATTTAAAAGTAAACGAAAGAGTGGCAAAAGAATACCAGTCTTTTGTTTTTGCATTATTTCCTCTGGCCGTTCCTGCTTTATGGTATTCGGGATATCCTTCGGAATTCGTCACTGTTGTTCTATCTGCCAAATCGGCAACAAGAACTGAACGGTATTCTATCAAAAAATCCCTGTCTACATACGTGCCGCTTACATCATCAATATAGTCGGTAAATGTTTTTCTAAATCCCCATTCCAACCCGACACAATAATATTTCAGGAAATTAACCCGCATCCCTATGCCAAATGGAATACAAAAATTGGTTAACGAATATCGTTTTTGATCGTACATTTTTCCGGAAGCATCTTTTACATTCATATCCTGTCCTTCTGTTCCCAAGGGTTGTAAATCGTACCATATTCCATTAAGTTCCGCTTGAGGATTAAAAGCAAAAACACCTACTCCAAGAAAAAGATAAGGAGAAAATGGATTTTCTCCCCTTTCATTGAATAATTTCAGGAAATTTAATTCAATCTGGGCAGAAAGTTCTGATATTGGGGAACGAAAACTCAAGTTACGGGCCAAATCTCCACCTGTTGTTGCATCGCTTGCCTGTAAAGTACCAAACAAAGCGGTTGCCTTGAAAGCAAGCCTCGGGTTAATATTATAACGGAACATCACTCCTCCTGCAGGACGGGACCCTCCAAAGACTTTTTTCGGGTTAAGGTCTCCCATATAAAACGATACACCTCCACAAAGCCCAATCTCAGAAGATTGTGCCTTGGCCGTAACTCCCGCTAATAAAATAGATACAATAAGTAATAATCGTTTCATATGGTAATAATTTAGAGTTTCTATACCCAATTAAAGATCTTCAAAATAATAACCGATAGCATCAAATGCTTTGCAAAGATAATAAAATTTCTTTTTATTCAATTAAATTATTTTAAATGAATAATCAACCGTATAAAATATTCAATGAAATATACTCTGCATTAAAATAATCTTTATTTTTGTATTCCTTAAATCTATGCAAAAAGATAATTAAACCTTATGGTTTTTGTGAATTTTTATAATCAATATATAACAGCAATACTATGAAAAAATTATTGATCTTTATTATCATAATAACAGCATCACAAGTACATGCACAAATCAACCTGAACGATTATCCGGGACTAATGTCGGAAGGAGAAATGCCCCAGTCTTTCCGGGATGGTTTTACTTCCGACAAGAAAAGCGAAGACGATACTTTTATGAAGACGCTATTCCAAAGCGGCAAGGTGGTATACGGTACATCATTGAACCGGTATTTAGATACAATCCTGGGCAATTTGCTGGTGAATAATGCTCAACTGCGTGACGAGATATCTCTTTTTGTGGTTAAGTCGCCCAACGTGAATGCATATGCGACAACCCGGGGATACATCTTCGTCAATACCGGACTGTTGGCACAGGCAACCAATGAAGCCGAAATTGCTTTCATATTGGCACATGAGATCGTTCATATTGCTGATAAACATGAAATGAAGCTGGAAAAGAACGGAGACTTCAACCATTACCTCAATTATCATAACCGTTCACGGGAAAATGAAAATGATGCCGACCGTTATGCGCTTCAGCGGTATTATGCATCTTCGAAATACAGCTATAAAGCGATGGAAGGAGTATTCGACGTTTTGCAATACGGATATCTTCCATTTGATAATCTTCCTTTTAAGCGATCCATGGTTGAAACCGGTTTCTATACCTTTCCTGATAAGTATTACCTGGAAAATGTGAAGCCAATCCGTAGCCGGGAAGATTATATAGATACCCTCAGCACACACCCTAATATCCTAAAACGCCGGACTGCAGCTAAAAACATATGCGACACAAAGAATGATGAAGGACGCCTGGCGTTTGTGCAAAGCAAAGACTTATTCGATCAGATACAATCGATTGCCCGTTTGGAATGCATTCATCAATACCTGATCCGCCATGATTATGGGAATGCGTATTATAATGCCTATGTACTGGCACAAACCTCAATGCCTGAAAATAGCTACCTGCAAAATGCGATGGCCATTGCTGTTTATGGATTAAGCAAGCACAAACAAGGAGGATCTTTACGTGAGGTATTGCCAAGGCCATCCGATATTGAAGGCGAAAAGCAACAGATATATCACTTCTTCGGCGAATTGAGCAGGCAGGAATTAAATGTATTGGCAATACGGCTGCTGTGGCAAGCCTACAAAAAATCGTCCGGCAATGAACATCTTCTGGCAATGTGTGCTGATGCAATAAAAGATATGCTTGGCAAAAACAAATTAAACCTGAACGACTTTTCAGATTATCCTGCCAATGCAGAAATCACGGAAGAGGGTGGATCTGCTATTGATACAACTACTCAGAATGCTTCGCAAAGTAAATACGATCGTATTAAAAGCACTTCCATAACAAAGGTAAAACCGTCAGAGAAGTTTAAAACAGTTAATTACATGCTTGTTGATCTCAAGCAGGATGAGGGTTTTGTTGCGTTGGTGCAACAAACAAAAAATGACATGGAGGATGAATCCATCATAAATCTGGTTCAATCTGCAAGCAACAAAGGCATTGGAAATAATGGGATACTGTTTTTAGAACCTTTTTACCAGTTTGTGAAAGATTATAATGTAGTTGCTAAAAAAAGCGCGGCGGGGAAGAAAGAAATAGCCAATGTTATAAAGAAAGGCACCAGGAAACTGGATATGAACGCAACAATAATTGAAAAAAAACAATTGGTAACGTTCACGACCGATCAATACAATCAATACAGCAAAATAATGGACTGGTTGCAGGATGTGTATAACATCAGCGAAAACATGGTTTTTTACAGGAATAACGAAATGAAACAAATAGCAAGCGATCTAAACTGTAAATATATCAGCCTGGTATCCATAACCATGACCAACGGCAGATATCTGTCGTATGATAAGTTCCAGGATCTGGCGTTTTCTATTATCTGCCCGGTTGTTGCTCCTGCTTATATCACAAAGTTCTTCTTTCCACGCAGAGAGTCGCAGATATCGGTTAATGTAATTGAGATAGAGACAGGCAAAGTCTTTTTTGCCCAACGGAATAATATTAATGCTACAGCCTCTCAAGCCGGACTTGTTAATGCCTACCTCTATGATTGCCTGTATCAAATAAAGAAAGGAGGAAACAAATAATGAAAAAGAATAATATGCTTATTTTATCATTAAGCCTATCCCTGTTATTACTGTTCCTATTTCCATCGAATGCCCAAAACACCGGGTTTATGGGTAAACGGGTTCTGATTAATATGGGGGCTGAATTCTCCCCGGCGTGGGAGAAACCTAACTTTTTCAACAATCCCGATCATTATGGTAAATGGTATTCGTTCAATTATACCTTATCTCCCAGCGTGGAATGTATCGCATGGAGACTGGGAACGGTGGGAGTTGCTTACCACTACTTCAATACCAAATATTATTATCCGGGAGAATGGAATGGTTATATAGATCTTGATGAGGAATATAACGATGAAGAACCTATTGCCGACTTAAAAGCGCATGGATTTGGCATTTTCTATAAACAATATTTAGGTTCCAGGGCACATGCTCCGATAGGACCTTACGTTAAATTCCAATTCGACGGCTTTTTTTATAAACATCCTTACAGTTTGGATGACTTATCAATGGTAAAAGATCGTATCTTTGCATGCAAATTCGAATTTGGTAACGACTTTTTATTTTTTAATATGTTACATCTTTCTACAGCCTTTTCGCTTGGGGTTCCTTTTGGAGGATTCAATACCATGTTTTATAATAACAGGGGTGGCTTTTTTTATACTGCGGGAGATAAACCTATTGGAGACTATGCCAAAGGACGGATTCTCGGCCTTTATTGGCTCAGCTTTACAGTTAACATAGGATTATTAGCATTCTAACATTCATGCCGGCATCTATAAAATTACCATCATCGCATTTCCTCACGGATAAACAGAAACGTAAGAAAGTAATAACGGACTATGTGAAAATTGTCCTGGGTGCCTTTATCGTTGCTATATCATATGTCTTTTTTATCACCCCGCACAAGATCATTCCCGGGGGAGTATACGGGATATCTATTATCCTGCATTATAAGACAGTAGGATTATTCAGCATGTTCCCTGAAGGATTGCCTATCGGGGCGACTTCCCTGTGCTTTAATATTCCCTTGGTGATCATTGCGTTTAGGGTTTTTGGTCAGGGATTCCTTCCCCGGACAATCGTAACCTTTGTTTCGACGGCAGTATTTGTGGACTTACTTACCTTTCTTTCCAATCATTTTGGGATAGGTCCTATTGTAAAAGAAGATATTCTGCTTTCATGTATTTACGGATCAGCCATCTTGGGTTTTGGCGTGGCAATGATCCTCCGGGCAAAAGGAACCAGTGCCGGCACCGACGTACTGGCCAAGATACTTACCCGTTATTCGCATATTCCTGTCGGATATACCTTAATTATTGTCGATTCCATTATTGTCGTTATGGGATTGATCGCCTTCGGAGATTGGAAAATACCGATGTATTCCTTATTTACCGTCTTTGTATATGGGAAAGCCGTTGATACCTTCATGCAGGGATTGAGCTTTGACAAAGCCATATTCATCATTTCCGATAAAAATGATTTGATCAGCAAGAAAATCATTCACGACCTGCATCGCGGAGGGACTTTTTTCCATGGAAAAGGAATGTATAACGGAACCGAAAAAGATGTTATTTTCACGGTAATCAACAGCCGGCAGGTAGTTACTTTACGGGAATATATCCATCAAATCGACCCCAAAGCTTTTATTACCATCATCAATGCTACCGAGATCTTAGGAGAGGGATTCCGTCCTATCGAAGAAGATATAAAGGCATAGGAAGGATTAATTTATAACAGTTGATGGGTTAGGTAATAACGCACTGAAAGATCAGAACGGTATTATTGACGAGGAATGAAAGCAATCCGGTGGTTGAGCTTAGGATTTTCCTGAACAGAATCTATCCATGCAGGCTACTGCCTGAAAAAGATATTTACATTTGCAAAAAAGGAAAGAATCTCAACAGTTAATAATAGAAGTTACGCAAGTGGAAACGTTATAGTAACGCAACAGGCAGAAGGCAACAAGCAGAAAGGATAAAACCGATAAAGTGGATAAAGCCGATAAAAGGGTAAAATTCAACATATAGGAAGTAACAAGGAATAACCAAATCAACAAAAGAATGAGCTGCTTGGCGAATGATAACTTCCTGTAACTTCTTTTAACTTGCGTAACTTCTGTTAATAAATCATTAGAGAACAGGTAAAACCTGTAAAGATAAAGCAACCAAGGTCAAGAACCTTGGCCAAACGGGGGCAGGTATTTTTTCCGGTTCTGTTTTTTGCAATAAAAACTGCAGTTCTTGATCATCTCTTATAAAGAAGAACCTTTTTGAAGATTTTTATTCATCCGGCATTTCCTAAAAACAGTTTACCCTTTGATTCGGCAGTTTCGGGAGAACCCGAAAGCATTTTACACTCTCGTTTGAAGATTTCGGGAAGATCCGAAAACGTTTTACACTCTTGTTTGGGGATTTCGGGAAAGCCCGAAAACATTTTACACTCTCGTTTGAAGATTTCGGGAAGACCCGAAAACATTTTACACTCTCGTTTGAAGATTTCGGGAAGACCCGAAAACGTTTTACACTCTCGTTTGGAGATTTCGGGAAGACCCGAAAGCATTTTACACTCTCGTTTGAAGATTTCGGGAAAGCCCGAGAACGTTTTACATGATTGCATGAAAGTTTTGGAAAGACCCGGCATTTTCCATCGAAGCAATATAAACCATTCTGAGTTAATTTTTCTGTCCCAGTAACAATCCGTACATCAACCGGGCAATTTCCCTGGATGCATTTCCATCCCCTAACCGTTGTTGTATTGTTTTGTAATCTTCCAGCATTTGGCGCCGGCGAGGGGTCTCTCCCAAAATCAACTGCAGTTCATGCAAAAGGGTATCCGGATTCATCTCGTGTTGAATGAGTTCTTTTACTACCTCCTTGTCTGCAATAAGGTTCACCAACGAAATATAGTTGATCCCCTTAATTAAATTCTTTGCGATGAGATACGACACATAATTCCCTTTATAACAAACCACCTCCGGAACGTTAAACAAGGCTGTTTCCAACGTTGCCGTGCCCGAAGTAACCACGGCGGCATAACTATTAGCCAATAGATCGTATGTTTGATGGAAGATGATTTTGACATCAAATCCTGTCATTAAGGAAGAATATAAGTCCCTGTGATGTTCTACGCCGGCAATGACAAATTGATATCCCTGGATTTTACGGCTTACTTCCAGCATGGCGGGTAACATCCGCTGGATTTCCTGCTTGCGGCTACCCGGTAGAATGGCAATGACAGGAAGGTCGTCCAATCCGTTCTTCTTCCTGAAACCATCGGTAAGAACGGCATTCCGTACCTCATCCAGAAGGGGATGCCCCAGATAATGGACATTCATATGATGCTTTGCATAAAATTCTTTCTCGAAAGGTAAAATGACGAACATCTCATCAACATATTTCCGTATGCCTTTAACACGTGATTTGTGCCATGCCCATACCTGGGGGGAAATGTAGTAAAAGGTTTTGATATTCTGCTTGTGCAAGAACTTCGCAATACGCAAATTAAATCCGGGATAGTCTACTAGAATAACAACATCAGGGTTATATGCCAGAATATCTTTTTTACAGAATTCCAGGTTATTCAACACTGTACGAAGATTCATGGCCACTTCCACAAATCCCATAAAGGCAAGATCCTTATAATCTTTAACAACCTTTGCACCTTGTGCTCGCAGCAAATCACCACCCCAGGCGCGAATCCGGGCCTGGTCATCTATACGGAATAATTGCTTCACCAGGTTGGATGCGTGCAAATCCCCCGATGCCTCTCCCGATATAATATAATATTTCATATAGTTTCCCTTTTGTTGGTTCGCTTATTTGATTGATCCTTGTAACGTGTTATGTGTTTTCTGAGTTGCTTCGTTCCTTGCAATGATGTTCTTAACCAGAACATTGCCGTCATGCTGAACTTGTTTCAGCATCCCCTTTTTTAAGGAGATTATCTCTCTGCATTCGATGCACTCACATGCTTTGTGTTCGGGTGTGGGTCAAGCTACCAATGACACTCTGTTGTTTATTTCGTGCACTATTAACCACTAACAACTAATCACTATTTCTATGACTTATAACCTGATCAATGAGATTATATTCCCTTCGGGGATTTGCGTATGCTGATACAATCTGTCCTTTCCTCTCAAAGCCTCTATCTCCAACAGAAAAGCAAAACATACATTCCTCTTTTCAAAAGGAGCAAGATTTCCTTTTTCGACTTCTCTTGCTAACATCAAATATGTGGCTTCTGCCGTACCTCCCGTAGCCAAAACATCATCCAGGATAACAATCTTATCATTGTATTCCAATAAGGATGTATCCAGACTGATGCTGTTTATTCCATATTCCAGTTCATAGTCTATGTTTTCAACCGATTTATAAGGGGGGAGTTTCCCTTTCTTGCGCACAGGGACACAACCCGCATTCAATAGTGTAGATAAAATACCCCCGAGAATGAATCCGCGTGCTTCTATACATAAAACCTTTGTAACAAAAGGCATTATCTCTTGAATTGCAATTGCCAAATCATCGCTTGCTTCCTGTAACGCTTTCCAGTTAGACAGTAAAGGATTAATATCCTGGAAAAGAACCCCCTGTTTGGGAAAGTCCGGAAGTTGCCGAATCAAATCCCTGTATTTATTCATCATCTTTTATTTTCATTAGTTGGATAAAACAATCTTCGATAGATGGCTCTATATGTTCGATATTCTTTATTTTGACAGGTATTGTTTCGAGATACGAGCGTAAGGATTGTTCCTGTGAAAGATTCTCCATAACAACATTAACCTGTTGTCCGGCGGCATAAACATCCGGTGCTTCTTTAAAGTCTTCCAGATTTTGCAATAACTGATAAATCGTATCGGTATGTAATGCAAATATAACCCCTTTAAAATTACTTTGAATCTGTTTGGGAGTATTGCTGCCCAAAAGTTTTCCTGCCTGAATCAACCCTATTCTGCTGCATAATGTAGCTTCCTCCATATACGAAGTGGATACAAATACACTGATATTTTCTTTCTTCAGTAACGTAAGGATATCCCATAATTCACGCCTCGATACAGGATCTACCCCCGTTGTGGGTTCGTCCAAAAATAAAATCTTTGGCTTATGAACCAGCGCACAACAAAGAGATAGCTTCTGTTTCATCCCTCCGGATAATGCAGAAGCTTTTCTGTCTTTAAAGGGAAGCAATTGTTCCCAAATCGGAGCGATCAGTTTGTAATTCTTCTTAATACTTTCCCCGTATAACTTTGCAAAAAAGCCCAGATTCTCCTCGCAGCTTAAATCCCCATACAACGAGAATCGCCCGGGAAGATAACCGATAATCTGCCGTATTTTCTTGTAGTCCTTTATCAGATCGAGCCCTTCGATTTTCGCTGTTCCGGAGTCCGGGTGAGTTAATGTCACCAATACATCAAATAATGTTGACTTACCTGCACCATCGGGCCCTATCAATCCGAATAGTTCACCTTCTTCGATAGAAAAAGAAATATCATCTAAAGCCTGGGTCTGCCCAAAGCTTTTTGATATTCCTATAACCTCCATTGGTTTCATATGGTTGCACTAAAATCAATGAAATACTACTTCTCCCGGCATTCCCATTTTTATACCGCCATCATTTTCCAGCTTAATCTTGACGGCGTATACCAGATTTACCCGTTCCTTTTTCGTTTGTATCATTTTGGGAGTAAATTCCGATTCCGATGAAATCCAGGTTATCGTTCCCTGATATTCCTTCAACTCCATATCTTCATCATCAATATACACCGAACAGGTACCTCCTAATTTTAGGGAAGACAACTGGTCTTCGGTTACATACACTTTCAGATTCATCTGCGACAGGTCCGCAATACGAACAATCGGAGAACCTGCCCCTACAAGTTCATAGGTATTAATGTATTTGGTTAATACTGTTCCATTAATGGGGCTTATTAACCTGCACTTGGAAATAACATCATTCAACTGCTGCAATTGTAGATACAGTTGTTCTGCCTGTACTGCCAATAATTTAGTCTGGGTAGAGAAAGATTTTCGTTGTGAATCAATCGCTTTTTCTATGTCTTTCTTTTTGCGATGGAGGCTGTCCAATTCTTTCCGTAAGGAGTTATTATCTTTGGATATTATGCCTATGTTGCTTATCAAATGGCTTACTTTTAATAAACTGTCGTTCAAAACCTTGAACCGGTTAGGGATTGTTGTGTATTGTGCCAGGAAAGCATCCAGTTGCAATTCCAGTTTCTTTTTCTGCATAACCAAAGCTGCTGTATCGATTGTGGCGATATAGTCTCCGGCTTCCAATGATTGTCCTTCCTGTACGGCAAAATCCAGGACCATCCCATCACTCTGAGCAGAAACGATAATATTATCCGATTCAAAGGAACCGTATGCGTCTGCGTTTATCTTATGTTTATTACAAGATAATAAACACGACATAGATACTAATAGTAGTATAGAAATATTTGTTTTAGAAGCAAATCTCATATGTACATTTTTTATTTTCGACATGCAAAGGTACATCTTTTTAAGATATATTTAAAAATCGTAACTGAATTTTCAGTAAATAACGCAGCAAGCTATTAAGTAAGCAACTAGACATAGTTTTACATGTATTTGTGAAATCCAAAAACATGTAAAACGACTGGGGCCAGGAATCTCAGCTAAACGGAGGAACTTAAAAAAAACACCCCGAAAATTTGCTTCGGGGTGTTTTTTAGGTGGTTGAATGTTTACTGGGCAACTACTTTTATCGTATGTACTTCCTTGCCAAGGATTATCTTCAAATAATATATTCCGTCGCTTAGTTTGTTTGTATTAAGTATTACCTGGTTATCGTTAATGGTCCGGTTTTCGGTCAATATACATTGCCCCATCGTATTGTAAAGAGAGATTATTGCATTTTCACTTCCTGGATTATCAAACCGTAGAATCAGATGTGTTTGGAAAGGATTTGGAAATACAGTGATCCCTGTTTCCTCTTTATCGAAATAGTAATTATTTACAGGATTATCTATTACGGTTATTTTCCCATTCGTTTTTCCTTGTAAATAAAGAGATAACGGAATATTTCCTTGTCTGTCCACAAATTTTGCTGTAGGGACTTCAATTTTAAAGGTATGCGTGTCGGGTGTTAATGTGCCCAAATCAATTATTCTTGTATCAATTACATCACCGGGACACCAATTACTGAACGATTGCCATACCGCGTTCGTTCTCGGAGAAGCGCCATATATACCATTACCTTGCGTATTATACACTCGGAATGGCTCGCAAGAAGTACGTCCGGGAAGATACATTAATATCTGTTTACCATTCAAATAAACATAATGCCATCTTCTATTATATTCCTCCCCACCGGAATTTGCTCCATGATTGGAGGTGATCAATACGAATTGGGCATCGGTTAACTCCTCCTCAATAACAAATGAGATGGATTTGACGGTTTTCCCAATTTCATCAGTTGCTCCTTCTTGAAAATTATTGAATGTATTCTTGAAAAATAAAGGAGCAAATCCATTATCTGTTTCCAATTCGGTAGCAATGGAAGAAGTTGTAAAAGACAAGGTTCCGTAAAAAACATCACTGCGGCCTGAACATCCGGATACTTCTGTATTTGCGGCATACGGTACACCAAAAACATCCAATTCCATCCAAAAATTATATTTTTCCCGCAAATTCCGGTCTTGAAAAATATGCTTCATATTACTTACATTAAATTGATAGGGAACCGTGTCTGGCTTTAAGTTTTTATTCATAAAGGGAGTAATAAACCGAGCTAATTCTATATGCTCCACACCTTCGGTGGAATAAGAATACAAAGAAGAATCTTTGGGGACAAGAGCAAGATTTACATGACCGAGGCGGTCGTAATTATCACAGGCTGCTTTTATAACTACATCCATAATAATATCTCCATCCAATAAATCAAGTTGTTCTTCGGATAATTTTGTTGTGACTACGCTTGTCTTGAGTCGAAAAACTCCTTCGGGAACCGGGACAATTTCATTGGCTAATTTTTCTAATGTATTATATCCATCGTAAAATAATATCTTATCAAATACAACAAATGTCGTATCTTTACCATCGGTACCAGGATTATCTACGATGGTTATAGTTCCGTTTGTCTTCCCTTGTATGTAAAGAGACAAAGGAAAGTTTCCTTCTCCGTTTACAAATTCGGCATCAGGAACATCAATTTTAAATGTATACGTGCCTGGTGTTAGTGTATCCAAATCAATTATTCTTGTATCAATTACGTCTCCCGGGCACCAGTTACTGAATGATTGCCAGGCAGAGTCTGTTTTTGAAGAAGACCCGTATATTTCATTATCTTGTGTATTATAATCTCTAAATGGTTCACAGGATATACGTCCGGGAAGATAGCTTTCTATTACTTCACCATTTAAATAAATATAATGCGTCCTCCTATTGTATTCTTCTCCGCCTGCATTTGATCCGTGATTGGAGGTGATCAATACAAATTGGGCATCGGTTAAGTTTTCATCGATAGAAAAAGAGATTGTTTTAACCGTTTTCCCTATTTCATCAGTTGCTCCTTCTTCATAATTGTTTAAGTTCTGTTTGAAAAATAAAGGAGCGAATCCGTTACCTGTTTCCAATCCGGTAGCAGTAGAAGAGGTTGTAAAAGATAATGTTCCGTAGAAAACGTCATTCCTGCCGGAGCAACCCGATATTCCGGTATCTGCAGCAGAAGGATCACCAAATACTTCCAATTCCATCCAAAAATTGTATTGCTCCCGTAAATCCTGATCTTGAAAAACATGTTTCAAGTTACTTATATCAAATTGATAGGGAACCGTATCGGGTTGTATGTTTTTATTCATAAAAGGAGTAATAAATCGACCTAACTCTATATGTTTCACACCTTCGGTGGAATACGAATACGAAGAGGAATCTTTAGGTACAAGGGCAAGGTTTACATGACCGAGGCGGTTGTAATTATCGCAAGCCGCTTTGAGAACAACGTCCATGATAATTGTCCCATCCATCATATTTAATTGACCTTCTGTTAACTTCATTGTTATTAGGCTGGTCGTAAGTCGAATAACGGTATCCGGAACGTCAACAATTTCATCGGCTAAGGTGTCCAGATTGTTATATCCGTCGTAAAATAATATTTCATCAAAAATGATCATCTTGTTTTGCCCTGCTAGAAAAGACGGTGCAAAAAATAAGATTCCTGTCAAGAAAGATACTATCCATTTCTTCATATTAAATAAGGTGTTGATTAATTTAGAACACAAAGGTATAATTTTATAATGAATAAATCTATAAAACGGCAAAATCCTAAAGAGCAAAATCATTAAGTAAACAGCGAAACAGTTAGCAAAATTTAGTAATTTTGTAATATTCTCACAATAAAAACAGGAATAGCAAAATGACATTTTACGATACAATTAAAGATCTCCGCTGGGAACAAACCGGAGAAGAGATATACAATAAAACGGCTTTTGATGTAGAACATGCTTTGAATAAACAGCATTTGGACATAGAAGATTTAAAAGCATTGGTTTCTCCTGCTGCCGAACATTATCTGGAAACCATGGCGCATTTGAGCCGGGAAGCAACTCAAAAACGGTTTGGGAAGACAATACAATTCTACATTCCGTTATATCTTTCCAACGAATGCCTGAATCATTGTATATACTGCGGATTCAACCATAATAATAAGATACACCGTGTTATTTTATCCGATGAAGAGATTATGAAAGAAATAAGCATAATTAAAGACATGGGATTTGAACACCTCCTCTTGCTTACAGGAGAATCTCCCGTACATGCCGGTGTTGATTATATTGAACATGCGATACAACTGGTAAAGCCCTATTTTAAACAAGTATCATTGGAAGTACAACCTCTTTCTGTCAAGGATTATAAACGATTACAAGATTCGGGGCTCTATGGGGTATATATCTATCAGGAAACGTATAACCGGAATCGTTATCCTCATTATCATCCGGCAGGAATGAAAAAAGATTACCAATGGAGACTGGAAACTCCCGAACGCCTGGGCAAAGCCGGTATCCATAAAATAGGCTTGGGAGCTTTGCTCGGACTGGAAGATTGGCGTATAGAATCTATTTTCATGGCCATGCATCTGCGGTTCCTGGAAAAACATTATTGGAAAAGCAAGTATTCGATATCTTTTCCACGCATGCGTCCCCATGAAGGAAGCTTTCAGCCGGGTTTTGATGTCACGGATAAACAATTTGCACAAATGATCTGGGCATTCCGGATTTTTGATAACGATATTGAAATGTCTTTGACAACCAGGGAGGATCGCATATTCCGCAATAATATGGTATCTTTGGGGATTACTTCGATGAGTGCCGGTTCCAAAACCGAACCGGGTGGATATAGTCAAAAAGAAGAACTGGAACAGTTTGCCGTCAATGATAACCGCTCTCCGGAGGAAATGCTTGAAATGATTGCGGACAAAGGATATGAAGTAGTCTGGAAAGACTGGGATAGTTTTGAATAGAACAATGGATAGATACAACCGTCAAACTATGTTGTCCGAAATAGGAGCAGAAGGCCAGCAAAAAATCAGGCAGGCATCTGTACTCGTTATCGGTGGTGGGGGATTAGGTTCTGCAGTCTGTCCCTATCTAGTTGCAGCCGGAATCGGCAAGTTATCCATTATTGATGCAGATATCATATCCATTCATAACCTGCAACGTCAGATATTATATAGAGAAGCTCAGGTAGGAAAATCTAAAGCATTGGAAGCCCTCAAAAGCCTGCAAGGACTAAATTCCGATGTTGAAATAAAAGCCTTCCATGAATATTTCTCATGTGATAATGCTGTTGAACTGATAAAAAATGTAGATATTGTTGTAGATGCAACCGACAATTTTAAAACACGTTACCTGATTAACGACGTTTGTGTCGGACTGGATAAACCTTTCATTTATGGAGCTATTTCCGAGTTTTCAGGGCAACTCTCCGTATTTAATTACGAACAGGGGAGTACTTACCGTTGCCTGTTTCCCGACGAAGAGGAAATGATCGCTTCACAGAAAGGTGTTGTAGGTGTTTTTGGTGTCTTACCCGGTGTTATAGGTAGCCTGCAAGCAAATGAAGTAATTAAATTAATTACTCTCTATGGAGAGCCATTAACAAATAAATTATTTAACCTGAACCTCAAGAATAACCAAACATTCATTGTGGATATACCCTCTTGTGATTATTACCGGCAGATTGCTATGGGGAATTTTCATAAGCATCTCCAAAAGAAATAATCTGTTATGAGAAGTTGTCGAAAATTGACTTAGAAGATTGCCCTGATGGTGGGCATGGCTCATATAGAAAATATATGTATCTTTGCAAGTGTGTAGTTCACACTATCTATAATGAACCTGCTACTTCGCAAAGTCATCGAAACATTATATGTTAGTGGGAATGGTGTGTAAAAAAATGAATATAAGATTGAATATAATCATTTACAAACGAGATAATATGACACAAAAAGGGAAATTTGAAAATAATTTAAATATGGGTAGGCTTTTATCAATCCTTCTTTTTGCAGTATTTGCTATTATTATTATATCTTGTCATAAAGGAGACGGAAATATAATAACGTCAGAAAAAATGGTATCGTCATTCGAAGAAGTCTCTATAAGCAGTAATGCTCAAGTATCTTTTCATGAAAGTCAAGAATATCGTGTGGTTCTTACAGTAGACGAAAATCTTTTGAAATATGTCAAAATTACCGAAAAGAATAACATATTGCATGTCGGCACAAAAAATGGCAGCTATTCATTTACGAAATTTATGGTAGATGTCTATTGCCCACTGCTAACAGAGGTCTCCATATCAGGGTCTGGAAGTTTTGAGACTTTGGAGAAAATTGTTGTACCAACGTTTAAATCAAAAATTTCAGGTTCAGGGAAATGTAACGCAAATGTTGAATGCGATAATTTTGCTGCGGAGATTTCAGGTTCGGGGAGTTTTAACACAAATGTTGAATGTGATAATTTAACTGCTACTATTTCAGGTTCGGGCAATATAACTGTTAATGGGACAAGTAATAATTCAACTGTAAAAATTTCGGGTTCAGGGAAGTTTAAAGGAATAGAGTTTAAAACAAATAATGCCGATATTCGCGTAAGTGGTTCTGGTGATGTGTATACTTGGGCTACAGATTATTTAAAAGCCTATATATCGGGTTCAGGAGATATCACTTATCGTGGAACCCCAAAAATTGATTTCAGCGGTTCTGGTTCGGGGCGAATAAAAAGTGAATAATAAGTGTATGGAATAACAACAGTGATGGCATAGAAAACAGCAATGAGCAATTGTCTAACGACTAGTTTGCCAAAAGCAGGGATGCACCCCACTGAAACATTTGTACAAATTTGCACGTATATTGTCCATTCAAGCCTTTGTAAGCCTGCACTATGACAAGCTTGCTACGATATAATCTTAGGCGGGTAATCAATCGAATAATGTAATCCTAAGCTTTCTTTCCTTTTCATTGCTTCGCGGATAATCAAGTAGGCAGTGCCCACCATATTACGCAACTCACAAATAGGTTTGGTAACCACCGAACGTTGATACAATGCTTCCGTTTCCCGGTGAATAATATTTAACCGGTCAAATGCCCGCTGCAACCGTAAATCAGACCGGACAATCCCCACATAATTGCTCATAATGGCTTGCAATTCCTTAACGCTTTGGGTAACTAAAACCATTTCATCATTCGAAACAGTACCCTCCGCATCCCAGGATGGAATTCCTTCCTGGAAAGTAATGGAATTTATTCTTTTGGCAGCATGCTCACATGCACGATGGGAAAACACCAACGACTCCAACAGGGAATTGGACGCCAAACGATTTGCTCCATGTAACCCGGTAGAAGCACATTCTCCCAATGCATACAAATTCTCTATCGTGGTAGCTCCCCATTGATCAACGTAAATACCTCCGCAAGAATAATGCGCAGCCGGAACGACCGGTATCATATCTTTAGTGGAATCAATACCGATACTCAAACATTTACTGTATATATTAGGAAAATGATTGAAGAAAACAAATTTATCCAGATGCGTTGCATCCAGATAAACATGGTCATCACCGCTGATCTTCATTTCATTGTCTATTGCTCTGGCAACAATATCTCTGGGTGCCAACGAACCCCGGCTGTCATATTTCGGCATGAACTCGTTACCCTTCAGATCTTTCAGTTTGGCCCCTGCTCCACGCAATGCTTCCGTAATCAGGAATGAAGGACGTTCTGCAGGATAATACAATGCAGTAGGATGAAACTGTACGAATTCCATTCCGCGTATCATTCCTTTGGCACGGTGTACCATCGCAATGCCATCTCCTGTCGATATTGGTGGATTGGTGGTATTACTGTATACATTTCCGATCCCTCCGGTGGCAACAATAATACACTTTGCAAGGATCGGCTCTATTTTTCGTGTATGGGGATTATATACGTATGCCCCATAACATTGGATATCCGTAGAATGTTTGGTGACTACTACGCCTAAATGATGCTGCGTGATAAGTTCTACGGCAAAATAATTTTCCCGGATTTCAATTTGAGGGTCTTCTTTTGCCTGGGAATATAATTTTTGTTGTATTTCCAAACCCGTTTCATCTTTATGATGCAAAACCCTGAACTCGGAATGCCCGCCTTCTTTTGCCAGATCGTATCTGCCGGAAGTGGTTTTATCGAAATCCACACCCCATTGGATAAGATCTTTCACCCGCTCGGTAGACTCCGTAATCGTAATACGAACAATTTCCGGATCCGACAACTCACAACCGGCTATCATTGTATCTTTAATATGTTTTTCATATGTATCGGGATCATACATTACAGCAGCAATTCCGCCTTGGGCATAGCGTGTGGATGTCTCTTGTGCGGTATCTTTGGTAATAATACACACTTTTCCATATTCCTTTGCTTTTAAAGCGAAACTTAATCCTGCTATTCCCGAACCGATAACTAAAAAATCAACTTTATTCATTTGGTTCTTATTTTTACAAAAGTACTTTCTTTTTTAACAGTAACTATAAATTAAACTACAAAAAAGCATTGGAATGAATAAATTCATATAGGAACAACTATTATAATCTTTCTTCCTGTATTTATTATTGCATTATTTTTGTATATACTATTTATTAACCAAAGTTACACAAGTTAATTAAAAAGCCATGAGTGAGTTCAAAGGGAAAAAAGTTCTAATTACAGGCGGAACTTCCGGTATAGGTAAGATTATGGGGAAATTAGTTTTAGAGCGCAAGGGTGAATTAATTATCTGGGGAAATAACCCCTCTAAAATAAACAGGACAGTTGCGGAATTATCCATGTTTGGGAATGTTCATGCCTATCGTGTTGATGTTTCCAGTCTTGAACAGATTATGGAAGCTGCCGTTGAAGTAAAGAAAGATGTTGGTGGGATCGATATTCTCATCAACAATGCAGGTATTGTTGTAGGGAAATATTTCCATGATCATAACCATAAAGATATAGCAGACACAATGTATGTTAATTCTTTAGCTCCCATGCATGTTTCCTTGGAATTTTTACCGGAAATGATAAGCAACAATCGTGGGCATATTTGTAATATTGCATCCCTTGCGGGATTGATATCCAATCCTAAAATGTCGGTATATGCTGCCAGTAAATGGGCTGCGATCGGATGGTCTGACAGTGTTCGCCTGGAGATGAAAAAGCTCAAGACTAATGTACATATTACCACGGTGAATCCTTATTACATTAATACAGGGATGTTTGATGGTGTTAAATCCCGCATTCCTATCTTGGACGCAGAAAAAGTAGCCAAGCGGATTATCCGTGCTATTGAAAAGAACAGGATCTCCCTGAGCATGCCCTTTTCAATGCGTTTTATACGGTTTTGTGAAGGGATACTTCCCATTCGATGGTTTGACTGGTTAGTGGGAAATGTAATGGGAATGTATAATACAATGGATCAATTTACAGGACACAAAAAATAAAACATATCAAATGACGACAGAAACAACATTAAATGAAATTGAAGATATACTAAAACGGCAGCGCCTTTTCTTTGCGACCAACCGAACAAAGGATATCTCATTCCGGATCGATCAACTAAAAAAGCTAAAAGTAAATATCTTAAAATATGAAAAACAGATAACCAATGCTCTCTGGGAAGATCTGCACAAATCATACGAAGAAGCTTATCTTACGGAGATAAGCGTTGTCTTACAGGAGATCAACAACCATATCAAACATCTAAAGAATTGGGCAAAAGCTAAAAGAGTACCCACGCCTCTTTTTCTAAAACCATCTGCCAGTAAGATTATTTATGAACCTCTTGGTCTTTCCTTGATTATCTCTCCATGGAACTATCCATTCCAGCTATTAATAAATCCTTTGATTGGCTCCATATCTGCCGGTTGTTGTAGTGTTTTAAAAGCATCTCCTTACACACCTAATGTTGCCAATGCCATAAATAAGTTAATCCTTGAGACCTTTGATAATAATTATGTTGCAATAACGCAAGGGAACCGGGATGTCAATACCATGCTTTTACAACAACGATTTGATATCATTTTCTTTACGGGAAGTCCAAGTTTAGGAAAAGTAGTTATGAAAGCGGCTTCGCAATACCTCACTCCCGTTGTATTGGAATTAGGAGGGAAAAGTCCTTGTATTGTTGATCTCGACGCAAATCTTGATATTGCCGCAAAACGAATCATCTGGGGAAAAACAATTAATGCCGGACAAACCTGTATTGCTCCGGATTATTTATTTGTTCATCAAGACATAAAAGATGAATTGATCAAAAAGATGATTAACGCTATTGAAGGTATGTTTGGGAAAGACTGTAAAGAAAGTAAATATTATCCCCGTATTATTAATTCACAAGCGATGGATCGACTGGAGAATTTAATGAAACACGGTTCTATCATTTACGGCGGAAAAATAGACAAAGCGGAGAAATACATTTCCCCTACTATTATTACTAATATACATCCGGACTTTCCTGTTATGCAGGAAGAAATATTCGGGCCGATTTTACCGGTAATGACTTTTAAGAATATAAACGAACCTGTTGACTATATTAATACGCGCGAGAAGCCTTTGTCATTCTATTACTTCGGAAAAAGCAAAAAGGCGAAGGATATTTTATCGAGAACAACTTCCGGAGGAGGCTGTATCAACGATACGCTCATGCATTTTACCAACGCTCATTTGCCTTTTGGAGGAGTAGGCAACAGCGGACTTGGAAAATACCACGGTAGGGAGAGTTTCCTTTCATTCAGCAACAGGCGGGCTATCGTAAACACTCCTACGTGGATTGATTTGCCGGTAAAATATGCTCCGTTCAAATATTTCAATAAAGTAAAAAGAATAGTAGGAAGATAAAACAGGGAGGGAGTTATAGTTTCAGGCAATATAATAGAAGTTCACAAGTTAAATGAATTTACAGGAATAGTGGTTAGTGAAACTAGTTCAAAATTATAAACTATAAATTATAAATAGTTTTTCTGCTTTTTATCGGCTTTATCTATTTTATCGGTTTTATCCTTCCTGCTTACTCCATGTTATGTATTATTTCGTTTTGTTTCTTAATTCTCTTCCTGATAATAGATCTTATAATATTTTCTGCCATTTTCATCCATTCCCTGTTCGATCAGTTCCCGGTTTCCGTGAACATAAATGTGAAAATTCTTGTCTAATTTAATAACACTTTTAAAAACCCGCGCCTGTTTCTTAACGGCACTCTCGGAAATATCAAAAGTGTCTGCAATTTCCAATTCATATTCCTTTTGGTAATCCGATTTAAATCGGGTAAAGTTGTCTATTATATCAGGTTGTCCAATAACTTCGTTGGTGAATTCTTCCATGTCAAAGCTATCATTCTTTTTGAAGAAGTTAACAGACCTATTAAGCAAATCTACCTGGTCGGCTTTGCTGATCTCAAATTGTTGGGGAAGTTCTTTTGTAATAAAATTCTTTGTCAAAGTCAATACATTCTGGGTATTATAATATTCATCCTGACGTTGGCGAAGATGCAAGAAATCATCTGTCCAGTACTGGGCCTCCGTCCCTTTATTGATATTGTCGACAATAGATACAATATACCCTTGTTCTTTTTCAAGATTAAATACCAGGCAACCTTTATCCAGTTTATTTACATTAGATCCCCTGTCCACTTCAATTGAAAAACCACCTTCGGAAGGAAGAACCTTTAAAAAAGTATCCTTGTTTTCCGATTTGAAGAAACCGATAGCATCTACAGCCTGGTCGTTGACAAGATAATCCTTAAAATAAGCCACATAAAATTCTCCTCCCCTGATTTTAGGGTGCGTGCTCCATTCATACAGACGCTCGGCAAGTTTTATGGAATATTCAAATAACTTTCGATGATCATCAAAGATTTCCGATATTATTTTATAAACCTCATTGTGCTCCAATCCTTCTTCATGATAAAAATTGAAGTATTCTTCAGACTTAAAAGGCAAAAGAAAATAGTCAAGAAAAACTTCATTTAGCCTTTCATCCACAATCAACGGAGTATCTGAAAAAAACACTCCTTCTTCATTGTTTTTATTTCCAACTTTATGCAGAACAACCTGCTGTATTGTCGTTTCTTCCATCCTGAATCAACTGATAATCATTTATTGCATGTTTATGCAATACTATTTATTTTTATACGGCAAAGATACATTAAATACAACAAACAATCCCCATATTGTAATGAACTTATTTAAAGTTTCTGTAATAATACTAACAGAAGTTACGCAAGTTAAATGAAGTTACAGGAAGTTATAATTTAGTTGTTTAACTGTTGAGTTGATTATTCCTTTCTGCTTTTTGTATTACAAGTAAACGAATAAGCAAGATAAAACCGATAAAATAGGGTTGTTTATCTTGAAAAAGGAATATGAACAATATATTTCTCCAGAAAATAACTTTCTTCAAACCATGTACTGATAGGATAAGTAATTGCCTGACGTGGAATTTGCTTTATTTCATCATTTATATCTCCTCCTTTTAGGTATAAGATCCCATTATTAATAGGATTAAATGATTTTGAAGCAATTCTTTTCTTTACCCAGTTATAGAAAACAGGCAGGGAAGTAACAGCCCGGCTAACGATAAAATCATATTCATGATTTAGTTGTTCTGCACGAATTTGCGTACACTCCACGTTGGAAAGTTCCAATTCCTGTGCAACGGCCTGCGCAACTTTTACTTTCTTTCCGATAGAATCGATCAGGTGAAAGTTTGCATAAGGAAACAATATGGCTAAAGGAATGCCGGGGAATCCTCCACCGGTTCCGACATCTAAGACAGCAGTTTGATTCTTAAAAGAAACCAACTTGGCAATACTTAACGAATGCAGAACGTGATTGATATACAGATTATCAATATCTTTTCGAGAGATTACATTGATCTGTGTATTCCAATAAGCATATAATTCCTGCAAATGTTCTATTTGCTGTATTTGCCTGTCAGTAAGAGTTGGGAAATGGTTAAGAATGATATTCATCTTTTTATGTTTCTGATTATTTTACTTGTACAGATGGAGTATCCTCGATAATCAGATCCTTTTTGGTGGGAGTTACTGGATTCGAACCAGTGACCCTCTGCTTGTAAGGCAGATGCTCTAAACCAGCTGAGCTAAACTCCCGTGTTTGAGATTGCAAAAGTATACTTTTTTTTGATAGAAAACCAAATCTTTTGTGTTTTTTAGATTAAAATAACACAAGAGATTATTTATCAAGGAGAAAAAATCAGGTTCAGGATAATAAGCGGCATGAATCGGGGTATAAATTGAAAGGTTTTAAAGCATCAATACGCTAAGTTTGGCATGAACGGGTATTTTCCGAAGCCTCCAAACCAAATGGTTTGATACTTTCTGGTGTTTCAGAAATCTTCAAACCGAATGGTTTGGGACTTTCTGGTGTTTCAGAAACCTTCAAACCGAATGGTTTGGGACTTTCTGGTGTTCCCGAAACTTCCAAACCAAATAGTTTGAATCTTTTGGATCTTCCTGAAACCTCCGAGCAGAGATGCAATAACCTTTTGCATTCCGGCGAAACCAGTATACGTTAGAGGAGAATACAGATATTGAAGGATGGGTATAAAGAAAAAAACAATTGTTTTGCTTTATTGAATATTCTATCTATATCCGAGCGCTTTATTTTACTGTATTCCGTTTGCAGATAGTGGAATATTATATTTCTTTTTTCATTTTGGCTTTTTCTTCCATGGCCTGGTTAACCAGACTGTGTAAGTTTTCCGAGAATTTATTATCCGTGAATCGAAATAATGCAATATATTCTATATTCTTTTTATAGGTCATCAAAGGTGCATAATCTATATTTTGTAAATATAGGTTCAATCCTTTTGCCGCCGATAAAACACGCTCAATGGCAGCAATCTGGCCTTTGGTGTTGCGAACAATACCATGACGGTCAAGGGCGGAGCTATCCAATTCAAATTGAGGTTTGATAAGTGTAAACAAAAAACCGTCTTTTTTTAGAAAGGGTAAAATAAATGGAAAAACCTGTGTGGAAGAAATAAACGAAACATCCATAACAATCCCATCCATTTTTTTTTCGTCAAGGTGCTTAGCTTGCAAATCCTTTACATGTAAATTCTCGATGGACTTTAATTTCGGACAAGATGACAAGGTTTTATCTAATTGATTAGATCCTACATCAATACCATACACAAATTGAGCTCCATGTTGCAGTGCACAATCTGCAAATCCTCCTGTAGAGCAGCCCACATCCAATATTATTTTATCAACAAAATCTATCGAAAAGGTTTTTATTCCCTTTTCGAGTTTTAGGCCTCCTTTGCTTACATAGGGTAATGATCCGGATTCAACAGTAATAGTTGTATTTGCATCGACTTTGGTTCCGGGTTTTTCAATCAGCTTATTGTTTACATACACAACACCGGCCTTGATTGCTTCGGATGCTTTTTCACGGGAAGTAAAAAATCCTTGTTGAACAAGCAATATATCAAGTCGTTCTTTTGTCACTCTACCTTGAAATCAAGAATTTGTGCGTAGCGGTACGGTTTTGTTTGATGTCGGTTAATCGTAAGATGTAAAATCCGGGAGCGTAACCGGAAAGTGAAATCTCCGGAGTGTACGAATTCTCATATATCTTTTGCCCCGTAACAGAGTAAATTATCATAGTAATGTTTTCATGCTGCATCTCTTGTAAAAGCTCAATGTATAGTTGTTCTTTTGCCGGATTAGGGTAAATTCTTGCGTTCAGATCTGTCACTTTTTCAGAAATGGAGGTACGTTCAAATTCTCTTCCTAATACGGGGCGCAGCATGGGTGTCCCTGCCAGAAAACTCCCTGACCAATCTCCGTTTGCTCTCCAAAATACATGTTGGCTGTTGTTATTGTTTTGATCAAAACCTACGTTCAGGAACTTTCCACCTGTTGTTTGGTAGCCAATGTAAATCTTCCCGGAAACCCGGATCGGTTCATCCATATAAAATCGTTGAAATCCATACAGATTATTATTAAACTCTTGCTGGATAAGCGATTTGTATATTTCGTCTCCTGGTTTTCCATTATTATCATTCCAAACGGTAAGATTAAAATCAAAACCGGAAACTTCATCCAACGTATGGTTCACATATATATCTATGGCCCGTAATGTATCGGGCTTATTTAATACAAATTGTAGCCCCATAGATGTTTTATATGGGTTAACGGAAGAAGAAACGATGTACCCTGCTTCCGGTGTTCCGTCATCGTAAGCAAAGTAATTGTAAAATTTTTGCAGAAAAACGGCAGTATCATTTTTCTGGTTGTTATCTCCGCTCCCTCCTTCTTTAAATACATGTTGGATTAATATTTCAACGCTATCTGTTGTGGTAGTGGGAAAGGTGATATCTACAACAGGAGGGGTAGCATGTACTGAAGCAGTCTGATATCCGGATGAATAGAAAGGATCCAGGTTTTGAGTTCCCCCATTATAGTTTCCAATGATATTTCCCCCATTATCGAAGACCTCGTAATGATAGGTGGTGTTTTTTGTCTGGTTGTATAAATTCGTGAGCTTTAATTTAAACTCGGAACGCAACTCACCACTTTGGTTATCTTTGAACTGATTCCAAGGCATGGCTGTATACTTACTAAGTATGCTTCCCGGATTATCTACGATCGCGACATCATCAATTATGCTGTCTTGAGCAAGAAGAGCTCGATCTAAACGTATATAATCAATATTCCAGAAATCGACATTACTTCCCCAATAAGGGCTGCCATTGTCGAATTCCAGCGAAGCATAATTCCGGAACCGGAATTGAAATCCAGGGTTAAAGTATTTAGTGTCTGTAATCGGAATCCGTACTTGCCGAAAGTAAACACCAAAAGTATCAACGAATGAACTTAAGTCCATTCCCATCGAATACCAGACTTGTTCCCATGCCGTTTCAAATGTTGTAACCGAATCACATGGCAATTCAATCGAATCGCCGGGAAGGTAATCCTGTTCCGAAATGATAAACAAATCCGGGTTGCAATAGCTGTAAACGGTATCCCCACTATATACGGTATCGGGCAAAAACATCCATTCCATCGTGTAGTACAGCAATGTAGTGTTACCGGTTTGATATCCGAATTCCAAAATCAAAGAATCATGCTTTTCGGGAGCATCCCCTAATTTCTCCCATGGTTTGCCATCTCCTCCTCCGGGTTGATAAAAGAAAAACAAAGATACAGAATCAGCAGGAGTAAGTGCACGGGGCAAAGGAGAGAATATGGAATCCAATCGTATGGGTCTGGAAAGCAATGTATCTGCGGGAAATTGGTCTTTGGAAGCATGTTCGTATATATGTCCTTTTCCGTCTACTGCATCTAGAGTAACACAACCGATAGTAGGAGGGTTAAGAGCAAAACTTTGATTAACGAAAGCTTGATTGCCAATCCATAAAGCGGTATCCGGATATCCTCTATAATTTGAAAAATCGTCAATAAAGGGAATTGATACAGGTTCATAGTAAATAAATAAAGTACTTTTATGCCTGTTTTTCAATAATTGCTTATATGCATTTTCGATAACTTCATTCTTATATAGTCCTGTCAGGGATTCTTGGGCCAAACTTGTTCGGATTAGACATCCAAAGACTATTATTATAATAAAACATTGTTTTTTTAAAGAAGAGTATATCATTGGATTTTATATATTAGTCAGTTCATGCTGAAACTATTTATCTTAAATGTAGAAACGTTAAAATAAATAGAATATTTTCTTTTCAGTATATTACTTTCTTTGTTATAAGTTTCTTGCTTTTTTAATTCGATGATAGGCTTGATTTATTTCACTGAATCTTTTCTCTGCTTCTGTCCGGGCAACTTCCCCAAGATGTTGTACTTTATCGGGATGATTGGCTACTGCCAAACGGCGATATGCTGCTTTGATAGTTTCATCACTATCCGTACTTTTAACTCCGAGCATGGCATAATCGGCTTCCTGAGGAGAGGCATCCCGTACTCCTGTATAGGATTGTTGTTGATCATAACTATAGCCTCCTGACCGGAAATGTTGTTGGTTGTACTTGAATTCGAAGTACATTCTTAAAGTTACAAAATCAGCTTGTTGTATTTTTAATCGTTGCGCAATTTGTGATAGAACCGATAATTCTGATGAATTTATCGGCCCATCGGCTCCTGCAAGTTGAAATAAGAATTGAAGAACTTGCATTCGCTCTGTATAATTAAGTTTATAGTTAATATCTCCGGCGGCTTCATCAATGGTCAAAGGCGTATCTTTAAATTGTTGAAGCAATTCTATTGCTTCCGAAGCAATAGAATTGCCAAAGCTTTGAACCATAAATTCTTTAAACAAATATAGCTCGGATCGCATAACACTGGAATCGGCTTTCATCAAAACCAAGGATAATTTAGTTATGGATTCCAATACGGTACGATCCATTGTCCTGGCTTGGGAGTAAGATTTTTGAGGAGTAAGCATAGAGATCCCATACCCTAATAATGCGCCTAATAGTGCTCCGGGCAACCCCCCTATAAAGGAACCTAATACGCTAAAAATAAACGGCAATAAACACCCTCTGTCCATAATTATATTCCAAAATTTGTTTCAGCTAATGAATAACGAGTAAAAGCACGTCTTACTATTGATAGTGCCAATGTTAACACGGTGATTCTTCCTATATACATGATAATGATTATAATAAATTTTCCAAATGTTGATAAATAAGTAGTAACTCCGGATGATATGCCTGCCGTACCGAAGGCAGAGGCTACTTCAAAAAAGATTTCTTCCAATGAAAACTGTGAATCGGAGATGGTCAAAATGAAACTGCCAATGAGTATAATAACCACTGTAAATAATAAAACCACGTATGCTTTATCTACTGTTTCATTCGGGATGGAACGGTTATATATGGCAACTTGACGTTTCCCTGATGCTGTAGCAATTGCCGATTTAAATAAAATGTAAAAGGTTGTTAGTTTTATTCCTCCCCCTGTTGAACCGGGAGCAGCTCCGATAAGCATAAGAACGAGAATGACAAGTCGTGTAGACATATTTAACTCAGGAATATCTACCGTATTAAAGCCGGCGGTACGACTTGAAATGGATGTGAATAAAGCAGTGTATATTCTATCCAATAAAGAAGATTCCGCGTTCACATTATTATATTCTAAAATAAAGAAAGAGACCGCTCCGAAAAGGATAAATATAAAGGATAATTTCAAAACAACTTTAGATGTAATTTGTAGCCGACTCCAACGACTTTTCACTCCTTTAGGAACAGTCAGTATATCATGAATTGTTAGAAAACCTATTCCGCCCAGGAATATCAAGATCATAGTAACTGTTTGTATGTAATAATCATAACGAAATACCGGATTGGTCATCCCGCCTTCCAGGAAACAAAAGCCGGCATTATTAAATGAAGCAATTGTGTGAAAAGCAGACAGAAAAGCATTGTCGGATATGGAACTGCTATAATTCTGTGTTACGTTGAGGTGAATGAGGAGAAAGGCAAAGCCGATTAGTTCTATCGTAACAGTATACAATACAATTTCACGGGTCAGACTGCGGGAACTTTGTAACGTTGTATTGAGCATTTCTTTCATAACGGATTGATGACGAAGAGTTCCTCCTTTATAAAAATAAGAAAGAAAGGAGGCAAAACAAACGATATTAATCCCTCCAAGCTGTATTAACAACATGACGATAAACTGTCCTTTAAAGGTAAAGTCTGTTCCCAGGTCTAAAGTGGATAAACCGGTAACACAACTGGCACTGGTAGCGGTAAACATGGCATCGATCAGAGATATTCCATTTGTTGACATTTCAGGCAAAAGAAGTAATAAAGTGCCTATTGATATCAGGATTAAAAAAGAGATGATTAATAATCCTCCCGGTCCGATTTTGATTTTTCCTAAAAAGTCTCCAACAGAAAGTAGTTCAATTAATATTGATAAGAAAAAGTAAGATTGAATAAGTAATACAACGATCTCATTGAATCCTTTTTCTTCGTGATAGTTCAATAATTCAAATGACCCGGAACCAAATATGTATGGAATTATGAACCAAATTATTATAAAAAGAATAACAAGTCCTTCAATCCAGTTTTTTTTTATATATAGCACAGAATGTACATTGAAAAATGCAGATAATACATATTTTAAAATATAAAATAGTAAACTGCAACTTACAACAATGTTGCAAAAAAATATTGTTTGTTCTGTTTGAGGGAATCCATAAAAATATAGAATCACTCCCATGGTAAAAATGGAGACTAAAATCGTTAATCCTCTTAAGATTCGATGGGTGCTGTTTATATAATCCCAAATGAAAAGTTTGATATTTTCACGGATTTTACGAAAGAATTCCACTGTTAATTGTTTATTTCTACAAATTTTTCAATATCACGATTTCTTCCAAATAAGATCAGTGTATCTTTTTCTTGTATGATTGTTTTCGTGTCAGGAACCCCTATTACATGCTGAGTCTCAGTTTCAATACCTTTATGTACTTCTGTAAATGCACGTTTAATTGTAATTAGGCTCACCTTATATTTATCCCGCAGGTCGATTTTTCCAAGTGCTACTCCACAAATAAGCTTTGGAGCAATAATTTCTATAACACTATAATCATCCGACAAGTCCAGATAAGAAACCATGCTTGGATTCATTAATCGTCGAGCTAAATTTGCTCCAACCTCGTCTTCCGGGGATAATATTTCTGTTATTCCCATTTTTTCCAATATAATCCGCTGATTTCTTCCCAAGGCTCTGCATATTATTCGTTTGATGCCTAAATCGAGTAACAACGCAACACAGAGTAACCTTTGTTCAAAATTGAGACCGATAGCAACAATCACAACATCGAAGCTTTTTATATCCTGTGATAACAAAGCTTTTCTGTCGGTTGCGTCTAATGTTACAGCATAAGATACGTCATCACTAATTTGATCAATGCGTTCATAATCATTGTCTATTGCCATTACATCCGCACCTTTGCGAGAAAGGCTTAGCGCAATAGCTCTCCCAAAATGTCCGATGCCAATAACGGCAAATTTTTCTGTATTCATCCCAAATAAGAATTTAAACTTACAAAGGTATCATTTTTTAATAAACAGAAATTTTTGTTGTATGTTTGCTCTGAAAAAAGATTTTGAGGTTATCTACTGTAATTTCAGATAGTTTATAAAAAAAAGGTATTCATAAATTGTTTTCGGGGGAATAATACATCGTATTGGTTATCTTACTATTGATAGATAATCTTGTCTAAAAAGCGATAATTGAAAAATTAATTGTATTTTTGCAATCCTGTCTTCGTAGCTCAGTTGGTAGAGCAATTGACTCTTAATCAATGGGTCCAGGGTTCGAGTCCCTGCGAGGACACAACAAGAACGGTAATCAATTAAATATTAGTTGACTGCCGTTTTTTGTTTTGAAAAGCATTATCCATCCTGCATATTTATATTTAGGCCATGCTTTTTATTTTCTGGACATAGCAACTGTTACGATGGTTATGAGATAAAAACAAATTTCTTGTTAGAATAATAAAATCCGTTAAGACCTTAGTGTTTAAAAAAGTAGTAATTTTGTATCTGAATCAACTCAATACAATGTTATCAATTGATTATAGAATCTCATATCAAGTTCTTGTGAGAAAAAAAAACAGATTAGTTTTCCTTCATCATGATTAAAGAAGAAGGCTTGGTTATAAAATCTACAGGAAGTTTTTACCTTGTTCGTGGGCAGAATGGGTCGATAATAACATGTAAGCTGCGAGGTAAATTCCGTATTCAGGGAATAAAAACTACTAATCCTATTGCAGTAGGCGATAAGGTTCTCTTTATCCGGGAAGATAAACAAGAATATGGTTTCATTACGGATATTAAGCCCAGAAAGAATTTTATTTACCGTAAATCGGTAAATCTGTCTAAAATCTCCCATATTATTGCGGCTAATATCGATTGTGCATTTTTGGTAATAAGCCTCATTGAACCGCGTACACCGCTTGGGTTTATCGACAGGTTTTTGGTCGCTTCGGAATCATTTGGGATAAGGACGATCTTGGTATTCAATAAAATTGATTTATACAATGCGGATTTAGAGCAACTGCAAGAACGATTGCAAAAAATGTATTCCGGTATCGGTTATGAATGCATTTCTACTTCCATAGTGAATGGAACCGGCATGGAAATCTTGAAATCGGAAATGAAAGGCAAGGTTTCCCTTTTTAGCGGACAGTCGGGAGTGGGAAAGTCCAGTATAATTAACTATCTGGAGCCGGGATTACAATTGAAAATTGGTGATATCTCCGATTATAACAATAAAGGAAAGCACACAACAACCTTTGCTGAGATGTTTGAACTTTCATTTGGCGGTTTTATTATTGATACGCCGGGGATTAAGGAATTCGGCCTTATCCGATATAAAAAAGAAGAAGTTTCCCATTATTTTCCTGAAATGTTAAAGTTATTACCGGAATGCAAATTTAATAATTGTACGCATACTCACGAACCCGGATGCGCAATTAAGGAGGCATGGGAAGAAGGGAAAATTGCTGATTCCCGTTATCAAAACTACCTGGGGATAATCCATGATGAGGATATCGATCTAAAAGATTGGATGTTGGAATAGGCGAATGTAAAAGTATTCGTTTTTCGGATTCTTTCAAAAAACAGTAACGTTTTTTTGTTTAATGTTAATAAAAACATTATTTTTGTGATTAGTATTAATCACAAAATAAAAACAACAATGAAACGAATACTATTCTTTACCTTTTCAACAATGTTGATTATTAGTTCAATAGCTCAATCGAATGTTTCAAAATCGGAATTTACACCTTTTCAGAATCAACTCCCGGAACGAATAGAGGTACAACTCACCACTACTTCGATACCAATAAACAGTACAAATAAACCTGAGCCCGTACATAAAACTAACTACACTTATTATGGGATAGTACCTAATGCTGGCTTTGCTATGACGAATATACCGGACCTTACTTTTATGCCTACACAATCTTGGCAGTCCCCGGAGTTTACTTATTTATTTCCGGATTCTTTAGCAAGTAGATATCAATATGATCTGGGAAATACTAACAATACTTTTAAATATCCTAATATTAGTTCTACTGGGTTTGTTTTTGATCCCTATTCTTATGATTTTGACGTATATGGAAAACAATCATTATTTATGGACGAGAACGGAGTAGGATATGGTTACAGACTGGATACACTTTGGACGTATGTAAATTATCTTTTACCTCAAGGAGTGTTACCAACTCCTGATACCTTGCGTTTTCACATCGCTTATTTTGATACTAGGATAAAGAATGGCGGAAGCACTGCATATAATAATCTAATACGGAGAGAAAGTCAGGGGGCGCGACGATTATTAGGATATTCATTAAACCCGAATGTTGATTATCCGAATCCGATACCTCAAAAGGGAGTTGGCCCTGTCATGAGAGCAGAAAATAAAATTACGGTAGATTATATTTTAGGTGAAGAGGATAGCGTTTTAGCACTTAATTCTAATGCGGTAGGGTGGAGGCATCTATTTATAGAGATTCCTGGCGGATATACTGTTCCTATTGGATCTGTTTTAGGCGTAGTTGCTCAGTATATTCCCGGATTTGATTATCAAAACGGTGATACTTTACTAGTAAATACATTTAATTCTAACGGATCATCCGGACAACAATATATAGGAGGATCGATACAGCATAATGTATTTGGCATTACGAAATGGATACTTCCTGATACCACTTACGATACTCGGAAATATATGTATAGCCAAGATCAAGGTGGATATAATACATTTTTATATGAGGGATCTGGACTTAGATATGCGACTGATACAACTGATCATGGGAATGGAGCTTATTATGAATCAGGGATAAATACTGCTTTTTGGATGAGTCTTTCTATCGAAGATGAGGCGTTTAATAATATTACGGCTTACGAAGATGAGAAAATTGTTAACGTATTTCCTAACCCAACAAAAGATATTATTCTAATTACAATAGAAGGGGTAAATGTAGAAAATCTGGAAGTTCATCTGTTTGATATTTCCGGGAAATTATTAAAAACGCAATGCCTTACCGATAATCAAACTTATCTTGATATAAGTTCTTTAACTCATGGTCTTTATTTCATGCGAATACAAGAAAATAACAAGCTAATAAAAACTGTCAAGGTTATAAAAATAGAATAATCAGTTTTCTAATATAAAACTTACACACTGTTTAATAAACTCTTTCGTCACAATTTCTTATAGCTGAGAGTATTTTATTCCATAAAATTAATCATATTATATAGTTGTTTAATCGAAAATAAAGTACTAATTTTGCAGATTAATTTAGTACAGAGTAAAAGAATATACAACATTTAATATCAAATATTTATGGCAGAAAAGAAATTTATGACATGCGACGGCAACCAGGCAGCAGCTCATGTTGCATACATGTTTAGCGAAGTGGCCGCTATTTATCCTATTACGCCTTCTTCAACGATGGCGGAATATGTTGATGAATGGTCGGCTTTTGGAAGAAAAAATATTTTCGGAGAAACTGTTAAGGTAGTGGAAATGCAATCGGAAGCAGGTGCAGCTGGTGCTGTTCATGGTTCTTTACAAGCCGGTGCATTAACGTCTACATTTACAGCATCTCAAGGTCTTTTGTTAATGATCCCCAATATGTATAAAATAGCAGGGGAGTTATTACCGGGAGTATTCCATGTGTCTGCCCGTTCGTTGGCGGCACAGGCGCTTTCTATTTTCGGAGATCATTCCGATGTAATGAGTACTCGTCAGACAGGCTTTGCTATGTTGGCAACAGGTTCTGTTCAGGAAATTATGGACATTGCTCCTGTAGCTCATTTAGCCGCTATCAAAGCAAGAATTCCTTTCTTGCATTTCTTTGACGGATTCCGTACCTCTCATGAAATTCAGAAAGTGGAGCCTATCGATCAGGATAAAGTATCAAAACTGATAGACTTGAAAGCATTAAAATCGTATCGTGATAATGCTTTGAACCCTGAACATTCCGTTACACGCGGAACGGCTCAAAATCCGGATATTTATTTCCAGACTCGTGAGGCTCAAAACAAATTCTACGATGTTATTCCTGATATTGTAGCAGATTATATGAAAGAAATGAGCAAAATCACCGGTCGTCAGTATGCTCCGTTTACATATTATGGTGCAGCAGATGCAACGGATGTGATTGTTGCAATGGGTTCGGTAACAGAAACCATCAAAACAGTTGTAGATAAATTGAATCGAGAAGGAAGCAAAGTAGGATTAATTACCGTGCATTTGTATCGTCCGTTTTCCATTAAATATTTGCGTGAAGTTTTCCCGACTACTGCAAAAAATATCTGTGTTTTAGACAGAACCAAAGAAATTGGAGCAAATGGCGATCCATTGTACTTGGATGTAGTTGAAGCATTTAAAGATTGTACATACAAGCCAATGATTATCGGCGGACGTTATGGTTTATCTTCAAAAGATACCACTCCTTCGCAAATAGTTGCTATCTTTAATAATTTAAAAGCGGAAAATCCGAGAAATCAATTCACGGTAGGGATTGTCGATGATGTAACGAATAAATCACTTCCTTTGTTGCCGGAAATCGTAGTTCTTCCTCAAGGGACTTATGAAGCTAAATTTTATGGACTGGGTGCTGATGGTACGGTAGGAGCTAATAAGAACTCAATCAAGATTATCGGTGAAACTACAGATAAATATTGCCAGGCATATTTCGATTATGACAGTAAAAAATCGGGTGGATATACCTGTTCGCATTTACGTTTCGGAGATAAACCGATTCAGGCACCATACCTGGTGAATACTCCTGATTTTGTAGCGGTGCATGTACCTGCTTATATTCATAAATACAATTGCTTGAAAGGATTGAAAAAAGGAGGTACTTTCCTTTATAACTCTATCTGGAGTGTGGAAGATACAAAAAAACAACTTCCTGACCATGTGAAGAAATATCTGGCAGAGAATAATATCAGCATGTATATTATTGATGCTACTGCTATCGCAGAGAAAATAGGATTGGGAAATCGTACGAATACGATCCTTCAATCGGCATTTTTCAAGATATCAAACGTAATACCTTACGATTTGGCTGTTAAGGAAATGAAGAAAGCAATTGATAAATCCTACGGACGTAAGGGTGAAGCTATTGTAAAGATGAACTATGCCGCTGTGGATGCGGGAGAAAATATCACGAAGGTTGATATTCCTGCAGAATGGGCGAAAATAGAGATAAAGAAAGAAGAAGATAAGAGAGATATCCCTGTATTTATAAAGAATATTGTAGAGCCGATGCTTGCGCAAAAAGGGAATGACCTCCCTGTTAGTGCATTCAATGGATATGAAGACGGAACATTCCCTGCAGGAACAACTGCTTATGAAAAACGCGGTGTAGCGGTTAATGTGCCGGAATGGATACCTGAAAATTGTATTCAGTGTAACCAATGTTCTTTAGTATGTCCTCATGCTGCTATTCGTCCGTTCCTTTTCGACGAAAAAGAATTGAAGAATGCTCCTGCAGGCACAAAAACCATTAAGGCTATCGGAAAAGAACTGGCAGGATTGGAATTCAGAATACAGGTATCTGCTTTGGACTGTATGGGTTGCGGAAACTGTGCGGATATCTGTCCGGCTAAAACCAAAGCGTTAGAGATGAAACCGCTGGAAAGCCAGATGGCAGAAGCAGAACGTTGGGATTATGTTCAGAAGAATGTTACTTATAAGGATAATCTGATTGATAAAACAGCGAATGTTAAGAACAGTCAGTTTGCACAACCCTTATTCGAGTTTTCGGGAGCTTGCGCCGGTTGCGGAGAAACTCCATATATCAAAACCATTACTCAATTATTTGGAGAGCAGATGATGGTTGCCAACGCTACAGGATGTTCTTCTATATATGGTGGTTCAGCACCTGCAACTCCTTATTGCAGGAACTATCAATCCGGATTCGGGCCGGCATGGGCAAATTCATTATTTGAAGATAATGCGGAATATGGTTTAGGTATGGCTACAGCAACACGCCAGATGCGTGATCGTATTGAGCGTATCATGAAAGAAGCTATCTCAACATGTGATTGTTGTTCTGCAGAATTGAAATCCTTATTTAAACAATGGATAGATAATCGCGAAAGCACATCAGAAAGTAAAAAGTTAGGTGATCAGATTGTAGAGTTAGCGAAAAAATGTGATTGCAGTTACTGTAAGGAAATCGTTGATTTAAAACAATACCTGGCAAGAAAGTCCCAATGGATATTCGGAGGAGACGGCTGGGCATACGATATCGGTTTCGGAGGATTGGATCACGTATTGGCTTCCGGTGAAAATGTAAACGTATTGGTTTTGGATACGGAAGTTTACTCTAATACGGGTGGACAGTCTTCAAAATCTACTCCTGCGGGTGCAGTTGCCAAGTTTGCCACTTCAGGAAAGAAGATTCGTAAGAAAGATTTGGGTATGATCGCAAAATCATATGGTTATGTGTATGTAGCCCAGGTAGCGATGGGATCAAGCCAGGCGCAATATTTCAAAGCGATTAAAGAAGCCGAAGCCTATGACGGGCCATCATTGGTTATCTGTTATGCCCCTTGTATCAATCATGGTATAAAGACAGGCATGGCTCGTACCCAGACGGAAGAAAAAATGGCGGTAGAATGTGGTTACTGGCATTTATGGAGATATAATCCAACGTTGGAAGGAACAGGTCAAAATCCATTTGTTCTGGATAGTAAAGAACCGGATTGGGCTAAATTCCAAGAATTCTTAATGAATGAAGTACGTTATTCTTCATTGGTTAAAACATTCCCGGAAGAAGCGAAAGAATTGTTCAAGATAACGCAGGAAAATGCCGAGTGGCGTTATAATCAATACAAACGATTGGCGGAAATGAAATAAACCTTCGTTCGTATATAGAATGAATAGAAAGATCCCCGTAAATAAATAATGGGGATCTTTTTTTTATCCTTGGAATAATACTAAAATGAAATGTAAAGGGATTGCTTCATGCCTACCAATGACAGAGATTAACTCCGTTGAGCTCGCAAGCTCGGTTGCTTGGTTCCTCGCAATGACGCTATCTCGTTAGTTCAGAACGTCATTGCGGGCTTGACCCGCACCCAAATGCGAAGCATGTGAGAGCAGTGAGACTTTTAAGTTGAACTAATCCCTTTCCCCCTCAAAAGAAAGGGGATGCTGAAACAAGTTCAGCATGACGGTAATATGTTGGGCAATAGCATTGATAAATAAATCATTATAACCTCTTCCATTGATAGGAGTGAAGATATTCCTAACAACGAAGCAATTTACCCTTTGGTAATATGAAGTCGCAAGTTCTCATTATCTATAGATTATTTATGCGGATCAAGGGTTGAAAAATAGATTTAATTGTACAATTTCTGTTATTCTTTCTCATTCACCAACTCCGCATAAAAATATTTAACCCATTCCTTATATGTATCTTGCGCCGACAGACACGTATCCATCAAATAATCTCTTATATGTTCAAATTCTTTTAAACCACGGTAATAAAATTGTTTGTGGTCATCGTCAATAATAAATGGGATTATGTTATTTCTTAAACATTCGCGGAATAGTATCAAACGGCCAATCCTGCCATTTCCGTCTTGAAACGGGTGGATTGTCTCAAAGCGATAATGATATTCAACAATATTTTCAAAAGAAATCTCTTGAATAGAATTGTACCAGCTGTTTAGCTTATGCATATCGGTTTCTACATTTTTTGGTAAAGAAGTTTCTGTTCCACCTACCTCGTTGGGTGATTTTTTCCAATCTCCCACGTGAAACCATTCTTTTGTTGAATCGGATGTTCCTGTTTTCAAAATACGATGAAATTCTTTTATAATTTCGTTTGAAAGTGGTTTCTCAATCGTGTCAAGCAAATAATCGAATGCTGTAAAGTGATTGGAAGTCTCGATAATATCATCCACCGGCACAGCTTCTTGGTCTTTAAAACCGATAGTCCGGGTTTCAAAGATATAGCGGGTTTGCTCTTCGGTTAGCTTGCTGCCTTCTATTCTATTTGAATTGTAGGCAAGGTTAACTTGTGTTTTGTGATACAAACCGCCTTTTCGTTTCGCCTGCTTCTCATCTTTGAAATATATTAATAATTTATTCATTTTTATTTGCTTATATTCTGTTTTGCAAAAATACAAAAAAACAACAACTATTGTTTCTTATTTTCTCCTGTTTTGATAATATAGAACTTGTCAAAAGTTGGGATAGCTTCAATAATCAGAATGAAATATACATATCTTTTAAATAAAATGAAAACAAAGACCTTGCGTTCAACCGTTATTTTCTGGAGCCTTTTTATCGGGACTGGCGCCTTGTGGGGAACTACGATGATGTTTATCGATCCCACTGGAGCAATGTGGGGAATGAGCCCTCTATTAGAATATATGCGGGTATTACCTTTCCCTGATATCTTTTTCCGGAATCTTATTTTTTCCGGTATTGCTTTGCTTTTCGCTAATGGAATTACCAATATTATAACATTTATGCTGTTAAAAAAGAAATATCGTTATGCAAGCATAGCCGTTATCGTTTGCGGAGTGATATTAATGTTGTGGACAGGTATCCAATTTATTGTTTTCCCATTAAACTTTTTATCCACCCTTTATTTTGCATTTGGCGTTTTGCAAATGCTTACGGGTTGTTTTCTTTGGAGAAAAGAGAATCGGGGCACAGGCCATGATGTCCTATAACCGGGTGTTGTTTTACTGCTATAATATGAGTTTGTAATAGAAAATAATCGTTGTTGATTTTCTATTATTAATCATTTGCAATAATGTTCTAAAGAAATGAGAAATAGTCATCCCAGCCGGAAGATATGAATGTGTTTATCAGGATCATAATTACATTACAAACATTCAAGAAAGACCCCTTTCTTTTTTACGGAAAGAGGTCTTTCTTTTATAACCGCTTATTGTTCGCCTCCTGCAAACGTGTTTTCCGCCATAAAAGGCATTTTGGATTTATCGGAAACTACTTCAGGACGCCGGAAGGTGTCTTACAAATTCTCCTGAGAGAGTTCAAACGCCTTACATGCCTGTTTTCAATTCCAAACAAACAACTCTATAGGAGGAAAACCCTGTTTGAAAATCCAAATAGGGAATATCGTAGGCGGAAAGCACTGTTTAAAAATTTAAACAGGGAATATCGAAGATGGAAACCCTTGTTTAAAAATCCAAATAGGGAATATCACGACAAAGATCGCCTGTTTGAAAATAAAAACAGTGTATATTACGACGAAGACTACCTGTCTGAAAATGAAAACAGGATCCATTACGACAAAGACTGTCTGTCTGAAGATGAAAACAGGGTCCATTATGACCAAGGCTACCTGTTTGAAAATGAAAAGAGGATCTGCTATAGCGGAAAGAGCAGGGACAAAACTATTTACCTGTATTTTTTTTCTTTCTATTGTATTTTTTTCTTTTTAATTTTATAAAACTATAGATATGAACATTGAAAATGGAACCTCAACACCTTTCGTCGTAAAGAATATTTTCAATTTCGCATTGAAGTTTCCGATTTAGTTGGGGAGTATGCTGCCGAAGCATTTAAAAAATCAAAAGAATATTCGAAGAGTTATATTTTCTCTGTTTTTTTAAGGAAAAAGAAAGCAAAAATAGCCGGTATATTTCTTCTGTTCAATATGGTATTAAGAGGCATAATGCAATTATCCATACTATTAATATAGTCAGGCTGACAATCCAGTAATTTATTTTTTTTGTTTTATGACGGATAACGGGAATAAGAATGATAATAGAAAAAACGCCTCCCAGTAATTCTATCAGATGTAATGTGTTTTCGCTTATACGTTGTTTTTTACGTACTGCTAACCGTTTGTCAAGAATGAAAAACAGAAAAGCAATGCCGTTGATAATGCCTAAGTAAAGCCATAGGGCAGGCATTATTGATTATTGTATTTTAGTATTTCTTCATCCATAAATTCCAGTCTTACACCGGCAAGATTGAACATTTCCTCCGATTCTTTTCCGGCATGGTATTTCTTTTCACACACTACCCGTTTGATGCCGCAATTGATAATCAGCATGGCACATGTCCTGCAGGGCGTCATTCTGCAATAAAGCGTACTCCCTTCCAGTGCGATTCCTAGTTTGGCGGCTTGGCAAATAGCGTTTTGTTCGGCATGGACGGTACGGACACAATGATTGGTGGTTGTCCCGTCTTCATGTACCATTTTCTTCATCCGGTGGCCTACATCATCGCAATGCTCCATTCCATTGGGAGAACCCACATATCCGGTTACCAACAATTGTTTATCGCGGGCAATTACACATCCGCTTCTTCCCCGGTCGCATGTTGCACGTTTGGCTACGGTATTTGCAATCTCCATGAAGTATTCATCCCACGAAGGACGGACGTATTTTTTATCTTCCATATACTAATTTATTTTTGTAAGAACATCTTCCAGTTGTTTGTATAATTCGTCAATAGTGCCGTTATTGTGTAATAAATAGTCGGCAAGGGCAATGCATTTGCTCAGGTTTTGTTTGTTGGGATCGGTGGAGGTCATTTCCCGCTGTTCATTTTCCAGGAATTCTTCGAACGTCACATGGTCTGTTTCCGAGTTGCGTTGGATAATGCGTTGATAACGGATTTCAGGACTTGCATCCACTGCCAAAAGATAAAAGTCCCCTTTCTTGCGTAATGATTCCACTTCCCCCGGTGTACGGATACTTTCTATAACCGCATCTTTTCCTGCTTGCCTGGCCTGTTCAAACAAGCGGTCGATAATGTAAGAAGGCGAGTTTTTTTTCCGCAGTTCATTTGCCAGTAATACCATTGTATCCCTGTTGACAGGCATGTTCCGTTTGGTAAGTTCTCCGATTAAGAAATCCCGTACCGAATAATGAATAAAGCCTTTGCAGGTAACAAGATGTTTAACCAATGTTCCCTTTCCCGCACCCAGCGTGCCTGTTATTCCTATGATTGTCATTTTATTATTTATTTACTTTCCGCTTTCTCGATTTCCTTTTGAATTTTCTTAGGAAGATTATCCACACAATGATGACATTTCATATCCAACGTATACATGCGTCCTACGCAATAGTTAGAGTGTTTGCACTCGCTTTTTTGCAGGCCGTTTTGTAGTTTGTTGACAAAATCGGGATCATTTACCAGTGCCCGTGCCATTTGGATGGCAACAAATCCTTCGTTTAGTACTTCTTCCATTTTATCACGAGAGATCATTCCCCCAACATAAATCAGCGGCAATGAAACTGCTTTCCGGAATTTCTTCGCATCTTCCAGAAAATAAGCTTCTCGATAAGGTACGGGAGGAATAATAATACGTCCTCCAATGCGGATACCTAATTTCAACCACCAGAATTTAGCTATATCCATATAGTAAGCAAGTGTTTTGAAAGGCATCGCTCCGCGCATTACGTGCATGGGGGCCCGGCTGACAAAACCGGCACTCAATACCAGGGCATGTACACCCAGGGATTCCAGTTCTTGTGCTACTTTTATGCAGTCATCTATTTGCATTCCGGATTTAAATCCATCGAACATATTTGTTTTTACAATCACGGCTACGTCGTTATCAGCAGCTTGAAGAACTTCTTTTATAACCAGTTGCATAAACAACATCCTGTTTTGCAGACTACCCCCGAATTTATCTTTGCGTTTATTCGTATAGGGAGAAAGGAACTGGCTGATAAGATATCCGTGCCCGGCATGTATTTCCACCGCATCAAACCCGGCTTGTTTGGCAAGGTAAACCGACCTTCCAAAGTCTTCTACAAGGTTGTAAATTTCCTGCTCCTTCAACCCGCGTACGAAAGTAGGGGAGTAAAGATTGAAACCACTCGAAGCTCCCACCGGCATTTGTCCTGCCGTAGCACGATGGGTCATATTCCCGCAGTGCCCTAATTGGATGGATGCTTTAGCGCCTTGTTCGTGAATGGCATCGGTTAGCTTTTTCAATTCGGGAACGATTTCTTCACGCATCCATAATTGGCCTTTGAAAGAAATCCCGCTTTTGTTTACCGAAGCATATGCAATGGTGGTCATTCCTATGCCTCCTTTTGCAACGCTTGTGTGATAATCAAACAGAGCCTGTGAAGGGTTATTGTCATGGCACATATTCTCAAAAGCGGCAGACCGGATGGTTCTGTTGCGTAAGGAAACAGGGCCGATTGTGCATGGAGTAAATAATAAATCTTTCATATCTAAATTTTATAATTATAATAAGAAGTTACACAAGTTAGATGAAGTTACAGGAAGTTATCTTCTTGCTGAGTTGTTGAATTGTTGATAGTTTATTACTTCTGTTTTTTCTGAATGTTGCTTGTTATTTCGCTTCGTTTTTTTGTTTTCTCCATTCTCTGTAACTTCATCTAACTTGTGTAACTTCTATCAACTTCTTGTATGTTTTTCAATAAATAAAGGGAATAATGCGTTTGAGTTTTTTGTTTTGCATCTCATCTGCAAATTCCTGATTGTATTTTTTATAGATGGCATTTGCACGGGGAACCAAATTGGCAAAGGTCCAGATAACAAATACCAACCCCGGCATCGACCATGTGGCAATGGCAAATCCTGTCCATTCGACAAGTTCTCCGAAGTAATTGGCGGAAGTAACGTAATTGAACATACCGCCGTGAGGCAGATAATGATTCGTATCTCCCGGTTTCCGTAATTTTCGTATTCTTCGGTCCGAATCAATATTGATGATAAACCCTAAGAAGAACAGGCAACTTCCTATGATAAATTGTGGTGTTTGCAACCATGCATCATTATACATGTTTTGTGGGGAATGATAAAATATCCAGTAGCCCTGCATAAACACATTTAGGATATTAAAGAAAAATCCCATAAACATAATACTGAGAGGCATTTTGCTTTTCCCTTTCATTAGAAAAGGAAAAATAAAGGCTCGCTGTATATAGTGGAGTTCCATAAATAGAAGGAAAATAAAAGGCACGAGCATTGTTTTTCTATCGGAAGATATCCAGAATAATAGTAAAAGGATCGCAACGGGGGCTTCCATCAATACCCAAGCTAATTTATTGTTTATAGCATATCCCCACTTTTTAGAAGTGAACATGCCGTAACCTGCATCAATAAAAAACAAAGAAACGAATACAATAACGGCTAATAGAATCATTGCCCATAAGAAAATAGTAAAATAATCCATAAATAATTTGTTTAAATACGACTAAGTTTTAGAAAGAATGCAAAAGTAATGAATTTTGTAATATAAAGTATTTTATTAAGTCCGGCATAAAAAAAATGTTTAACTTTGCACAATCCATAATAAATGTTAAATAAAAGGGATGCTTATTGAATTATAAACTAAATTTTTACAAAATGAAAAAGTTATTATTACTAATTATTCCGATGGCTTTATTTTTTGAAGCAAATGCTCAGGTTTCTAATTACAAAATGTTTGATACGAAACCAATGCCGCTAAACGAATCTACTATTTCTACTCATGCGAATATTTCTATTGAGGATATGTCGACATTATCTACATCACCTAAACCAGTTATTGAAATACCTCTATCTAATAAAATTGGAGAACCTAAACGTCGTAAAGATACCTATACTTATTTGGGGCTAATACCCTCTATCGAATATACTATTCCCATGCTTGGGCAAACCGGATCAAAATGGGATGGATATTTAGCTTGCTTGTTTCCGGATTCATTAGCAGCAACGTATTTGAATTACCTGGATTATTCTTTTAAACAAAAAGAAGGTGGATTACCGGCGATGGGTTGTATTTTTGATCCCTATTCGAAGTCGTATAGAGGTAATTCCTCTCGTTTGGACGAAGATGAAAATGGGTATATTTATAATTATCGTATAGATACATTACATGTTGCGGGAGAATATAGAATTGCAAATTATAATCCTGCAAGTCCGGATACGTTGCGTGTATATTTATCCTATTTTGATGCATATTCTCCCAGAAGTCGAGAATTAATTGACTATGTACCTTTAATTGTGACTTCTTCTTCGTCGGGACAATATCAAGGGTTGGCTCCAACCGTCCAATATCCATCCACGGTGCCACAAAAAGGGTCTGCGGTAAAACCGGTTGCTTCAAATACAGTATTTTTTGATTATATTCTTTCTACACAGGATTCTGTTAATCCGCCATCAGGAATGGTGGCATATAGAGGCATGCAATTGCTAGTGAATTATGAGGTTCCCGTTGGGTCGGTTTTGGGAGTTGTTATAAAATTTATTCCCGGATATACATACAGTAATAATGATACAATAGTAAGGATGGATGTTTCAAATTCTCAGATAGTAGGTAAACAGTTGTATAAAAACATGTTCAGTGTTCCATATATAACTTCTTCGGATTATTATAATGATTTTATAGATTATGGACAAGGATATAATGGCGAGATAATGGAAGACTTAGCTATTAGATATAAGACAGATGTAAATAATGTATTCTCAGGAAAGCGTTGCTATTCTGTTTCTTCGAGTGGATTTCCAATCTTATTTATGAGTATTTCCACAGGTACCCAATCTAAATTATTTGATCCGAAATTTACCGCCTTTTCTTCGGATTCTATTACTGGTACTCGTGTGAAATTAATAGCATCTTATACGAATGGAATAGATTCTGTTTTAGAAAAAGGATTTTTACTAAAGGGAGCTGGTGCATCTGATTGGGAATATACATTTCCTGTAGATGATATGAGTACTAACTTTAGTGTATCTCTTTTTGATGCAACTCCTAATACGACATATATATTTACACCCTATCTTAAAACTAAAAGATACATATATACTTTATCCACTCCTGCTTCTTTTCAAACACTCGCTCCTCAACCCATGCAGGTTGCAACAAATCCTCCTACAAATATTACAAAGACTTCGGCAACGTTAAATGGCTCTATAATAGATGCAGGAGGCCATTCCTATAGTGACCATGGATTCTTTTTCAGGGAATATGGGACATCTGCATGGCAACAGATAGGGAGATATTATATAAGTGGAGGTTATAGTAATTTTTATGTTACTTTTCCTCCGGAAGCATTAACTCTTAATACAAAATATGAAGTGACAGCGTATGCATTTTCTCAAACATCAAGTAAAGTTTATTATGGAGATACCCTTGTTTTTCAAACACTTTCCGCTCACCCACAACTGTTAACCCTAATTGCAACCGATATTACAGAGACCTCTGTAATATTGCATGGAAGTATAACGGAAGATTCCGATGAACCTGTTTTAGTTAAAGGTTTTGAGTGGAGAAAACAAGGTGAAACGAAGTTTAATACGGTAACGGCAGAAGGTCTTTCTCCGATAAAAGCTCCTGTCTCTAACTTGCAAAGTGGAACGGTTCATGAATATAAAACATTTGCCACTACCGGTATAGGTACTTATTATGGCGATCTGATGACATTCCAAACCCTTGATGGAGGAAATGTAATTACAGATGTTTCAATTGATAAGGTAACAATCTATCCAAATCCTACAAATAATATTCTATATATAAAGTCTTCATTACCTGTTGAGCAGGTTGGTATTTATGATATTAGCGGAAGGCAGTTAAAACAATTCTCCACTGTTGTTAATAACCAAATATCAATGGATGATTTATCAGGTGGTATCTACCTTGTTAAGGTAACGGTTGACCAAAGGGAATTTGTATATAAGATTATTAAGAATTAACACCTACTGTTTATATAGAAATAAGAAAGATTAGATATTTATTTCATTCATCCTGTATTTGTTATAGGTACGGGATGAATTTTACCAGGAGATTTCTTTAAGTCATTATATTTTTATCTTTCAAAATTATACGATTCTTTCTTTTCCGGTGAGCTGTTTGAATAGATTAGTGAAATATTTCTATTGTTCAGGAAAAATCATGTATTTTTGCATACAGAATAATAAAGTATGGAGATTACCTATTTACAACGAAACGCAATTGACACAGAGAAATGGGATGCATGTATAGGTTCTAATCCGGAGACGGCAAGCATATCGGCAATGTCGTGGTACTTGGATATATGCTGTAAAGACTGGGGAGGGCTGGTTCTTGGAGATTACCGTTCTGTTATTCCTTTGCCCTTTCGGAAGAAATACGGAATTAACTATGTCTATCCTCCCTTTTTCGCGCCCCGTTTAGGAGTTTTGGGAGAAAAAATCACCGCATTGGAATTGGACAATGCATTAAATCTTGCCTCTGATTACTTTAAATGGATAGAACTTGTTTTCTCTCCTGATACGGATATCAATATTTCTCATTACCGGTGTTTCCCTCATAGGGTTTGTACGTTGGATTTGCAGCTTCCATATACTGTTTTACAACAACGCTATCATAGCAAGCATGTATATAACTGCAGAAAGGCACAGGAAGGACACTTAACGTTTTTTGAAAATGCAGATATAAATGCTGTAATATCGTTGTTTATTCACAATATGGGGAGAAATAAAAATGTAGGTTACGGCACAAAAGATTACCGGGAATTGAAGGATTTGATTATCTTCTTACAAAGAAAAAATGCTGTGAAAGTAGTAGGAGTGAAAGATAATGAAGGAAAGTTATGTGCGGGGGCATTTTTTACCTACGGGTTTGGAAAATATAATTTCTTGTTTTCAGGTAGAGAACAAACAAAAGTTCAGAATAGAAGTATGTATTTCTTGTTAGATAATTTTATTCGTCAGCATGCTGAGTCTGCTATCTGCTTACAAATTAATGGATCGAATAATGATCAACTTGCACGATTTTATGCAGGGTTTGGTACACAGGAACATCAATCTTATCAACTTACGGTAGAAAACTTGAATTTCTTTGAAAGGAAGGTACTTTCTATTTACCGGAAATTACGATAAAATATACTATTGCTGAAACCACGTGTGGTCTTTTATAAAAACACGCTTGGTTTTTTATTCTCTGAAACAGGTTGACCGTTTTATTTCTTATTCTTTACCAAAGTTGATTGGTTGAAAGTCGTATACGGAATGGCGTTTGTCCGAAAACTATTTTTTTGTATTCTTGGTATCCAAAAAGAGATCAACCTTATTACTTTGACAGTAAAATTTATTTGATTATATCGATCTTAATCCCTCAAAAAGTGTATCTTTGTATTCCTTCTTTCAAGCCTTGTTTTCTATATAAAGTGATTATTTATTGATTGGGAAAAGAAAGGAATTGATTTTTAGTAGTAGAATTCTGTTTTGATTAGATGATAAAACCGGAAGTTATAGAGGATATTTTGAATTCTGCCCGTGTAGAAGAGGTAGTCGGAGATTTTGTCCGGCTGACCAAGCGGGGAGTGAATCACATAGGATTGTGTCCTTTTCACAATGAGAAAACGCCTTCATTTTCAGTAAATGCGGCGAAAGGAATTTTCAAGTGTTTTGGTTGTGGGGTAGGGGGTGATTCGGTTGGATTTATCATGAAACATGAAAATTGTTCCTATGTAGAGGCACTCCGTTATTTAGCAGGCAAATATAATATTGAGATTAAGGAAGAGGAACAAACTCCCTCACAGATAAAAGAACTTAATGAGCGGGAGGCATTATATGCTGTTTCTACTTTTGCAAAAGATTATTTCTCTAAAAATCTGGCAGAGACGGAAGAAGGAAAAAGCCTGGGGTTATCCTATTTTAAAGAACGCGGCTTTTCTTTGAAGACCATTGAAAAATTTCAATTGGGCTATGCTTTACAGGAGAAAGATGCATGTACACAACATGCGTTAAAGAGTGGCTACTCTATTCATAATCTGGAAAAGGCAGGGCTATCTATTGTTAAGGAAAATAATTATTATCTGGATAGGTTCCGGGGCAGGGTTATTTTTCCGATCCATAATTTCTCAGGAAAAGTAATTGGGTTTGGAGGTAGAATCTTGTCTTCAGTCCCCAATGCTGCGAAATATATCAACTCTCCGGAAACAAGCATATATCATAAAAGCGACGTCCTCTATGGATTATATGTTGCAAAGACAGCTATTAAAAAGGAAGACCGTTGCTTACTGGTGGAAGGATATACCGATGTAATCTCTTTGTATCAATCGGGAATCGAGAATGTGGTGGCTTCTTCGGGAACATCGCTCACCGTCGGGCAAATTAAATTGATCCGTAAGCTTACCGACAATATTACAATTATTTACGATGGGGACAGTGCCGGTATTAAGGCTGCATTGCGGGGAATTTCATTGATACTGCAGGAAGGCATGAATGTCCGTATTGTTTTATTGCCGGAAGGGGAAGACCCTGATTCATTTGCACGCAATAATACAAGGGAAGATTGCCTGGCATATATCGAACAGCATGAAGAAAGTTTTATCCAGTTCAAGACAAATCTTTTGTTAAAGGATGTTGGAAATGATCCTATTAAAAAAGCCCGGTTGGTGAATGACATTGCAGGAGATATCTCCCTGATCAAGGATTTGATCATGCGTTCTGTTTTTATCAAGGAATGTAGTAATCTATTGGATGTTCCGGAGGAAACGTTAGCCCAGGCGGTTAGTAAATTACGCATTAAGTCATATTACGATGAACGTTCCAAGGAGAAGGAACAACCATCCTCAGAGGAAGAGAAACAATTACTGGTAGAAGCGGTCACTTCGCATGAAGCACCCTTAGCAAATATCCCCTTAGAGTCAATAAAAATACATGCGATAGAACGTGTTATTTTGCAATTATTGGTCAATAGGGGAGAGGATATAGCTTATGTTCGACGTTATGATCAAGAACAGGAAAACGAGCTTCTTGAAATTCGTTTGGATCAGTTTATTTTTGATGATTTATGTAATGACGGAATTGTTTTCGAAAATGAATTGTATCGAAGATTCTTTGAAATATATGCAGATATAGCAGAAAGACAGCATCAGAATATTGTTGCTGCATTGCGCCAGCATGAAGACGAGAATATACGGAAATTATGTATAGAGTTAACCGATATTCCTATGCAGGAAAGCCCTTTATGGGAAAGTGACCGTATAAAGAGCTACATCCGTTGTATTCATAACGATGAGAGTAAATCATTGGAGGATGTTATTCGTACTATCCAGATGTTAAAGTTGGTAAAGATCAGATCGTTCAAGGATAAGAAACAAGAGGAGTTAAAACAGGTATTGCAGGAAGAGGATGAACTCTTCTTATTGCATGAGATACGCGAGTTGAATGCGAAAATTATAGAGATGGAAAGTGTTTTGGGAACAGCTTATCGATGGAAATAATATATAACGCTTCACTACATTTTGTTACCAATGACAGGGATTATCTCACTGCATTTCGATGCTTTCGCTACACTTCGTGGCTCAGGTGTTTCGTCCCTCGCAATGACGCTATTAACCAACATATTGCCGTCATTGCGAGGAGTGAGGCACGAACAACGTGGCAATCCTTGACAAAAGAGCAATTTTTCTTTTCAATTACTGTCATTTTCTCACTGTTTAGTTTCTTATTATTGACCATTCGCAATGACGTGAAAAAGAAGCGTCATCTCAAACATAGATAGCAATGGAAGTGTATATAGATGTTATATTGCCTTTGTCTTTACCTGATTTTTTTACATATCATGTCCCAGGAGATTGGATAAATGAAGTAAAAGTCGGGAAAAGGGTACTTGTTCCTTTCGGAAAGAATAAGTATTATGCAGCCATTATATATAATATCCATGAGCAAAAGCCTCAAGCTTATCTTGTAAAAGACATATTGTCTGTTCTTGACGAATTCCCTATTGTCAATGAGTTACAGTTGAAGTTTTGGAAATGGATTGCCGACTATTATCTTTGTACCTATGGGGAAGTAATGGCGGTGGCATTGCCTTCCGCATTTAAACTGGCAAGTGAAACGAAGGTAAGGCTCCATCCTGAGTTTTCCGGTGAAATATCTTCTTTGACAGAGAAAGAATTACGTATTGTAGAGGAACTGGTTAGTAAGGAGAATTTAACTATTGGACAAATAGAGAAGCTATTAAACAAAAATTATGTTCTTTCTCAAATTAAGAATTTAATAGATAAGGAAGTTATATTGGTTTGTGAAGAAGTGGAAGAGCGTTATATTCCCAAGAAGGAAATGTTCTTATCCCTTCATGAAGATTATATTTCTAATGAGAAGGCACTATCAGATGTTTTAGAGAAGTTAGAAAAATCAAAGCAAACACAACTACAGGCAGATGTTTTGCTTCTGTTTTTATCTATCATGCAAAAGGAGAAGGTATCTTGTGTTCGTAAACCGGATTTTATGAAACATACCCAGGTTACCGAAAGCAGGATATCGGCTTTGATAAAAAAAGGGGTCTTGGTTGCACAATCGATGGAGGTAAGCCGCTTGGAAGGCTTTGAGCAAAAGTATTCTGCCGAATCAATACAACTGAATTCGCATCAGCAGCAGGCTCTGGAAGGAATAAAGGATTTATTTCAGACTCATGATAAAGTACTTTTACATGGGGTTACCGGTAGCGGAAAAACAGAATTGTATATTAAGCTTATACAAGAAACAATCAAGGAAGGCAAACAGGTATTATACCTTCTCCCTGAAATTGCCTTAACCATGCAGATCATTAATCGCTTAAGTGCTTACTTTGGCAATGAAGTAGGCATATATCATTCTCATTTTAATGATATGGAGCGTATTGAGATCTGGAATAAAACGTTGAAACAGGAAGAATCGGATTATAAGATAATACTGGGGGCAAGGTCTTCTATTTTTCTTCCTTTCAGTAATTTAGGATTGATTATTGTAGATGAGGAACATGACTATTCTTATAAACAGTTTGATCCCACTCCCCGTTATAACGCCCGTGACGCTGCCGTAATACTTGCGGGTTTACATAATGCCAAGGTATGTTTTGGTACGGCAACTCCTTCTTTGGAAACCTATTTTAATACACAGCAGAAAAAATATGGACTGGTTACGTTGTATTACCGCTATGGAGGATTGCAGCTTCCTGAAATTCAATTGATAGATATACAAAAGGAAAAATACAGGGATCGTTTGCATTCCCATTATACGCAAACATTAATCACCGCAATGGAACAGGCACTTGATAAGAAAGAACAGATTATTCTATTTCAGAACAGAAGGGGCTTTTCCTTGCATTTGGAGTGTAACTTGTGCGGATATGTTCCTACCTGTAAGCATTGTGATGTGACATTAACGTATCATAAAAACCGCAAGGAACTTCGTTGTCATTATTGCGGATATACGGAGATGGTTCACAATAAGTGTTCCCAATGCGGGAATAATGTCATGGAAATGCGGGGATTTGGGACAGAAAAAGTGGAAGAAGAGATTAAGTTCTTCTTCCCGGACGCGAAGATCGCCCGTTTGGATTACGATTCCACCCGGAGTAAGAATGCCTATCGTCGTATCTTATCTGACTTTGAAGACAAAAAGATTGACATTCTGGTGGGTACCCAGATGGTTACAAAGGGGCTTGATTTCGATAATGTGAGTGTAGTCGGCATTCTGAATGCGGACAATATGCTTAATTATCCGGACTTTCGTTCATTGGAACGGGGTTTTCAATTGATGATGCAGGTAAGCGGCAGGGCAGGAAGGAAGAACAAACAGGGATTGGTTTTAATACAGACCTATAATCCGAAACATGAAGTGTTTGATTATCTACGCAGTAATGATTATTATGCCTTATTTGAGCGCTTATTGAAAGAACGTAATGTGTTTTATTATCCTCCTGTAACTCGGTTAGTCAAAATTACACTGAAGCATAAAGATCAGAATGTGTTGAATAAGGCTTCTGTAATCCTGGCAGAAGTTCTGAAAGCTCGTTTAGGCCAGTTGGTCTTAGGGCCTGAATTCCCCTTGATTACCAGAATAAAGAATTTATACCAGAAAGATATCTTAGTTAAATTACCTCTTAATAAACAGATGCAGGAACATAAACGGTTTATCTTTCAGCAAACAAGGGAACTATGTCGTGAAGGTTCATTTAGATCAATAAGGATCAATATAGATGTGGATCCGTATTGATATTAGCTAATCCCCTCAAAAGAAGGGGATGCTGAAACAAGTTCAGCATGACGCTAACAGGTTTGTTCATTGCTATGACGCTTTTAACCAATGCTTACTGTCATTTCCCCGCTGCTTGATTGTTTATTATTGACCATTCAGCATGACGTTTTTTCCTTTGTCATATCTGCTCCCTGCCTATTGTTTTTATTGATCCCATTCTTAATTATTAATTCTTAATGGTGTCTTGTTTCCTTTTCTATCCCTGATTGCTGCCGGTAGCGCTTCCGCTTTAAAGCGCCGGACGCTTACGCCCGTAAGTGCCGGACACTTTAACATGGCCTTATTGTACCGCCGGTAATTTTTCAAATACAGCCTTGCGTGCTTCCTTTAACAGCATATTGTTTGTGAATTGTGTCATTACCTCCAGTTTCTATATTCCGGGGACCAGTTCAGGAATAACAATAATCCATTCCGAAGGGTTGTTGATAACAATGTCCGAATTTTCAACCATGATTACTTTCTGCGTACCCTGGTTGACAACGTACACGCCGTTTTCGAGGCTGTCGCCCCGTTCCCTTGAGGCTGTATCAAAAGTAAATACCGATGTTTGGACGATGGCTCTGCCTGATAAACCATAAAAACAAACTAGTATGTCTTCTATTCCTGTTGGCATTTTTTCTTTTTGCAAATGTAAACATATTTTGCAGGCAGTAGCTTGATTGAAAAAGTTGAAACAAAAAAAGGCTGCCGGAGAGGCAGCCTGAACTTGAATAGTGTGTGAAAAGATTTTTTTGTTGTTTATCGTTTAATACTCATCCGCTTAACGACCCGTTGACCCTTGTATTCCATCGAATACATATAGATCCCCGCCGCTAAGGTTGAGGTATTGACCTCTATCGTATTTGCTCCTCCTTCCGATTCCACTAATTTATTGTATAATAATTGGCCATTTATACTATGGATACGGAAAGTAACATCTCCTGCTTCCGGAATACTGTAGTTTATTATCGTACTATTGTTGGCAGGATTTGGGAAATTCTGACTCATACTAATTTTTAACGGTTCTATAGATCCTATACCTACTTTATAATCTGTAGTTCGTTTCATTCGTATTGTATCATCCTGTTGATAATTGTCTTGTGCCTGTTTGTCAATGAATACGGTAATGTAATAAACAGAATCATCAGGAACAACATAAGGAGTATTAAACGTGTAGGATATGCTATCTAATGTATTGATTATTTCAGAAATAGTTTCAGGAATAGTAAGAATTACGTTTCCTTTCGAATCTTCTATCCGGGCATGTATTGCTGTATTAGAGAAATACGTAGCATCACTTTTGTTTTCCAGTGTTACTTTAATGTTGATGTTGCTGCCTACGGTATCAATCTCACCCAAAACCGGGTTATTGATGTTGATAAGAGCAAGATTATCAATATCCACATACTCGGGGATAGCCGCTTCTTTCACTAACAATGTTGTATCGCAATGTAAATAGGCAAGAACATGTACCCGGTATTCCGCGCACCATGGAGTGGTATATGGACTATTGAAGCTAATGGTAATGGAATCTCCCGGTTGTAATACATCATCGGTGGATTCTGTTGCCGTGAAATGATAGGCCGGAAAAATATCCTCTGCGTCCACGGATAAGATAAGATCAATTTCCGGTAGAGGTATATTCCCTGTATTCTTTATGGTTACTTCTTGTCTCAAGTCAATACCAGCCTGTGACGGGCTTCCACTTCTGCTTATATTGTGAATGTGGATAGTATAATTGGGGTTGATGGCAATCGGTTTTGTGATCGTATCATCTATGCGGTAATAATCTGCAGAAGCTGTGCTTATATAGGCTTTTATCGTGTAATCGCCTAAGCCTAATGTAAAGTTGGAGAATATTGCTATTGTATCCGATTCCAAGCCCTCCATTCCATCCGAATCTATTGTGATAACAGTGTCTTTGATCATATCTCCCCGGATTTCCAACACAATGTCGATAGGTGTTTGTGTAAAATCAACCCGTTGATCAATCGTATTGGATAGTACAACTTTTAATTCTTTATTGGACAAATCGCACATCGAATAATCTGTCAAAAGCATTGTGTCTAAAGCAAGATTCTGATCGGATGTAATCGATATATAATCTATATGTTGTGCGATCCCATACGATATAGCCTCAAAAATTACAATTACACATGAAGAATCAACATAAGAAGATAAATCTATAGCATGTTCTACCCAAGTTGGAGCTGTATAATTTGCATCATATCTTAGAATATAATCAATTACCTTTGTTGTACTTTCATCTCCATCGAACATTATTTTCACAAGAATCTGATCTAAACTTGACGGATTCTGATTGTCATGGGCATACCAAAATCTTAGAGTAGGACGAGAGGTTCTGTTCAGCTCTATCTGATTTGTGGAGAATTGAGATACGGATCCGGCATCTGCATCGAAAACCAGCTTATTGCTTCCTGAATCAGGTTGAATGATTGCATCGTAACCACTCGGAACAACTTTCCATATTTCTCCATTCGTTGTAAGGCTACGAATCACAAGGTTTTTCAACGAATCGGAACCTGTGAAATCATTAAAATACGGTAACTTGATTTTTCCTGAATTATAAACAGTCTGCAATGTATCATTACTCAAAATAGTATCATTATCACTATGTATCCATGAAGTAATATAATAGTTTCCGGCAAAAGATACATCCAGGTTGGTTTTCAATAAAAAGGTATCCGTCTTGAATTTCTCCAACATACCGGAAGTTATTACGATCGTAGTATCAAATTCTTTCTCTCCAGTCATTCCAAAATGCAACGTTAAGGGATCAATAGAGAAATCATAATCCATACTTCCTGCATTATGAACAGCATATTTAACCGATACGAAATTTGGTGCACATGGAGTGTTCATGTTTGTGGGTTCTATTATTTCACTTAGCTCTAAATTATAGCCGAGGTATACAAAGAAAGTATAAGCTCCCATTATCGTATATAAGCCTCTGGAATTTTCTTCTATATCATATAACACATTTGCTTGCTGCGGGCATTGTAAATTGACATCAGTTGGCGTCTTTAAACTAATCGACTCATCTAGGAACTTCGGATCTATAGAAATGGAATTCGTATCATTTGTAACAATCGACGCCCAAGTATCTAATGTATTTTGGGCCGTTCCATTGACAAATCCTACAAATGTCGGAGCATAGTAATTATTATAATTAACCGTCAGGTTGTTCAAGTCGATTGTTCCGTCAAAGTAAATAGGATAAGCAGCAGAGAATTCCACTTCGATATTATTATTTAGAATAGAATAATTTCCATTTGTTGTCGAGGATATGAAAATACCTCTATCCGCTGCAACCGTGCTTTTAACCAGTATTGAATTATGAATAATATCAATTTTTGCATTATTTGTTACATTAATCCCTATTGAAGAATTAGCGTGAGATGCATTGATAATAATTTCATTATTTGCAATAAGAGCATTATCTACATGTTTCAAATTATGCTCTCCCAAAGTTATTCCATGAGCATTTCGAGTCCCTTTGTAATTAATCCTGTTGCCGTATATTGGTCCTTCTGATTTAGCCAGACGAATTCCATGCCAAATTCCATTGGAAGACAATCTCGTAATTTGGTTATATGCCATACTTATGAAATCTATATTTTCAGTTTGTATACCCGACTCATATTGCTCAATGAAAATATTACTGTCAATAATAATATTACTGTTATTCAAACTGGAACCTGCTCCACCTACCAAATTTATTCCTCTAGAACCTTTAGAGAAAGTATTATTTGTGATTTGGACATTGTTAACTGTTCCGGTATTTTCTTTATAAATTAATTGGTAATCGGATAATGTACTTACCGTTGAAGATAAAATAATACAATCATTTATAATGATATTTGAGATTTCATTATTTATATAGATCCCATAATGAGTAGTCAACATTCCCGTGGCATCCTGCATATCAATCGTGATTCCTTCAATTGTTACATTGGTTGTCTTTCCTAGTTTTATCCCTATTCCCAACCTTTCTGATAATGCCGGACGAATGGATACACTATCTCCTGCTATCGGTTGAATGGTAATAGAATAAGGCCCTCCCAGGGGATGAATATTTGTTAAATCAACAGTTTCTCTATACGTTCCCTCTTCTACCCAAAAACGAATATCTCCGCCTATTCCACATTGGTGTATTCGAGTTATAGCATCTGTGAATGAAGAGAATTCACCAGACGAGCCAATAGTATAATCCCCCTTCAATAAAGAATCACAAGCATGGAAACTAATGCGTATGGTATCATTATAATCAAATTCGTCTGTCAAGTTGTTAACAGCAGTTACCCAAACCATTAATTCATTCAATCCGTTAATGGCGGTAATTGAATTTAATGGCATTGTATCTGTCTCCAATCTATCCAATGAACCTGTCCATGGTGCTACCGGAGTTTGGGGTGTTGTGTTCAAAGCCCACCCTACTTCTAACTTTGTCAGGGGAGATGTTCCTAAATTTTGTAATAATACCCTTGGATAGTAAACCTGGCCGGATATTATCTCTTCCGGAACATCAACTATCCCAAACAAGTAGGCATCATGATCTGCTGCCGGAATTCCATACGCTCCCATTAATGTTTTTACCATACGAGGACTTCCCGTAATATCATCACCGGCATTAGCTATTATAGGGCAATATACGTCCGAAATATTATCTAATTCCAAACTAATACTGCTATTTTTAAATATGGGTTTTATACTTATAGAATTAAGATCAGTGGTTACTGCTGTTTGCCAATCCTGTATAGTTTCCTTTTCGCCTCCTCCGGTACCTATTAAAGAACCTATATTAACCGGAGCATAATAATTATTATAATCAAGTTCTACTGCATCTATCACGTTTGCCGGAGATGAATTGGCGTATATTGCATAAGCACTTGAATCAAGTGTCGTAAAAATGTTATTCTTGAGAGTAAACGGATAAAGGCTTGATGCCGATATGCATATTGCAGCTCTTCCACCTTCAATTGTTAAAACGGAATTATGCAATACATCTGCCTTTGAGGAACTTATATACAATCCTGCCGGATTATTCGATGATATCGGGATTCTTACTTTCTTAACAATAATCTCATTATTCGCTACCAATGCATTATTGGCAGATCCTGAATTCAAATAATATAAATACATTCCATACATGACAGAATCGGCTTTGATACGATTATTGATAACCTTATTACCTGTGGAATAATAATAATAAATTCCGGTAAAATCATGTTTTTGTGAATGAATACGTTGCCTTATACTGTTGTTTATAATATCTACATTATCACTCCAATATGCATATATGCCATAACTACCTACAGAATCTATTATATTATTTTGTATTAAAATCGTTTGATTTCTATTGGCATTTGAAACGCCTTTCATGTAAATTCCATAAGCACCTCCTTCGATTACATTATCCGTTATACGAATATTAGAAATAATGCCGGAGCCTAATTGACGAATAACCGTATAATCTTCCGAAGAAGCCGTACTGTTTTCAAAAGAAGGGATTTGCAGAATACAATTGCTGATTTCTATATTGTCGGAGCCGTCTTGTATGGTTATAGCCTTTGCAGACGAATATAAAGTGGGAGTAAGAGCACTTAATGTAAGATGCGAAACAACAATATTGGAAATACCTGTCAGTGCAAAGGGCACTATGTCCCAACGGCCATCATCAGGACGTTGAATAGTAACAGCTGTTGCGTCTTGAGAGGCAGAAGTGAACGTAATCGTGTTTTGGGTACTGGATCCGGAAACAGATTCTGACAATTCTATAGCTTCAAAATATGTTCCATCTTGTATTTGGGCAACAACCGGAGCATTTATTCCACAAGCATAAAGAGCTTGTACAAAATCCGTTATTTTTTCAAAATGATTTCCTTGAGAGAGTCCGATAGTATATATGCCATTCATTATGGAATCGCATCCGTAGGTAACCGACCGTATCGTATCGTTGCTTACATCCAGATCTGCCGCTCCGTTGGGATTGGATGTATATACAAGTATACTGTTCTTCCGCGAACCCGGAGTAAAGTCTCCCAATTTTACAGGAGCTGATATTTCTCCGAATGCAAGAGTACCGGTCCAAGGATAAGTCTGGGTGGTATTACCTACAGTCCAAACAATATCTACTGAATGAATTGTATCACGGCCCACATTTTGCAATGTGATAACGACCGAATCCAAACCATTGGCTTGTGTTTCCTTATATGGAGAAATTAATTCATAGGGCAGGATATCTGCACCTGCAGGAATATATTCATATGCGCCTATACAGCTTGGATCCTCCCGATAAATACCCTTTATATCAATGAGCGCCTCCGGAATATTCAGTAAGGGAGATTTTAAATTATCTCCGGTTATATATTCTAAGTTTTGTGTCGGATTACTGAAATTCGGGTTTACACTTACTGAATTTGTATCATAAGTTACTGTTGCAGACCAAGCGCCCATATCCGCTTTAATATAAGCAGCACCCGTTCCACCTACAGCACCTACATTTGTTCCGTTTATAGCATGATAATTATTATGATTAATATAATAATTGGCAAGACGTACATTAGCACCTGTTACAGCGGTTGCTAAATAAGCAGGAAAACTTGTATTGTCTGATGAAGATATTACAAAGTTATTATTTTGAACATCTATAAATGTATTTGCATCGTTGGCAACTTGCAATCCATATCGTCTTCCTGTCCCTGTCAGATAGACAGAGTTATGATAAATATCCGCCCTTGATTTAGCAACGTTTATTCCCGATCTTGCACTGTTTCCGGTTGCCGAGCCGATAATTTCATTATTTACGACTAAACATCTACTCAATAAGCTATTTGTTGCATTCGAAAGGTAAATCCCGTTTCCTGTTAATGTCAACTTAATCCTATTCCCTATAATTTTTCCATAAGTGTCTGCAAAATAAATCGCTGACATTGGCCATGGAGAGGTAGTACGTTGAGTAATTGTATTATTTTCTACATTCACGGAATCAGTATATGATAGATACACAGCACCATAATCTACTTCTTGTATAATATTATCCAGGATGTAAATATTTTTATTATAATCAGAAGCAGATGCATCCAAAGAAATTCCACGTGAGCCTCCTTCTATCAAATTATTAATTATCCTGATATTTGTAATTATACCTGAACTTGGCGGTTTACTAATGGCCGCATATTGGTGAGCATACACAGCATTCAATAATTCATTCATTCCACCACTGGTAAGGGTAGTAAATGCAATTGTTAAATGACAATTCGTGATTTCAATATTATCACATCCACCGATAAGAGTTACAGCTTTGGAATATTCAGTAGCATAGGTATTAACTCCTGGGGTATGTATCGAACTTCCATCCAAAGTCAGTTTGGATAAAACGATATTAGAAACCCCATTCAAAATAAATGCGGCCTCATCTATAGCCGGCGTTCCCGCTCTTTGTATTTTTACCGAACTACTGTCCCCGGAAAGCGATGTAAATGTTACAATATTTGTATCGGTTGATCCCGGAATAGCACCTTCCAAAACTACTGATACCCGATAATCTCCGTCAACCAATGCAATGGTTACAGGTCCGCTAATACCACAAGCATACAATTGCTCTACAGCTTCTTCTATAGATGAAAACTCTCTCGTTCCATTTTCATCCACAACATATCGTCCATTCATGGGATTACCTGTACAAATCGCTATAGAAACAGATAAAGTATCATCAGTCAGATATTGGTCAATATCTTGTCCCTTGTTAAGCGTATCAATCCATACGGTAAATAGATTGCGTCCCGAAACATATTCAACTTGCCTTAGTGTAATTACAACCGAATCTCCAAAAGCCAAATTTCCATTCCAACTGGATGATTCGGTAGTATTATTAAAGGAATAACTGAAATCAACATCCGTGATAGGCGTTGTCCCTCCATTTTTCAAAACCACCTTTAAGGAATCTTTTTGTCCAAGTACCGGGTCCCAATTTAAGAGACTTGCCAATTGAGCATTTACATTCATATGATCCATGGCATAACAGCCCATAGAAGTAGTTACAATACGTTCTTTATTATTAATATCTGCATTTACTTCATTAAAAGCAGGACATGCTAATCCGGTAAAATCGGACAATGCCAAATCTGATGGATTGTTGCCGAAGCCCGGATTTATAGTTACGGCATGTTTATCTCCATTAATCGTTTTTCGCCAAGAGGGTAATGAATTTATATAGATATTATTTCCTAGTTGACAAATACGATTGCTATCCGAATGATAACTATTATAATCAAAATCCCACAGATTTCTATTTCCAGTACCTTCTAAGTTAATCGGAATGGCAAATGACCCGCCTAATGTAACAAAAATATTATTTTTTATTATTAGCTTATCATTCGGATTATTTGTTATCGCTATTGATTTTGTACGACTACCTTTACTATATATTGAATTATGAATGATTTTACCGGTAACAGCTCCTTTGAGATTGATACAAGGAATAGAATAACCATCCGCACATTTTAGAATAATCTCATTATTTGCGATCATTCCAGCCTCGGTTGTATGCAAATGGTTGAAATTACTCAATGCAATAGCGGTTGGCCTTCCGTTTGAATCAAGTGTTTTAAATTTATTTGCGTTAATTACAGCATTCACATAATTAGCATCCATCCCAATCCAGTCATTCTTGCTGCCAGGTCTACTAACTAACGAATTATGATCTATATTTGCTGCATCTATATATCGTAAATACAATCCATAATGATATTGGTTTGTAAAAGCATTGCTATCAATCATGATATTGGAGCCATAATTGGTTTCATCGTTATTTCCATAGAAATAAATTCCAGCATATCCGCCCGTTATTGTATTTCCGGTAATTAGAATATTACTTGCATTATTTGTGTTTTCCGGTTTGTAGATACCAAACGCTCCAACCACAGTGTCCTGTGTTACAAGATTGGCTATAATGTTACAGTTTCTAATTTCTATGTTATTTGCCGGAGCTTTGAATTCGATTGCGGCAATATCCGTTGCTTTAATTGTTAAGTCTTTGATTACAATATTGTTTATCGTGTCGAATTTAATTCCTGTAATCGTTGCATCATTAGTATTGGTGATATTTGGTTGGAAAGTAATCGTATTTACATTGCTTGTTCCGTTTATATTTCCAAGTAATAAAGAATCGTGTATTCCTTCTAATAACGAAAATTCTACAGGCCCGTTAACTCCGCAATTGGTTAGTATATTGGCCACTGTTTTTAAATTCGGAATACGTCCTTGAGCACCAACTGTATAATTACCGCTTAATCCATTTCCGCAAACTACAACTAATAATTTTATCGTATCATTCAATACATCATCATCTGCTGTTGCGTTAGGATTGGAAGTCCAGACTGTAATATTATTAATAACATCAGATAGAGTAAGGTTATTTTCTAAAACAATCGTATTGGAAATCGCTCCTTGAACAAGAGTCCCTGTCCAGGGTTTAGAAAAAGCGGTTCCGTTTATATCCCAATTAATCGTTAAAGAAGTTATAGGATCGACTCCTGTATTTTTAATTGTAATAGAAAGAGAATCTCCTGTATTATAATATTCTGTTGGGGATACGAATGCAACAGGAGCGGCATCTACTATTGCCTGTTTGAAATGATATGCTCCCATTGTTGTTAGAGAAGTACGTACGGTATCTCTGATATCAGTAGGAATCGTCGATAAGACAGGACATAAAATACCTCTACTACTAATCAACTCCATACTGGTTTGTATGTTTTTAAAAATAGGTTCGGTAGATACAGAATTCAAGTCACTTGATACCGTCTGTCTCCATTCCTGGAATGTTGATTTATTTCCATCTGCATATCCTATGTAGGTAGGAGCTAACATATTGTTATAGTTAATACTCCAATAAGGCAAATTCGTTGTATTTGACAAGTAAACAGGATAACTGTTTTCACCTCTTGTGATAATATTGTTGTTCTGTATGGAAATATCAGCTCCAACATTTTGATTAGTCTGAATACCTTTTGAGGCATCAGTTCCATCCATATAGATAGAATTATGGAGAATATCTGCCGCTACATTATTATTTACTAGTAAACCTATGGCCGTATTGGATAAAATGATTTCGTTATTTGCAATTAAAGCGGGATTTCCGATTTGATTATATTGAGTCAATACTATTCCAATAGGAGATGTGATAGCATCGCTTCTTTGTTTAATACTATTGCTTGTAATATCTCCATTACAGTATTGTAACTCCATTCCTTGCCAAGGTGCTTGAGCATTTGTTTTACTAAGAAGTGTATTTCTAGTAATGATTGAGAAATTGGTATATTGAGCAGTAATGGCAACATTATATTGATTGGAAATGATATTGTTTTCCAATGTTATCCCATCATAATTATTGGATGAATTACCATAAAACTCAAATCCATTATAACCGCCGTCAAGTGTATTGTTTACAAAACGAATATCATTTGCAGTACCGGTATTCATTCCTTTATAAACTGCAGCATAGCCTGTTTCTCTTGTTGTTTCTGAGAGATTGGCTTTAACAATCGTATTATTGATTTCAATATTATTGACGGAAGCAGCAAACTCAATACCGTATGTTCCGGAAGAAGCTGCATCTATTGTAATTCCGTCTATGATAATATTACTTACCTCTCCCAGTATTACTCCTGCCTGATTTGATGGCTGAATAGTAACATCTTCTTTGTTTCCTGATAAAGAAGTAATTGTTACTGTATTTATAGGGCTTGACCCTGGAATTTGTCCCAATAAACTAATTGACTCAGGATATGTTCCGTCTTGCAATTGTAATACAACAGCACCTTTGATTCCACACGAATAAATTCTTGTTATTGCTTCTTCTAATGTATTAAAATCTATACCGACAACATATGTTCCGTTTAATACGGAGTCACAAATGTGTGTTTCTATAGAAATAGTATCATTTTCCAAATAAGTGTTCCCTGATCCAACAATCCATGCTTTTAATGTATTATTACCTGCATTATTATATTGAACCTCTCCCAACTCAATAATAGCGGTATCGCCAAATGATAATACTTTTGATGAAGTTACTTGTGTTGAAATTCCATTATTAAACATCCATTCGATAGTAGCTCCGTTTAATGCAGAACTGCCGCTGTTTATCAATACTACTTTTATGGTGTCTTTTAATCCCTGAATGTTATTGTTCCCCCAGTTTATTAATTTTATCAAAGAAGCATTTTCCGGATAAAGGGCTCCGGCATAACATCCCATAGTTGTTATCTTTGTACGCTGTATTTTTTTGATATCGGTTTCTGCTTTGTTATTCAAAGAACATGCTAATCCTATGTATGTATTTAACTCCAAACTAACCGTATTATCTATATAATCAGGAAGGCTGTCTGTTGAATTGACATCGGAACTCACTGTGTTTTTCCAATCGTCCAGACTTGTTTTTGCACCATTTGCATAACCTATATTATCAGGGGAATAATAATTATTATAATCAATATTCCAATTATTCAAATAATTCGTCGAACCTAAATAGATAGGGTAACTTCCTAAAGCATCTGTTGTAAAATGATTATTTTCAATAGTTGTTTTAATATTGGGATTATCTGTAACTAAAATCCCATTAGAAGCACCGCTCCCTCCTATATAAACAGAGTTATGTAAAATCGAAGCATTTATGTCTGCGAATAAATGAATTCCGGAACTGATGCTTTCAGATGTAATAATGATTTCATTATTAATAATTGATCCAGTTTCCAAAGTGTTGCCGACATTCATATTCTCAATAAAGATCCCTTTCGATGCTTTAATTGCAGGATTTTGTTGATGAATTTTGTTAGCCGTAATATGTCCGTTGGAATAATTCACAGAAATTCCTTCCCATCTATTAGGATCAATACTTCCGGTATTCCTACTTGTTATTGTATTATTGGAAACACTTGTCAATTGATTGTTGAAAAGATACAACCCATAATGATATTGATCTTTCAAAATATTATTATCAATCTTGATATTTGTCCCTTCTCCAACAGATGTTCCTCCATATAAAGTGATACCGGAATAACCTCCCTCTATGGTATTTCCTTCAATAACGATATTATTTAATTTTCCGGAATTGTCCCCTTTATAAATGGGAGAGCCCGACAAAGAACCTGTTCCCATTGTCTTTGATTTAAGTGTGTTATTGCGAATTGTTATATTTGAGCAGGCATCTGTAAATGCAATAGCATGTGTCCCCAAAGATACATCTATTGTTATATTTTCAATAGTTACATTATTTGTCTTCCCTAAAGTAATCCCAACTCCTGAAACAGGTTTGATAACAACATTATCGTTGCCTTGAGCAGAGGTAATGGTCAATTGATAAGAACCCATAATCGTATTTAATTCGGATAAATCAATATTTTCAGGATATGTGCCATCTTCCAATTCAAAAGCTATATTATCAGCAACACCACATCTTTTCAATGCTTCTACAGCAAGAGACAAACTTGAGAAATGTTGTCCTTGCCCAATTGTATAAACAGGATTCATTGTGCTGGAACACCCATATAGAACAATGCATAATGTGTCATCTTCCGTTACTATATCTTGAACTTGGTTTGGATTCTCCAGCCAAACCCAAAGCGTATCAAAAGCATTGGCTGTCGGAGTATAAGTTCCGATCGTAATGGCATTATCTTGATAATTCCAAGGTAAATTTCCTTTCCAGCCAAAAGAGGTATGAGGGTTATTATTAACTTTCCAAAAAACAGTAATCGTATCCAAATCGAAAGCTCCTTTATTTTGAATACTGATTTTTATTGGAGAGGACGGCAATTGGGTGTCTTCTTGTGTAGGGTTGTTGATAGCTAACAATGCGACAGAATTATTCCCATATTGATCATTTTTTACGATGGCAAAATCTTCATAAGCAATATCTCTGTTACCATTCATATCGGTTGCATGGATGGAATAATGTACGTGTGTATTTAGATATTGTTGCGGTATAACTGCTTTCCACAAGCCAAAGCCGGAATTAATCATCGTCAACGAATCCTTGACAATACTATTTCCGGTTACGGCGGTATATTTTAAATAAGGAATCTGCATGGATGCAGAGGTATTAGACACAACTTTAACTTCCACATTGAACGGCCCCGTATGGTAAACATCGTTTTTTACAATTGGAGCTATAAACTCTATAGTAGGAAATGTAATGGGATCGTTACTGGCTATTATTTCAAAATTATCAATAAGCCATCCATACGATACTGAAGTTCCCGGAGCAGATCCTTTTTTTAATACAAATCTGAATTTTATATTTGTCGAAATGAGAGCCTTTAAATCAAACAGCTCCTCTTTCCACCACTCTTGGGTTGGTTTCGTGGCCAGATTAGCGGCTTCCCAATCAGGATAACTATTAGCATTAAAACCGAAATATGTATAATTCGAAGCTTGCCCTAAATAACGAGATAATAATGGTTCCCAGTCGGAAAAACCTGTTCCCATTTGATAAGCATATTCGATTCGTACCGTATCTTGAGGATCGATCTTACAGATATGGGAAAATCGTAAGTATACATCACTATAACCCGATAAATCATAGGGTGGGGATTCTAATATGACTTCTGTCCCTGACGCGGTAGGCATCTGTCCTTTATATGCATAAGGATAACTGACATACAAATCAGATTCTGGCAACCACGTAGTATATCCAACAGAGGAGGAAGTAAATACAAAAGATGATGTATTGTCAAAACTTTCGTATTCAATAATTTTAGGTTGAGCAACTAAAGCGAAATTGAAAACAGATAATAATCCAATTAATAAAATTACTTTTTTCATAATAAAATGATATTTTAAAAAATTATATACTTTATTGAGATGTAAAAGTATATCTTTTTTAAGCTGTCATTGTTTTTTAGGTGTCCTAAAAGCGTGACACTTTTTTGAAAAAGGAGTAAGTTTAAGCGTTTGTTTTTTATGTATTTAAGCTTTTTTTGTCCATGAAAGAAATCAAATAGTTGTATAATTCTGTGGTTTGAATATTTAATTTCACAGCAATTCGTTGTTTTTTCTTTCTATAATACGTTGAAGTTATATTAAGCAAATTCGCAATTTCTTTTGGATCCAAACCAATATAAATATAGGAAAGAAACCGTACTTCTATTGCTGTCAGATTTGAATGTTTTTTTTTGAGTGTGGATAAAAAGCCAGGGTTTATCTGTTCAAAATAGACAAGAAATCCATCCCATTCTGTGACATCTTTTAATTGAATTCTCAGTTTTTGAATAACTGTTTCCAGTTCATTATTTTTCCATTGGGAAGGTAAGATATCCGGTATTTTCTTAATAATATCCTCAATGAGTTCATTTCTATTGGATTGAAATAGAACCCGGGCTGCTAGTTGTCTGTTTTTTGTATCGATCTCATTCGTTAGGCGTTCTTTTTCCAATAAAGAAAGGGCTTCCTGTTCCCGTAATTGTCGTTTAAGGAGCAACTTTTCCTTTTTTTCATTATCCAGTCGTTCCTGTTTCAACAAAGCCATTGTCTCCTGTTCTTTCAATTGCTGTTCAAGGATCAATTTCTCATTCTTTTCTTCTTTGAGTTCCAGCTCGATAATTCTTTGCTTGTTTTCCGACATGATTTTCCGTTGTTTATTTCGGATGGATTGAATACGAAATACCCAAATGAGTATAAAAAATAGCACGACAAGAAAAGATATAATTAAAACAAAAACAAGCCGTTCCGATTTCTGTTTTTGTTCATTGACAGATAATTTGTTTTCCAAATCAATCAAGTCGAATCGTATTTGATCATTAACAGCCTTGTTTTTCTCATTTATTTGATATAATGAGTCCTTAAAAATAATGACGGAATCTTTATACTGAGTAGACAGCATAAATTGTCCCTTATGCTGATAATTTTTTGATAGTTCTTGATACGCTTCTATTCTATCTGTCAATTTCGCATTATTATTTAATACTTCATGGGCATAAAAGATGGCTTTTTCGTGATCTTTTTTTTGCGAATAAATATTGGAAAGTATTACATAGAATTGATTTTTGAGATCATTATTCGAAATCATTTCTTTTTGTTGAAGTACTTCCAAAGCTAATATTTCAGCAGTATCATAATTTTTTTTTAGTGCCAGATTCTCAACCTTTGCTATCCGATTAAAAAGAAACTCTATCTTTTGAGGATGATCTTTTAATATTTTAAACCCAATATTTATGTATTCTTGTGCTAAATCATAATCATTTATTTTATGTGCAATAACGGCCAGATTTGTAGCAAGTCTTCCCATTTTGAGAGTGTCTTGTAGCTGATTTGCAATCTGATATGCGTTTTTGATGTATTCCTGGGATTTAGCATAATTCTTTTCCGAAGAATATAATACTCCTATATTGTTTAACAATAAAAGTTCGCCTTCTTTATTTACTTCCATTAAGGCAATATTTAACCCTTTCATATAGTATTCCATTGCTTTATTATATTCTAAAACATCAGAATAAATATGACCTATTGCATTTAATATGCTTATCTGTAGGTCTTTCCAGTTGTTGTTTTCGGCCAATTTTTTAGCTTCAATCAAGTATTGCAATGCCTTTGTGTAATTTTTATTCGATCGTTCTTTATAAGCAGAATCCAAAAGACTTTCATTGTATTCTCTTGTGTTTATGTTTGCATAAAGTCTTAAGGGAATTAATGTTATAAAAAAGAGTAGAAATAATATGTGGAAAATCTTTAATCTCATTAATATTATTGTTTTTATAAAAACAGAATACAAATATAATAAAAAATTAACAATAAAAAGGCTATCGGGAAGCTAGCCATAACTTACATGACAAAAAAGATATGTTATTTAGCATTTATTTATTTCATTACTAATAGAATTCTTATATGTTTTTATCTCTTTAAAGGAATGCTGGTTTTATGAACACTCACTAGTAAACACAATCGTACGTAGAAAGACAATATAATAATAAACAAATCCAATTTGACTGATTTTTTAATCTTAGTTATTCTGTCTTTGTAGGTTTTACCTGTTAACCCATCAACGAAATTAATCTGTTTTCTACTTCATGAAATATTTGAAATGCATAGCTTGTTTGCTTAAGAATCAGTACAGGGATATTGTCTAAATTGACTCTAAGTGAACACTTCCCTTTGCTAGTCCCGGTTCTGCTGAGATTTTTAAGGTCGGTAGCTTTATCTCTATAGATAACTCATTTAGGCGGCAGGGCGGCAGCCTAAAATTTGAATTATGAATAAGAAAAGGGTTTATCGTTTAATGTATGTTACCTTGATACGTGTTTAAAAAGGCCGCCCCGGAGAGGGGCAGCCAAAGTTGAAAAAGATTTTTATCGTTTAATACTCATCCGCTTTGTAATCCTTTGTCCATTGAATTCCATTGAATAGAGATAAATTCCTGCTGATAAATTAGAAGTGTTAATCTCTATACTATTTGTTCCTGACTCCGATTCTACAGCTTTATTATACAATAACTGGCCATTTACACTATGGATACGGAAAATAATCTCGCCCGCTTCCGAAATACTGTAGTTTATTATCGTACTATTATTGGCAGGATTGGGAACATTCTGTCTCATGCTGATCTTTGTTGGGTTTATAAATTCTACTAAATCGATGTTTTCGTTATACGTAGTCCGTTTTATCCGTATTGTGTCATCTTCCTGGTAATTATCTTGTTTATCGATTAATATGATTATATAATAGATAGAATCGTTAGGAACCGTATATGGAGAGTTGAATACATGAGATTCAGGAGATAATGGATTGATTGTATTTGAGATGATTTCAGGTATGTGGATAATGGTATTTCCTTTCGAATCTTCTATTCGGGCATGTATTGCTATATTGGAGAAAGAAATAGCATCACTTTTGTTTTCCAGCGTTACCTCGATATTGATATTTGTTCCTACTGTATCAACCGGTCCTGAAGGTTTATCGATACTGATAAGAGTGAGATTGTCTATGTCAACATATTCGGAGATAGCAGCTTCTTTGCTTACTAATGCGGAATCGCAATATAAATGGGCAAGAACATGTACCCGGTAATCGGGACTCCAGGGAGTGGTATACGGATTATTGAAGGTAATCGTAATCGAATCTTCTGGAGCTAATATATCAGAAGTTGATCCTGTTGCTGTAAAATGATAGGCAGGGGAGAGATCCTCTGCATCGACAGACAATATCAGGTCGATTTGTGGAAAAGGCATATTTCCGGTATTCTTTATGGTAACCTGTTGTTTAATATCAATATCAGCTAATGCGGAATTATTGTTATCACTTATGTTGTGGATTCGGACAGTGAAATTGGGATTAACAACAATCATTGTATCAAGAGTATTATCTTTGGTCGTGTTGTCAATTGACGGACTCAAATATGCTTTAATCGTATAATTACCGGGCAGAAAATCATACGCATCCTCCACTACAGGTATCGTCATGGAAGAAAGTCCATTCAAGATTCCGGTTGTTAAAGGATATGAGAAAATATTCTGTCCTTTAGAATCGGTAATTTCCAAAACCAAACTTGTTCTATTTACGGAAAAATCAACATTTTGCCCGGTTTCATTCGATAAAACGACACCTATAGATTTTCCTTTCAGATCGCAAACTGAATATGGAGAGATTACCACCTCCGTCAAAGCAACATTTTGTTGAGAACTAATGTTGATCCTGTCAATATATTGCGTTCCGCCGTAACTGTTCCCTTCAAAGATTAACATTACACAAGGATCATCTACATACAAAGATAAATCATAGTCGTATTTTACCCAAGTAGGTGTTGAGTAAGATGCATCGTAGCGGTTTAGATAGAATAATAGAGTACGAGTTGCTCCGCCGTCCGTGCTGATATAAACAATAGTATAATCGCTTAGGCTTGGATTTTCATCACTATGAGCATACCAAAACTCCAACATAGGTTTTGTTGTTTTATTTAGCTGTAACTGAGCCGTACTTAACCAAGACGTTGTTCCGTTAGGAGCCTCAAATACAAGTTTCCCTGTGCCATAATAAGGGTCAATATAACCTCCTGTTCCTTGCTCAACTGTCCAATTACCTACACCGGCTTTTTGCGTAACCGTTAAATTAGTTAGATTGCTTGTACTAAATTCTTCATTGTATGGAAGTGCAATTTTTGGTGCACTATAGAAAGATAAAAGCTCATTGTTATCGTAAATTGTATCTCCGTTACAATACAAAATAGCTTGCAAATAATAATCCCCTACAACTGAAACATCAAGCATAGTTGTAACAACAAATGTATCTGTGGCAAATAAAGCCAGGGTTCCTGTGGTAATCATAGAATCCATTGTGAAAGTTTGTGCCCCGGTAACATTTATTTCTAATCGTAGGTTGTTTTGAGAGAAGTCAATTGCTTGTCCTCCGATATTATTAATAGCGAATTTTACCGTTACATAATCAGGAGAACACATGATCTTGGTAACTTTAGGTTCAACAATTTCCTGTAAAGCCAAATCAATACCCTCAAATACGTGTAGTGCATACGCTCCTTTTGTGGTAAGGTATCCTCGAGAATTTCCGTCAATATCTGCAGAAACATTCATATTACGGAAACATAACAAATCGGTCGCATCATCAATCAGCAAACTCTTTGAAGAATCAACAAATGACGGATATATGGTAACAGAATTGGAATCACCACCAGTATAAGCCGTCAAACTAGGTATATCGTCATAATTTGAACCCGCATAACCTATTTTTGTTGATGCGGTGGAAAGATAATTGTTATAATCGGCTTTAAAATAAGGAGGTCTGCAATACGTTCCATTATAATATCTTATAGGGAAAGCAGTCGTAGAAGTCCCTGCCATTACAACATTATTGTTATATATCATATTATTTGTATACGAATTACTATTTTGCTGGCGAGCATAAATACCATTTGCAGCTGCGGTAGCTGTGATATAAATAGAGTTGTGATACACTGCAAGATTACTATTATTGTAAATTTGGATTCCACTTGTTGTTCCTGCAGATGATAATATCACTTCATTATTAGCAATCCAACAAACTCCTCCTTTACTTGCACTATGGTTTGAGGTCGTTACATAGATTCCATCTGCATCTCCAAGTGCGGTATTTATTCCATTAATTTTATTTCCGGTAATAGTTGGATTACTGCCTGTTATCGAGATGCCTCTCCAAGTTGCAGCAGAAGTAGAACGACCTAATATTTTATTGTTTTTAACCGTTACATTGGTATAATAAATTTCTATAGCAGAAGCATGTTGATTTAAAATAGTGTTATTCTCAATAAGAATATTTTCCGCTAGTACGGTTGTAGATGCTCCGCCATAGATATAAATACCATTATATCCACCTTCTATCACAGAATTACAAACGGTAAAGTTATTTAACATTCCGGTGGCATCAATTTTATTAATAATGGATGATGTATTTGCTGTAGTAGCGGTAGTACTAGCTTTTAAGATACATCTGTTAAATATTATATCATTGCAATTCCTTAGAATCCGGATAGCATGTCCTTCGGTGCTTCCGGAATATGTTTGAATGGTAATATCTTCAAATCGTAAAAATGTCGCGTTTTGTAGCAATAAAGCAGGAACAGACGCTGAAGATGAGGTAATTAAAACGGTCGTGCTGTCTTTTGCAGAGGAAGTAAATGTAATGGTATTGGCTTGACTTACTCCCGGTATTTCGAAAGAAAGTTCTAATGCGGGATATGTTCCGGTTTCAAGCTCAAAAATAGTAGCTCCGGCAACACCGCAATTCTTCAATATTGTTGTCAATTCATCCAAATTATTAATATCTCCCGAAGTACCTACACTATATGTACCATATAATGCGGAATCGCATACATAAATAGCAAACGATAAAGTATCATTTATTTGTATCGAATCCTTTCCTCCATTAACAGAAGATATAAATGCTCTCAAGATATTTTCTCCACTTGTTAAAATAAGCGGAGTAGATAAGGCTACTGTATCATTATCACGTAGCGATAAACTCTTTGTCATAAATGATGGACTGTTTAACGGATTTTTGTTAAATTCCCAATCAATGGTTGCAGCAATTATTACCGGATTCCCGGTATTGCGAATAATCACTTTGGGGTTAATTACATCACCAACGGTTCCTGTTTGAGGAATATCTATAAATGCCATTAAACCGGCATCTAAATCAGTTGACAGAAGTCCATAAGCACCTATTAATGTCGGACTAAAACGAGGCATACCCAATATATCTTCTCCTACATTTGATAAAGCCGGACAAGTAAGTCCTGTGGTATCGGACAATTCCAAGCTAATAGCCGAATTATGATATATCGGCGTTTGTCTTCTCGGATTAGAATCCGTAGTTACTGTTGCTTGCCATGCATCTTTTGTAGTTATGATTCCACCGGCATAGCCAAATCTTGTAGCACTCAAATTGTTATTATCTATATAGGTAAAACCTCTACCTGAACCAAAATAATCGCCATTTGCGTAAATAGGATTTGCTGCCGGAGCCGTCATATCTATGTTATTATTCATTACTCTGTAGGTATTGGCAGTTACTATCAAATAGATACCGTTGTTTGTTGCTCCGGTTCCATCTATATAAATAGAATTATGCATAATATCCGCGTGTGTTCCTGTTAAAGCATAAATACCTTGAGTTGTTCCTGAGGTTGTTAAGTGTATTTCATTATTGACAACTTGGACAGATTGATTAAGCGCAATATTTATACTTCCCAAGGAAATTCCATAAGTTGTCATTGATAATCTATTAGTTGTATAAATCTTATTAGCAATAATATTTACATTATTATTGGGAGCACCGGTACTTGACACCCGAATTCCATAAATACTTTGTAGTGTGTTGTTATTCAATTCAAAAGTATTACCTTTAATTAAGGCATTCTCTAATCCCGAACTTTCAATACCATAAAATACCACATAACCTGCCGAATAATCATCATATTTACGGTCGGTGATAAAATTATTGGAGATTTCCAAATTGCGTACATGATACGCATATATTCCATAATAATATCCGTTAGACATCGTATTTCCACTGATTGTAATATTTTCAATTTCTGCATTTGACGTAGTAGCACCAATATATATATTGGCATAGCCTCCATCTAAGATATTATTTACAATTCGAATATCTCTTAACATGACAGTATTAGGCATATAGATACAAATAGCATTATTTCCAATACCTGATATCACAGTCGCTGTAGTATCAGAATTAAGAATACAATTACTTATTTCTATATCTTCACAATCCGCTATAAATGAAACTATTTGATGGCTACTCCGGCATTCAAATGTCAGGTTTGAGAATGTTACGTGATTAACATCACCCAAAGTAACAACCTGGTCACTCATTTGATAGATTACATCTAACGCATTTCCACTCTGTGAAGTAAATGTAACTCTGTTGGTTGCACTTGCTCCCAATAGAGGAGAAGTTAAAACAATTGGCTCGCTATAAGTTCCTGATTCAATTTCAATGCTGACCGCACCTGCCACTCCGCATGTTTGTAATGACAGGATAGCTTCGGCAATCGTGTTAAAATCATCTGTTGGAGAACTTCCTACCGTATAACTTCCTTTCATTGTAGGAAGACAGCCATAAAAAACAGTTGTTAAGGTATCATTTGCAAGTTGCTGGTCAAATGTTCCATTGGGGTCGCTGATATATACCTGAACGGTGTTGTCTTTCATATTGGGGATAAAACTTCCTATCAATATTTCTCCCGAAGTAGCTCTCGGCAACAAAGCTCCTGCCCAGGGATACGTTTGAACGGCTTCTCCGTTTGCTGAATAATGAATATTCAAATCCGTTAAAGTAACCGAACCTGCATTGTATATTTTTACTTTAATATCCGTTGATACATTCGATGTAATAAGACTACCGGTTGGAGAAGTCATTTCCAATAAAGCAATATCGTAAGCAAAAGCAAAAATATGATAGGCTCCCATTACGGTTCGTGTGCTTCCACGCAAACTGTCTTCTATATCATATAAAACAGAAGAAAATACAGGACAACCCAAATTCACCGAATCCAACAGTTTCAATGAAGCACTTTCATTGGTAAAGATAGGATTAACAAGAACGGAATGTGCATCCTGACCGGTTGCTGTCCTGAAAGCCGTCATCGAAGCAATATTAGCGCCAACATATCCGATATAAGGGCTTTTTTGGCTGTAATAGTTGTTATAATCTATTGTATAATTGCTGACATTTGCTGCTGATTCTATATAAACAGGATAATCGGTTGCATTTGTTTTTGTCAATAAATTGTTATTTTGAAGATTAAGTTGAATATTGTTATCCTTGGCAATATACAACGCCATTGCAACGGATTCTCCTTTCATCAAAATAGAGTTGTGTGCAACAGTTGCTTGTGTATTTGGACCGATATTAATTCCTTTTCCTTCCGTATGCAAAATTTCATTATTGGCAATAATTCCATTATAATTGGTTGTTTGTATTGCAGATGAGCCATTTATCGCGGAAAATTTATTAGAAAGAATATCTCCGGAAACGGAATCAAAGTAAGCTCCTGTAAATGCCAATGGTGAAGCATTGCTGTTTCTCCGTTGATTTATTTCATTCTTGCTAAATCCGCTTAGAGTAGTATTTGTCAAGTAAATACCATAATTATCAACAGAATCAATGGTATTGTTTTCTATCGACATATTCGTAAACGTATTTCCTGCAAAACGAATTCCATAAGCACCTCCGCTAATATGGGAGTTTATAATGCGAATATCATCTAAGGTAAATGTATTAGCAGTAAGATTACTCAATGCTATATGATTGTCACTATTTAAAGCGGAAAGAGAAGTTGTATTGGAAGTTATTTTACAATTGTTGATTTCTATGTTGGAACAGGAACCGCTGAAAGTAATTCCTTTTGCATACGTATTGTTTGGATTAGCGGCTATTTGAATATCTTTAAGAATAACATTGGATACATTTCCTAAGTTAAACGCACCTTGGTTTACAGTACCGCTATTTGCTTGTAAGATAACATCATCTCTGTTTGAGGTAGTAGAAGTTATGGTTAAAACATTGGTGGCATCCGAGCGTGGTATTTGTCCATCCAATGTTACATATTTAGCATACAATCCCGGTTCTACAGCAAATGTAGTAGGTCCTGCAAGTCCGCATTCGTATAAAATAGTAAAGGCTTCTTCCAAATCCACGAAATTTCCAGCTGTTTTCCCAACAGTCAAAGTCCCTGAAAGTCCGTTTTCGCACAAATAATCCCTCAAAGAAAGAGTATCATTCGTATTTAAATCGTCTTTTTGAAAATTAATGCTATCAGCCCATACGGTTAAATCATTATATCCCGCAGCATACAGACGAGGCGGCAAGGCAATCGTATCATATTCACCGGTCAATAACGTTTTGTTTATGGTAAGGTTAACCTCATTTGTTCCATTATACTTCCATCCCATGGATATGGAAGAAATTGTTGTTTGTCCCACATTTCGAACAACTGCACGAAAATCGGCATTGCTTCCTGCAGAAGCTGAGATATCCCAATCCAATATTTCAACCAATTCTACATCCAAAGCAGGTGTTGGCTTTTGGTAAGCTCCTTTTGTGGCGGTAAATAAACGATTTTCGCCATTAATATCTGTACTTACAGAAGACAGCAAAGGTGCTTGAAAACCATTATACTCTGTTAAATTCAGATTAGATGTAATATCTTCAAAAGAAGGATTTGTAAATGTTGAATTTGAATCTGATGATACAGCCGCTTTCCATGCTTCTAAAGAGGTATAAACTGCTGACCCTACAATGCCAACAACATCAGTTGTAGAGTAATAATTATTGTAATCAATATCTATACGTGATAATACAGCACTTGTAATATAAACTGGATAATTAAACGCACTCATTGAAGCATGAGTGGGATTAATAGTAAATATATTATTCTTTATATTGTAATATGCTGGTGTTCCGGACTCCAGCATAAGTCCATATCCATTATAACTTGTTAACGTCCCATACGTTGAATTGTGCATAATATCTGCAAATGAGGAAGTAATGAATATTCCTCCATAACCTCCTCCGCCTGTATATATGAGTTGATTATTGTAAATCTGCATTCTATTAAGAGAATCTTTACCACAATACGCTATATTTAACCCAGTATGGCTAGTCAGGCTACTTGATGATGTTATTTTATTTCCTGCGATTACCCCATTGACATATTGAATATCTGCTCCAAAATAAGTAGAGTTTGAAGCTCGTGAGGTAATCGTATTATGTGAAAAATTCACATCGGCATAATGTACTCGCAAAGCATAATTATACGCATTGGTAATGGTATTGCTGTCAATTGTCAAAGAGCCATAAGCATCTGTAGTTCCTGCATATATACTTAATCCTAGAACACCACCATCTATGGTATTATTATTAATACGTGTATTTGTTAATGTTCCCGTGCCGCTTGCTTTTACAATAGCATTATACGAAGAACTGCTTGTTGTTGGTCTTGACAATATCTTACAATGGCTAATACCTATATTATCACAGCTTCCTGTTATCGATACTGCATTATATCCTGTATCAGCAACATTTAGAGTAATATGAGATATCCCAAAATTGGACGTATTATTTAAGGTTAAAGCATTAGCATTTGTTGCCATCGGTACTATAATTACACTATCGGCATTGTCATCTTCGGAAGTAATCCATAGCTTATAATTTCCCATTTTGGGACCAAAATCAGCAAAGTTCCAAGTCTCTTTATATCTACCTGCTTTTAATGCAAGGTAAATATCTCCGGTAGGATAACAGGATGATTCAATATAATCACGAGCGGCTTGTAACGTTTCAAAATCTTCACCTGCTCCTATAACATATCTTCCCTCTACAATTACAGGACAACCATAGATTATTTTTGTCAAAGCATTGTCTTTAGTAACAGGGTCTGTAACACCATTGGGCATACTAACACTAACAAGTATGGTGTCGTTTTTTTCAAGACCGGGGATATAATCCCCAACGGTTATTTGCTCTCTAAAATCCCATTCCAAGGGATTGGAAGTTGTCCATGTTGTATCAGGCATTTGTACTCCATTTACAGACCAACTAATAGTAACTGCAGATAAAGGATTTTCTCCTCTATTCTCTATTGTTACTGTTACAGGTGTTGAAATGCCCCCTTTTACCTCTCCTGTTATAGGGGAATCTATAGACACCAAGCCAACGGAATTATTTTCCTGAACGGCTCCTACCATATAAAAATTCATATTGGGACGATAGGATGTAGTTGTTCCATTACTTGCAGGGTAATTTGCTGCTGTATTTGTAGCCATATAAATGGTTTTGGTAGTGGAGGAAGTGCTTGTTGCCTTCCATGTACTGGCTCCGCTTCTTGCCGCATTTTCATTCATCCAAAATAATAACAAACTGGTATTTGCAGGATATATGAAAGGAACATCCAATTTAATCTCTAGTGGTTGTCCGGCTTGCACACTACTTGAGACAATATCTCCCGACCATACTAATGTTGCCCCTGAAGTATCCTGATTGGTATAAGCAGATGTAAGTGCTGTACTGGAGACTAATTTCATATACAACTTTTGGTTTTGCATAACTGTTGTTCGAGTCCAAGTTGCAGGATAAAAAGAAACAGTCTCAATCATTCCCGCATCCAATTCTCCCGAAGTAATTAACAATCTTGACCAACTCCAATCAATATTAGCAGTAAAAGGAGCATAAGTTGTAGTTAAAGTAGAACTTGGGTCTCCTATATAGTAATTCCCTTTTATTCCTGTCCAGGTAGGTCTTTCAATCGTATAGTTTGAATATATAGTAGATGAATAATTTCCATCAGTTCCGGTAATAGAGTAAAAAACAGTTGTTCCAACTTGAAATTGCGGTAATGTTCCTGTCCATGTAGAGTTTCCCGAAGCAGTCATCATTATTGAACCCGTAACTGTAGTATTATTGAATACTTTCGTGTATTTAAGATAAGGCGTATGGATAGGATTACTCGAGGTGGATTTTACCGTTGCATTTATTTCAAAAGGACCGGTAGAATAAACGGTATCTTTAACATATGAACCTATAAAATTCACTTCAGGAATATTGATTTCAAAAGTTGAGGCTATAATTTGAATATTATCTATCAGCCAGCCGTATGAAAAATTGGAACCGCTAACGCTTCCTTTTTTGATGATAAAACGAAATTGAACCCTGCTATAACCGGCTTCAACCTGCATATTAAATTTTTCTTGTTTCCACCAAGATTGCTTTGGCTGCGTCAAAATATCATTTTCATTCCAAAGAGAATAACTTGCTGCGTTAAATCCATTGGCAGTATAATTTCCCGAACCCTCATAAGTTGCTACCGGGAGAACTTGCCAATTTGAAGATGGATTGTCTTCTTTATATTCTATCCTTGCAATATCATCAGATGAAACCTTACAAATGTGATTAAACAATAGATACACATATTGTTCATTTGTAACATAGAAATCGTAAACAGGAGTTACTAAAATGACAGAATCTCCGTCTATTTGTGGAACTGTACCTAAATATGACTTTGGATAAGATACGTAATAGGCAGAGTTTGACGACCAATCGGCATTTCCTGAAGTGGAAGGCTGGGACGTGAATGCGATGGGAGTAGCATCAAAAGTTTCATTCACTACTATTCTTTGCGAATACAGTTTTAAATAATGAATGTTTCCTAATAAAAGCATTGCTAAAATCAAAATTCTTCTCATAAACAATTATTTTAAAAATTAATGTTCTGCAAATATATAGGAAAGATATTAAAATTGGGGGGACAAAAAGGTGGACAAATAACAAAAACACGCAGATGGCGATTTTATCTAATTAATATTCAGTTGTTTGAAGATTAAGCTTTTTTAGGTAACTGGCAAAAGACACATAAAAACATGTATGGTTTACGATATATTTGTCAAATAATCGTGTAATTGCTTCGCTTGAATGCCCATTTTACGCGCAAGACGTTGTTTCTTTTTCTTACAATAATCCGGAGTTATATTTAACAAAGATGCGATTTCTTTTATATTCAAATTAAGATAAATATAAGAAAGTAAAAGAATGTCATTGGTTGTCAAATTTGGATGATGTTTTTTGAGAAAAGAAAAAAGTTCAGGATTAATTTGTTCAAAATGCACCAAAAAACTATTTAATTCAGAGCTTTCTTTTAATTCTATTTTCAATTTCCGACGAATTGAAGATAATGTATCTGCATCTACCTTATTACCGGACTCGGGCAAGGTTTTTAGTATTTCTTCAATCAGTTGATTTTTATTTGATTGGGATAAAATTCGTGCAGTAATTTGTCTATTCTTTGTGTCTATTTCATTATTGAGGCGTTCTTGTTCCAACAATGCGACTGCCTCTTGCTTTTTTATTTTTTCTTCCAATAATAACTTTTCATTATCTGATCGTTCTTGCTCCAATAAAATCGTTGCTTCACGCTCTTTCAATTGTTGTTCCAATCGTAATTTGTCATTATTTAAACATTCTTGTTCCAACAAAGCCAATGTTTCTTTTTCTTTTAATTGTTGCTTTAATAATCGTTTTTCACTTTTTTCTATTTCCAACTCAAATATTTTCCGTTGTTTATTTTTGATGGATTTTAAACGAAATATCCAAAATATCACAAACAAAATAACAATAACACTTATGAAAATAACACTAAAAAGGATTCGTTCTGCCTTTTGTTTGGCTTGATTTTCTGCCAATTTTTTTTCAAAATCAAATAACTGAAAATGGATTATACTATTTTCCAAAAAATCTTTATTTCTTACTTTGGATAATGAATCCATTGCTAAAACGAGGGAGTCTTTATATTGTAAGGCCAAGGAACAAGTGTTCTCCATCCGGTATAAATCGGATAGTTGTTGATATATTTCTATCTGATCTTTTAAATCAGGTTTACTATCCAATGATTGATGAGCGTAATGAATAGCTTTTTTTATATCTCCTTTCCTTTGGTATATTTTGGAAAGAAGTAATATAAAATAAGTCTTAAACATATGATCTGTTTCTTCTATTTCATTCCATATATCTAAACCTAATTGTTCAGCATCAGTATATTTCTTTTGAAGATATAAAATATTAGCTTTCACAATCTGACTCGTTATGAATTCTGAAGGATAAATTTCTTTATTTAAGATTTTCAAACTTCTATCTACATATTTATCCGCCAAATCAATATCCCCCATTCCATGTAAAGAATTAGCTAAATTAGAGGCCATTTTCCCTATCAGAAGACTATCATTTAAGGAAACTGCTAATTTGTATGCTTTTTCAAAATATTCCGTTGCTTTGGGAAAGTCCATATTATAGAAATATAACTCTGCAATGTTGTTGATTACAAATGCTTCTTTCTTTTTATCTGATTCTTTCAATGCAATTTTGTATGCTTCCATATAACATTCCATTGCCTTGTCATAATATAATAAACTTTTATAAGTAACACCCCTTTCGTTATAGATATCTATTTTTAAATCAGTCCAATTCTTCTGCTCTGCTAATTTTTCGGCTTCTTCTAAAATTTCCAAAGCTTGAATATAATTCTTATTGAGCCTTTCTGTTTTTGCTAACATTCTAAGTTCTATACAATAATCCTTAGTATTGGTATTCCCATAGCTTTTCTCATAGATAGAAAATAGTATAAACAAAAAAATAATTTTATAAACAAGTTTCCTTTTCATTATATGGTGGTAAATTTAAAATGAAATACAAATATAATAAAAAATTACAATAAAAAAGGCTGCCGGAGAGGCAGCCACAATTTGAATTATGAAAAAGATTTTATCGTTTAATGCTCATTCGTTTAGTGATCTTCTGTCCATTAAACTCCATCGAATAGAAATAGATACCGACAGCTAAATGAGACACATTAATGTCTATTGTCTGTGTGCCTGACTCACTTTTTACGGATTTATTGTATAATATTTGTCCGTTTATTGAAGAAATGGTAAATGTTACTTCTCCACTTTCAGGAATACTATACTTTATTACTGTACTGTTATCAGCAGGATTGGGTATGTTTTGTTTTAAGGTAAATATACCGGATTCATCTATCCTGATTCCTACACCTCCATCTATTGCTTCACGTTTCAACAACAGGGTATCATTTACCGGATAATTGTCTCTACTGTTTATAAATACTCTGATATCATACTCCGTTTCATTGGGAACCGTATATCCGGCTGCAAATGTATAAAGTGTACTGTCTAAAAGTCCAATTCTTGATACAATCTCTTTATAACTTGCCGTTTCATTACCGTTTACCTCAATCAAAGCAGTAATAACTACGTCGGTGTAATCTTTCGTGTCGCTCAGATTTTTCAAATAGACTGCGATTTCTTTGCTTTTACCCATTGTATCTATTTCTGCCTCTTGCGGTTTAAAAAAGCGAGTTACGATAAGGTCATTAATATCTACGCATTCCGATATAGAAGTGCTGTTGTTCACCCAAGCGGAATCACAAGTCATATATCCTATTATCTGCACCTGATAATCCGCATCGGAAGGAACGGTATACGCATCAAAAATAATATCCGTAGAATCTCCCGGATTCAAACTCCCTGTTGATTTGGTAAGGGTTTGTTGAGAGGAGGCCATTACATTCAATATCAGCTTCACTTCGGGAATCACTATATTGCCCGTATTCTTTACCTTTGCTTGTTGTTGTACCGGCCTTCCCTTTATCAGGCAATTAGTTGTTCCCCCCGATACCGACTGTGCCGTTACTGAGATCGCAGGCCGGATATTCAATGGAAGGGTTACCGTATCATTCAATTGATTGTAGTCAATAGGAACAGTAAGATAGGCTCTGATGCTACTAATGCCCTGCATCAAATTGATATTGGAGGCGATCAGAATCGTATCGGTGCTGTTTCCGGGCATGACGTTCTGAAGCGGATGCTCAAACGTGGGATAGCCAGGAACCTCCACAGCCAGTTTTGCGGCATATTGTGAGAGGTTAACCGACTGGTTTGTCGCTGTTCTCAATACAACACGCAATTCTTTATTTGTTAAACCGCAAACCGTTATATTGGGAGTTACAACAATACCGGATACTTCCACATCCGGATCGGAGGTGATGAAAATACGGTCGATATATTGTATGGATTGCACCCCGAATTTATTCATCGACTTAAACTGTATAAACACACATTGCTTTCCCGTATAGGGACTTAAATCCACAGTATACCGCTTCCAACCATGGGAATTGCCTTTCCGGAGCAACGATAATACAATGGCAGTATCCCTGTCGGCAACCATATTCACATCCGTGTAAGACTCATCTAAGGCAGAGGCTGCCGTATCGTGGAAATACCAGAATTCCAGTTTCGGGTTAACAGCTCCGTACAAGTCGAGTTGACGGGTACTTAGTACTGCCATCGCTCCATAGGTACCGCCATAATGAAGCATACCGGTGCCGAAAGCGGTTCTCACACGGGAGTTTGTATCGGGACAATGCTTCCACATATCTTCCCCTATAACGGGCATGGATATAAATTGGGAAGGCAATGCTGCGTTACTGAAGTGCTCATCCACCGGCAAGCCGACCTTGCCCGATGTATACATACGCATAAGTGTATCATCGCAATTGAAATGATCGAGTGCACTTGTCACCCATGCTTTAATGGAATATGTTCCTGCGTATTCAGGCAAAGCAGACATTAACCTGACAATCTGGGATCCTCCGGAGGAGAGTTCACCTATATTTATGGTTATGTTGCTTCTATAGACTATGTGTTTCGGATCTATAATTTCGTATCCTATGGTAACACCGTCACTGGTGAAATCATAGTTGTTCCTTCCCAGATTCGACAACTCAATCTCTACCGGACGATACGGAGCGATACACATTTCCCCCTCCGGATTCACCGGGGATATTAAATTAAGAATCGCTAAGTTATGATTAATGGCATACACTTCGGTTTGGCCGCTGCCAAAGGTAATATAGGTAGAATCTTTCAAAACAATAGTATTGCCTACACTGTCGGATACATGCAATTGGTATATCACGTTGCTGTTGTAATACTGTTTCGGAATATGTGCCACCCACTTACCGTTTTCCTTTACCATATCAATCGTATCATAATCGTGTACGATACAGGAGCCTCCGCCATGCATGCTTGCTTCTATGTATAGTTGAGGAGCCGTAAGTGTTGCCCCTGTAGCTTCAAATATGGTTGTATATACATCGAACGATAAAGTACCGGTTGTATTTCCCGTCAATGGTTCGGCAAATTCTGCCAGGGGCACCATCATATATGCGGTGGATGCGGTATCGTTCCAATGTACCGAGTCGGGTATCGTATTGATGGTTTCTATCCATACAACAACCTCTATTTCACCGATATTTCCGCTTGCTCTAAAGGTTCCCACAGGCACATTACGCTGCTGGTATGTTCCCAAAGGAGGCGTAAAGGTATAGGGAGCCGTTGTTGGTTGTACCTGCCCGTTTACACTCCACCCAAAAGTAGCATTATTGACGGGAACACTGCCGAAATTAAACACATCCATATTTACGGAAACAGTTTGATTGGTAACGGCTTTTTGTTCCGTCAGATGTGATTGCAATGCCATTAAATCCAGCCCTGTCGGCGGCTTCGCATAAGCGCCCATGGTGGTAACAGGCGGATGGATATATCCGCGAATATCGGTAAGGATTCCTTGCCTGGGGCACTGTAAGGTGTCGTTATATACGGATAATTCCAATTTTGCAGTATCTGCAAATACCGGCAGAATACGTACCGAATTATGGTCGGAAGTTACCGTTTGCTGCCAGGAAGCTATTGTAGAATCCTTTTTTCCTGCATAGCCTGCGTAAACAGGGGCATACATATTGTTGTAATCAATATCCCAGCGGGACAGATTGGTAGTTCCATTGAGATAGACAGGGTAGGAGGAGGAATCTTTCATAACAATATTATTATTCTTTATCTCCATGTCAACGGCGACGTCAGGTAGGGAAATACCTCTTCCTGCACCTGTTCCCCCTACATATATGGAATTATGCAGTAAATTGACATGATTGGATTTTTCCAAACAAAGCCCTGCATACGCTCCTGTAGTATAGACCATGATTTCATTGCCGGCAACCGGATCCGCTTCGGTACCTGTATGGTTATGATTGTTTAAATATATACCGTAAGGAGTAGTTATCGTTGCCGTATTGAGCTGTTTGATTGTATTCCCTGTAACAGGCCCGCGGCTGGTTAATAGGCGCAGCCCCTGCCAGGAAGCGTACAATGTACCCGTTTCCCTGCTCAGGATGGTATTGCAGGATAAACTTGTGAAGCCTACCGATGTATCGGCAAATACACCATAATAATATTGGTTTTGAATACGGTTGCTGTCTATACGGACATTTCCTATGTGATTTGTACTCCTACCAGCCAGATGGATGCCGTAGTATCCGCCATCCAGTACATTATTGGTAATACAAAGATTATTTACCACGTCGGTAGCCGTACCTTTGGTAATAAGGTGGTAACTCGAATTTGTCAGCGTTCCCAATATCTTGCAATGATTAACCGTAATGTTATTGCAAGCTCCCAGAATCTGAACACCATGAGTTCCGTTTGCCCGTACATCAATGGTAAGCGCTTCAATGGTTACATTATTTATTTTGTTTAGGATGATTCCTGCACCCGAGGGCGGACACAATGTTACATCACTTGCGTTGCCGGTGGAGGAAGTGATCGTTAACCTGTGATTACCAAATAAGGATGACGTGTCTGAAAGGCCTATGTTGTGTTCATAGGTGCCCGGCAGGAATGCCAGGGTTAAATCTCCGCCCACTCCGCACAGGTTCAATCTTTTGAATGTTGACTGTAAATCAGGGAAGGTTCCGCCTTGTCCTATGGTCAACAGTCCGCGATAGGCTCCTACGCATACATTTACAAACAGGTTCACCGTATCGTCTTCCTGTTTCTCATCCGCCAATGTATTATTGTTCAAATTATTTATCCAGACTTTTATATTCACATCATTGGAAGGATATTTTATGGTTCCTACATTAATTCTTGTGGAATCGCCCATCCGCAAATATACCGGATAATTGGCATTGCCTTGCGTTGCCCCATTGATTGACCAACCCAAATTAATACCGGTTAAAGGCATAACTCCCGTATTATATACCAGAACTTTTACATTTTCTGTCTTTCCTGTATCTATTCCATCGGTTAAGCCCGTAATGGCTGCAAGCATACCGTTGCCGGTCATCCGCGGTGCGGCATAAGCCCCTAATGTGGTAGTAGAACTTCGTGTTATTCCTGAAATATCTTCCGGGACAGATGCTATGACAGGGCACGTCAGACCCAGATCATGCGCTAAACTCAAACCGGCATTGATATCTGCAAACACCGGATTTACACTTACCGAGTTCTTGTCGCTGGCTACAGCTTTTTGCCATGCTTGTATATCTTTGCAGGCAGCTCCTGCATACCCTACATTGACAGGTGCATACATGTTGTTATAATCAAAAACACATTGACCTAAATTAGATATTCCAATCAAATGGATAGGATATGCAGCAGCAACGGCAGGTTCTACTACAATATTATTATTTTTAATCGATAAGTAGATAGTATTAACATTCAGTACATATATACCCCTCCCATGAGTACCCTGTATAAGGATGGAATTATGGAGAATATCCGCACGCGTATTGGCTTGGATATTGATACCTGAAAAGGTTGCAGTAGAAGATGTTGTATGTAATAGTATTTCATTGTTGGCAATTAATCCATTACCTCCTGCCAGATGATTATAAAATTGTAAATATAGTCCCACCGGCTGTGTTATTAACGTACTGCGTTGCTTGATTTTATTCCCTGTTATAGTTCCACTGCAGTACGTTATCTGCATACCATACCAGGTATCAGAAATATTCGATTCCCTGCTTAATATGGTATTGTAGGAACAACTCTTAAATGCCGTACTACAGGCAGAAATTCCAAAATGAGATTGATTGTTAACCGTATTGCTATCAAATACTACATGGGTTCCATACTCAGTAGGTGATATTCCACCATAGAAATAGAATCCGTAAGATCCTCCGTTTAACAGGTTCTTTATAATAAATATACTGTCCACTTTCCCGGTTGAACCTGCTTTCACAATAGGGGCATTGGTAGTTGATGACGTTGTGCTGGTAGTATTTCCCAACAGATTACAATCCCGGATAACTACATTGGTACATGCTCCCGTAAATTGAATTGCAGGTATGGTAGCTGTTGAAACGTCTACCGTAATTGCTTTTATTACAATATTATTGCTGTTTTTCAGAATGATCCCTGCACCACTGCTGGTTTTAACAGTAGCGCTATCGGGATGATTATCATACGAAGTTATCGTTAGAATATGTCCATTTGTATAGTCCGAGATATTGCTCAAGTCGAAACCATTATAATTTCCTTTCAGCTGTAAGGTAAGATCATCGTCCAGCCCGCAAGCACGAATAGAAGCAAATACATCATTCAGGTTTTCAAATGTTTCACCTGTAGCTATCAATAGCTCTCCTGCAAGAACAGCTGTACATCCCAAGGGAGTTACACTCAATGTATCATCATAACTTGCGGAATCTACTACTCCATCAGGCATCTTTACCCATACTGTTATCGTATCACGCTTACCTAACGTTGGGGTGTAAGAACCGATGGTTATGGTATCGGTAAAATCTTCCGGCAAACCGCCTGTTTTTTGATAAAGGATGTCAGAATCCCGTACAGTTCCGTTCAAGCTCCAACTAATCAGACAGGAATTCAGATCTGCTTCCCCCCTGTTGCGGACCGTTACACGAACCGGTGTAGAAACCTCTGTTGCACGTATTGAATTGGGAGAATTGATTGACTCTAACGCTACGGAATGATCCAAACAATCATCGATTAAGGGTGTTATTCTTACATATCCTTTTCCATTTGTTACAGGATTTGCCATAAAGCCGCTTTCTGATATTTGAACAGTTATACCGTTGATAAGTCGTCCTATGTAGCCGGCACCGCCGCCGCCGCCGCCGCTAGTAGTCGTAGATGCACTTGCGCCGCTGCCGCCGCCATAATAACCGCCGCCGCCGCCGCCGCCGCCGTTATTACTTGGTTTAGCGCCACCTTGGCCAAATATACCGGTATTTCCATTGGAGCTGCCGGTGCCGCCGGTACCGCCATTTAACTGTGTTCCTCCGCCGGCAGGTGTTATTGTTGTGAAAGTGCCAATTTCACCTGTAGCACCCGAAATGCCACCGCCGGAACCACCGGGAACTGTATTGTTAATACCGCCGCCGCCACCACCGCCGGCAACAATCATTACGGCTGCTCTATTTACTGCCAACGAACTCAAGAGGCCTGTAGCAGTAGCGATATGTGTTGCGCCGCCGCCGCCGCCGCCATACGATCCACCGGCATTACCGCCGTTATATGCTGCATTTTTGCTTGCCGTTGCAGTTGAAGGATGGCCATCGCCTACACAAATATATAAAGTTGTAGGCTGGGTAAGTTCAATCATTCCGGACGAATAGCCACCTTTGCCGCCAAGAGCAGAAGTTGGAACATATCTTCCACCATCTCCTCCCCAGCATTCCATCTGATATTTTCCCGGAGCCAATAATACCGGCTGCACGCTCCCCGTGTATGAATAGTTATACACAGTGTCGGGTTTACTGCCGGCAATTGCACAATTGAATTTTTCAATATAATAGCTGCCCGATAAGAGTATATTGTTGCCTATAATATCTGTCAGGCCAAGGGAATATTCAACAAAACTGCCGAACCGTTTATGCGGGATGTTTACTTTCCATAAACTATCCGATGCATCCCATACCATGGGCAGGTCTTCATTTGCCGTAGAACCCTGGTAGGTGCAGGCGATATGTAATAATACCGGATTAGGAGGTGTTCCCGATAAGGTAGATATCTTTGCTTTTATCTCAAAGGGGCCTGTATTGAGCACCGTATCAGCAGGAAGATCTATAAATTCTGCAAACATATCCCTGCTGCCGTAGATGACTTTTGTTAAGGTATCGTCCTTGCCGATAATGTCAATTTCTCCATTGGGTAAACTCGTCCAAACAACCAGCGTATCAAAGCCATTTATTTTGGGAGTATAATAACCCAACGTAAGCTGATAAGTGAAATTCCAAGGCAAGGCAGGATTAAAATATACGCTCCTGGATACCGGGGCAGCCTTATTAAGAGAATAAGACACTATCACGGAATCCAAATCCAATATACCCGCATTCCGTATGGTTGCTGTTATTGGAAGTGATGTAGTAGGCGATGCCATTACCTTATCAGCTATATCGATGGAATGGGTGGCTGCGGAATAATCCGGGCAAACATTACCACTACCAACAGCTTTACATTCAAATTCAATATAATAACTATCTGATGATAGTATATTGTTTACAAAATTAATTGAATAGGCAACATCCGTACCGGCACGCTTCTGTGGAATACTGGTTTTCCATAGCTTATCCGATGTGTCCAGAATCATGGGTAAAGTATCATTCGTTATTATATTTTTGTACGTATAGGCTACATTCAATGATACTTGATTAATAGGTATTCCCGACAAGGTAGAAATCCTTGCCTTTATCCCATAGGGGCCTGTTGCATATACCGTATCAGCAGGAGGATTTACAAATTCGGCAACTATATCCTTGCGGCCATAGATAATCTTTGTCAGGGTGTCGTCGTATGTTTCGGGATCCATTTGTCCATTGGGCATACCTACCCAGACAACTACCGTATCAAAAGCGTTGCCTCTTTGAGTATAATAACCCAACGTAACCTGGCGGCTATAATCCCAAGGCAAGGCAGGATTAAAATATATGCTCTTGGATACCGGAGCAGCCTTGTTAACAGAATAGGACACTATCACGGAATCCATATTCAATACACCGGTATTGCGTATGGTTGCTATTACCGGAAATTGTATTGAGGGCGATACCATTACCGTATCAGGCATATCTATGGAGTAGGTGGCTGCTGCATAATCCGGGCTACCATCGAAAAGTGATACAACGGTTATTCTCATATATCCGTTTCCGTCTGCTATAGGATTTACTGCAAAACCTGTTTCTGATACTTGGGCGGTTACGCCATTGGTAACTCCGCCTATATAGCCGGACCCACCGCCGCCGGAACCAGCTTGAAGACTGCCGCCTCCACCGCCATACCAGCCGCCACCGCCACCGCCGCCAGGCCAGTTATTGGTTGTTCCATATGCATCTCCACCAACTCCAAACGACCCCTGCAGCCCTGAAACAGAAGAATAAATACCACCTGTTCCTCCTGCAGTTTGTGTTCCACCTTTACCATTGTTGGTAGTTTGTGAAGGTGCCAATATACCATCCTGTCCGGAGATTCCACCTCCATAGCCCCCATTCCCACCAAAAGCTGTGCTTGAAGTTCCGCCTGCTCCGCCAGCTCCGCCTCCACCGCCTGCAACAATAATTCTGTCTGCATAGGTGGTATTTTGAGATGTTCTTACATCCGTTGCACCTCCGCCTCCACCTTTATAGTAAGCGATATTAGTTGGAGATGAAGATGCCCCACGACCACCACCATTCCATCCTCCATTCGCATATTGTGTACCTGTTGTAGACTTGCCCTTGCCTCCAACATATATATATAAATCAGTGAGTGTATTTACAGTATAATTTCCTTTGCTGTAACCACCCTTGCCACCTTTTGTAGTACCCAATGTTGCGGGATCATTATTCGACCCTTCTCCTCCATCGGCTCCCCATACTTCAATTTCGTAAACTCCCGGTAGAAGCATTACCTTTTGTACGCTTCCTGTGTATGCGTAATCGACAGTTCCGCCGATTTCACCGCGATTGTATTTGATTACATATTCGGAGCTTATCGTTACCTTATTTTCGTTTGTATCCTTTCCTGTAATGGAATATTCAATTTTTGTTCCTGCTATATATTTAGGAATCGTAGCTTTCCATAAACTATCTCCTGCTACATGAGTCATTAAGATAGAATCTGTCACAACTTGCTTACCCGGCTCGGTTGCCGTATATTTCAACCAGGGATGTTTGATAGGAGCATCGGTAGTAGTTTTTACTTTTGCATTTATTTCATACGGGCCTGTACTGTAAACCGTATTTTCGGGATATGAGCCGGTAAATTTTACGACGGGTAAACTTATTTCATACAAGGATGCTTCCAACTGAAAATTATCCAGGAGCCACCCATAAGAGGCATTGCTTCCGATTACAGATCCATGTTTAATGAAGAAGCGGAATTGCACGTTTGCACGACTGACATATTGCGACATATCGAATGATTCTTCTTTCCACCAATACTGGGATGGAAATACCATACTGTCGCCTGCCTGCCATTCGGGATAACTGCCCGCATTAAAACCTGTGATACTGTAATTTGTTGCAGCGCCAAAATAAGCATCCCAGGGCAAGGCCACCCATGGGCCCATACTCGAACCCTTATCAATGCAATATTCAACCCTGACAATATCACTGGGAGAAACCTTGCAAATATGACTGAATTTTAAAGAGACATATTGATAATCTTTACAATCATAAACAGGTGACACCAAGACAACAGAATCTCCCGGATTGCTGGGTACATTTCCCCGGTAAGATTGAGGATTCGCTGATAATGGATTCGGTTGATAATAAATTCTATTGGGTTGCCAGGTTCCACTCACAGAACTGGAAGATACCGTCCATCCGGCAGGGGATGAAGTACCATCAAAATCTTCTATCCATGATTGACGTTTTTGTTGTGCATGTCCTTGTTGTACATACAGCAAAATTACTGTTAAGATAAATAAAAGCCTCTTCATTGTATAAAAATTAATTAATAACTTATTAGTTAAAGGTTAATGTTCAAGATTAACTTTGTTGAGCTCGCAAACTCGGTCAAAGTTCAAAGTTCAAAATTCAATATCGGTAGTTAATTTGTTTTATCTTTCAAGTTTTTCCGTCATTCCTAAGCAGGGGAGTTCCTTTGTTAATTGCCGTTTCATTGGGAATTTTCCCTGCATTTGCCATGCCGGTATTTTTTTTATTTTGCTTGTTGCATACTATCGTTCGCTTCAAAACAATAAAACAAATTTAGATTAAAAAAGGGAGAAATGTTCGATTAAAAGGAGACAAATAGGGGAATGAAAAGAGACATTTTTCTTAACAAATATTAATGTGTAATTAGATGAAAGTTAGTTGTTTTTGCTTTTTCTTTTCGTGTAAACTATCAAATGGATAATAAATAATTATACAATTGGGATGTTTCTACTCCCATTTTATTCGCTAAACGTTGACGTTTTTTCTTGCATGAACCAAGCGACATATTTAACAGGCCTGCAATTTCTTGGGTATTGAAATTTAAGAATAAATAGGAAAGAAAGCGGATATCCGTAGCAGATAGATTCGGATGTTTTTCCTTTAATGAGGATAAAAAGGAGGGGTTGATCTGGTCAAAATAAGCAATGGAATTATTCAGTTCCGAAGAGTCTTTCAATTGTGTTTTCAATTGACGAATCACTAATTGCAATTGGGAATCTTCCGATTGTATCGGTATTTTCGATAACCGGTGAATGATCTCTTCTATCAATCCATTCCGGTTGGATTGTATCAAAACTTTGGCTGCGAGCTGTTTGTTTTCATTGCTTAAACGTTCCTGTTCCAACAAAGCCAAAATTACCTGCTCTTTCAATTTCTGTTTTAACAATAATTTTTCTTTACGTTCATTGTTCGATCTTTCATGCTCCAGTAATACAGATGTTTCCTGTTCTTTTAGTTTCTGTTCCAGAATCAGTTTCTGATTTTTTTCTTTTTCCAGCTCCAGTTCTGCTATTTGCTTACGCTGTTTATTGCGTATGGATTGGATACGGAGTGCCAGTATCAATATAACAGTAGAAATGATTATAAAAACGAGGATAGAAATAAACAAAATCCGTTCTATTTTCTGTTTTGCTTTGTTTTTCGCTAATGTTCTTTCCGTATCCAATAACTCCATCCGGATACGATACCTTTCTGTTCGTTCGTTATCACTTATATTATGTAATGAATCCTTTGCCTGCAAGAGAGAGTCTTTATACTGTAATGCCAGCATGAATGAACCACTCTCCGCATAAAGCCTCGATAACCCTTCATAGGCCATGATCCGTTCTTCTATGACGTGGTTATTGGCAAGCATCTGTTGAACAAAATCGATGGCTTTTTCTATATCTCCCATCTCATAATATATGTTGGATAAAGTCAAAAAAAGCAGGTTTTTCTGTCTTATGTCGATTTTTTGCCCACTATTTAAAAGTTCCAGGACTAAAGATTCTGCGGCTGAATATTCTTTTTTTAAAAGTAGAAAGTTACTTTTTACAACCTGAATATAGGTCATTACCCTTTCATCATTTTTTACATATGCTTCCGCAATAGTTATATATCGTTCCGCAGAAGCAGTATCTCCTATTCCGACAGCAATTTGCGCCTGATTGATTGCAGTACTTCCTATAGAGAGGCTATCGGATGATTTTAGAGCCACATTGTATGATTTTTCATGATATACTGCAGCTTTATCCGGTTCATAGGTATCCCCATATAATACTGCTATATTATTTAAAATAAGGGATTGCATTTTATAATGATGATATTCGACAGCAATTTTGTAAGCTTCCAAATAATAATCCATTGATTTTTCATAATCTCCCAGATCTTTATAAATCAATGCCCTAGTATTTAAACTTGTTATCCTTTGTTTATTATCAGTTAATATAGGTTCTGCTTCATCCAAATATTTTAAAGATTTAATATAATTTCTTGCCAAATATTCATCCGTTGCCGAGACTAAAAGCTCATCACAATGTTCTTTGGTATTCCCATATCCTATCTGATAAATGAATACAATACAGAAAAACAACAGGATTTTATAAACAGATGTCCTTTTCATTCTATGGTAGTAGATTTGAAAATAAAATGCAAATATACTGAAAAAACAAATAAAAAGGGCGACCGGAGAGGCAGCCACAATTTGAATTATGAAAAAGGTTTATCGTTTAATCGATCCCTCTTTGAGAAAGACATTGAAGTTGTCAAACGTTAAGATAAAAAGGCCACCCCGGGAAGGGGTAGCCATGATGAAAAAGATTTTTTTTCATTGTTTTACGCTCATGCGTTTTACTATACGATGCCCCTTGTATTCCACCGAATACATATAGACGCCGGATGATAATCCCGATGTATTTATTTCGATACTTTGATTCCCTGATTCCGAATCAATTACTTTATTGTACAGTATTTGCCCGTTCATGCTATGAATCCGGAAGATAATTTCTCCCGATTCCGGAATACTATACCTTATTATAGTATTGTTATCCGTCGGATTGGGGATATTCTGTTCCAACGTAAAGAGATTACGCTCTCCTATCGGCAACCTGTTCTGTGTGCTGCGTTGTGTCAGGATCGTATCATTTTCGGGATAATTGTCTACCTTGTTTATAAACACTCGTACGTAATACACTCCCTCGTCGGGAACAGTATACATTTGGGAAAACTTAAACAGCATATTATTTTCCGGGGCATTAATTACCGGGATAATATCTTCATGCCTGGCCAGTACCTGGCCATCCTCATCTTCGATCAATGCGGTAATATCCACATTTTGGTAGGATGTGACATCACTTGTATTCATTAAGGAAACTTCTATCTCCTTGGTTGAACCAACCTGATCGATACCTCCGTCCGTAGGATCGGGGCTTAGAATTTCTGTCAGAACAAGGTCATCCATATCTACACACTCCGTGACAGGAGTGCTGTTGTTTACCAAAGCGGAATCGCAACCCATATAGCCGATTATCTGTACCTGATATTGTGCATCGGCAGGGACAGTATAGGCATCGAAGGGAATAACCACGGAATCTCCCGGATTCAAGCTGCCTGCTGATTTGGCCAGGGTTTGTTGGGAAGAAGCTATTACATTTAATAGCAATTCAATTCCGGAAACTGCTATATTGCCTGTGTTCTTTACCGTTACTTTTTGTTGAACTTCCATACCTTTTACCAGGCAATCCGTCGTTCCTCCCGATACGGCTTGCGCCGTTACCGTTATTTCAGGGCTGATATCCAAAGAAAGGGTTGCCGTATCATTCAATTGATTATTATCAACAGGGGAAGTCAGATAGGCCCTGATATTACTTATGCCCGGTACAAAACTAATATTGGATGCAACTTTAATCGTATCCCATGTATTTCCGGCGATGCGATGCAATAATGGATAATCAGCAATTTGATTGCCGTTAATATCCAATGCCAAACTTGTTGGATAACGTGAAAAATCTATCGCCTGAGCCATGGGCGTATGAATAACAACATATACGTCTTTATTCTTCAATCCACAAGCCGTTATGTTGGGGGTTATAATAATATCCGATACTTTCAGATCCTGATCGGAAGTGATGAAAATACGGTCTATATATTGTTCGGATTGCAATCCCGATTTATTATCATTCGTAGATATAAATTCTATCAAGACACATTGCGCCGATCCTATATTTAATGGCACTGTGTATTGTTTCCAGCCGTATGTACTGCTTTTTTTAGAAACGGATAATAACGTTGTGGAAACACCATCGGTAACAATATTTACATCCGTATAAGACTCATCCATGGAAGCAGTATCGTGAAAATACCAGAACTCCAACCTCGGATTAATCGCTCCATGCAAATCAAGTTGGCGGGTATTTAATCGTGCCATAACGCCTTGGTTGCCCTCATAACGAAGCATCCCCGTACCAAACTGCGGTTTAACGGGAAAAATAGTGGTATCCGGCTGGTAAGGCATCCAGGTATTTGTTCCGACAAGGGATTTACTTATAAATTGGGGAGGCAAATTACTACTGCTAAAATCTTCATCTACAGGCAATCCTATTTTTCCGGATAGATATGTATAATGCATAGTATCGTCATAAGGAATATTGTCTACCGGACTGCTAACCCAGGCTTTGATATCATATTGCCCTGCGTACATAAGAGGGATGACCGGCACAACCTCCATAGTATCCGTTTTTCCGGATAATAATGTCCCTCCGGCTATCCTCCTTGTGTAAACACTATCGTGTCCGAACGGATTAATGATCCTTGCACCTACTTCTATGGGATTTGTAGCGAAGTTGTAATCATTTTCTCCCAGATTTGATACGGCAATTTTCACAGGGGCATTATCGGATACACATAACTCCTTCGGATTATTTACGGGTGAAACCACGTTAAAAACAGCTAAGCTATTACCCGAATACAGCGTACTGCCGTAACAAGTGATATTAATGATAAAACCGGTATAACTTGCATCGCTAACAGTACTGGCAGAACCATCGGAATAAAATCTAATCGTAATAGGTCCGGTTGTTGAAGTTAAGGCAGGAATCGTTCCTGTTCCCCGATATTCTCCAAACATTGTTCCTCCGGTTCCTATTCCGTCGTATATCTGTACATAATCACAACATTGTTCTGTTGCATAAGTGCCTGAAACCTGAATCATAACACCAGGTATTACAGGGTATATAACCGAATACCCATCACAATAATCTGAATATCCTCCGCTATTTCCGGATGCAGGCCCTAAATTAGGATAAAGGGTTCCACATATCGTATAACTGTTACTCCCTGTTTGTGGTACTATCATATCACTGCTACCTACCTCGCCACTAAATTGTATACAGGTAGAATCCGTTACTGTTTCGATATTTCCCACATTGTCGGATACGGTTAGCCAATAAAACACCTTACTGCCATAATATTGCGGTGGAACAGTTGCCGACCATACAGATCCGTTTCGTACCATAATAACACTATCGTATAATTGATACCTCCCATTTACTGTTGTATTTATGTGCAGCTTAGGAGTAGAGACAGGAGCTCCTGTACCATCATTTATTCTCGCATTTACATCAAATGACAATTGATAAATAGTATCCCCGTTAAAAGGATCTGTAAATTCCACCAAAGGAATCCTGTTGATAACCCTCCTTGCCGTATCATTGAGTTGGTTATCATCCTTTTTGCCGTTAACCTGATCGATCCAAACGGCAATATTTGTTACCGAATCCTGTACGGTAAAAGAACCCAAGGTTATTTCTGCCGTTTTAAATGCGTTTAAGGCAGGTGCGAAAGTATGGGTGGGCGGTGGTGTTTGTGTTATCCCATTGAGAGACCATCCCAAGGTTGCATCCCGGATAAGCGTATCGCCCAGGCAGACAACATTCATCTTTACGATAATGGCCTGGCTTTGCACTGCGGTAGCCGGTACATCGGTAATAGCTGAATTCTTCAGGTCTACATTCAAAAGAGGCAGTGTATAGGCTCCCATGGCCGTGGTTGACCTCCTTGGGGATTGCAGCAAATCATTGGTACATCCCGGAAACTGCGGACAAAATGCGGAATCATAGTCATTCAATCCCAGGCCGCTGCTTACATCCGCATAAGAAGGAAGAAATTTTACTGACCGGGTATCCGAGGTTACAATGCGCTGCCAGTCAGCAAGAGAGGTTATTGGCACTGGTGTAAAGCCTGCAAATCCGATATAATTCGGTGCATACATATTATTGGCATCTATATCCATAGCAACAGCATTGAACCCGTAAGAAAGAAAAACAGGATAAGCGTCGGGAGCAAGCATGTGAATGTTGTTGTTTTTAATATTACAACGGTATATGTTGTAACCAACGAAAATTCCATACGGACGGCTTCCTCCTTCTACATAAATAGAATTATGTACTACATTGAGCGGAGCATTGTTGCTTCCGGCATTCTCAATATAGATACCATTGTCGGAATAATTCGTGCCCAAATACCGTATCTCGTTATTTGCAACAAACATGGGCGTTGTGGCATTGGTATAATTAACATAATTAAGATACATTATATGCCCTGTTTTTGGTGTATTAGACGGAAGCGCCGTAATGCGGTTGCCTGTAATATCACCGTTACTGTATTCATAGAAAACAGGAAACCAATTCGAATTCATATTACCGGTTACCCTGCATGAGATTTGGTTATAGGCTGTCCGTATGTTACTATAGTAGGCAGATATACTAAAAAAGTACGCATTGGTACAGGTATTACTGTCAAATACCACCAGGTTCGGGTATGGGGAGTAAGATGTGCTTCCCCCATAAAAACAGGCATTGTGAAATCCTCCATCCAACCGGTTTCCGACAATGGTAATACTATCCCACATGCCGGTATTCGATGCTTTATACATACAAGCCCCTTCATACGTTGTTGTCGGACTTGCCAAAAGGGTACAATTGCGTACAACAAGGTTTGTACAGGCGCCGGTTATCATAATACAGCGGGCTGCATCAGCATCCACTTTTACGGTAATATTTTTAAGGATAATATTCCTGTTACCCTCTCCTATGGTAATTGCATTTCCCCCTGAAACATAGATGGTATCATTGCCTGTGACGCCGGTAACCGTTATGGGAATAGCCTGTAATTTGTCTGCCGCTGCCGCAAAATCCAATGTCCCGCTATGCAAACCTGTAAATTCAAGCGTGATAGCTCCTGTAGCGCCGCAGCTATCCATGGCATTGGCAAAGGCGTCAAAGTCGGGATAGTTGCGTGCACCTGGCGCCCCGCCGATAGCATACGTCCCCGACAAAGGAGCCTGGCATACATAAGAGGACGGTGATTTTAGGGTATCGTTACTGTGGTTAAGATCTGTCAGGGAACCTAAGCCGCATATATAGACTTCCACCGTATTATCTCCATAGCCGTATGTAAGCACGCCCAGTGCAATTTCTGTTTTCTCTCCGGCCTCCAGGTTTCCCGACCAGGTAAGAGGAGTTGTCTGTATTACTCCGTTGATTTTCCAGCACAGGGAAGCCGAGACAAGCGGATCCATACCGGCATTGAATAATTCAACTTTTACCGTATCCTGTTGCCCGGCAGCAGCCCTTGCGTATTTCATGCCGAGGAGCTTTACCAGGGCGGCATCCACCTGCGGACACGGGCTTGTATAACAACCCAAACCGGTAGTACCTCCGCGTTCTGTGCCCCGGATATCCTCTGTTACACCGGGGTCACGGTAACAGGTAAGGCCGGTATAATCATTCAATTCCAGGCTTTTCGAAGAATTGATATAATCCGGTTCTATACTTACAGAGCTTTTATCGGTTGTAATATACTGTTGCCACTCTTCTATCGAAGATACCCATGTTTGTCCGGTATTTCCAATATAATTCGGTGCATACATATTATTGGCATCTATATCCATAAGATGATCAAATTCCGAACCCAATAGAATGGGATATGATCCTTGACCTAAAGTATGTATATTATTATTTTTAATCACATGCAGCCCTGTCCAATAGACTGTCTCAATGCCTGTTCCATCCGTATTATTATCCTGTTTTCCTACACGGATAGAATTATGTAAAATATGGACAGGGGCATCCGGTGCTCCCGAGCTATATATACGCATTCCACAACCTATATAATAGTCGTGAACAAACGGCAGCATGATTTCATTATTGGTAATCAGCATGGGTTTGGGTATGGAAACATGCAATTTATTCATATTATCTATTTCTATAGCATGGGGTTCCTTTATGATTTCGGATGTGTTGTCCGCGTCATATCTTTGTAAAAAGGTATTGCCTGTCATATTCTCCACATTGCAATAGGACATGGAAAGTCCATACCAGCCAGCATTCCATTGATAATTCGGATGCGATATTTTGCTATATATCTTATTATGAGAGAAACTTGTAAAGTGAGTGTTTTGAATCCTCAGGTTGGTATTTGATCCGTTGCGGAATATATTGCTGTCGAATACGATATTGGTACTGAAATTACCGGCAGTGATATCTGTTCCTCCATAAAACTCCACACCAAAATAACCTCCATCCACCAACGAATTGGTAAGACGGAAATTATCTAATATCTGATAATAAATATATAGCGGGGCTGAAGAGTAAAAATCATTTGTGTCGGCCAATAAACTACAATTGTTAATGACAATATTACGGCATGGTCTATCAATATATACGGCAGGACTTTCTGCTGTACTCGCATCAAATGTAATTCCGTCAAAACCCATATTGCTGGTATTGCCAAGATAAAGTGCTGCATTTCCGTATGGAGGTTTGACAATTATACTGTCCCTGTTGCCTGCCTCGGAAGCAAGGGTGAGGACATGATTACCCATAATACTTCCTAAATCCCAATCACGATAATCCCATGTTTGGGTATACACACCGCTCGGCAATAAAAGGCGTACATCCGCATTTGCCCCGCAGAGCGTTATCAAGTTCAAAGCCTCATCTATAGTAGGGAAATCTCTTCCCGCACCGACGGTATAGTCTCCTGCCAGAGGCCCGCCGCAGCCGTAAAGGATAGTAATCAACGTATCATCCCATGTTATGGAATCCTGTTGTCCATTAGGCATCGAAACCCATACGGCGACTGTATCATAGCGGTCAATACCCGCAGTATAATTTCCAATAACAGGACTATCTTCATAATCCCACGGCAGATTGCCTGTCCATGTATAATGAGGTTGTAATACCCCGTTTACACTCCAGTTAATACGGCAGGAATCCAAATCATTGCCTCCCCTGTTACCGATAGTAACCTGTACCGAAGCAGGTTGCCCGCCTGTAACGTTGGCTTGAACCGGGGAAAGAATATCTTTTAATGCTACGGAATTGCTGTCGGAAAATGCCGGTGCAACACATATACGCAAATCCACAGAACGAGGTTGAAGTTCCAAACCATACAGTACCGGACTACCACTAGAGTACCTCATCCACTGACGAACTTCCGGCGTTGCTTTATGATAGTAGGATGGATAGCTACCCATGTGAGCTGAACACGAAGAACCTCCGCAATTTTGTTCAAACAGTACCACCAGATTTTCTTCCCGGTTATAGAAGAATGATTGTTGCAGGGGAATAGCTACCCATCCTGTTGTTGTAAAACCAAGCATCCCGTCATATACCAGGGTAGCGTCCTGAGTTGCAGTAGCCCAGTCGTAACTGTCGCTGGTTGCATCCCACGACCTTTTTGCAGCCGGAACCGTTTTCATATAAATTTTCCCAGGGAAAGCTCCCTGCCCTGCCTGGGCAACCCTCAATGCGATAGATGTAATGGCACCTATCGCTTGCGGGTCTATTTCATCAACAGGATAGATTAACATGCAAGCCGAATAATCCCAATTATGCAGGAAAGGAGAATAATAGTCACTATTTGTTCCATTATCTTGTATAATAACATCCTTGCCCCCACTGCCTCCGACTCCTAATGTTATAACATACCCGGAAACGGCAGTAACGGTATTCCCTAAGGTGTCTATCCCTGTAACAGCGTATGTTACATTTGTCCCCAAGAAATACTTGGGAATAACGGCTTTCCATAAAGAATCTCCCTGAACCATGGTCATGGGAACGGAATCATACATTATTCTATCGGTACTCCATTTCAGGTAGGGTGTTTTAACAGGGGCATAGGTATTGGTTTTCACTTTTGCATGTATTTCAAAAGGCCCTGTGCTGTGAACCGTATCCTTTACATAAGGCTGTATGAATACTACCGTAGGAGGGAATATTTCATGTTTGGCGGCATCGAGCTGAAAATTATCAAGCAGCCAGCCGTAGGAAACCTGCGTTCCCTGTACGTTTCCGTGCTTGATAACAAAACGGAATTCTACCCGTGCCATCTTTACATCACCGGACAGGTCGAACAACTCTTCTTTCCACCAAGATTGGGCAGGCAATGCTGTACTGTCATCTTCCTGCCAGAGGGAATAACTTGCGGCATTAAAGCCTGTAGCGATGTTATACTTGGAAGCACCCAGATAACTATACCCAGGCAAAGGCTTCCAATCGCCCATACCATCTCTACGGTACTCTATCCTTACATTGTCCCGGGGAGACACCTTGCAAATATGGCTGAAACGCAGGTAGACATAATCAAAAGCCGTACAATCGTAAGAAGGTGTCGTCAACACAATAGAATCACCCGGATTGCTGGGTAACTTTCCCCGATACGATTGGGGATTTGTCGACAAAGGATCCGATTGATGATAAGCCGTATTAGGCTGCCACGATCCGCTGACAGAACTCGAAGATACCGTCCATCCGGTAGGGGGTGAAGCACCGTCAAAATCTTCTGTCCATGTTTGACGTTGCTGTTGTGCATGTCCTTGCTGTAAACACAGCAAAATACCTGTTAAGATTAATAAAATCCTCTTCATGTTTTTCATATTTTAATTAGTTAAAGGTTAAATAATTCAATGGTTAATGATTAATATTTTAGGTTATTTGTTTTTCCTTTCAAGTTTTTCCATCATTGCCAATGAAAGAGATTAACTCCGTTGAGCTCGCAAGCTCGGTTATCTCACTATGTTTCGATGCCCTCACCTGCTTCGCTTTCAGATGCTTTGTTCCTCGCTCTGAACAAACCTGTTGCCGTCATGCTGGACTTGTTTCAGCATCTCCTTCTTTATTGAGGGGGCTTGCGGGTCAAGCCCGCAATGACGCTCTTAACCAGTATATTGCCATCATTCCCACTCCGTTTAATTTTCTATTATTGGACTTTGCCAATGACATACTTTGTTTGTTTAGTTTCTATCTGTTTTTATTCTTTTCTCCGGCTTGCCTGATAGCAAGCCTCCGGATAACCTGGAGGCTTACTATCGGACAGCATGGAGGCATACCTCCGGACAATCCGGAGGCTTGCTATCGGATAGACCGGAGATATTCAGCTCCATCAACATTGTAAAGTTTTAGGATATGTGTATATTCTTGGTGATTTCAGCATCGTTCCCCCTCCTGTGAACTGTGTTGCTATCTTTATCCGGCAGCCTCCCGGAAGAAGCTCCGGAATCATGGCCAGGATTTTCGAAGGCTTGTTCTCTATCAGTACTTCCGCCTTGTTTTCACTGCCGTCATCGGTAATGAACCATAATCCGCAGGCAGGGTCGTCGCCTTCTATTTTCAGATTGTACCCATAGACTTCTATCACACCTTTGGGAGTGAGTATTTCATTTACCAAACCCGATACACTGTCTTTAACTTCCTGTATCTGGGGCATAGGGCTAATGGTATTTGTCTTCTCAAATTTTACTTTCTTTTCCGTATCGCGAAGCAAAATTCCTTTGGTCACGTTGATATTAAGTTTGTGACGGTTTCCATCGAAACTGTCCAATGGGCTGTCAAACACCCCTGATATGGAAAACGATATGTTAAACAAGGGTAGATTAACGGTATTGCCTTCCAAAAGTATGTCAACAACGGTTTCATCGAAGTTATTCAATACGGCAAGAATGTCCGTGCGGGTAAGTAATGTGCCTTTGTTCAACATGCGGGTAATAATAGCTTCCATGCCCAGGCTCTGAGCGATATGAATCAAAGCTGAATAATCCTCAGCCTCTTCTGTAAGTTTGTTTTCCTGTAACGAATATTTTAACATAACTATTTACATTTTAAGTTAATATTTTATTGAATTAATTCTGGGGGAATAGGTTTTCGTTAGGGAGGACGTAATGTGTTGGTTAAAAGGGTTATTGTGAGGGATGAAACCCGAAGGCTCCGGCTCCGCCGAGCCCGTAAACCCGGTTTCCCGGCAATTAGGGAATGACGGTCTTTAAGAGTGGACTTTAAACCATAAGAAATACCCTTCGCCGGAGCAAAAATCGAGATTTGGAAAAATAAGAATGGAACCCTTAAGTGTAAGGGAAATAATAATTTACGCGCCCGTGAATATAAATTACACGCTAGGTGCGCTGTGTGTGTGTGTGTGTGTGTGTGTGTGTGTGTGTGTGTGTTACACTTTTATTCGAATAAACCAAATAATCAACACTGTTTTTTACGCTCTTTTCAAACATAAATTGTTGGAGAAGCACTTTAAAGAGGGATCGCACATTTTGCACCTCGCATACAACACGTGAGAAATCACACATAGTATGAAAAGAAATAAGCATTCCTCTATAATTTAAGGAGATAAGAGAGAAAGGAAATGCTATTTTATAATTCATACCAGTTTTTCGTTTTAATTTCACGCTGCAAAGATAAACAATTTTTAATACAAAATAACAAAACACAAAATATTTTTTCAATAATTAAAAAAGAAAGATATTATACAGGAAAGGAATATTATTCATTCTTAATACCTGATAAACCGGTCATTTTTATATAAAAAGATATATTTAAATAAAAAGATAATGAGGGATGGTTTGATTATTGTAAATAAAAATATTAAAAGGGATGTTTATCGAAAAAATGGGATTGGTAAGCTTTTATATAAAAAAAGGATAGCTGTTAGGCTATCCTTGATTTTTAGTTATTATGGTTTCGTAGTATGATTACCAATATCTGCAAGATACTATAGAACCAAAAGTGACAAATAGCATATGATTTACTGTGATAATTGACTTTCTAATTCAACATTATAAAAAGTAATCTTATAAATCGTATCTGATTTAAAAAAACAGCCGACACATGTGAATTCTGATTCTTCAACCATATAAATTTCTGATAAGTTTGCATATTGCTTTGCCTCAGGATAGATTATATTAAATTCATTTCTATTCATTCCTACTTTTATATCATTACGTAGTTTTATTCCCTTGTCAAGAATAAGAAATTCCATAAGAATGTAATAATTATCTTTTATTCTTTCGTATACTTTCATGTATGAGTTATGAAAATAATATGTGATAATATTCCCTTCCGTATACTCATCCAAAATTTTTTCTTTATTGATGCTGTCAAGAAATGAGATATTTTTAGTAATATTTTTAGGAGATATAGTATAGGAAAAAGGTTCTATAGGTAATATCGTATCGTAAAGATATACATTACCATTTTCTACTGAAAAAACACTCCCTTGTAAAGGGGGTCTCAAATATTATTTCCTTTTTATCATCTTTTATATCTGTATACTTTTCATATAATTTACTGTTTTCATTATTATTACACCCATAAAACAAGATTAGAACAAGGATCCTTGATTTTTTTATTTTCATATAAACTACTATTTTAAAAGTTAAAAACCTGTCCACTTGAGACTGTGTCAAAAATAAATACTGATGTTTAAACGATAGATCTGCTTGATAAGCCATAACAACAAATTAGTACGTCTTCCATCTTATACTTAATTTTATTTCATTTATATCACTTTTCATATCTGCTGAATCCCCTGCACCAGAATATAAATAATTTTCTGCTTTTGTTACTATCTCGATCTTTATCAGCTTCACTTTATGACCTTCAATTAACAAGGCACAGCCTTTGTTAACAAATGGGCTTGGGTAAGAACCCAAGCCCAACTATCATTTAATTTTCTTTACAGCCTCCGATGAATGGGGCTTTTAGCTGGTCTTTGTTTTCTTTATTCCAAATATTTAACCCTATTCTTTTGATTTTATCACGTTATTTGCAACGAATATAATATAACCCTTCTAAATCAGATGTAGTATAGATATCCATTGATGAAGTATTTACAGGAACATACATCCCTTTTATATATATGTGAACATTAAGCATTGAAGGCATTGTGCTAGTAGGATAAAAACAAGGAATTAAAGTTAGCTTGCATCGTTGTCCAATGTATATTTCTTCATATCCTTTTATTTTCTTTGTTTTCAGTGAAATTACCCGATACCGCATAAAAATATTATCTATAAAATCACCATTAGCATCGAAAGTTGCCAGCATAGAATCACTTTGTACTACTATGTCATAATATTCTTTTCTTTCTATAATCTCTATAAATGTGAAATTTTCTGCTTTAGAATATTTCTCGATACTATTTGTATCATCAGAATCAAAAATAATTAAATTACCAGGATATTCTATTTTTATATAAGGCCCTTTTCGAGGAACTGAACTGTGAAACATATTTCTATAACAAGAACATAGGCAAAAGACAGATAATAAAAAGATTATTAATATTCTTTTTTTCATGGTTGGCTCCCCCTTCCTAATCTATATTCATTTCCAAGAGAAGTTCTGGTCACTGGATCAACAAGTGGTGTTATTGTCAGTGTACCAGGAAAATACTTTCCTGCATTATAATGTGCTCTATCATAAGTGGGATTAGGTATTCTTTCATTCGTTAATGCATTTCTTCTCGCAGGTTGTGCAGCTATTCCAGTTGCCATAGAAATTTTACCTCCTTCATAACCTTCCGAAATTTCGTGCCAAATAAGAGAACCAGTTTTACACCCCTCTAGCTTATTCGCCTCCCAATCCCTAAATGTACTTATATTTACAGTTTGCTTGGCTTCTATGTTAGTTGTTGAAAACGTACCATGGGTTGCCTCAATATCATCAGAAGAATTTAAAGTTGTATTTATAGAATTTCCCATAAAAGCACCGCCATTAGCTATTTTTCCTTCATTTGTTTGATCATTCTTTTGAGCAGTAATAGTAACATTTATATTTTGATCATTAATAATTTTTTGCATGTATTTTTCCTCTTTGGTTTTGGCTTTTCCTCCAATTATTGATACCTTACCATTTTCTATTCCAAATGTTAGATTTTTTGATCTACTTGACATGTCAGAGAAAGCCTCATTCGCTGCTTCTCCTGTAATTACTACAGTTTTTCCATCTGGATCTATAAATTTCATTGGATTATTTGCCATCGCACAATAGGGACTCAACCAAAAGTACTTCTCAAACTTCGGATCACGGCCCCGGAACACTATATCCTCATCGCTATAATACCGTGCTTCAAAATAGTACATGCCTGATTCTTCGTCTTTTTCTTTAGCATTCCATAAGTACCTTGGTATAGTATCCAACATCCAATCCTGTCGGTACTCAGATATTATATTACCCCATGGAGTATATAAAACTGCCTGCGTTACACCGCCGTGCATATCAGTTACCATTTGGGTACTGCTCAGGTGGTTGCCGTGATAGAAGAATAAGCCTTCTTCCACTTTATTGGAATCTCCCTGCAAATGTGTTATTTGTCCAAATGAATAATTTATATTATCCACTGTATCATAGAGGGTTGTTACCTCGCATAATTCCCTTTTCATGGTTGCAAGTATATTATCATTTTGTACAACACCATTACTTATAGGATTCCCAAACCCGGTACCTATTTTGCTCGCTATGCGGGCAGCATCGGCGTAATAATGTTTGGTATATTCCCCATTTTGGTTAATGTTTATATAGCCGTTGGGATAAAGCATCAGCTTCTCTACTTCCAGCACGCTTCCCTCCAGTGCATTGGTTCGGGATATGATATTACTCAACACAATTTTGTATATTCGTTTCCCTGCATCGTCGTAATTATAATACCCGTAACTACCATTACTGCCATAAGCTTTCATTTGGTCAAATGCATTAAAATAATAATATTCCGCTTTGGCAGGTGTTGTCCGTTTTCGCATACTGCCATTAATGCCGTATTCAAAGGCAATATCACCATTATTGGCACTTACAGGGGCAAAACTATTAGAAGCTGCATCTGTAGTCTGATAGGCATAGGAAGTGCTAATTAGTTGCGTACTCCCATTTATCTGGGGATCGGTAAACGTTGTATTATATGTATTTACCCGTCCGTAATTACCATAAGACATTTTTACTGTATACAGGTTGCCGTCATTACCGCTTGCACTGTCTAACTGATCTGCTTCATTATAGATAAATGTTTGTTCAGTAGAGAATTCGGGCAAAGTATAATTGGTAGTATTTATACTTCTGATATTCCCTTTAGGGTCATATGTATAGGATATTTTAAGGTAATCCTGTAAAAAGATTGTTTGTCCTATAATTTTTGCCAGGGACATATTTTGCTCATGAAGCCGCAGGTTTTGCGGGTTGTAACTATATGTAGTTGTCATCCCGTTACTGTATTTCACTTGCGTTTTGGCCCCAAACTTATCGTATGTCATGCTTTCAAGATATTTGTATTCGGAGCTGTCTTTTATCCCCTTCATACTTCTTAATTGCCCGCCATAATCATATTCATACATTACTTTTTCTCCATCGGGATAAGTCATGTTCAGCGTTCGTCCCCAACTATCGTATTCAAAGCGAGTTTCCAGCTTAACAGCCTGATCCATAAATGGCAGGGTATAGATACGTGTTTGGTTGGTTACTTCTCCCATGCTGCCATATTTAAACAGCTGTATACCACTTGCATCTTTGATGGTATCCACTTTCCCTTTATTATTGTATTTGTATTCAATAGCGTCCCTGTATTCGAAACTTTGTACAGTAGCTAAGCGATTATAATTATAAGTATAATTTATTGTTTTATGTTGCTGTCCCTGTTCGTTCCAATACGTATTCTTTTCTACCAAGTTGATACCATCATATCTGTAGGTTTCTTTTAAACTGTCTTCTTTATACTCGGTTCTTCTTCCTATACCATCGTATAAATAGGATCGTGAAAAATCAACGCCTTCCACTTTGAGTAAATCCCCAATATCATTGTATTCAAACCAAACAGGTTCATGCCCTGTGGGTTTTACCTCGTATTGCTGTTTATTTATATTGGTTAAACTCGTACTGATATTATCGTTCTGGTCGGTAACTTCGGTTTCAAATAAGGTACGGTTTTGTGAACTGCCAAAGCCATATTTGTAACTTACTTTTGTTCCATCCGGAGCCCGCTGTATAAGAGGCCTGTCCAAAATATCATAAGTGGCTATGCTTGGGGGAACTTCATCTTCCAAGCCGGCTACTATCAAATTGCCCTGCGGTTTTAGTACAGGGATATGAATGAGGTCTCCAATTACAACAGGTGTTGCAGTCCCACTTCCAATCACGACAGCTGATAGTTTCCCCTCTATGGTCGGATACTCTGTTTTTACCGTCCGTCCAAAAGCATCATAAACTACTTTGCCGCTTACTATCATCCCTTTGGGTCTGCCAGTATATAGCTCCGATGGAGGCGCTATTTCGGCATCCCGTTTGGTTTGGATAATCCTTCCCAAACCGTCGCTGTAAGTATAAGTATTAATATTATGGCCCGGGTTGGCGGGGTCGTAATTGCAGGTAATCGCAGAGTATGGAATATTATCTACTACATTCCCGCGGCGGTATATGTATTTTACCGTATATTTCTTTTCTATAGGTATTATTTCATGTGAACTTATTTGCAGTCCGCCTAATACAAAATCCCCCAGATTTATGGGCTTGCCTGTCGCCAGATTTGTATCTCCTACCGCTATGGAGGCTGTATCTAATAACGCTATTGCATAAAAGACATTCTGTTCCTTGGGAGCCAGTATTTCAATTGTCCGTCCAAACTGGTCTAATGTATATTCCATACGATAACCACTCTTGTCTATCACCGTCAACGGAACGCCGAAGCGGAAATCATAATCCTTGGCATACGAGGTACAACCAAAGGTATCGCGTACACTAACAGGATAGGTATGCACCTGGTCATCATATACATAACTGTATGAATGGTTGGGATAGATAATCCGCTTGCAGTTGCCATAATTGTCGTAAAACATTTGAGTAGAAAGGGCATGGATATTATCGTAATAGTCATTTATAGAGGTCATCTGTCCTTTGTTGTCAACAGTTGTTGTACGTTTACGGTAACCTTCAATTTCCACACTGCTTGGAATAGCTACACGATAATTACCGGGGTCATGATGATAAGTAATCGTTGCTGTTATTACCGGCATATCGGTAGAGGTTTCTGTTTGTTTTATTACCCTGCCGTAGGTGGTTTCGTATTGCCAGGTTTTTTCCTGCCGGATTTGTGCCTGTGCCTGTCCTTCAAAGTAGCAGGTAACCGTGGTATCCAGCGTTACGTACATGGATTTAACGTCGTTCCGTGTCAACGTGTGGTTATTATACCGGTTCATGGTAAGTATATAGAGTGAATTTTCTCCATTCTGTATTGCTTCTGTCAGGTTCAACCCCTTATAATAGAAATTGTTGTTGTAATAATAACGCAGGTATTTGCGGTATATTTCATTACCGTTTTCCGTATTGTGATGGTTTTCGGTTATTTTGGCAAATCCATAAAAGGCACGCTCCTTGCGGTCGTAATAGCCTGCTTCATACTCATAGGTGGTCATCATTACATCAGCCCCATCGCCGGGAAAGTTATCGCGTATTTTTATCGTATCCATCACCCAACGCCTGCTGTGGAATACATTGGCCTCTGTTTTATGATAAGCCAGTTCCATACTTCCTCCCATAGGGTTGGTGACGGATTTGAGCAGTCCTGTCCGCCCCAAATTGGAATAGCGTACAATCAATGTATTTTCGTTGGGAGCAATCAGCAGGTCGGCATAGCCGTCGCCGTCCAAATCCATAAACTGTATATTGGAAGAGGAGAGGGAGAAGGATACATCGGCACCGCCGGACATGCTTATCTTTGCCCACCAGACAATGGGAAATCCAAGTGTAATCCCGAAATTACCCCCCATGTTCGAGGTGGTATTCCACCTATAGAGGGCAGGATCATCTTCGCCTATTTTAATAATATCTGCGAACCTATTGAATCCGCAACCCGTATTATAATGGACATACATTGTCCTGTCATCTGCGATCACTATTTTATCGGGCAAACCGTCCCCATTGATATCAGCGAGCATTTCCTTGCTCTGGCTGTAGGATGTGCTTTTGCTAAGTCCACCACTATAGCTGCTGCTTCCGCCGGAAAACTCTTTCCCTCCGCCACCTATGCCAAAAGAACCGGAATAGGCATTACTGACATTCAAGCTTATTTCCTTGAGTTCCCAATTTTCGGAGCCATCAAACGAATATCCGAGGTTTAGGGCTACATTTTTTCCCGTGTTATATACCCTGTCGGGCAGACCGTCCCCATTGATATCAATTAATGTATATAATGTCCTATCTTCCGAACGGGTCTCGCTCTTTGAACCGGTAACACTCGGAACACCATCACCCTTAGATTTGGTGGGAACCGATTCTCCCTTGTTACTGTTCTTTGCTACGGAAATAAATCCCATGGGATCGGCCGTAAAGCTGGAACCAAACGTATTGGTCACCGTCTTATGATGCGGCTGCCCGTTAAACGGGGTTTTGATATTCTCTTCCCACAACCCGGCCTGCGGGAAGGAATAGTATACTCCCTTTTTATGCTTGTCATTGCGTATAATGTCGGGGAAACCGTCTCCGTTGAGGTCCATCATATCGTTTTCCTGCGATGTGGTTGTGGTCGACTCATTCAACCCGATGCTTATCCCCGGCACAGACACCCCTGCCGTATAAGATGTATTCTCGGAAGAAGATGTCTTTTTTGGATCCATTCCGTTAAGGACATTGCGCCCTGCTAAGGGAACGCTTCCGGATTTGGCATAAGTAATCTGTTTGTTAGTAGCTTCATTACGAGGTACGAAACCCAAAGGGCTCGGCGTAGCCAACCGATCCCCGCCATCCGAGGAATTAAGGGATTGCCACGTCGCTCGTGCCTCACTCCTCGCAATGACGCTTTTGATTGATTTATTGCCGTAATTGTTTTGCACTGCTCCTAAATCCCCTGAAGGGGGCTTTCCGTCATTACGGGCTTGACCTGCAATCTCCTTGTTATCGGGAGATGCTGAAACAAGTTTAGCATGACGTTCTCCTTCGGTATTGTTGCAGGGGTCGCTGTTATCCTCGTATTCCGGACAGGGAAGCCCTCCTATATTCATATCCGCCCCACGGATAAAGGCGTTTGGATAATAGCCCACATGTCCCTTGTATTCGGGTTCGTTAAACATGGGTATGCAGAAGAGGGTATTCTTTGTTTCTGCCAGCCGCTGATCGTAAGCCGGTTTTTGGGCAAAACTCCGTAAATGCCGGATACTGTCGCCGCCCATTCTGGAGGTGTCTATCTGTTGCGCAATGTTTTTTGAGGTAAGGGTGGACAACCACTCTATTTTTTTTATGTCCATCAATGAAAATGGACTTTCATCGGGAATGCTGTTAGTCTGGTACAGGAATTGTCCCCATCCGCCATAGAATTCACCACAAAGAACATCCCGTTCATGCTTTGTATAAATCGTAGCGAAGTATTGCTTATCATCTATAACTACATAGCAACTAATAATTGTTGTAGCTAGATCAGGATCATCCACATAGCAACTTATATAAACGGGTTTGTCCGGATCATCCATCATATGGATATGGGTATTATGGAGCGTCTCATTTAATTGTCTGTTAAAGGATACTTTCCTGGCAAAGCAGAGCCTTCCGTCCTGTTTGATGGTAATATATACCTTCCCGATTCGCCCGGAAGACAGGAACAGTTTACTTAATTTACGCCTGATGGGGTTATAGGTGGGTGGTGTGTCATAAATTTTGTTTACGCATATACTGCTCAGTTTGGCAGTAGTATGGTAAAAGTCATGATAAGGGGCAATTACATATTCCAACATGCGGACAGAGTTGCCATTGTCATCCGCAATTACGGCATCTATGGTTTGATTGTTGTAATTTAAATAATTGTAATATACCTTGGGGTACCATTGTATCTGATGCATATTTACATTACCTTTGCTTAAAACCTTAAATTTTAACCTGGTACTGGTATCTACATCGATGGAAGTAGTATAGGTTTGAATCGTTCCAAAATTCCCTTCAGGAATTGTGTAATGATACAAGCGGTAATCATTTGCCCAGATTTCAAACTCAATCATATCCGACAGGGGAAGCGGGAGCGGATCGATCATTGATTCAATGGTTATCCTTCCTTTCATAGGACAGGGGAAGAGCGAATCTCCCTGCAAAAGTTGCGATTGTGAAGCCTTATTTCCTCCACCGTATATCCTGTTGTTTTCGTCCAGATAGTCTGTCCTGCTCAGGTAACGCGAATAGGGAAGTATTGCCGGATCCCATACCACTTTTTTCTTTACTCCATTGTTTTGAGGACGCACGCGGAAAAAGAGCTTATCGCCTTTCGCGAGTTTTAATGCCGAAAGATCGTAATTCCCATTCACCCATGCTGCTTTTATAGAACTTTCGGCATTCTCTACCTGCGAAACTTTACTGCCGGAAGAAATAGACATACTATTATAGCAGTGATTAACAACTGTGATCGTATGAGTTAATATACCATTGATCAATCCAGAAGAGACATGAAAATTAGGTGGATTAACTTCTATATTCCAGTTATTATCGACGCTTATATCAAAACCAATAGGCGAATCGTTACAATAAGATAAAGAAATTCTTTCGTGAACATGATAAGTTGCCCCCAAAGGTATTTTGATCAAAGGTGTTAATCCCTGGCTATTGGTAGTTAAAAATATTTCATTTCCTGTTGCATCAGATACTCGAAATTTCATATTTTCAAACCGATTCCCGTATTGATCTTCGTTTAATACTCTGACCAAGCACCCCGGTGTTTGATCACAATCATTATAAAGAGTAACCGCAACTCCAAGCTCGCCTTCACAAGATCCTCCACGAACATACCCCTCCCCCTGTAGCGTTACGATACATTCTCCGTTTGCCATTATGGTTCTGCATAGGATATAAGGTTGTTGTGGAATAACACAATGGGGCAAAGTAACTATTTCCTTAATTGTAATACAATCATTCTCTTGAAATGGATAGAAAACAGGGGTATAGCCACCTCCGACATCAGTGATTAATTCCGTCCCATCACTCAATTCGAACACTACATTACCGAGTGGTTCCCCAGAATAAGGATCTTCTTTTCGCAGTACAACAGGGCAAGGAACAGGTTTTTTATACCACCATTTATCTATAACACCAACTGTATGAGTTAATTTTCCGTCAATCCATTCCGAAGAGACCCAACAAAAAGACTCATCAACAGATATATTACATTGAGGGTCTATACATATATAAAAAGTCATCGGGTTATTACAATCGGATAAAGTATTTGTGTCTTCAACCTCAATACAACCGTCCCGTTGCTGTATGTAAAAGAAAGGTGTCAACCCCTGACTATTGGTGGTAGTTAAAAATGCTTCATCCCCTCTCCCATCAAATACTCGAAATGTCACATTTTCAATGAGGTTCCCATGTTGATCCTCTCTTTGTATTCTCACTTTGCAAGGGGGTTGGTCACAGTCATTTTTAACAATAATAGTATGAATTAACATGCCGTTGACCCACTCTGAAAAGAAAGTTATAGGCTCAGCGGAGTTAATAGATATATTACAGGCATCATCTGCGCATATCAGAGCAGATATTGTAGGATTGTAACAGTGGGATGAAAGAGTTTTTTGGTGAATATCACTACACCCTCCTGCAAAGATATTGAATAAAGAAGTTAATCCCTTGCTATCAGTAGTTAATGATAATCCGTTTCCTGTTCCATTATTTACGTCAAATTTCACTCCTTCAAGTGAGTTTCCGTCTCGATCTGTATTTAGTATCCTGGCAAAACACATAGGGTTTTCGTTACAATCGTTAGTAAGGTTTATTACATGGACAAACATGTCAACTTCCCCATTTATCCATTCATGACTAATAAAACCGGAACCCTGTAGCGTTATTTCACACTCTGTCCCGTTTTCCCCACTTTCTCCCTTGCATATGGTAAAGGGTCGTGAGAACGCAAAACAATGGGGCAATGCCATCATTTCCGTCACCTCCACACAACTGCCCGGCTCACTTATATAGAAGGCGGGAGTAAGGCCATCATTAGCAGCATCGGTAACTAATTCTGTCCCGTCTTTCATTTTAAACACTACATTACCAAGGGGGTTTCCTCTATGGTCTCTTTTACGTAACATTACCCGACAGGGCTCCGGATCCGGTTCCGGTTCAATCTTCAACTCGCAGAAATTGGGGCCATGAACGGTAGTATCGCTATTCCCTATTACATCCGACCACAATAAAATATGTTCATAATCACCTGTTAATCCTTTCCCGTAGTATTCTATTGAGACAATAACGGAATCGGGGGTTCCACAGAAATTTTCCAGTGCAATAGAGTTGTAAGCCAAATGTACCGGAGCGCAAATGCTGTAGGTTAAATCCTTCAAATCCATATCTGCCTGCCACACCCTTACCAGGTCATAGCGCAATTCTTCAGTACGATCCCGCTCGTATACTTCGGGCGTAAAGCTGAAACCAGTATCACACCGTACTTTAATACTATCCTCGGTGATTGTGATTTCCGGCAGCAAACAGTCCGGAAAGGTAAACCGGGGAGGTGATTGGTATTTGCCTATGCTTTTTACTCCTTTAGGTGAAACAAGTTCTACAAAACCATCACCGTTCATATCGGCAAAATATACATCTGTCCATGAGTTGCCTAAAAATCCTTTCTGTATGCCACCATGAATAAATGCCGATGCCTGCAAACCTATGGAGGCATTGTCGGAAAAATCCTGCAAAAATACACTGATACCATCAAGAGGCTTGCGTTCTGTTTCGAATCCTCCCCTGCCGGGCTTTTGCAAACAATAATATGTCCTGTTCTTTATTCCTTCCATTACGTTATACACCCTGTCGGGCAAGCCGTCCCCGTTGATGTCTATCATCGTTGTTTTACCTTTGCTTGAGGATATGCTTCCGTTTACATACACTCCCGCAGAAAGTGTTTTCAGCGGGAATGCAGGAAATAATCCTATATCACCCCCGCTGTTAATCCCCGTAGACCATGTACGGCTTCCTCCTAAGACAGAGGGACTGGCAACCCCTTTGGTAAAGAAATTGCGTAATTTCTTCGCTATGCGTTTGGTCCGGTCATTATCCAATTGATTGTCGGTAATATTCAATGTTTCAGGTGTCTGAAATAGATTCCGGTGATCCCCTGCATCGTTGTAATAGGTGAAAGTATGAGTATATGCCTCAATGGTATCTTCACTTCCCCACTGGCTGATAGCCTCCAATAATGCCCGTCCATAAAAGTCCTGGGTGTAACAAAACGTATAGGTGCGTACACAGCTGTCCCTGTAAAATACCACAATTTTACTTAATTTCTCTTTCGATGATTGACGAAACCCGTTACGGGCATTGATCGTATTATCATAAGCATACGTACTACTGCAACCCGAATCAGGCTCTATGGACTCGACAGGCTCATCATCCTTTTTATGATTGACAAAGGTAAATACCCACACGTCATCCACTTTCGTCCAGCTATGGAGTTGTGCCGAGTCAAGAATTTCAATGCTTCCGTCTGCGTGGGAGGTTACCACTACAAAGGCAGGGTGGTCACTTTTATATCCAGGTGGAACAGCGTCTTCTTTAATATAATAGGTCTGTTCGCATTCCATTGTCATTTCGTGGGTGCGTCCGGATGAATCTGTGAGTGAAATATCCAATGCATTGTTCTGCTTGTAGTAATTATAACATTGTATTAACGCCCCTTCAAGTGCCTTCCCTGTGGTTGCATCCTGTTTGCGTACCATAAAAGAAGTGCCCGGACAACCCCGCTGGTTCGTAAGGATAAGGTAACCACCTGTTGGCTCGTAATCGAAATCCATCTGGGAACTTACCTCAACCACACCTATATTATTCATCGTTATATATATCTTTCTATCATCCAACAAAAAGCCTGGCGGAACACTCTTTTCCTGTAACACATACGTTTGCCCATTGGTGATTGGAATGGGATCAGTAAATCCGTCAAAGGCGATATAGTCAGTTGCGTCATTTACGCGGAATACGACGCCATCTATCGTTTCCCAATCGGGTGTTATCTTTAGAATATGTATGTATTTAGAAATAATTCTTTCAGGCTCCCGATAAACAAATGTACATAAGCCTGAACTACACGAAACATCTGGAACAGAAAAACCTGGTTCTTTTCCCATCCTCAAAACACAGTTCTCCTGCATTAAATACAATTGTATCTTATTTGGCCAGTTGGCAGTGTAACTGCTATAAGGGGCTGCTCCAACAAGATTATAATCATATGCCGTAATATCTACTTCTCCGATATAGTATATAGCGTTTTCCTCTAGTGTCAGTATAGGAGTATAGCCTTGAAAATTGGTAGTGTATATACCCTCTATTCTTTCACCGTTACTGGCATTGCCCAGAAGAAAGGTATGATTGGGAACCCCTTGCCCCCTGCTGTTAACTATCTGTATTCTCGTCTGCTTAGTTTTGGGGACAACAGGCATCAAAAGTTCTATCGTATATCCATTATTATAGTAATTTTCAATAATATTTGGATTTGCAGAAGAATGTATACCGTCAACATGAGAGATATGCACAACATTGTTATTATCTATTTTAAACCTAAATGCTATCGTAGTATCCTGGTAATTAGCTCCGAAATAGGTTCCTTTTATCCAGTACCATTCGTCACATCGTACATTAAGGGGCTGGATTTTCGCATAGCCTGTTGTATAATGATATACCGTTTGATAGGGATCGGATTCGCAAACCAAATCAAAACGGCAAAGAGGAAGCTTGTCGTATTTGCAAAAATCATCCTGAACTCCTATATATACTTTTTTCCTGCATACAGGAGGGCAATAAGGAGTACAAGGTTCCCAACAATCATAACAGTAGTCACGATCCGTAGATGTCGAACAATCGCATTCCACTGGGATTTTAAATAAAATATTGCCATCCCGTGCATTACCTGTAACGGAAGTATAAGCCCTAATCATAGGTATTCCGTTTTCATTCTGCATGCTTACATTTCCTTGCCTATCCACCCTGAATGAAAAGTGTACGGGATCTTTCGAGCAATTCGAAGGAGGAATCACTACTAAATGATATTTCTTATTGGAACATACCATAAATTCCGCACAATTGCTTGCGGTGGTTGTTGAAACACCATTTGTATAGCCTGGATTTGGGGATAAATTAAATGTTAAAGGATATGTCGAGATTCCATGCTGAAATACCGGGTCATCTGTTCCCAACCAAAAGGTAGCTCCATTCAAATTTATATCTCTGCAAGGACTTTCAACACATACCTGCACACGGATATTCTCATTATAACAAGGCAGGTCGGGTTCCTCAGGATTTTCAGGATTTTGTAGATCTTCATTATCCGGTACATCTTCCCAGATAATATCGGACAGTTCTCTTCCTGTTGCAAAAGCATTGCTTGTTTTTTGAGACAGGCTGGCCGCCTGTGTTCCAACTAAGCCAAGAACGGAAGGTACAGCTTTATTTTCCAGTATATCGCATCCTATAATACGGGCCGCCTCCACACTGCAATTTTTACTGCTAAAGACAACCTTATATGCACCGTCTTCCTCTCCATGGCCCGTATAACTTATCGCATCCAACCATAATTGCTGGCCCAGGTAAACAGACGGAGCGGTATCGGCAGGTGAAGTTACAGGATATTCTGCCTGATATTCGCTGCTTTGATACCGTATTGTATAGCAATATTGCATATAATTCCCATTGATATCTATTACCTTACATAAGGGCCAATGAGCAATATTCTCACTTTTATCTTTGAGTAAAACATTCGTATCACATTTATTTCCGGTATATGTTCCATAATAATATTGTGTACCCTGCTTATCGGTTATTATCCAGTAATAAGTACTGGGAGAATTTCCTTTCCTCATTATTTTTTCAAAGCCACTTTCTACGCGGGGATAGAATTGTTTCTCATTTTTGGTTGCATCACGAACCTCCCAGGAAGACTCCAACCTTGCAGAGGGCAAAAGTTCTTCCCCATTGTAAAGGTAGGTTTCGGTTTCATACCCGGGGTAATACCTGGGTACTCCCCATTTGGTATCCACCGTAATAGCAGGAATGTTCATATCCCAGCCCATGCCCAATAAACCGTTGGCGGCTTCACTACTGTAAGATACTGCCAGGTTGGGTTGCATGCCTTGTCTACCTGCTGGAACATTGATAGGATAGCTTAATGTTGCCGTTCCCTGGCTGTTGGCAGTAGGGGGCTGCATCATCTGGATACCCGAGGAAGGGTCTGCCGCCTGTAGCTCTTTCAACGAAGTGGGCGTGTATTCCTGGGTCTCCGGCATTTCCGGGGCTTTCACGATTGCATTAATCATATCGGTGAAGTGCGTACTGCGGGAACATACCTGATGACTTCCCTTATTCACCGAATCACGCGGTAAAGCCACCCAGTGGCTACGGCTTTCATCGTAATAATACGTGCGGACCTCCTGGGGATAATGTCCCCTTGGTAATTTTGTGCTGTCATAGCCAAGGATTATGTTCAACGGTTTCTCAAAATTGGAACCATGGGGTAAAAAACGATACCCGTCGTATTCCGCCGTCACATTCACCATACCCGGATTCAACCGAGGTAAATCTATAGCCCGTAAGGCTGTAATGGACAGGGTTGTGTTCTTCTGTAAGCTTCCGGCTTCTCCCTGTAGGGTTGCAGAGCCTAAAGTCAACAGGAAAGCACCATCCTGTCTT
>JAVBLM010000026.1:0-10488 GCA_031553535.1 Bacteroidales bacterium | reverse complement strand
CTCCAACACACCTTTTCTCCCCAGATATACCAACAGTATACCAAGTATAATTAAGCCGATGCGGGCAATCATAATTGTTGTATCTGATTCTGCCAGCGTAGAAATACCTTGAAACAGGTTTCCAATATTAATTTTCTCCATGCGAATATCTGATTAGCTCATTTTCGTTTAATAAATCATAGTCCTTCGGTTTTTCATTACAAGAATAATGAAAATCAATGAGTCCATTGTTTAATTTTGATTCATCATCCTGGAGAAGTTTATGTAAATTCTGGCGATGATTTTTTTTCATAGCATGTAATCTTTTATATTTAGCCACTTCATACGACAATGAAGAGAAGTGTTCGAAATAATTTAATGTAGCGCTGATGAATTTAATAATATAGGCCACCGCAAAACCTATTATAAATGTCGCTCCCATGATAAGGAGGGTATATAAAATCATTCTAGACATAATTAATATCTTTTATTCTACAGCTATGTATACTTATAGCTGTATGTTTTAATAAAATGAGAAAATTGAAAAAACGCTTTCCTTGTGAAGGAATATTTTGATGGAAGGCTAAACGTTGAAACGCTGTAGTTTTACATGATCTGCATCATGTAGTGAATTTGTATAAAAGAAATAATTTCTTATTTGTTTTTTTATGGTTGTTTCTTTTTTGTAAAATAGATTAAAAGGAAGTTCTCCTTTACTGTTTACTTTTATTATTTTCAGATAGGGAAAATTAGTTGTTTCCGAATATAAAGATGAGATCCATCCGCTATTTGAGATAAAAGATTTATCAATAGTATTGGAAGAGCATTCAAAAAAAGCAGCTATTTGATCATTATTATTAGGACGTGCTTTCATTTCACTTGGAGAAATAACATTCCAAAGTAAAACAATAGTTAATAACCCTAAAAATATATTGTGCTTCACGTCAGTGTTTTGTTTTGAGAAAAAAAATATTTATTTTATGATACAAAGGAATAATGATTTTATTAAGTAATTATTGCGTATATGTTAAATAAATATTAAATTGCAAGTCCTTGGAGATGTTTTTTACATTCTTCCTCAGAATGGTTACTTTGCTTTACTATCAAAAAGCGTTCCAAATTTGCTCTGTTTTTCAAAGCTATTCTGCAATTTCAGCTATTCAACACTTTAAGTATGGGATCTGAGTCTCTCCCTAATTCTTTACGAAAGATAAAATCATTTTTTTCTTGTTCTGTTGTGGGAGCGCCATTCCTTCGGGCGGCATTTATGTCGCTGATGAAAAAATTGAGTAAAGGCATCGAGGGATGAAAATCGTAATTCTTTGCCGATTTCTGTTAGCGACAAATCAGTTTTTTTCAATAATTCACAGCTTGCCAGATCTAAATATGCATGTATCCATTCCCGGGGTGCCATGCCTGTCATAGCTACAATGGCCGGTGAGAAGATTGTTGCTTCCACATCCATCATTTTTGCATACGTTTGAACGTGTAAGTTACGCTGTTGATGGATAAGTATAGCAAATAGATCAATAAAATCATTTCCTGTCGGGCGATTAGCCAGCAATTGAGATATTATGTCCTTCTTATCTTTGTCCGCAGTAGAAAAAGAAGGATCAGCGATAGGAATAAATACATCCGCAGGCAGGATTTTCTTGTATTTTGTATCCATAATATTCTTTTTAAAGGGTAATTAATATATGCAAAGATATATTTTTTCTGAAAGATATAAATATTTAAGAATGATTCTGTAAAGATAAATACGGACATAGAATCTATCCGAAAAGATGCTATAAAGCAAAATAACACCATAGCATTTATCTTGAAAGATGCGATAAGACAAAATAGCGCCATAGTATCTATATCAGAAAAAGCTATAAAGCAAAATAGCAGTATAGCATCTGTTTTGGAAAAAACTATAAAGTAAAATAACAATATAGCATCTTTTCCGAAATATTGTAGGAAATCAAGTGTTGATATGAGTCTTTTCTGAAAATATTATAGGAAATTAAATAAGAGCTTGGAATCTTTCGTTGTCTTCTCTATAAAACAAATTATTTTTGCCCAAAAATGAAAATCCACTTTGTCTTATTTAAAACTTCTTTTTTGAGCCTCTCAAGGGACTTGAACCCTCGACCTACGCATTACGAATGCGTTGCTCTACCAGCTGAGCTAAAGAGGCATTTTTGGTTTGCAAAAGTACATTTTTTTTGAATTGATCAATAATGAGACAGATTCTTTTTTTTAGAGAAAAGAGTAGGGGGGAGAAAGAACCGATCCTACAAAATAAAATCCTGTTTTACAATTCCGCTGCGGAAGAAAACAATACCAATATTATATAAATCGATAGTTATGCTGACACTGGTGTCGGATTGTATTTTTCTCCAGACTTCTTCCATCTCTTTCGACCGGTGGATTTCAGAGAGGAGAAATATGGAATTTTCTTTAGCATACATTTTCATGAAATTGAAATAACGTATTATGGCATCATAAACGTGATTTCCATCTATAAAGAAAAGATCAATGTCTTTAAATTTATTTGCGAAGTGAACAATGGCTGCATCGGAATCAATGTTTGCAATCTCGATATTGGATAAGTTCAATTGCTCAAAAACGTCGGATGCTATTTTGACAATCTCAGGGCTGGCTTCTATAGTAAAAATGCGGGCATTTGGGTTTGCTTTTGCCAGGTAAGCAGTGTTAATACCTACATAGGTACCGAATTCAACAATGTTTTGAATGTTGTAATGTTTTACAATATTGTATAAAACATGTTCAATTTTGGCAGGAGAGGAGAATTTTTTTGTAACGGTACAAACTCTTTGGGAAGATACATAACAGTGATCTCTGTTCTCTGTTAAATCTATTACATGTAATTCTTGTTTGTTTTTTAATAATTGTTTCCGAACACCTTCAATGTTTACCCAGTCGTTAGCGTATTTTTTTTGTTTTAATACAGAAACGATGAAATCGTAAACAAACGCAGAATGAGCAGAGCGTTTTCTTTTGATCCGATAACGAATATATGAACAGAATCTAAACCACATTTTATAAAAACATAAAAATAAAAGCCTTACAAAATAATTGTAAGACTTTATAGTTGCGGAGACAGGACTCGAACCTGCGACCTCCGGGTTATGAGCCCGACGAGCTACCACTGCTCTACTCCGCGGCCAAATATTCCCTCATGAGGAAATAGATTGCAAAAGTACAAAAAAAAATAATACCAAACAAAATATTTTCTTCTTTTTTATAAAATAGAAAAATAAATCCGATTATATATCCGTTAGATTTTACAAAGTTTTGTCTTAAATAAAATATATAATTATGTCGGATATATTGGATATTAAAGCGTTGAATGATCGAATACAGCAAGAGAGTGCTTTTGTTGATATTATTAACATGGAGATGAACAAAGTAATAATAGGTCAGAAATCAATGGTTGAACAATTATTGATAGGCTTATTATCGAATGGACATATATTATTGGAAGGGGTTCCCGGTTTAGCAAAGACTCTTGCCATTAAGTCATTGGCGAATGTTATCCATGCCAAATTCAGCCGGATTCAGTTTACGCCTGACTTGCTTCCTGCCGATTTATTGGGTACATTAATATACAGTCAAAAGACAGAGGAATTCCATGTGAGGAAAGGGCCGATCTTTGCAAATTTTATTTTGGCAGATGAAATCAACCGGGCTCCTGCGAAAGTTCAGAGTGCTTTGTTGGAAGCCATGCAAGAGCGGCAAGTAACTATAGGAGAGGAAACCTTTTTGTTAGAGGAACCATTTTTAGTGATGGCAACACAAAATCCTATTGAGCAGGAAGGTACCTATCCGCTTCCTGAGGCACAATTGGATCGTTTTATGTTGAAGGTGGTGATTAATTATCCGACAAAAGAAGAGGAAAAAGCAATTATCCGTCAACAAATCGGGAATACAATGCCGAAAACGAATGCGGTGCTCAAAGGAAGTGATATTATAAAAGCACGTTCCATTGTCCGTGAAGTTTATATTGACGAAAAGATCGAAAACTATATTACGGATATTGTTTTTGCATCCCGGTACCCGGAAAGATATAAACTGGATAAATTTTCATCGATGATAAGCTATGGAGCATCTCCCCGGGCATCTATTAATATGGCCTTGGCTGCGAAAGCATTTGCCTTTATCAAACGTCGCGGATATGTGATTCCGGAGGATGTTAGAGCAATAAGCCCTGCCGTGATGAGACATCGCATAGGATTAAGCTATGAAGCAGAAGCTGAAAATATCACTACGGATGATATAGTCAATGAAATATTAAATACAATAGAAGTTCCATAAGCAATTAAGAATTAAGAATTAATAGTTAAGAATTAAATGATTAGTAGTTAGTAACGGCTAATAGATAAATTCGTAACATTTGGTGTTAAATATTCAATACAATGAACTCGGCGGAACTAATAAAAAAGATACGTAAGATTGAAATCAGAACCCGGGCTATTTCTCAACAAGTATTTTCGGGACAATACCATAGTGCTTTTAAGGGACGGGGAATGGCATTCAGTGAGGTAAGGGAATATACTTATGGGGATGATGTTCGTTCTATCGATTGGAATGTAACCGCTCGCTTTAATCATCCGTATATCAAAGTATTTGAAGAGGAAAGAGAACTGACTGTAATGATTCTGATCGATACCAGTTCATCTTCGCTTTTTGGAACACACAAGATGTTTAAACGGGATCTTATTACCGAATTAGCTGCCGTCCTATCTTTTTCCGCCATTACCAATAATGATAAAGTCGGGGTAATATTTTATAATGATAAGATTCAGAAATTTATTCCGCCCAAAAAGGGGAAGACGCATATTTTACGTATTATTAGCGAATTGGTAAACCTGGCTCCCGAATCCAGTGAAACAAATACAACACTCGCATTGCAATATCTTACCAATGTTATTAAGAAGAAGTGTACGGCCTTTTTGATTTCCGACTTTATAGACACCGACTTTGAAACGGCATTACGTATTACGGGAAAAAAGCATGATATTTCGGCAATCCGGGTTTGCGACAGGGGAGAGATGCTTTTGCCGAGTGTTGGGTTGTTGCAAATACAAGATCTGGAAACAGGGCAAAAACGTATTGTAGATACTTCCAATGCCCAATTCAAGAAAGATTATACGATATGGTGGAAACGGCAAGATGATGTATTGAGAGAGATATTTCGTCGTACGGGTACGGATAACATAAAATTATTTACGGATCAGGATTATGTCCCTGTTTTAATGGAATTATTTAAAAGACGGTCTTAGTATGAGAGTGAAAAAATATAGTTTGATTGTATTTTTCTTATTTGCGTTGTTCTTACAGTTGCAATCACAAAGTAATCATGCAGTTGCACGACTGGACAGTAATACTATTCTGATAGGCGATCAGGTAAATCTCAACCTTTCCTTTTCTTCAAAGGATGCGATACCTGTTTTATTTCCGATATACTGTGATACCTGTATGCCGGGAATTGAAATCGTTAAAAGATCCCGGATTGATACGATAAAAAATGAAGACGGATACAGGTTAGAGCAGCAGTTAACGATTACATCTTTTGATTCGGGAGAGTATGTTATTCCTCCGATACCGTTTTATAATCTCGATTCCGTATTATTGGCAGAAACGGAATCGTTATCATTGACTGTTCACACACTCCCGGTAGATACCACATTGGCGATTAAAGATATAAAGGATCCGTTATCGGCACCCATTACGATTCGGGAAATTTTACCGTATATTATCATTGCTTTATTCGTATTTGGCCTTATCGTAGGAAGTATTTTCTTGATACGCTATCTGAGGAACCGGAAGAAACCGGAGGTAATCGCGAAGAAAAAACCGAAAATACCGGCGCATATTATTGCTCTTCAGGAGTTGAATGCATTATGGCAAAAGAAACTGTATCAGTCCGGATATGTAAAGCAATACTATAGTGAATTGAGCGATATTGTGAGAGTATATATCGAGAACAGGTGGGATATTGCAGCGATGGAAATGGTGTCGTCAGAAATTGTCACCTCTTTATCCTCGATGGAGATCCCAACAGAGGTAATGCGAAAATTAGAACAGACGTTGTACTTATCCGATATGGTTAAATTTGCAAAGAGTGATCCTTTGTCGGATGAAAATAGCGCAAGCTACCAGAACATCGTAGACTTTGTACAAAGGACGAAACAGGAAAAAGAACCAACAGAAAATAATCAGTAAGATGAAATAGCCACAAGACAAAGGTCGCATCAGAAGTAATGATTATCATGGCGTATTCCATGTGACCTTAATTCAAAATTCAAAAAATAACACATGAATATAATTGCTTATTTGAAAAGTTTGGAGTTTGCGAATATAGAGCTTCTATGGCTGCTTCTGATTGTTCCTTTATTGACAGCCTGGTATATATGGAAGAAGAATCGTATGCAAACTGCTTTTTCTGTTTCGACAGGAAAGCCTTTTTTTATAACAAAATCCATCAAGCCGAAATTCCGGCATATTCCTTTCATCTTACGGATGCTCACGTTGGTCTTTGTGATTATTGCATTGGCACGTCCCCAGTCTACAATATCTCATAAGCAGGTAGATGTTGAGGGAATAGATATTGTCATGGCATTGGATATTTCAGGTAGTATGATGGCCATGGATTTTCGTCCCAATCGTTTGGAAGCATGTAAAAATGTGATGAAGACGTTTATAGAAAACCGTCCCGATGACCGGATCGGGCTGGTTGTTTATAGCGGGGAAGCTTATACGAAATGTCCGCTAACTACCGATCATCAGACCCTTTTACGGTCTTTGGAGAGTGTAAAGTTTGGGATCATTGAAGATGGAACTGCCATCGGCGATGGTTTGGGAACCGCTATAAATCGGTTAAGGGACAGTAAAGCCAAAAGCAAGGTAATTGTTCTTCTATCGGATGGGGTTAATAATGCAGGGCATATCGATCCGTATTCTGCGGCTGACATAGCGCATGAATTTGGCATACGGGTTTATACGATAGGTTGCGGGACAATAGGGGAAGCCCCTATATCAACTCCTTATGGAACAATGTATACAAAGGTGGAAATAGATGAGCCTTTGTTGAAAACGATAGCCCAGAAAACGGGGGGGAAGTATTTCAGAGCGCAAAACAAAGCAAAATTGAAGGAGGTCTATGATGAAATAGATCAAATGGAAAAGACACGCATTACGGAATATCAATTTACAAATAAGCCGGATGAGTTTTTCCCTTTTCTCATGATCGCTTTGATTTTATTTTCATTGGAAATTTTATTGCGGTATACGGTTTTTCGTGTAAAGCCATAAGGTTAACTGTCGCTTTAGTGCGGAATAAATGTAGTCGGTTTTTGAAACATTAAATTGGAAGTACTACGAAAACTGTTCATGCCACGGCAACTGCTTTTTACCTGCTTATCTGTGTCCGGAATTTTTGAATTATCCACTTGGTGATAAAAAAACAAAAGTCCCCATTAGAGTCTAAGCCGGACAGCCACTTCTTACAACTTTAGCCTAACGGGAGGTTATCAAGCATCCATGTTAACGGTTCGGCCATTCATTATAAGGATTTTGCTATCTGTTGCCATTTTCTCTGCCGGTGCCTGTAAAACGAAATACTCCATAAAGCCGTTATATATGTGAAGATTCCCGCGTATATCTCTACTTCATCGGTATATGTTGTTTTTTCGGTCCCGGTTGAATCCATTTTTATCAAATGGTTCCATATTTTCACAATTTTGTTATGTTCCCTCGACAGAATCTCGTTCTGTTCCCGGTCAATCTTTTCCAGTATGATTTCATGTTGTCCCATAGGAATTAACCCGTATATAAATAGTTTGAACGGATAAATTTTTCGTAATTCCCACTTCTCAGGCATTTCTCCTGTACAACTCTTAAAAGTCGCTTTGGGTTTACAAATTTCAATCAACGTGTCAATACTCAAAATCCGGTCCCAGATCTTGTTGGCCGAGTTTTCAAAAGTTGATGTCACGGTAATTTTTCTACCAACTTTCAACTGTCCTTTCCGGTCAATTACTTTTACTTTTTCTATCGATGTCTTCATTTTCCACCGGTTTATTTGAATGATTTGTTTACGTATTTTTGTGTCCAGGGGCAATGCACAAGACACCTGAGACAAGTATCACATCCATAAACATCTACTATTTCATCCCGTGAAACAGAGCGGCTCCAAATCTTATCTTTAAGAACCTTTCTTTCACATATATTGACACAAGTGCTGCATTTTCCACACATTGGCAATAAAGGTTCGGACAATACCGTTTCCAATGGCGCATTAGTCAAAACAGTTCCTAAACATTGTGCTGCCCCATATTCAGAGGTAATAAACAGGTTGTTTTTTCCAATCCATCCTAATCCACTAAGCAGTGCTATTGTTTTATGAGGTAGAACCGATTCTTTTTTCTCAAAATTGAACACTTCTTCCATCAATAATCCTGCGTCGGATTGTGAGATGTTTTTATAACCTTTTCCGGTAAGGAATTTGGTTAATTCGTCTGCTATTTCTCCTGCCTTATTTTCGGTTTGTACATATTCGTCTCCATGTGTAGGAACAAAATCCGGGTTGTCAAACACTTCTTTGATAAATCTCGGATTAATCGAAATGCCAATTAATATAGCATTCGGCAAGCCTCTATTTTGAGTATCTGTTAGTCCTGATACATCTAAAAAGCGGACAAAATCTACTCCTGTATTTTTTAATTTGTTTTCTATTTCTTGATTTAAGTATTTCATTTTTCTTTTTTCGTAACAGGGACAACCGACTGTTTCACTTTCGACAAATAGTACATAACGTCCGGTCTATCAATATTGGCCCTACCGGATAAGTTACATGAACAAATTCCTCTTATATTCATTTATTACATTTCTTATTGCAGGCAACAGCCTGCTTAGATAAGCCCGGCTTAGGCATTAGAGCCTAAGCCTAACGGGGGAAATGCTATTTTTTATCTTCATTTCAAAAAATGTCCGGCAATTCCTATCAGTGTTCCCAGTATGAAAGCCATTGTCAAGATAACCGGAACGGCTTTCTTGTCTTCTTTTGATACAAGACATACAACAGGTAAGGAAAATGCAAGTGAAATTAAACCGCCCTGCAACCACCATACAATGTGTGGCAAATCAATGTTTACAATAATAATGGATACAAAAAAATATTGTAAAAAAGCGGAAATTGTCGCTCGCTTTTCTAATTTCTGTACAATCATAGGAATAATGTCAATTACTCCTGCTGCAATCCCGATAATAACGGATAATAATAATGTGTCCATGTTCTATTTTGAGTTGAAATAATTTTAAAATTTTTCTTCACCTGATTCTTTCAGCAAGTTTTTGGTTTGCAATTAGACCTTGTCCTATCTTTAGCCAAGTTTCAGCGACTTTCTTCCATCGGCTGCACGAAAGGTTTTGCACGTAAAGCAAAATCCGGTTCGGGCTTTTGTTGTCTGTTCATTATCATTACTATTTCTTTCGTTTGTAATGTAATTGTATTAATCCGGTATCGAATGTTTTCACATTCACAAGTTCAAGTTGCTGTTCAGGCCTGCCGTCTTTGAAGAGCCTTGTTCCGTTGCCAACTAATACAGGTATGACTGAAATAATAAGTTCGTCAATCTGGTCGCTTTTCAAGAGTTCGTTCACTATTTCTGCTCCACCGTCACAATAGATACTCTTTCCGTTTTCATTTTTCAGTCGCTGAACCAATTCCGTTAAATTTTCTGTGTAAAAGGTGGTTTTGCCCATATCGGGCCTTTCTGTTCGTGTGATAACATAAACATTTCTATTTCCGTTATCATAATAAGAGGGGCCCATTTCTTTCGCAACCCAATCATAGGTTTTTCTACCGAGAATTATGGTGTCAACGTTTGCGGTAAATTCGGCATAACCATAATCTTCTCCTTCTTTTTCTACTAATTTCAAAAAACTGAGGTCGTCATCCGGCTTTGCAATGTAGCCGTCTAAACTCGTCGCGATGTAAAGTATTAAAGTTCTCATTTGCATTAAGTATCAACTAAACTCTTTATTCAAATATCTCAATCGTTTTCTTTACGGATGAAGGTGTGCAGCCGGATAAATTACACGAACAAATTTATCTTATATTATATCTCTTATTTTTACTTTTCTTCCTCGTCTATCTTTTGCTGGTATTCGTTTAAACGCTCAAGGGAAATTTTTTTGGTAATGGATTTAAGAAGTTCCACTTTGGGGATAAGGATGTCAATATCTTCTTTGGTTACCTTGAACTGGGGATTGTAGCGGGCTTGTACGTATGCATTTGTTAACAACTCAAACAAACGTTCTTCTTCTTGGGTATCACGGGGAAAGGCGTTGCCGGGTTCTTTGGATTCTTCTGCTACCCATTTGTAGAGTTCTCCCAGGTTATGTGTTTTATGACCGTACAATGTAAAGACAGCGCAAATAGTACGATAGAAATTCTCCACAGCCTGATGCAAATGAAAGGATGCTATTTTATACTTTTCT
>JAVBLM010000064.1:0-3514 GCA_031553535.1 Bacteroidales bacterium | reverse complement strand
TTGGATTCTTCTGCTACCCATTTGTAGAGTTCTCCCAGGTTATGTGTTTTATGACCGTACAATGTAAAGACAGCGCAAATAGTACGATAGAAATTCTCCACAGCCTGATGCAAATGAAAGGATGCTATTTTATACTTTTCTCGTGTATAATCAAATCTAGCATTATGCAAAAAATCATCAGCCGTTTCAAACTTATCATCAAAATATTCCTGTGCGAGGGTTTTTATTTCGGTATGTTTGAGCTTGCCTACGGGGCTTAGCTTAAATTTCCCGCTGTCATAGAGAATAATCCCTTCTTTACGGATATCGGTATGGAAATAAAGCCCTTTCGCTATTTGCCTGTTCATGAAATGAATGCTCTCATGAATGAATTGGATAGGCGTTACAAAGGGACGTTTGGGTAAGCCTTTCATTTCATAGTATGCTTCTGCAATAATTTCCTTAAAAGGCCTTACCTGATGGGTAGGCATGTTTTTTTCGGTCAGCAGTAAAATATCGAAATCACTCATGTAACAGGTGCGCAACCCGTATTCAATTCTTTGGTCGTAATCCACATAGGTTCCCCTTGCATAACTTCCAAAGAGGATGATCATCTCCACCTGGGGGAATTCCTTTAGGGTAGTTTTCACAATAAACTCTAAATCTTCCTGTTTTTCAGCAGGCAAATGTGCAATGGATCTTTTCATTCTTTTGATTTTAACCGGATAAACCGGATGCAAAGGTACAATTAAATAGTTTTTTATTTTTGGTTTGGGTTTAAAAATAAACCGGGGGATAATAGAAAGTTGTTTTTTTGTAGGATTGTATAAAAGATACTACAACCTAACCCTAACGAGGATGGTCGTGCATTTACCTTTTTAGCCATTTGTTTATTAAATATACCATAAGCAATCCTATTAATACAGTTCCAATTTTTAAATAAATACTTCCATTCAAAATACCCATTATCATTAATAACAAAATAGAAACAACCAAAAATAAAGAAACAATATATTGTAATGATAGCAATGTTATTCCAATGAAACGTTTAAGAGGGCTATAATTAGAAAATTTTCTATAAAATTCGACTTCGTCTTGCACTTTTGATATATTCAAATAAAGTTCTTCGTCAATCTTTGTTATTGTGTTAAGAAGAAAAATTTCTTCTGTATGTGGGTCGATTGATATTTTCAAAACATTATCATAGACCTCTTTGCTTAAATAACCAGCTTTGCCATCTTTTAACAAGATTGATTGTAATTGATTCTTATATTCTAAACTTTCTTCCCCAGTAGGAAAGTAAGCTATAAAATGTAGTCGAGTTTTTATTTCTGTAAGTATTTCAATGCGTTTATCGAAGAATTTATTGAATGTATTTTTAGACTCAATTAGTGGCTTCTCAACTAAACTTTTCACTATCCAAGAAATAAAGGCAACTAATGTGGTCAAAAGAAAAACCACAATATTTGGATTAGCTTCTTCTATTATTGAATTTATGTCCATTTATATCCTACTTTTTGTTTAAACATTTTGGGAATGTTTTTTTTTATTTGAGTTATGAAACTACCTTCTTTTGAACCATCATCAATTTGATTTTCATTTCTCAAGATAGCATAGGTTAATTCTGGATTCCCTAAGACTGCATATCTTTCTTTATTGTTATTTGTTGTCCCTGTTTTGAGAAAGGCATTTTTAATTTTGATTCCTAATTTCTCATAGAATATTTTGTTCAAAATTGAAAGACATTCTTTTTTGCTATCTGTGAGATTATTGGGGGTGAAAAATTGAGAATAAGCTAATCCCAATTCATAAATAGAAATACCACTTTTTGTAGCACCAAGAATGCTTGAAGGGAAAAAATCATTTTCTTGCCGATTAAAGATAGTTGCAAAAAACTTTAAAATATTTTCAATTCCGACCTTGTTTGACGCATTAAGGAATGTATTGTTATTGGAATAACGCAATGCTTCTTGGATATTAAGTTGCGATTTGTAGTATTTTACTTCTCGAACATTCCAAGATAATTCATTTCTGTAAGAATCAAATGGTTCTTTTATAGAAATTCCATTATCTCTTAAAAAACAATATAGGAATGGTTTTAAAGTAGAACCAACATTCGATTTGGAAATGAATGGATAATCTGTTCCATAACTGCTAGAAAACCCAACAACTTTACCTTGCCTAATCGCAATTATTGAAACAGGATATTTAGATTCAGAAACAAATTGTTTTGTAAAACGCTGAATATCTGAATCAATTGTCGAAATTATTTTTTTTTGTTTATTATCAACTCTTTCGGAGATAAAAGGAATTGATATGTTTTTTATATTAATAAGTAGATTTGATTGTATATTAAACGTCACTTTTAAATTTCTTCTACACTTATTTTTAGAAAGTTGCTTTCTTTCTAGTAGAATATTATTAATTGTTTCATATCTTTTAATAGCTAATTCGGGATTTTCAATATAAAGATTAGGACCTCTCAGAATAGTAAGTAAATATAAAAATTCTATTTGAGTAAGATTCTCAATTTCTTTACCAAAATAATAAATTCCCGCAGTTCTAATACCCCATATGTTTTTTCCGAAATAAACATTATTGAAATATAAATCTAAAATTTTTTCTTTTGAATATTGTTTCTCTATCTGAATAGCTTTGCGAGTTTCTTTAATTTTTCTGAGTAATGTTTTTCTGTTGTCCTGCATTAAATTTCTCGCAAGTTGTTGAGTTATTGTGCTTCCTCCTTGGGTGATTTTACCTGATTTTACATTTTCAAACAAAGCTCTCGAGATACCTTTAATATCAATCCCTCTGTGACTGTAAAATCTTCTGTCTTCGATTTCGACTAAGAAATTTTTTATTTGATTTGGAATATAGTTAGTTTTTGCATTACAGTTATAACTATCAGAAACAACCCCATAAGGAATTTCTTTTCCTTTGTCATTAGTGTAAATAACATATCCATCTAATTCTTTTTCCATTTTTCCTCAGTCATTGATTCTGTATTGCCTCCGCCCATAATTATCCGCAAAAATACAATTATTTTAATATAATCACAATGTTTTAATAAAAATATCACATATAAATATTCATATTGCGAGTTTATATGCACATTTCATATATCTTTTTTATCTTTCCATAAAAAATAAATATTCAAAACACGCCCATCACTTTAATCTGAAAACATCAATTCTCCCTAAATGGCATCTTACTAAAAACACCATTTCTGTATATTTTTGGTTTCTGTATGAAAAGATATGGAAATATCCCGACATAATTATTAATAATTGATAAAATAACAAAAATAATTTTAAATAAAATGCTTTTTCTTTAAAAAAATAAATATCTTTGCAAAGATAATTTATAAATGGAATAAATAAATGAGAAGGATTTATATAATACAGCGCATATACGTAAACCATGATATACGGACATATCTATACGTCTTGTTGTTTTTCCTTTCATTTATTACCGCCGGGTTGTTTCTTTGGCTTCTGTTTTTTATAATACAAACCGCAGCCTTCCGTAATCCCTT
>JAVBLM010000066.1:0-28436 GCA_031553535.1 Bacteroidales bacterium | reverse complement strand
TCAACCCAAAAACTTCAGGGAAGAGCAACAGAAGACTAATGCGTTCGATAGAACCACTGTTCTTGCCAAGCCGATAGTTCACTTCTGCTTCTCTTTCCGAAGTAAATTTAATGATTTTTTTAATATTGCAAAGTAAAGGCCAGGCCCTTGGACGTTGGCGGTAATTTTGGTAGTAAGTGGGCAAATGAAAGGAAAATAGCAAATAAAATAAAACAAATTCTCAACCGTTAATATCAATATAAAACAAGAGTAATATGGAACCAGTTTTAGACTATCAAATCAAACAATTATTGCAAGATAGATTATCTGCCCTCGAAAAATATTTTAACGCTGATTTTATTAATTATTTTGGCCCTTTTGAAGGCGGAGAACACACTCTTTTGAAAATAATAGAAGAATTAGTAGACGGTAAAACGCATGATATTATTTATGTTGTTTTAACAACGAATGGAGGTAGTGCTAACGTTGTAGAAAGATTAGTAAATATTCTTCGCCATCACTATAAGGAGGTAAATTTTATTATTCCTGATTATGCTTATAGTGCCGGTACGATTTTTTGTATGAGTGGAGATAATATTTTAATGGACTATTATTCTGTATTAGGTCCTATTGACCCCCAAGTACAGAATAAAGAAGGGAAACTTGTAGCCGCTTTGGGCTATTTGGATAAAATAAATGAATTATTAGAAAAAGCAAAAGACAATACAATAACACAAGCAGAATTTATAATTCTAAAAGACTTTGATTTAGCTGAATTAAGAAGTTATGAACAAGCGAAAGATTTGACAATAGATTTGCTAAAAAAATGGTTAGTAAAATATAAATTCAAAAATTGGGATAGACATAGAACAAATCCAGATAAAATAGGACAAAATGTTACACCTATAGAAAAAGAAGAAAGAGCTAAAGAAATCGCAGATGCGCTTAGTGATAATAAAAAATGGAAATCTCATGGACGTCCAATAAACATAGAAACTCTTAAAGAATTAAAATTAGAAATTGAGGATTATAGTACAGACATAGATAAAAGAAAATTAATTCGAGATTATTATGACTTAGTTTCTGACCATGTTTTCAGTAAAAATTACAGAGTATTTGTTCACACAAGAAAATTTATATAATTTTTAGAAATGGAAAAGAATATTGAAAAGAAAGTAATTGCGACCATACAAGAAATGGAAAATAAATTAGGAATGAAAGAGACTTTTTTGAAATTTAAAAAAGCTAGCGACTCATTCGACGAATTAATGGAAAAAGGATTAATTCAAAAAAGAGGGAATAATTTACTCTCTGCATCTGATTCCACACAAAAAGTTCGAGTTATGTTCAATGCAACAAACTGCCACTAACAAGCAGTTTACGTGTATCAAATTGATAAGAGTTAGAAAAAAAGAAACTAAAAAAGCAAGAATATAAATTTTAAAAATTAGCGAATATGAAACAGTTAAACTTAATCGGATTAATTTTGCTCTTATTGATAGGGCTTGTTGGTTGCGACAAAAAAGGTCAAGCAACAGACAGTGAAAAACTTTGTTCGTATCTCAATATAGAGAATATTAACAAAACAGTACCTATCATTAATGATTATTTGGCGAGTTTGAAAAGCAATTTGAATAACGAAGAAAAATTACAATCGCTAACAGAATGGTTGAAATCAAGTTCTTCTGTTATTGATGCAGCTATTTTATGTATGTCATGCATTTCTACACTTCCTGAACAAAGCGAAATCAGTTTTTCATTTAAAGAGGAAGAAGTAACAAAAGTAGTAATCCTTGACATTTCAATGTCCAATCCATTAAAAGCGAGAATATGCAAAATTCAAGGAGCAAGTAATGAGACTAATGTAACTTTAAAAAATACGGAAAGTTACAGTCGTACTTTTGTGTTAGGAGATGAAGAAGGCGCCTCTATTACAATCCAAGCACAACATTATGAAAAAAGTGAACTTGTCAGAGATCGGAGCACTAATATGAGTGTGGAATATCGTTACAAGCCGACAATTGATTTTGTTGGTAATGACTATGTTATTCTTGAAGTTTACCACAACAAAACAGGAGAAAGCAGTTCTGCATACACAGAAACAGAGAGAATCAACTTCACAATAACAAACTAAAAGTTTCCAAAAGAGACAACGATAAAATGCTACAAAAAGGATATTCGAGACACACGGGCTTAAAGCCGTTATTGAATTTTTCTTTTCTGGGTTAGAAAAACGCATGCGAGTTAGGTAAGACGTTATAGCTTTTATTGAGAAGTTGTTATATTCGATATGATAACAAAGTAATACTCCATCTATATGAGGTTTCCGTTGTAAGCAATAGCCGGACACGGCTGCATGCAATGATTAAACGAAAGAGAAAACATGGTAAAGGGATGATTGAAAACGCTATCCCTGCAACCATAAAAGAAACCAATAATAACAATCGCAGAATATATCGACAATGCAAGCCACCGTTACAAATTTACAAATCAAGCTCCTCATAAGTTAACCCGGTATATCTTTAAGCGCTAACAAAAAACGATTTAGTAATTGTTAATTTTGCGAACCAGTCTAAATCCGACAGCCATAGAGGTCGAAGTAACAACTTTCAGCTTTTTATTTTTGGTATCTATAATTACGATAGTTCCATCGGCCAAATATTCCGCCCCATTAGTGAGTATGTTCTTTTTCAAAGCTATTTCATAATCTTTTAGCGTCGGCAATGAATAGGAACAGATTGGATTGTCCGGATTGTTAAACACATGTAATTTTTCTGCAAGTTCAATATACAAGTTAGCTTGTTCATATGTAATCGCTGTCATAGGCAATTTTCTGCTTTCTCTTGATAGCCTGTCATATTCCCTGATATCTCGTTTGTTCCATACAATCCGCCTTATATCAAAAGGAGCGTTATTTTGTTTTCTGAACAAAGCGGTATCCGGAATAATCAAAAGACGCTTTTCCTCAAAATAACTACTGTCATGTGCCGAACTCCTCGCTGACCAGGAATAACACATTGCTCGAAAATCTTCTATCGAAACGCATGATTTTGCCAAAAACACCTTCTGATCTCCATGTAAATCCCGAAAATATTTTCCCGCATATACATTCGAATAAAAGAAAAAGCTAATCAATAATAACGTCCCAATGTAATATTTCACTGTCTTCATTTACTGTTATTGTTATTTCTGTCCATTTTCGATCCACAATAGCATCAAATACATACTGTTCCATATTATGAAGTTCCATTACAGATTCCTGATCATCTCCACCTCTAAAGATACCCCATACTTTTAACATTCCCGACACAAGTTCATACTTTTCTGATAAGGTTGGATCAAAACAACAATCCACTTCAAATAACCATACTGCAACATTCTGAGGAATTTCATCAGTTGTAAACGTTTTTCTATCACCATTACCATTAACATCAACAGGATCATCTATCGTAAATTCAGTTAATTTTCCAGCGCTTATAGTTGCATCAACATCAGGTGGTGTTATATCAATACTAACCCTAGTTCTATCAAATCCTATTCCGGAATTTTCAAGGATAGAAAACACAGCATCTCTCGCATTTTGCTTTGCTTCGCTTTTTGTATCTCCACAAGCATTGTGACTATGTCTAAATCCGTTATCATCAACCACTTCGGCAACACCGATCTATTTACATCCATGTGCTTCAGCATCGCTTCTATGAGCTGTCACCCTTAATATTTTATCTGCCATAGTAATTTTTTTTTAGTTAAACAGTTTTTATTTCAAATAAATTTCTCCGCAATATTATAATATTTTTCACCACAAACAACATGCAAGCAAAAAAGTTTTCAACATAATTATCAACAAAATTATATTATAAAAATCTCTTTTCAAATAAAAGCTTATATTTCCTCTTTTCGCGAAAGATTATACAAGAAGTTAATACCGGTATTCGGCGTGATAGCTTTCCCTGGTCTGTTTTATCAATGCTAATTATTACTTTCTGTGTTGTTCTAAAAATTCAACCCTTTTATCGGCTTTATCTATTTTATCAGTTTTATCCATTTTTATCGGTTTCATACCTTCTGCTCGTTGCAGATTCAGTCTTTTGTGCTATATTTGCAAATCCATATAATATGGATTTAGTTAATTCTTATTAAAAGTCAAGGCCATGATACATGTAACAAGTGAAGAACTTCAAAAAACAATCCAACAAATAACAAACTGCTTAATGATTGCTGCACAAACGGCTCCCAAAGGAAGAGGAATAGATTGTCTGGCAATAAAAACGATAAGCGAACAGGAAAAAAATGATATTATTGTCATGATGGAAAAAATAGGTGCTGATGAAAATGCTTCCTTTTTCCTTCGTGATGCGGAAAATATATGGCAGTCGGATGCGATTATATTAATCGGATGCAAACCCGATGCAAGAGGGCTAAATTGCGGTTTATGCGGCTATCCGTATTGTGCAGAAAAACCGCAGACCCAACCTTGTGTTTTTAATATAACCGATCTTGGAATCGCTATCGGTTCTGCTGTAAGCGCTGCCTCCCAGTTTAAAGTAGACAACCGGGTTATGTATTCGGCAGGAAAAGCAGCCATGGAACTACATATTCTTGGCAAAGAAATTACCTGTATTTTCGCAATTCCTCTTTCGGTAAGCAGCAAAAGTATCTATTTCGATCGCAAACAATAATTGACGATATAAATTATTTGCATCTAACAATATAAAAGCAAAGCGGTTATACAAAAACAAAATTCATTTGTTTCTTTGCCAGCTCAACATCTTTAACGCGGATACGAACTTTATCTCCCAAGCGGTACACTTTCCCCGTATGTTGCCCGACATAACGATAATTATCTTCATCGTAATAATAAAAATCATCCACTAATGACTTTACAGACACCATCCCTTCGCATTTGGTTTCATCCAACTGCACCCAGAGGCCCCATTTACTTACGCCCGAAATCAATCCGTCGAACTCCTGCCCTATTTTATCCGATAAATATTCTGCCTGCTTGTATTTAACCGAATTCCGTTCCGCTTCGGCCGCCCGTTGTTCCATGTCGCTGGAATGTTTACATTTCGTTTCCAGGTCTTCCTTATTTACCGAAGGTTTTCCTGCCAGATAGCGGCTCAATAAACGATGTACCATTAAATCCGGATAACGACGGATAGGTGACGTAAAATGAGTATAATATTTAAACGATAACCCGTAATGCCCGATATTATCAGTTGAATAAACGGCTCGTTGCATGGTACGGATAGCCAGGGTTTCTATCATATTCTGTTCCCCTTTTCCCTGAACGGTAGAAAATAAATCATTCATGGAATCTGCCAGGCTCTTGCGAGAGTTCAGGCGAAGCGAGTATCCCAGTTTTGTAATAAATGTGTTGAATTTGGTTATTTTTTCATCCAACGGACGGTCATGTATACGGTAAACAAAACTCTTGGGCTCCTTTCCTTGCGGTACTTTTCCGATTAGTTCGGCAACTTTCCGGTTCGCCAACAACATAAAATCTTCTATCAATTGATTGGAATCTTTATTTTCCTTAAGATAAACTCCTATCGGCTTTGCATTTTCATCCAGGATAAATTTTACTTCTTCTGTGGCAAAATTAATAGACCCACGATCAAAGCGTTCTTTCCGAAGTGCCTTTGCGATTGTGTCTAACATCAAAATTTCCTCTTGATACTCTCCTTTCTTAGTCTCAATTATCTGTTGTACTTCTTCGTAAGTAAACCGTCGATCGGAATTGATAATACTCTTCCCTATCCATTGCTTATGAACTTTTCCGGTTTCATCCAGTTCAAATACTGCGGAAAAACACAGTTTATCTTCATTAGGACGTAAAGAACAGACATTATTCGATAGCATTTCAGGCAGCATCGGAATTGTCCGGTCTACCAAATAAACAGATGTAGCTCGCTTGAAAGCTTCTTCCTCTATTGCTGTTCCGGATTTTACATAATAAGAGACATCAGCAATATGTATTCCTACCTGATAGTGCCCGTTTTCCAACTTTTTAAATGAAATTGCATCATCAAAGTCCTTTGCATCCGCAGGGTCAATGGTAATTGTCAATACATCCCTGAAATCACGACGTGCTAAAATTTCACTTTCCGGAATAATCACGGGAATATTTGATGCTTCCTTTTCTGCCGCCTCCGAAAAGGACGGACTAAAATTCTGATCTATCAAAATCGAAAACATTTCTACCGTATTATCCCCCGGATATCCCAGAATCTGTGTAATCTCTCCAAAGGGATTACGGGCATGCTCTGACCATTCCGTAATTTTGGCAACAACCTTTTGTCCCGATTTAGCACCATGCAAGGCCTGATTCGGGATAAGGATATCAATCGGCATATTCGTGTTATCCGGAATAAAATAGGATATATTCTTTGACTCCTTAATCGTTCCTACAAAGAACTCCTTGTCTCTTTTTACAATTTCGATCACACGTCCTTCCGGACGGCGTCCTTTTCTGGCCGGAAATAAATGAACCTTCACAATATCACCGTTCAACGAACGTGCTGTATTATTGGAGGCAATAAACACATCTTCAATTTCAGGATTATTGGAAATCAAATAGGCTTTTCCTGTCTGTTTCATACTGATATGCCCCTCTATGATATTCGATCCGTCTGCCTCTATGTGAATAGGATTCAACTTATATTTTCCCCTGTTGCCCATAACCAAGATGTTGCTCTGAAGCATCTCTCCGATAATTTTACGTACCAGTTCCTTATCTCCTTTACTACTGATATCCAACTTCGCCGATATTTGTTTATAATTAAAATATTGGTATGGATTTTTGGTAAATATTGCTAAAATATGTGTATTAAAAGCCGTATTTACAGGTTGTGTTTTCTCTTTTTTCCTTCTTCTAGACATAAATATGTATTTATAAATAATAGTTTTGTATTATACTTAACGACTGCAATCCGTCTCCCATATTTGTTTTTCGGAATGATAAACTCTATGGCAATTGTTTTTTAATAAAAAACGTAGAGTGTATTGATCATTGCCGTGACTTTTCAATACAAAAATTTGATTATATTTCTCATTATCTGTTACCTCTGATAAAAAATCAGGCATTCTTCCATTCTTCTTTTGGAATTCATCAATTTTACTAATAATTTGTTTTGCATATCTTTGCATGTTTCTTTCATATGTATTTGATTGGTTTAAGATAAAAAAACAAACTAGCCCAACCAAAACGAATATTAGAAACAATGAATACAATTTACGTGCAAAACCGTTTTTCTCCTTCATTATTATACGCATTATCGACAAAGACAAAAGTAACTATTTACTAAACACCACATATAGTATTTTAATAAAAAAATTAACAAAATAATTAATTCGTCTTGTAATTTGTCACATTAAGTAATACAAACTTATTAATAAAGAGGATATATATATTCTTAGTAGTTTAGATAATATGAATAATTATTGTATTTTTGTATTAAAAAGGATATAATCATAAATTATACAAGATAGAGTTACTATGCATTTTTTAAAATGTAATGAATGCGGATATTACAATGAAATCAAAACTGAATTTCAGGTATTTTGTCCCAATTGTAATAAAAAACTGGTTAACAATTATCCTAATTGGAAAAAACAAAATTTTGACAAATCATTCGAAGATTATCAAAGCTTAGTTTGTACTACACAAAAACATGAAATTCCACCAACAAAAATAAAATCAAAGAAGAAACAAAGATTGAAATATCTAGTGGGATTTGGAATCGGATTTGCCATTTTCTTTATTGTTTTTTCCATATTAGGAGTTTGGGGTAAAGAAACGATAATCAGCTTAATTAAAAAACCTTCTTATGATCAGGTAATGGTTGTAACCGCCAATGAGATAAATAAAACATGTCCATTCATGGTTGACAGTCATACTCGATTAGATAATGTAATTGTTTTGCCCGATAATATACTTCAATACAATTATACATTGATTAACCTTGCTAAAGATTCTATTAATATTCAAGAACTAAAAGATCATATAGAACCAATCGCTATAAATCTCATAAAAACCAGTCCGGAAATGGAAGATATAAGAAAACATAAAAGTACCATTAATTATTTCTATAAAGATATGAATGGAATTTATCTATTTACAATTTCCATAACGCCTAAACAATACGAGTCATAAAATTATTTTATTCGCATATTACATAATAATAAGTTATAATGATAAGAATGAGTCCATCTAAAAAGAAAATCAAAATATTACTCACTTTATGCTTATTATTTACAGTTATAGGTGTATATTTTCTCTTCCAAAAGACCGATATTGTAGAAACAGTCAAAAAAGAAACAGCCAAGATACTGGTTTATGAATATATTCCCAACCAAAAAGTAAGCTTGGAAACACGGGAAGCCTTTTTACAGAAAGATTCCATATATAATGATTTTCGAAAAAAATATCGTTTCCATTTTCAAACAATGGGAATAGCACAACTTCCTGACAGCAGTAAATTAATCCTTATTTCCGAACCGTCTCCTCACTTTGAGATAGATTCTATCAAAAGTATTTGTGCTACGTTTACGCATTCGGTAGAAACAAAAACACACAAAATAGGTTATGACGGACGAATTACCGATATTCTGATTCTACTGGGAAATGCAACGGAAGAAAATACAAAAAACATCATCAAAAAACTTTCCAAGGAATTGTACTTCTCCGATTATAAACCCAGACCAATGCATCTTCCTGCCGAAAATAAAAGAACCTATTTTACAAAATCAAATATTGATTACCGCATCTCTTTACATGAGTTCAATGAATGGTTTATGGAGAGTAAAGAACCTTTTATTGTTCCAGGCGATACCTTGCAAATAGAAACAATCCAATCTATTTTTGACGAAAGAAAAAGAGGCATTTATTTCAGCCAATTACCTGGATTCGTCGCTTGGGTAATCGAGAAAAAAACCGATTTGGCTCAACAGTTGGAAACCATCAGACAGTTTACCCTTGATGCGGATCTGATATTAGGAGCTCTTGCCGACAGCAGTACATTGGTCATTATCGGCAGGGAACGTGAGGCTTCTTTGGAAGAGCTTCCTCCCCTGAATATAGAGTCTATTTTATTACTGGCCTCAATTACCGAGAAAGAATTATCTCAAAGTTTGGATATTAATGATTTAATGGCGGGGAAGATGCAAAACGGAAAGGATTGGTGCCCTACCTACTTAAGTAAAGAACTGGAGAATACGGAATTCGGTCATTTGCTTACCATCACGGATATCTTATTAAAAGACTGGTCTGAGAAAGGAACCATACAAGAAGCCTATTACCGATATCCCAAGCCAAATTATTATCCTTTTGACAAACCTCTATTTAAAAAATTAGGATTGAATGAACTTGTCTATAACTGGAATACGGCCAATGTTATGTATGCTATCGATTTGGAAGACATAACTATTTATACCTTGAATCGTACGGGATCGCTACCCGTCTCTTACTTCAATTCCCAGGAAAGAAGTGTTTCCATAGGAAGAAAATACGAAAACCAGGCATATCATTATTTTGCCACCATCGGCAATACCGATTTGGCAAGAGTGGTACAATACACTGCATTATATCAATTATTTATTGATAATGAAATTACATATTCGGGGGATGTATACACTGCATATCCCAGAAACAAGGCATATTTACTACAAAAACCGGCAGCTAATCTGATGCATATTTTCAAGAATCTGACAAATGAAAACATTGATTACCTTTCGGATACATTGTCAAAAATAAAATTTGCAGATTATCAAAGAGAAAAAGTATTAGAACAAATCCAGAGTAACGAGCAAAAATACAACTACATACACACTGAAGATCAAAAAGAAAATATATTCAAAGATGTAAACCGCAATACGAAACAACAAATCAGTAGCGAATTTACGCAAGTCCGAAGCATGTTGAGTTCTTTATCCGAAGAAAACTTTCAAAAACTTGCCAGATATGTTTCATACCCTCGCGGCACTCCCATCCGAAATATGGAAGATTACTATATTATGCTTAAAGGGAAACAACTTAATAAACTTGCCTGGCATATTGGAAAGAATTATTTCTATTTATTAGGCGTTGATTTAAATGATATTAAAAATTATTATGTTAATAACCTGGCTTCATCATCAGGAAAATATGTAAAAACTCCCTCTGTTATTATCACATATAATGATATGTTAACAACGGGCGGTCATAACCTTTCTTCCAAAATAAGCAGGGTGAAATCCATGACGAATTACAAACAATCTAATTATATTCCGGAAGATTATCAACCGGTAGCCGAATCCTCTCCTGCAAAGGAATCACCCTCTACAAACGAACCAGTATCACAGAAACCTGTTTCGAAAACAACAACTCCTTCTTCCGGGGTACCAAAAACAACAGTCAGTTCACCTAAGCCAATAACTACAAAACCGACGTTATCCACAGCAAATAAATCTCCTATCCGTTCCAGAAGTGAAGTAATATCTTCGTCTGCAAGAACACAAAGAGGGTTTTAATATTCTAAATTAGTTTTTGAATACTTATATAGAATAAATGAACTCGAACATAATTATAAACTTATTTCAAATTCAATTATAGATATTGCTTGTTTAGGATTATTTTTTAACTTTATTCAAGTAGTAATTCTATCATATCAATCTTTATCCGGTATTTATTATAAGAATTGTCTATGTCATCTAACTTCTTAAAGCCATCATTTATTATCTTTTTCCAAAATATTCAATAATATAAAAGCGTCTTTTTCTTTAACAGTTATAGGATGAAACTTTCCGCTCCTTCATCTGTATATGTTTACAATCGTTATAAAGCATCTTTCAAAGGGAAAATTGTTTAATCATTTATTTAATCTTGTAATGATTTGAATTTTATTGATAAATAAATCCTGAATATACCATATATGATAAATGCAAAGGCTGCTATTAATACGGTAAACTCCGACATGAGTATAAACGAGATAATAAATAGAAACGAAAGTAGAAGACATAATACAGATAAAAAAAACAACCGACTCCATCCCTCAACCAATATCCGTTGAAGATCACTGGATACCCCTATTCCCCATATTGACTGAAACATAATCCAAAAACCTATGAAATAAACCATCGTTAATGGAGTTGCTACCGGAATAAAAATCAATATAATCCCTATCAGAATATCTAAGATACCATAAGCGAATCCCCATCCCCACCCGGTAATAAAATCTTTGTTATTAACAGAAAAAACTATTTCAAATATGCCGACGACAACCAGACATACGGTAAAAAGATAGGTTAATGAAAACAACGCATCTGGCGGGTGAAAGATAAAAATAACACCAAGCATTAATAACAAAACACCGACAACAAGTGATACCCACCAGTTTTTTACAGTTCCTTGAACTGTTTTTGATAAATAAATCATATTCTATAAATTTTAATTGTTAATAAAAAGTGTACTCATTTACTTTTATAAAAATTCCCTATATTAAATAATCTAAATAAAATATTCTCAGCATAATTTTTATAATTTAAAATATAATACTTTTGCATTAAAAAAAACAACACTACAAATTTAACATCAAAATCGATTAGAAAGCATTATATTTAACACATAAACACACATATCAAATTATCATTTCCATAACATATGAATGTGAAAGCTTATTTTTTGCGGAAAACGCAACAAAAGGTAGTATAAAACACGAAAAGCGAAAAACTCAAGAAGAAAAATTTCTACATATAAATTTAAAAAATTTCAAGCATCATGTATAATAAAGAGAAAATATTACAAGAAAGATTCATTTCCTTGCTAAAAGAAAAGATACCTCATCATCTTGCAAATACTCTCATGAAAATACTGCCATTGGAGAAGGAAGCTATTTACAGGCGTTTAAGAGGAGAAGTTTCTTTTTCTTTTATTGAAATGGCAACATTATGCACACATTTGGGCATATCTCTTGACCATATCGCAAATATTGTTTCTCCCTATCGTTCTCAATGGTATCATCTTCATGTACGCGACTATTCTGAATTAAAGTCAATCGACTTGAATATGAGTTATAATTATATAAAAGTGATAAATATGGCGGCCAATGATCCATATTCCGAATTTGGAATTGCGGCAAATACGCTTCCGCTACATATAGGATTGTTACATCTTCCTCTTTATCGCATTTATCTGCTTAAATGGAGATATCAGTTTGAAAAAACAAAAAAAAACAAATTAAATTATTCCGACATTCAGGTACCTGAAAAAGAAAAAGAAACTTATCGAATGTATTTAGATGCTGTAAAAAAAATCAAACATACATTTTTTATTTGGGACCAATCTTTTTTCATATCCCTTATCAATGATATAAACTATTTCTATAATATTCGGAGCATCTCTAAAGAAGAGATGCATATGCTTAAACAAGAGATGTTTTCTTTACTTGATACTCTTGAGGATTATGCGGACGAAGGAGAATTCGATACCGGAAATAAGGTAGAAATATACGTTTCCTATTTAAATTTTGACACCACTTATATTTATCTTTCCAGTAATAATATATCTATGAGTATGCATAGTACATACAATCTGGGGGCCTTTACATCACTTGAAAAAGAAGCTTGCGAAGAAACAAAAAATTGGATTATGGGACTAAAGAAAAGTTCTAATCTTATTTCCGGAACTGCTCAACGAGATAAAATCCTCTTCTTTGAAAATCAAAGAAAAATTTTAGATAAGCATTTTATTTTAGAAAAAGAACTATAAACCTATATCGTGAATTCATCTTTATTTTTTAGATTTATTTTAATAGAATCATCATAAAAGATAAGATATCTAAAACAAGAAATGAACATTCCGAACAATTGTTATTTTTTATACTTTTGTTTAAATGAAAAGAAGGATTTTAATGACTCCACCTGTTCTATCAACCAAAAAACAAGAAATACGAGATATTATTATTGCAATTGCCTGCCCCTTGGCATTCGTATTACTTTTGTGGATCGTTTATTTTATCAGCAAGTATATACCTTTTAATCTGGCATTATTAGGCATTCATCCTTTAGACTTTAAAGGGTTAATAGGTATCTTAACTGCACCACTCATTCATCTAGACCTTGACCATATTCTTAGCAATTCTTTATCCTTTATCGTAGTAGGGTTCGGATTATGTTTTCTCTATAAAAAGAAAGCATTCCCTATTTTTTTCTTTATTTATTTTACAAGCGGACTATGGGGATGGTTCTTCGCCAGAGGTGGCTATCATATCGGAGCCAGCGGATTGATTTACGGCATGTTCTTTTTTCTGGTAACTTCCGCTATCATCAAACGGGAAAAACGGACAATGGCATTCGCATTGTTAATTACCTTTTTATTCGGAGCTATTGTATGGGGATTCTTCCCTGTTTTTTTTCCGGATAGAAATATTTCCTGGGAAATGCATACTACAGGCGCTATTGCAGGTGTTGTCGCTGCATTTTATTTTAAAAAGGAAGGCCCCCAAAGAGAACTTCCTCCCGAAGATGAGGAAGAAGACGATAACGATGAGGACGAAAATCCCTACTGGAAAGTCCCTGATAATACTAATCCGACATTATATAACTAATAACAAAGCTATACAGGTTGTATAAAGGATAAATAATTGACGATGAAATATTTATTTCTATTTATGATTAAGAACCATAAAGAAAAATCTGTTTGTTATTTATGATATTGTTTACTTTGTTTTGAGAAGTTTAAAACAAAGTACTGACTTTATCTTTGCAAAGTACTGACTTCATTGCTGCAAAGTCAAGACTTTGCGATTGCGAGATGAAGTACTTATTTGGGGGCATCTCTAATTACATAATTATATCTTCGGGATTTGTTTTTTTAGGACTTCTTTCGTGATTTTGCCTGCATATTTTACTTTACAATAATGTGAGTTCGGAGTATAAATTGAGACTTTCTCAAGTACAGATAATATCCCCCCTTGGTGTGTCTCTCACAGATATACGCCTGCTTGTTTGATAAGTATTCTGATAGGACATTAATAAAGAATAAACCTCTCCAGAAAAATCATTCATAACTTATCTTAAGATTCGATATAATATAGATGCTGCTTTCTGGTCTTCCAGAAGCGTCCAAACTAAATGGTTTGTTACTTTCTGGTCTTCCAGAAACGTCCAAGACAAATGGTTTGAGACTTTCTGGTGTTCCAGAAACGTCCAAGACAAATGGTTTGAGACTTTCTGGTCTTCCAGAAACGTCCAAGACGAATGGTTTGAGACTTTCTGGTGTTCCAGAAACCTCCAAGACAAATGGTTTGGGACTTTCTGGTGTTCCAGAAACGTCCAAGACAAACGGTTTGTTGCTTTCGGATCTTCTGAAAATATCCAAACTAAATGGTAAAATGTTTTCTTTTTCCTGCGAAACCGGTAAAATTTTCAGGATAATAAGAAAATGGAAGGATAAATAAGAAGGGGAAAAATAGTATTCTTGCAATCGGTATATCAAACAATCCCAAAAATAGATTATCTTACTCTATCCGATACTCTTATTCTATCCGGGAACTTTATTTTACTGTCTTTTGCCTCCATATAATGGAATGCTACATTTGCATGTAACGTTTACCGGCATTAAAACTCGATAAATCATTGACAAAATGACAGATAAATCCCGAACTCACGTTACAATAATGAAAATATTTTTAAAATCTTGTGATTTTCCCCTTACTTTGCGAATAATATCAAAAAAGATAAATAACAGAAGTTACGCAAGTGGAGAAGTTACACAAGTTACAGAAATAGTGATTAGTTGTTAATTGCTTAAAGTTTATCTATTTTATCGGCTTTATCTACTTTATCTGTTTTATCCTTTCTGCTTGTTGCATTTTTTATTTTTTCCGCTAATTTGCCTTCGGCAAGCTAAAGGTTCCGCAAATTTCTTGAAGTGTTAACTTGTAAACCCGTAAACTTTGAACCGAGCTTGTGAGCTCAACGATGTTAATCTGGAATCTATCCTTATTTCTGTAACTTGCGCAACATTTGTTATTAAATATTTATTCTATAGGCTTGCTTCTACAAAATACCAATTATCATCTTCTTTTTGAGCATAAAACCAAAGCATATTCTTATATGAAGTAGGATTAAGTCTAAAAGGCTCACAACACCAATAATGTAAGACATTTTTATAACAAAACGGTAGGGTTTTATCATTATAAGAACAATAGACAACACTATCCTTTTCATAGAAATAGAAAGGTTTACCATTGATGTAAGAATAATTAAAGACTTTTGAATATCCTTTTTCTTTTCCAATGTTTATTCCATTTACAATTACATTTTCATCATATTCTAATACCCAATTTGTGTCTTTCACAGTAAATTCTTCATAAGCAAAATGCGGATTTTGTGGCTTAATTTCATTTTTATATATTAAAATCGGCTCAAGTTCCTCCCCGTTGTGAACATCAACAAAAAAGATACTGTCTGCTTGCGGATATAGTAATATACCATTTTTATAAAAATAACACCACTGTAGAGGCCAAAACGACCATTCTCTCACAAAATGATTCGTAATTACAATATCTTTGCTATTAGGAGGCCCATCGGGATTATGTATGCCTGCGAGAATAATAAATTGGTATGTAGTATCATTAAAAGATAAAGGAAAATTTCCTCCTATTCCTGCGACATAAACAGAATCCCCTTTCATTAAATCGAAAAATGAGGAAGGTCTATATTTCATATTTGATGGAACTACAGAGAACCCGCTCAATTTTAATTTCTCATTATATGCATCTAATTCCCAATTACGAGTATCACTATATCCCCAGAAAAAGTTTCTTTTTTTATAAATCGGATCATTGCTATAACAATGGTCGGTCATCATTCTCACTGGCTCTCTTTCTGTCCAATCAATTGATACAGGAACAATATATTCTTCATATGCAAACTCTTGAGAAGATTTTTCTTGTCCTAATAAAAGAACCGGGAAAAATAAAATGATTATAAGAGTCGTATAAAAATAGGAAGAACATGTATTCATAATAACCTTTAATTAATTCGATAATAAAATCAATATACAAAAATACATTTTTCTTGTGATTTTTTCCGTTCTCTTACGAATAATATAAAAACAAAAATCAAACAAGTGGATAAAGAAAGATTCATTGCCATAGTCAAAGAACATCAAGCATTGATATACAAGGTATGCTGCTCCTATTGTCAGGATACAGACAGCAGAAGCGACTTGCAACAAGATATTTTGATGCAATTATGGATTGCTTTGGAGAAATATGACGGACGTGTGAAGATGTCCACCTGGATATACCGGATAGCACTCAATACGGCTATTTCCTTTTACCGGAAAAACAGAATGCACCAGGAAAAGAAAACATGTATTGATAATACTATAATTTCCCTTCCTTATATTCAAAACGATTACCGGGAAGAAGAAAAGATTGCACTTCTATATCGATTCATTAACAAACTGAACAACTTTGATAAAGCATTAATCCTGCTTTATCTGGATGATTATAAACACGAGGAAATTGCAGAAATCCTCGGCATCACGAAAACAAATGTAGCTACAAAAATAGGCCGGATAAAAAAAGTATTAAAAAACCAAATCAGTAACTATTAAAATTAAAAAAAATGATGGAATTGGAAGACTTAAAAAACACTTGGGCACAATACGACAAAAAACTTATGGAAAACCTGAAAATCAACGAAGAATTGCTTAGAAGGATTAACCTGGATAAATCGAAACATGAACTCAACCAGCCTATGTATGGAGAAATGCTTGCTGTTGTTGTTACGTTTTTGGTTTTTGTTTCCATGATGCTTTATGGCTTTTATATGCTAAAACAGCCTATCTTCAGCATACTGTCTTTTATAAGTGCAGCTATTGCTTTGACAACTATGATATTTGCAATTATGAAAGTAAAAGCATATTTAAAAATTGATTATTACAATACACCGGTTGTTCAACTCCAACAACAAATTACCTCTTTGAAAATGTTTATTTTAAAATTGCGTAAAATTGAATTCATCTTGGCAATTCCTCTTGTCCTTTCGATATTCCCTGCTCTAATGAAATGGGTACATAATTTTGACGTTTTTAATACCAGTCATCTCCTTGATCCTATTATTCGGATAATACTCATTTTTGGCATTGGAACCCCCTTGGCAATATGGTTAAATAAACATTTCTATGACAAGAAAATAGAAAATGCACAATATCATCTTAAAGAGATAGAAAAGTTTTCCAGGGAAGAGGAATAAACAAAAACCAATCATTTTAGTGTAGAGACGCGGCATGCCACGTCTCTACACTAAAATGTTGTCAATTCATTAAACATTTCAACGGCAAAGCTATCACTCATGGAAGAAATAAAATCAACAATGCATCGCTGGTAATTGTCTTTATCTTTCCAGATATCATAGACGACGTTATCCTTTTCCTGATAATCGGAGTATGTTATCAACCATTTCTCAAAAACATTTATCAGCTTGGGAAATATTTGCTTCTTGTTTCCAAGGTTTTGTTTTAACTCGTCCTTATCATACAGTTCATTTAAAGTATCAAATATAGATTTGATAATCAAATCTGCATATTGTTTATAAAAATTCAAACGGGGATGCCTGTAAATATATTTATAATTAAACTTTTTAATACTAAGAATCGTCCGGAAACATTCTTCCGAAAATAAAATTCCATTCTCAGGAGAGCTGTTCAGGCAAAGATCCGTTGCAAAACTATGTATCAACGCAGTGTTTGATCCGCTATTATGCTTATCTCCCCAATAATGGGCAAGAATATCCCGCAGTTCTTTTTGTTCTTCTTCCCGTATGATTTTTAACCGGATAGCATCTTCCAAATCCCTGCCCAGATAAGAAATTTTATCAGCCACCTTTACAACACAAGCCTCCCATGTAAAAGGATCATATAAGGATGGCTCAGCAATTGTTTCTAAATTAATATATTCTTTTCTTGGGAATAAGGAGCGATCATCTACCTCTCCGCAATGAGAGACAATTCCGTCGCGGACGGCATATGTAAGATTCAACGTTTGTTCTTCGCCTTGTTCATTCTGCAACAGCTCAATATGATCTGCAAAGAAAAGCCCGTTTTGTTCATGCCAAAATGTTCCGTTATAATATTTCTTTGCTATGGAACGAAGTATCGATTCCCCGTCGTGGCCAAACGGAGCATGGCCGATATCATGCCCAATCGCAATTGCCAGCACCAGTTCCGTATTCAGTCCCAAATACTGAGCGATGCTATAACTAACGGCACTTACATGATTTACATGTTCTATGCGTGTACAAACATGATCATTATTAGCAGCAAAAAAAACTTGCGTCTTATGCTTTAATCTTCGGTAGGCTTTTGAATGTAACAATCGATTATAGTCTCTCCAGAACTCAGACCGTATTTCATTCTCACGTTGATAAATAGGTTTTTGCCGTATGATACACTCTTCCCAATGAGGGTTACCTTGGGTAGCGGCAACATGAGCAAATTTAGCCATAGGAAAACGATTAATTTATTCAAAAACGGACAGTAAAAACCGTTCCGCATCAATCGCAGCAATACATCCCCCTGCTGCGGCAGTAATCGCCTGTTTATAGTTTCTATCCCGAACATCGCCGGCAGCGAATACTCCCGGTATATTTGTATGGGAAGAACCCGATTCCGTGATGATATAATGTTCTTCGTCTAATGTTATCTGCCCTTTAAATACTTCCGTATTCGGATGATGGCCTATCGCAACAAAAACACCATCCAAATCCAATACTTTTCCTTCTTTAGTAACCGTATTCTCCAAACGAAGCCCTGTTACAACTTTACAGAACTTATCACTCTCTCCCAAAATCTCTACAGGGATGTGGTTCCATACTATTTCTATATTTTGAGTCATAAATGCCCGCTTCTGTAGCTCCTTACTGCCGCGCAACTGATCTCTTCTGTGCACCAAATATACTTTTTTGCACAAATTTGCCAAATAGGTAGCTTCTTCCAATGCAGTATCCCCTCCTCCAATCACGGCAACTGTTTTTCCTTTAAAGAAAAAACCATCACAAGTAGCACATGCGGAAACACCATAACCATAATATTCTTTTTCAGATTCAAGTCCTAAAAACTTTGCAGAAGCCCCTGTAGCAATAATCACTGTTTCAGCTTGAATAATAGTCCCGTTATCGGACTTACAAATAAAAGGCCTCTTTGAAAAATCAGCTTCAACAATTTCTCCGGAACGGACATCCGCTTTAAACCGGAATACCTGTTCACGGATTTCGTCCATCATAGCAGGGCCGCTGATTCCTTTGGGATAACCCGGAAAATTTTCCACCTCGGAAGTAATCGTCAATTGGCCGCCTTGTTGCATCCCCTCATATAGAATAGGTTTCATATCCGCTCTTGCTGCATATATGGCAGCCGTATAACCTGCCGGACCTGAACCGATAATCAAACATTTTGTATGATCCATATCATTATATTTTATTGATTGTTATTATTTGTTGGAGCCTTCGGCTGATTTGTTTGTGGATTATTCTTTCTGTTATTATTTGAAGTTATTTTATTAGCGCCGTTTTTATTCCTGTTGGCATTACCGGACGCTGTATTTGGATTGTTGTTGTTTTTCTTATTTTTATTTTTATTTTTGTTGCCTCCGCTTTTGCCGTTATTATTGTTATTCACGGCCAAACCATTCAAGATTTCACGGGTAGACGAAAATTTAAAGTTCTCCTTCAACTTCAATTTCCCTCCGGAAAGAACATCCAAATGTTCAAATATCAATACATCGTTCACTGAATCACGATTCCAATTCAAATATTGTTTCTTAAGATGATTAGCAATATTTACAATTGTTTGTTCCTTCTCTTCGGAATCTTCTTCGCTTGTTATTTTTTTGATGACATTTTCGATAAGCACACCATATGGCCGGAAACGAATATGGTGTTTCGGGTATTTTAATGGTTTGGGGCGCATTTCCATTCGCGCAGGTGTCGGCTTTGGAAAGGGACTGTCTACATCCAACTTAAAATCAGATATAACAAACAATTGATCCCATAGCTTATGCCAATAATCTTCCGTATCTTTAGTGCCTTGTGAGAAACAAGACATCGCACGAACTATCGCTTTCGCCTGCTGGTTTCGTAACTCACGATCTTTTACTTCAATTGCATATTCAATCATTTTCTGAATATGGCGTCCATATTCTCCATTGACTAATTTGTTTCGAGTGGTATTATAATCCATGTAAAATAATTTTCTCTTTGGTTAGTTCAAAATATATTTATTTGGTTTCCGTTATCTAAAAAGGAGATAATTAATGATTTCTATTAATTGTTTTTTGTGAATATAATAAAAAACAAACCGGACAAAAAAGATGAAATCAATTCGCTTTCATCCAGTTACACACATTAAAACCTTTGTAATAGTTTTAACATAAAAATATATAACTTTGCAGCAAAGTTACAAAAAAAAATAACATGGGAAAAGTTTTAATAATTGGTGCAGGAGGTGTTGGTGCTGTTGTGGCGTTTAAATGCGCATCCGTACCCGAAGTTTTTACAGATATATTATTAGCGAGCCGCACAAAGGAGAAATGCGATAAAATAGCCGCTTTTATCGGAGGCAACAGAATAAAAACCGCACAAGTAGATGCAGACAACGTTGCAGAATTAACTGAGTTGATTAACCAATTCAAACCCGATATTGTAATCAATGTTGCATTACCCTATCAGGATTTGACTATCATGGACGCTTGCCTGGCTACAAGAACCAATTATTTGGACACCGCAAACTATGAACCCAGAGATGTAGCCAAATTTGAATACAGCTGGCAATGGGCATATCAACAACGCTTTAAAGAAGCCGGCATCTTAGCGGTATTAGGTTGCGGCTTCGATCCGGGTGTTACCGGAGTATTTACCGCTTATGCAAAAAAACATTATTTCGATGAAATGCATTATCTCGACATTATAGATTGCAATGCCGGAGATCATGGAAAAGCGTTCGCTACAAACTTCAATCCCGAAATAAATATCCGTGAAATTACACAGAAAGGAAGATATTGGGAAAATGGCAAATGGATAGAAACAGAGCCTCTTGAAATACATAAACCTATTAAATATCCAAATATTGGGGAAAAAGAATCCTATCTATTGTATCATGAAGAACTGGAATCTTTAACTAAAAATTATCCTACGCTTAAACGTGCCCGTTTTTGGATGACTTTCGGGCCAAAATACATTAATGTACTCAATGTATTACAGGAAATTGGCATGACAAGCATTAAGCCCATTCTATATGAAGGTCATGAGATAGTTCCCTTACAATTCTTAAAAGCGGTCTTACCGGAGCCGGCCTCATTAGGAGAAGGATACAAGGGGCAAACTTCCATCGGATGCCAGATACGCGGAATCAAAAATGGAAAAGATCAGACCTATTATGTTTGGAACAACTGCGACCATGAAGCCGTATATAAAGAATGCCGTGCACAAGCGGTCTCTTATACAACAGGCGTGCCTGCAATGATTGGTGCCATGATGGTGCTGACAAACCAATGGACAGGTACGGGTGTTATGAATGTGGAAGAATTTAACCCGGATCCATTCATGGAAAAACTGAATATATACGGACTTCCCTGGAACGAAGAGGTAAATAAAGAATTATCTGTAGAGAAATAGACCCTGTATGCAAATTGTCCAGTCACGTAAAACAATTATCGGAATCGTTATCCTGTTTTTTGGATTCAATATACATATATTTGCCCAAAATGATGATGTAAGTGTGACATATCACCAGGCACCCAGTGCAATTAAAGACTCTTCCAAATTATCTTTTAAACGTGACGATATTTTGAAGAAAATTGCGATTGGGGGAACTTTAGGTGTACAAATAGGCACATATACATATATAGAGTTATCTCCCGATATTTCGTATCATTTTAATAAGTGGGTTTCCGCAGGTGTTGGCGGAACTTATATTTTTGCCAATAACAGTTTTTATAAAGAATCTTCCCATGTGTTTGGAGTAAGAGCTTTTGCGGAAGGCCATCTTTTTAATTACATTGGCTTACATGTGGCTTACCAGGCATTAAATTACGATGATTATCGTTCTTCCCCAATAGTTAAAAGAATGTGGTCGAATAATTTATCTCTGGGAGGTGGATATTATCAACGTATAGATCGCTTTTCGGTGTATTTGTTTGTTTTATATAACATCAGCAATGAAGAATACAACATATTCGGCAACCTGTTATTTAAAGCAGGGTTCAATATTTTCCTGAAATAACAACTTCTAATTAAAAAATCAATAGTTTGAATTTAAGCTATTTATTATCAAAGAAATTAATCCCGAAAGATAATCAACGAATATCAAGGCCTATTTTGATAATTTCTATCATTAGTGTTGCTTTAGGGGTTGGTATCCTCATTATCGCTTTTGCTATTACAACCGGCTTTAAGAGTGAAATCCGGGAAAAGATCGTAGGCTTTGGTTCTCACATTGAAATTGTACATTTTGATAATAATAATTCCTACGAAAGCTCCCCTATTGATAATGATTTTGATTTTTATAAAGACATTCAAAACCTGGAAAACGTATCTTCAATACAATCCGTTGCAACAAAAGCAGGAATAGTCCAGGGAGATAATGATATCGAAGGAGTTGTATTTAGAGGGATCGGAAAAGATTACAATTCGTCTTTTTTTGAAAAACATTTGGTAAAAGGACGTTTTATTCAGATGCAAGATTCGTCAACTTCCAATGAAATTATCATCTCCGAATTGTTAGCCAACAAATTGCAATTAGACACCGGTCAACGTTTGTTCTCCTATTTTGTACAAAATCCGGTCAGGCAACGTGTGTTTAAAATAACAGGCATTTACAATACCGGATTAGGGACTTATGATAAAAATACAATCATTTCGGATATCCGTCAAATTCAAAAACTCAACGATTGGGAGAAAAATCAAGTAAGCGGAATAGAAGTACTGATCAGGAACTTTGACAAAATAGATCTGACAAATGATCAAATTAACGACCTTCTGCCCCCTGATATGCAATCAAGTACAATTATAGAAAGAAACCGGGATATCTTCGACTGGATGGATTTATTCAATCAAAATGTATATATCCTTATTATCTTAATTGTAATCATAACCACGGTATCTTTGATATCTACACAATTAACTATTTCCCTGGAGCACATAGCAACCATTGGAATTTTAAAAACATTAGGTTGTACAAATGCAACCATCCGCAACATCTTCTTATATATTTCCGCCCGCATATTAGGCTTCGGATTGCTTTTCGGGAATATTGTAGCACTCTTATTTTGTTACTTACAGGGTACCTTTAATCTTATTAAATTAAATCCTGAAAATTATTATGTATCCTCTGTTCCGATAGAAGTAAATATCTGGCATGTATTACTGATCAATACCGGTACAATTCTTATAAGTATTGCAATTTTGATAATCCCTTCATACTTTGTCGCAAAAAAGACAAAAGCAATCGATGCATTACGTATGGAATAATAAGAGTATCCTATAATACAAGATAATAATGCGAATCAAGGGTTGAAAAATAATCTGTAATGATTTCAGAGAAGTCACACAAGTTAAATGAAGTTACAGGAAGTTATAAATAACGTGAGTCCGGGGTCAAACAAACGATAAATCAAAATATTATATATTAATAATTAGAATTTTATTGTATAAATCGGATGGACTTCATTTATAAGACATAGAATCTTATTCCCAATTATAATATCGAACTTGTCAAAAGTGAATATAAGAGATTATCTCACTTTGCCTCGATGCACTCACATGCTTTCGTTCGGGTGCTTCGTCGTTCCTTCTACCAATGACAGAGATTGCTTCGTGCCTCGCAATGACGCTCTTAACCAACATATTGCCGTTATTGCGATGACGAGGAACGAGGAAGAAGCAATCCCCGACAGAAGAGCGCTTTTTCTTTTCAGTTACTGTCATTTCCTTTTGTGTGAACCTTTAATAAACACTCACAGTGACGGAAGTCCGTCATTGCGGACTTGATCCGCAATCCCCTCAAAAGAAGGGGATGCTGAAACAAGTCCAGCATGACGCTAACAGGTTTGTTCATTGCTATGACGCTATTAACCTATGCTTACTGTCATTTTTCTGTTGTTTGATTTTCTATTATTGACCATTCGTAATGATACTTCTCATCAACGTATTAATCATTAACCACTATTCCCTCTCTTCCTCGTCTATCTTTTGCTGGTATTCGTTTAAACGCTCAAGGGAAATCTTTTCGGTAATGGATTTAAGAAGTTCCACTTTGGGGATAAGGATATCAATATCTTCTTTCGTTACTTTAAACTGGGGATTGTAGCGTGCCTGAACGTATGCATTTAATAACAGGTTAAACAAGCGTTTTTCTTCTTCGGTATCACGGGGGAAAGCCCTGGAAGGTTCTTCGGATTCTTCCGACACCCATTTGTAAAGTTCTCCCAGGTGATGTGTCTTGTGACTGTACAATGTGAACACAGAACAAATGGTACGATATAGATTTTCTACCGCTTGATGAAGATAAAAAGACGATTGTTTGAAATCATCACAGCTATAAGCATATTTAGCATCACGTAAAAAGCTATTTGCCCTTTGAAACTTATCATCAAAATATTCCTGTGCAAGGGCTTTTGTTTTAGCATAACCCAGTTCACCGATTGGGCTTAATTTGAATTTTCCGCTGTCGTACAATATAATTCCTTCTTTGCGGATATCGGTATGGAAATAATATCCTTCGCTTATTTGCCTGTTCATGAAATGAATACTCTCATGAATAAGTTGGATGGGAGTCACAAAGGGACGTTTTGGTAAGCCTTTCATCCGGTAATAAGCCTCTGCAATAGCATCTTTTATCGGCCATACCTTATGAGAAAGGATGGTTTTTTCGGTCAGAAGTAAAATATCGAAATCACTCATGTAACAGGTGCGTAATCCATATTCAATACGCTGGTCATAATCTACATAATTGCCCCTTGCATAACTTCCAAAGAGGATGATCATCTCCACCTGGGGGAATTCCTTCAGGGTAGTTTTTACAATAAACGCTAAATCTTCCTGTTTTTCAGCGGGCAAATGTGCTATGGATCTTTTCATTCTTTTGATTTTAACCGAATAAACCGGATGCAAAGGTACAATTAAATAGTTTTTTATTTTTGGTTTGGGTTTAAAAATAAACCGGGTTGTAATAGAAAGTTGTTTTTGGTTGGGGGGGTAGTATCTATGTTAGCTGTTTGTTCGGCACAGGCATTAATTTAATGGTATTCCCATCCAAGTATATTTATAAAATAATGATTTTCTAAATGCTTTTCTAGTATTGAAATACTTATTTATAAATTCTTTTTGTTCACTTATTTGCATTGTCGCTTCATTAATTGATTTTCTTAATTGATTCATTAAGTTTATGGTGTTTATATCCGTAGTTATTATATTTTGTAACTCTTTTTGGGATTGAGTTAATGATTTTTCGGCTGATTCAATCATTTCTCTGATTTCGAGTTCTGTTTTCTGAGGTGTAAACTGCTTATTTCTGTAATCAATAAATTCATTCAATTTGTCTATCCCTTCGTTGTAATAATAAATCGCAGCATTATAAAATCCAACAATGCTTTGATTTTTATAATACTCTATTTCTCTTGCATTATTTTGCAGTTGATTATATGTAAGAGTATTTTTTACTCCATTCTGTTCAATTCTTCTATTTGCAGATATAAGTTGGTCTATTTTAGAAGATTTTTCGTATATTTTCAATGTGTCAGCATAATCAAAAAATGGTTTTCCTTTATCGATTATAGTGCAACCTTCGTAAAATTCTTGCGAGGAAATAGGATAATTCAAAAATTGCCATAAAAAATCAAAAGGCATATGTGATTTAATTAAGTTCTCCGGAGTTGTTTTAAAATAGTAATTATTCAACTTTTTAGTAAATCTATGGTTTTGTATATACCCTGAACCCCACGTTGGGTCAAACATATACCACGCGGAATCGACAAAACTTGCACACCAAGCATGAGGAACATAATCAACAAAACCTCGTTGCTTTGTATATCCTGATATTACATATGTTTTTATTCCCAATTCATTTCCTATCTCGTTAAATAAAAAAGCGAAATGCATACAAATGCCTTTCCTGTTTTTTAATATTGTATCTACGATTTCTCGCGGTTCACTATAATAGTTAACGGCAAACATATTGTCAACATCATATTCAAAATTGTCTGTAATCCAAATAAAAGAGGCTCTCAATTTGTCGGTTTCCGTTAAAAAATTGTTATTTATAAACTCTACCAATTCATTAATAGCATTCTCATCGAATGAACTCACATATTTTGTTATTTTTTTATCTATTTCTTCATACGTATTGTTTTGTGCATTCAATACAAATGAGAAAATCAAGAGTAACATAATTATTAAATTCTTCATACCTTTCATTTTTACAACCATCTCCATCGCTTGTACCTAACGCCCGGCGGCTTGGCTACTTGTTTTTGTCGTCAAATTCTTTTATTAATTTCATACATTCGCTATAATCAGAAACATATCTTCCTGAATTAAATTGACTTTTGAAATACTCATAATAATTATCGTATTCTTTTCCAAATAAATCAAGCCACGCTTTTTCTTGCTCTTCAATCACGCTAATTTCACTTGCGGAAACTATTACAAGAACTCTTTTCCCGTGTTTGTTTTCATCTGCGTTCGATTTCCAAAAATGGAATACAACTTCTATTTTATCATCTTCGACTTTCGTTACCTGCTCATAAAGATATTCATCAAGAGTAATCGGTGCAATTTCGTGTAAAATTCCATCTTCATCTACTTCAAAATAATTTACTTTCAAATTGTCTTTAAATTCAATCGATAAAGGGAATAGTAAATTTTCATGATTAATTGTTAAGTTAAATTTCTCAATAATTGCATCTGCAAAAACATGGGTTGAAAAATCATTTATTTTAATGGTGAACTGATTAATATTCTGCGATATATTGATAATTGAGCTATCATGAAATTTACAGATTAGATACTTCTTTAAAATTCCAAGTTTTTCCGCTTTTTCTTCCAGAAATACAGCATAATAGTCCACATCAAAAATAGATTCTTCTAAATCTATAAAATCATCTGCTAAAAAAGGTGCTATTTCTTTTATGTTTTTCATTTCTTCTATTTCTCAAATTTTTCGCAAGCTGACCGCTAACGTCCAGCAGTTTATTCTTCTATTTTACTCATCAAACCTACACTTACCCACAACTCATTATTTTTCATTTTGTTATAACGCTCAATTCTCTTTTTCTTTTTAATATTCATATATTCTATAACTCTCACCTTTGCTTCCAATCGCTCGTTTTCGATTTCTGGCCCTTTTCGAGAAGTTCCTAAATTTCCACCTTTTGAAATAGTTGTTCGCCAATCTACGATTTCTCCAATAATTTGAGTTCGTTTTGCAAAGTCGGAATGGTCAACCCATACTTTTACTTTCATACCAATAGGAAACTCCTGTTTTAGTTTTTCGTTTCTCTCACGAATTGAACTTTCATATTTATTTTTTTCTTGTCGAGCAAACACTGTATCATTTTCCAAGCGATATTGATACTCTTGTACTTCTCTCCAATATTTTTGATAGAATTTTATTTGCTCATCTAATTCCCAATCTTGATTATGAAGTTGTCGATAAAAGCATTTGAGTATAATTCCCGACATATCGTCAGGGTGAAAAATTCCTTTGGCATTAAATTCTTTTGCTAATTCTCCGCCACGCCAAAGTTCCCAATTATTTCTAATCCACATTCCTAATCCAAAATGAGAACCTCCTAAAAATTCTTCTTCTGTCATTGAAAAAACTTCTTGCTGTGTCTTGTCGGGCAAAATTTTCGTTAATTGAATAACGGCCTCTTCAAGATTGGCTGGTTTGTATTTCATTTCGGCTTTTGAAACTTCTTGTCCGTTCAATGCTAAAAATGAAAATAACAAAACTGTTAAAGTTAAATAATGCTTCATAAGTATATCATTTATTGTTTTTAAACTTTCAATATCCTACTCCGCTATCCGCAAATTGCCGCTAACTTATAAATATACGCAAAAATACAATTATTTTTATATAATCATACTATTAATAAGAATATATACCTGAATTAATTACATTGTGGTTTTATATACGTATTTCGTATATTGTTTTTTTACCTTTCCATAAAAAATAAATATTCAAAATACGCCTATCCCTTTAATCTGAAAACATCAATTCTCCCTAAATGGCATCTTACTAAAAACACCATTTCTGTGTATTTTTGGTTTCTGTATGAAAAGATATGGAAAGATCCCGACATAATTATTAATAATTGATAAAATAACAAAAATAATTTTAAATAAAATGCTTTTTCTTTTAAAAAAACAAATATATTTGCAAAAAATAATTCAAATAGAATAAATAAATGAAA
>JAVBLM010000044.1:0-74195 GCA_031553535.1 Bacteroidales bacterium | reverse complement strand
TTTCATTTATTTATTCTATTTGAATTATTTTTTGCAAATATATTTGTTTTTTTAAAAGAAAAAGCATTTTATTTAAAATTATTTTTGTTATTTTATCAATTATTAATAATTATGTCGGGATCTTTCCATATCTTTTCATACGGAAACCAAAAATACACAGAAATGGTATTTTTAGGAAGATGCCATTTAGGAGGAATTGATGTTTTCAGATTAAAGGGATAGGCATATTTTGAATATTTATTTTTTATGGAAAGATAAAAAAGGTATATGAAATACGTATATAAAACCACAATGTAATTAATTTAGACATATATTCTTATCATAATAGTGTGATTATATAAAAATAGTTGTATTTTTGCGTGTATTTAGGAGTTGGCTGCAATGCGGCAACAGCGAAGCGGGACAATGAAAAGTGAAATTGAAAGTTAAAAGAAATATAAACCGCCTTAAAGGACATAAGATAAATTATAATGGAAAAGAATAGAAAAATATCAATTTTTTTTGGAAGTATTACCTTCTTGATGTTATTGACTCTTTCTTCATTATCATGCTTTTCTCAAGATGTTACTACTCGTGTTCCAGATGGCATTGGCATGACAGAGAATTATGATTTCTATGTCTTTTTTATTAATGATGAAAGCAGAGTATCATATGCCATATCATTAGCGTATGCAACAGGTGTTGAAAATAAAATTCGCATTTCTCCATATATAACTCACACTCAGAATAAATCTTTATTTAGGGCAGTTGCTGTCCATCAAGTTGCACATTATTATAATTTTTTTTCACATGGAGAAATAACAATTGATACTTTGAGGTATAATTACCCTATTGACTCCAATTATTGGGAAACGACACCGAATTTGAAGAAAATAGTTTACAAGGGTGGCGATGGTTACTCTGTTCAGAATGCAATTGTTATTAAAAAAGCAATTACTTTAAAAGAAGGTATTGGTGCGGAGTATGCTTATATAGAGAAAGAACTTGGGCAAAGGGGGGTTGATTGGAACCCGATTGAACAATACTTACACCCTATTTATAGAAAAATGTATGATATAATAAAAGTTAATATCATAGGTTCAAATGAAGCAAAATTCTTTTGTTTTGATATTACTGATTTTTTCGGAAAATTATAAAAGTTGAGAGTTAGAATAGAAAAAGAAAAATAGTGGCAAAAATGCACTGACAGCCAACACGCGGTTTGCTGTAATGCGGGGTGTATGCCCGCAGAAAGTCCTGTCGGACTTTCAAGCGTTCACGCCCGCGCGAACATTTGTGAACCCCGCACTACAGCAAGCCGCGGGCCGTTGTGCCTCATTGTAAAATGACCAAATGATAAGAAATGAGTTCAGAGATTATGGAAAGAGTTTTAACTGACTTGCTTGAATACTATTTAGGCATAGATGATTATTCCTTAAATCTTCATTTGAGGGAAGTAAATACTGCAACTAAAGAGCGAGTTGCAACAATTAACGATTTGCAAGTAATTATTTATTCAAACGATCATAATCCACCACATTTTCATGTTAAGACTAAAAGTTTGGAAATTGACGCTAAATTCAAAATAGAAAATTGTGAACTGATAAGTGGTGAAATAAGCTCTAAATATCTAAAAAGAATTGGAGCATTTTACCTAAGTCCAAAAGGTAAAATGGTACTTGAGTTAATTTGGAACAAAAGAAATCAAAAATAAAAAAAATGAAATTCGGCAAGACAATAAAAATATTCCTGATAGACGGAGAACCAAATGGACGAATGAGTTGTGAACTTTCCCTCGTTCGGCTTAGGCTCTAATGCCTAAGCCGGGCTTATCTAAACAGGCTGTTGCCTGCAAAAAAGTAAAAATAAGAGATGTAATAAATGAATATAAGATAAATTTGTTCGTGTAATTTATCAGGGCTTTATCTACTTTATCGATTTTATCCTTTCTGCATGTTGCTTTCTGCTTGTTGCGCTTTTCATTTTTCCTGCTACGGTTCCGCAAATTTCTTGAAATGTTAACTTGTAAACCCGTAAACTTGTAAACTTTGAACCGAGCTTGCGAGCTCAACGGAGTTAATCTCAATTCATTTTATATTACCTTTTGACAAGTTCAGGGCCGGAAAGAACAACACAAAAGAAAAAATGTACTTTTCCCCTGTAAGTTGTGAAAGAAAATTTTATTTGCCTGCAACCAATTAAATAATTTCATGTACATTTGTATTCAAAAATGAGCAAAAAACGAATATCAAAAGGATGAACAAATACACTAAAACAGGAAAATTCTGTCTGTTGGCATTTATTGCTGTTCTTACTTTTTCTTGCGGCAATAAAAAGGGAATCAACACGGCCGAAACCTTTAACTTGAAAGAAGAAAAACTTCCTTATACGGTTACCTGTTCGAAATCACCGGAAGATACGATACAAGCCTTATCCGATGATCTTACCAATCAACTATTACGGGATTTCAAAAAATACGAAGGGAACAAGATGAAAATTCAATCTCCCATTCCGGAAGATTGGGGTGTTGAATATAAACTCACACCGATGTCTTCCGATTTTGATATCTGGATAATCTCCAACACCGGATATCCTACCCATAAATTCCTGGCTACCGTTAATACGGCATCCGAAATACCTTTTGTTATTCAAGCCATCCCCATTGCATATAATATGGGAATCGAGAAACCCAATTTTATCGAAAGCGAACAATGGAATGCGCTCATCAAGGATGATTATAAAATTATCGTCACAAAGACATACGAGAAAATATATTCATTGATCGACACCCTGGCGTCCAATCATGAAAGTATCTATACAAAAACAGAAGATATATACAATATTGAAAATAACGGGAAAATAACGTATGAAATCCCACCTTCATTCAATATTGATTACCGTACTATTATCCAATTTGCAGATACCGCAAGCACAGGAAATATATTGGATGAAAGTTGGATATGGAATTCCATCGAAATACAGGAAGTTATAGAATCAATGAATATATTGTTCGTTACTGCCACCACCAATTTTGACAAACTGTCTATTTATAATTATCGTGGAGATGAAGTGGATATTATTGATATTTCCCCTTACCTGGATAAACATAACATGGGATATCTGGCGATAAAAAAAGGAGAGAAACCACTGTTTATTCCCTACTCTTCTTCAAAGGAATGCTTACAAAAAGCATTGAAATACTTTGACGTTGATTATCCGCAGTTAGAAACAAACGAGGAATTAATAAACTAAAAGATTCAAAGTTCAAAATTCAAGAAGTATCTGCGAGGTCAGCGGGAAATATAAAAACGAAACAAACAGAAGACAGAAAGGATAAAACCGATAAAAGGGTTAAATCTAAAAAAACGAGAAAGTCGCAAAACGTAAACATTTTAATAACAAAGTTGTCAAAAGTTGATCTCAGAGATTGCTTCGTCCCTCGCAATGACGCCCTTAACCAGCATATTGCCGTCATTGCGAGGAGTGAGGTACGAGCGACGTGGCAATCCCCAACAAAAGAGCGATCTTTGTGTCAACTTTTGACAACTTCAATACTAATAACTAACCACTATTTCTGATGATTCTTTTTTATTCTCCCGACCCTATATCTACTATTCATGTACTGGATGAACAGGAATCGAGGCATTGTATAAAATCACTCCGGTTACGGCCGGGCGACGAAATATACCTCACTGACGGGAAAGGCAATATCTATATAAGCCGGATAATTGACGATAATATCAGGGCTTGCTCGCTGGAAGTAATTCGTAAAATCGAAGATTATCCCCGTCTTCCCTACCATTTACATATTGGAATCGCCCCGACAAAAAACAGCGATCGACTGGAATGGTTCGTTGAAAAAGCCGTCGAAATAGGAATAAGTGAAATAACCACTCTGTTATGTAAAAACTCCGAACGTACCTCTATTAAGCCGGAACGTATCGAACGTTTAATGGTAGCGGCTATCAAGCAATCATTACGGGCAGAGATGCCTGTATTCACAAATAAGGTTCATTTTCATGATTTGATTGAAAAAACAAAAAACATTTACCCTCAAAAGTTTATTGCCTATTGCGGTGATCTGGAGCAACCGCCTGCTTTGTTGAAATCATTATGCAAAGCCAAGACGGATACCCTGATTCTTATAGGCCCTGAAGGGGATTTTACCCCGGAAGAAGTTCAACATGCAATACAATCCGGATTTATCCCTGTTTCCTTGGGGGAATTCCGTTTACGCACAGAAACAGCGGGATTATTAGCCTGTGCAACCGTGCAGATACTAAACCAATAGAATTATTTCTTCCTGTTGGAAAACCAGTCTTTATGGTTGACTTGATATACAATGCCTCCGGAAAGATTAATATCTATACAATTAAAAAACTTCATCCGTTTACTCAGTTCCCCTCCCATTCCTGTAAACCCTGCACTATAGCTGTTGCAGAAAGCAAGGTATAATCCTTTATATATTGGAATTTCTACACCAAAGTTTATCTTTACCCCAAAAGTAAATCCGGATATGTCCTTACTGTTTTTTTCATCTATGTCCGTTTCTACATTCGAACTTCCCGACATCAATTGCACCTGTTTCCCTTTTGCTTTCACATTTACAATATACTGTATAACAGGGCCGCCACTAAAAACAAACCGGACATACTCCCCTACCCTTAACTCCGGAAACAAATAAAGATTAATAGATCGGATATCATACCTTACTCCTGTTGCAACGGTGTCCGTAGGATATAAATCTTCATAATAGAACCAGGCAGACTGTTGTTTAAATTCAAGTTGCGCCCCTACTTGCAAGTTTTTCTGAAGGACAGATAAATTCTCCCTGTACGAAAAGTTCACCAGATAAGAATTATAAGGGGTATAAGAATGGTAGTAATCCGATTTGGACTGCCCGCAATAAAAAAGGGATTGGTTGAACCCACCATTCAAAGAAAAACTTGACTGGCTATATAGGTTATTGATAAACAGCAAACTTAATAGCATTAGAGCTATCCTTTGTGCTATTTTCCTTGCAAAATTGTTTTTCCCATTGAAACAATCAATAATATAGTTCATCCCCCTGATTTCTATTTTATATAAATGATGGATAAAACTTCATTCGAATGGTACACCGACCCCGGATACAAATCCGTATAGTCAATGTTTAACCAATAATCTCCGTTTTTATCTATCCGGTAATATATATGTTTCTTCCCTATCTCCTGTTCGAAAAAAGTATAAATAGCACTGACATACTTTTCAAAATTTGCTTTATCTCCACAATATAATTCAGGATAAACATGTCTGGGCGCCCAGATAATACGGACATCCGCACCGATGGCTTTCAATACGGATGCCATTAATATGCTATAGTCATCACAATCCCCTGCCATAAGCTCTATACTTTCCTGAGGGGAGGCAAAATAATCAAAATCGGAAGGATCGGCTACATACTTGAAATTTTCTTTTATATATTTCAATAAAGAAAACTGACGGCAGATCTGCCGGTACTTCGGATAATACCCGTCAAAAAACATCAAAGAGTATTTAACGGAAAATGCCCGTACCGTTGAATCCTTGTAATCCACCTTCTGTTGAATTCGCTGCTGCAAAGAGATATGAGGAAAAGTAGCCGTTTCCGAAGGTTTAATCTCAACTTGCGATGAAGTGCTGTTCTTGAATAAAAAAGAGACATTATTGGCAACATTTGTAATAATTACCCGGGGATTCCAACCAATTCCTGATAAAGAAAGAATAAGCATCGCGGCAATCAAAGCGATAGAAACACAGACAAAGATTATTTTACTTTTCCTAAAACAAAAAGTAAGTAAAGCAAAATAGACAATTATTAAGAGGAAAAACTCAATCTGAACTCTGCCCACAAAAATAGTGGGAATAAATTGAGTTGTAAAAGCACTGAATAAAACAGATAATACAAAGATCAGCAAATATTTCAAACATCGTTTTAACCACATCCTTGCTCTATTTTGTTTTGCCTCCTGCATACTCGAACACCTAATTTTAAATCCTTAATAAAGATATTATATCTGAATACAAAAATACATCTTTTAATCCATACATGCAAAGAAGATTTTCTCCCGGTAATTGTTTTTATTAACTCACTTGTTGTTATTGATAAAAACACTGAATCTTGATTTATGTTCGCTAAATTGTTCTTCATACTTGATAGATGACTTAAATAGTATTCATGCTAATTCCTGAAAAAATATTACTTTTGTACAATTTTGTCATATTAATAGAATTCGATGAAGACATATCCCACATTTTCGGGTTTAGTAATACATGGTTCAAAGATAGGAAGAACAATAGGTTTTCCCACATTGAATATAGATGTGAATCAAGGAAGTATACCTAACGATGGAGTTTATTTAGTTGATGTTAAAATCAACGGGGAGCAGTATTTCGGAATCATGAGCATCGGTAACCGTCCCACATTTAAAGATGGAGAACACAAAACGGTTGAAATACACTTATTAGACATAAGTAAAGATTGGTATGGTTCCTTCGTAGAAGTGATTCCACTTGCTTTTATACGCTCTAATAAAAAATTCAGCTCAATCGATGAACTGAAATCCCAAATTGAAAAAGATAAAATCTTTGCTCAAAAATATCTCAAAAGTCTTTAAGCAATAAATATATCTTGGATTGTGTAAAAAACCTTTCCATTACATGTTTTTTTCAAAAGTTTTTATTATCTTTGAATGCTTAATTCAAATAAGCCCTATCTTTATTAATTGATTAATAAACAATATTAAACAACGGATACGTGAACGATAATAACTCCTTAAGAAATTACGAATCTAGTAAAAAGTCCATTGGTTATGTTCATCGCAAAGAAGCAACACAAGCCGATTATGACCGTATAGGTTTCATGTCAGGACTGGAAGTTCATCAACAGTTACTAACTAAAAAGAAATTATTCTGCCATTGTCCTGCAGGTTTCTTTCAAAAACCGGAAGAATACGATGCCGAATTAGTGCGGCATATGCGCCCTACCCTTTCCGAGTTAGGAGAATATGACGGCACTGCTTTGATGGAGTTTAAAACAAAAAAAGAAATCATCTATCGTATCGCCAATAAAACGGCCTGTACATATGATGTAGATGATACTCCACCTTTCCCTATTGATCGGGAAGCATTGGATATCGCCATCGAAATATCATTGTTATCCAAACTAAAAGTTGTAGGAGAAGTACATATTACCAGAAAACAATATTTGGACGGTTCTATCCCTACAGGATTTCAACGAACCGCTATCATTGGAATTGATGGGGAAATTACTTTGAAAAATAACCGGAAGATAAATTTGATACAATTAAGTATTGAAGAAGATTCATGCCGGGAAATCTCTGATATCGGCCATATACGTGTTTACCGTACGGACAGACTGGGTATGCCTCTTATCGAAACAGTTACAGCTCCCGAAATGAAAAATCCGGAGGAAGTGAAAGAAGTATGCGATCACATCCGGTTTCTTAACCGGAGCACCGACAAAGTAAGAACAGGAATCGGCGCCGGACGAGAAGATGTTAACGTAAGTTGTAAAGGAGGAACACGCGTTGAAATAAAAGGAGTTGCACATACAAAATGGATTCCGGAGTTATCTCATAACGAAGCATTTCGTCAATGGGCACTATTACACATCCGTGAAGAACTGCTAAAACGATGTAAAAAAGAAAATTGGAAAATGAATTCTATGGAATTAACTCCTGAAGATTTTCCTGCTCAGTTTGAAATCGTTCAAAAAACAACAGGAAGGAAAGAAAAGCTTTATGCCGTAAACCTTCCCTATTTTAAAGATTTACTTTCACACTTTACACAACCCGGACATCCCTTTTATAATGAATTTATTAATCGCCTAAAGGTAATCGCCTGTATTGAAAAGCCTAATATGACTTCTTCGGAAGATTTATGCCCGATATTCGATACAAACACATGGAATAATATAACAAAAAGGCTTAAGGCAAACGAAAATGATGCTCAAATTGTTTTCTGGGGACCAAAAGAGGATATCAAAACGGCTTTGGATGTAATTGAGGAACGATCTTTGATGACATTTGATGGCGTTCCTCAAGAAACCCGCAAAAGCTTCGAAAATGGAACCACTATTTTTGAACGCGTTCTTCCCGGAGCCGACCGTATGTACCCTGATACCGACTCTGTCCCGATTCCATTGGCAGATGAACATATCGAAAAACTTCGGAAGAATATACCTGAAGATTTATCTCAAAGATACAATCAATTTGCATTATGGGGAATTCCAGAAGATACATATAAATATATATTCTCAAAAAACTATTATTCCTTAATGAAGTGTATTATCAACGACTTGAAAGTAAATCCTAAGTTTATAGGGGTATTTTTCGGTCATCGCTTAAAACATCTTCATGGGCAATATAAGGCAATCCCTTTTGATATTAACCGGATATACGATTTATTTGTATTTCTCAAGGAAAAACAATTAGACTCAGCTATTGCTCCAACCATATTGAATCAGATGTTTCTTAATCCGGATATGGATTTCGAGTCTATCTTAGTTGCCTTAAAATTCAAAACAATGTCAAAAGAAGAAATCACCAGCAGAATTAAGCTCCTGGAAGATACGTTTTCTCCTGTCAGGAAAAGCACAGATCAAAAAGACAAGATTAACAGTATTATGGGCGGACTTCGTTCCATAAGCGAAGGGAATGTGAATTTAAGTGAATTAGTAAAAGAAATTAAGTAAAAATTTGTTTTGGAAATCTAAATAAAAACAGAATGAGTGAAGATTTTTTCCAAGGATACAAAGGGGAAGCCCTTGAAATACTAAAAAAATATAATGTACGTGTATGGGGAACAGCAGAAATACAAACTACACGGGGAAATTTTAACGGAACCGTTCTTCCTCGTGCAGAGAATGACGATCATTTTCATATTGTATTAAAAATAGCTACGGGATACAATGTTGGAATCGACATTCGTACCATTACCGGGATGAAAGAAACCGGATACAAAAAAGCAAATTACAAAGTTCCTGAAAAAGAATTTCCTTATACAAAAGGATTACCCCATGTTAAATTACTGGGAACCGGTGGCACAATTGCTTCCCGTCTGGATTACAGAACAGGAGCTGTAATTCCGGCTTTTTCTCCGGGAGAGTTGTATGGCGCCGTTCCGGAATTGGCCGAAATTTGTAATTTGGATACAGAAAAGATATTTGCTGTTTTCTCCGAAAACATGGGACCGACTCAATACGTCGCTTTGGCAAAACAGATTGGAAAAGAAATCGAAAACGGAATAGAAGGAATTGTTATCGGTCATGGAACGGATACATTGCACCATACCGGTGCTGCATTGACCTTTATGTGTCAAAACCTTCCTATTCCTGTAGTGTTAGTGGGATCGCAACGTTCTTCCGACCGCCCAAGTTCGGATGCGGCTTTAAACCTGATGCATGCTATGACTGCAGCCGGGCACGGAGATATTGCTGAAGTTCTGGTTTGTATGTTCGGCCCGACATCAGACGAATATGGATTATTGCATAAAGGAACTCGCGTTCGTAAAATGCATTCTTCCTATCGTTCCACATTTCGTACAATAGGAGATACCCCTGTTGCACGTATTACCCGGAAAGGTGTAACTCCGATTAAAGAAAATTATAATCGTCGTAGACAAGATACAAATGTAAAGATTATCCCTACCTTTGACGACCGTGTTGCCATGTTGTATTATTACCCCGGTATGAAACCCGATATGCTGGATGCTATTGTTGATAATGGATATAAAGGTGTTGTCTGGGTCGGAACAGGATTGGGACATGTGAACAAAGAAATGTATCCGGCCATCGAACGTGCTAAAAAGGCAGGCGTTCATCAATATATGACTTTGCAAACAATATGGGGATATGTGCACATGTTTGTGTATGATACAGGACGGGATATGATGGCCAAAGGTATAATTCCTGCCGGAAATATGCTTCCTGAGGTCGCATTTATCAAATTAGGCTGGGCTTTGGGCCAGACACATGATCCTGAAGAGGTAAAGAAATTAATGCTTACGCCAATCAATGATGAGATTACTGAACGTGAACCTTATAATGGATATTTGGTTTATCAAGGGGGAACACCCGAAGTGGAAGAATTTATTAAAAAAGTACATAAATAATGATTAGCGATAAACGGTTAATGGTTAATTAAGAATAATCCCTTTATGATAAAAAAAATCTGGGGAACCGTTAGCTCAGCGAAGCCAAATCTATTTAATCTGTGCCATCTGTATGCTAAGAATAACTTGAAACATTAATCTCTAAACATTATCCATGCAAATTTCTGCCGTCATTATCACTAAAAACGAAGAACGGAACATTGAACGTTGCCTGAAATCTTTGCAGGACATTGTTGATGAGATAATTGTTGTTGATTCTCTTTCGACAGATAATACCAAAAGCATTTGTGAGAAATACAAGGTTCGTTTCTTTGAACAGGAATGGCTGGGATATGCGGAACAAAAAAACTATGCAAATTCATTATCTACTCATGATATACTATTATCAATTGATGCGGATGAAGCACTTTCCACCGAATTGCAACAATCTATTCTTCACTTAAAATCAAGTCAAAAAGAAAACTTTACAGGCCAAATAAATCGCCTGACAAATTATTGCGGGAAATGGATTCATCACTGTGGCTGGTATCCGGATAGGAAAATACGTATTTTCGATCGGAATAAGGCAAAATGGATTGGTTCGATCCATGAAACCATTTCCTATCCAAATGAAACTGCTATAATTCAGCTAAAAGGAGATCTTCTTCATTATTCATATCATTCTATTGAAGATCACATAAAACAGGCTGATAGATTCACCACTTTTACAGCAATCGAAGCGTTTGAAAAAGGGAAAAAAGCTACAATCCTTTCTATACTTATTAAACCGGGTTGGAAGTTTTTTAGAGACTATGTATTTAAAAGAGGGTTCCTGGATGGTTATTATGGCTATGTTATTTGCAAAATCTCAGCCTTTGCTACCTTTTTAAAATATACCAAATTAAAACAATTATATAGGCGACATGATACAAAATCATGAAGTATTTATTATAAGTAGAACCGATGGTATTGGAGATGTTGTATTAACATTGCCCATAGCAGGCATATTAAAGCAAAGATATCCCAATTGCTATATCTGTTTTTTAGGCGAAAAATACACAAAGCCAATTATAGATTGCTGTAAACATATAGATGCTTTTTTAAATTGGACAAATATAAAAAAACTTCCTTATGAAAAACAAGTATCCTTTTTAAAGAAACTTTCGGCAGATGAAATAATTCATGTATTCCCAAGAAAAGAAATTGCGAAACTGGGTAAATCTGCCAAAATTCCGGTAAGAACGGGAACGAGAAATCGTCTTTATCATTGGATCTATTGTAATAATCTGATCAAACTATCAAGGAAAAAATCAGAGCTACATGAAGCGCAGCTAAATACAATATTGCTGTCTAATTCTCAAACACACACAATCCCTTCGTTAGAAGAAATAAGTACTCTTTATGGATTGGAACGTATAAAACCGTTAAGCAATCATTTACAAAAGCATATCGTTAAAGACAAAATAAACCTCATCCTTCATCCAAAATCGAAAGGAAGTGCAAGAGAATGGGGGTTGGAAAATTATGCAAGCTTGATAAGCACCCTACCCCAGGAAAAATACAACATTCTCTTAACAGGAACCGAGGAGGAAGGTCGTTTATACAGGGATCTGTTAGTTTCTCCATACCCTTTCGTCCATGATTTAAGCGGAAAACTTTCTTTGGAAGAACTTATATCACTAATCAATGCTTCCGATGCTCTGGTTGCATGTAGTACAGGACCATTACATATTGCAGCTTCCCTGAATAAATTAGCCATTGGCATTTATCCTCCGATCCGTCCAATGCATCCGGGAAGATGGGCTCCCATCGGTAAGAATGCACATGTTCTGGTATTGAATAAGGAATGTAATCTATGTAGAAAAACATCAGATTGCCAATGTATACGTTCTATAAAGCCGGAACAAGTGATAAAAATCCTCTCTAATATTGTCAAAGATTAAAATGAGGTTGTAGAAAAGCATTTTCTTTTTCCCTAACCAACTAATACCAACGGAAGGCAACTGCTAAAGATATGCGATTGGTATATAAATATGTACGGGAATCATCCACGTTCATTAACGCAACACGACATAATATTGTGCCGTCAAGATTGAACGTAATATTACGCCTCAACACAAGACAATATAATCAGGATTAAAAAAATGAGGCTGTCTTTCTATTTTTCAGACAACCCCATTATTAAAAGTACTACAGCTTTTTCTTCTTATCCTAGATTCATTTCTAATTCTTAATTACTTTTATTGTTCTTCCGTCTATTTTCAAAAAATAAACTCCCGATGGCAAATACGAAACATCGATGGTTATAGTAGACGAATCAACAAAGGAACGAGTAGACAAATAAACCTTCCTGCCCATTATGTCGAAGATCTCAATATCATTAATTTCCCCTTTTACATTTTCAATTCTTAATTCCCCCATAGTTGGATTAGGATAAATACGTAATTGCGGCAAAATCACATCCTCAATTCCGGTGGTAGTAATTGTAACATTAACCCTATCGAAAACAGTTGTATCGAAATCCGAAACGGCTTTTACCACAAGGCTTGCAGCAGTTTCGTTGCTGCCTACCGTAAGCAATCCCCCGGAACTGATAGCGGTTTGCACAGATGTATTGCCTATTAAACTCCAGGTTACACCTTCGTCAGCATTGCCAAGGGTGGTTACTGTTACGTTAAACTGTTTTGTTTGACCAGGTTGGACGCTTGCCGGTTTAGGTGAGATCGTTACGCTTGTTATCTGTTCATCCCGGGCAATTAATGTTCTGGTGGTATAAACTGACTTATTGCCTGCATGATCAGCCACCACTACATTAAAATAATAGGTTGTACCGGCGATTAATCCCAAAGCAATGTATGTTGTAATATCCATTGTCCCGATTGGATTCAGCAAGGTGCCGTTTGCCTCGCAGTCTGCTACCGTATTGATATTATCGCTTAATGATTGATATACGTAATAGCGTAAAGCCTCTTTAGAAGTTACATTATCTGAGGCCGCCGTCCATGTAAGATTTGCCGACGTTGCCGATGCAGTCCCGTTTACACCTGTTCCAACTGTAGGGGGAATGCTATCGGTAATTGTTGCCGTCAACATTAATTGAATGTTGTTGGCAACAAGGCTTGCAGTAAATCCGGGCATATTAAGCGAATATGGATTTATATCACTGATCCCCGAAGCTGCTTGCACCAACACACGGTTGCTTACATTACCCGAATAAATATTCAGCGTAGTAGTTCCAACAGCTGATACTGCACCGGCAACGGTAATTTTGGAAGGCGTTGCCTGGGTTAAGTCCATAGAAATAGTACCACCGCTCAAAGTCAGGTTTTTATCCATAGAGACTTCCCCAATAATATTCAGGCATGTATTAGGAGCTTGGGAATAGTTGCCCATCCATTTGCTCGAAATTTCTACCGTACCGTTGTTATGCGAAAACAGGCCTGTTGCCGTATTATTGCCGCTCATTACAAACTTATCGGTTCCTGTTTTGGTAATATTACCTGAACCCGTAAATATGCCTTTGAAAGTACCGCCACCATCGTTTTGTCCATCTGTACCGATAGTTAACGTACTTGTGCCAAGGATTACTTCTGCATTTTCTGCATTGGGAGACTCTTCGTTAGAATTTAATCCTTTGATTTTTTTATTGCTCGATGTGATATCAAATTTGCCTTGTTCTATACCCACAAAATTGACTGAAGATGAATTTTCAATACTTCCGCCTGCACCCAGGACAACCGTGCCACGATAGATTTCAGTTACCCCTGAATAGGTATTTACTCCGTTCAAGGTCAGCGTTCCACTACAATATTGACTTATGTAGCCGGTTCCCGAAATAACACCCGAATAAGTGTAGTCTCCGCTACGGTTGAACCGTAATCTTCCGTTATTTATAATATCGCCCACAATACTGCCGGTTGGCGACATGTAACTTATAACCAGTTCGGCCTTACCTTGACGTCCTTCTATGGTAGTTGTTCCTGTGTAGGTATTGTCGGCGTCAAGCCATAATTTATAATTAATGCCACTATATTCCACACTCCCCGCTCCAGTGATAACTTTTGTGAACCGTGTATCCACTCCCGGCTCAAAACGTAAAACAGCACCTGAATCTACTATCACTTGGGAAGTGTTGTCTATACTGCCACTTATGCCATCTCCTATTTGTAAAATACCTTCACGTGATGCTGTATGACCGGTATGTGTATTTGCTGCTGTCAAAATTAACTTGCCTGAACCGAATTTACCTACATTTCCTGTACCCGAAATCACACCATTGTATTGCAAAGTTTGTCCGGCAGGAACCTCAAACCGAATACCGCCGGCAGTAGGCAATACGTTCAGTACAATAGCTGACGAAGGGAATGAAGATGTTAAAGCTTTGATATGAGCATTTTCTATGGTAGTTGTTCCCGTATATTGCGGATTAGTCAATACCAAGTCTGAAAAACCTACACCCTTATATTCTAATCTTCCTGCTCCGCTGATTAATTTGCCGAAGTATTTATTTGATCCCGGCTCAAAACGGAGGATGCCATTTGAACCTATTGTTACACCCGCAGTACTGTCAATGCTGCCACTTGCACTATTGCCTATTTGCAACATACCGGCATTAATTGCCGTTGCACCGGTATAGGTATTATTGCCAGTAAGGATAAGTTTTTGATTGCCCGTTTTAATTATGCCGCCCGTACCACTGATAATGCCGGCATAATTGAAAAGTCCTAAATCGCTTGTTGTGTCATATATGGTAAGGTTTCCGCCTAATAACTGTATTTCGGAACTGTCGTCTGTTACCATGCTTACCAATCCCCCTATTTGCTTATCCGAGGTAATTTTAAATTTGCCCTTATGCGTATTCAAATCATAGAATATCAAAATTGTATTTTCTATCGTACCGTTAAGCCCCAATTCCAGCGTACCGGAAGAAATAATGGCAATAGTAGCTAAAGTAGTACTTGCCCCATTTAATATAAGTGTACCCGTACCATTTTGGTAGACACTGCCGTTTCCGGAAATAATGCCTGAATAAGTATAGGTATTGGAACGGTTAAAATACAGGCTTTTGAAGTAACTATTATTATTACCGAAAGTTATATTACCGGCTATGCTACCTGTTGTGCCACCGTTTCCAATGTAAACAGTGCCGGTATCAATAGTTGTCGTACCGGTATAGGTATTATCACCGGTTAAATAAAGCGTTCCGCTTCCTGTTTTTCTAATAGTATAATTCCCGCTGATAATACCGGAGATAGTAGCCGTGCCGTAGGAAGGCACGTCAATAGTCACATTGCCTGTAAGGGTAATATTTTGGGAAACAGTCTGTCCATTGGTAAGAATTTGCCTTCCAGACCAATTTAATTGCGCCCATGCCCCTGTTGCAGTCACCAGCAAAATTGCCGATATTAGAGCTGCTTTTCTAACTGATAAAAATAATCCATTCATTTTGTTTAATTTTTTGGTTGATACTGATACTAATTTTATATTTTATGAGTCCGCTACACAGACTTAAGCCACTGGGTGGGAGTCATCCCCTCGTATTTATTAAAAACAGAATAAAACGTAGAGATCGAACGAAATCCGCAATTCCTGGCAACCCCTTCTATCGTAAATCCCTTATTTCCGCCGGAAAGAAGTATTTTTTTTACCTCTTCGTGACGACGCTTATTAATTACATCAAAAAAACCTTGTTTTAAAAACCGGTTCAACGATTGGGATATGATAGCCGGGGGAATCCCTATTGCCTGCGAGATATCCCAAATACGCAGATTAGGATTCCGGTAAATATCGCTTTCATAAAGATGGGATATAATCCTGGCACAATAATCTTCCATTTCTTCTTCTGTTAAACGGGATCTAATATAGCTTGTATCCATACTGCATTTTCGCTATTAATCTAGGTATTACAAAAATAAAAATTACATTTTAACAATAATAACTTATTTCTCTGATGAGTATCCGTTCAAATTTGCCCGAATACATTTTTGTTTTGCTTGCAAAGTTAGGAGACTTATTCTTGTTTCTTTGCCCCTAAAAAGGGGTAAAATCTTCATTTATGATAAAACCCCAAAAAGGGGGTAGGGCAAAAGCTCATTTTGTGGTGCGGAAAGAATTCATTTGTAAAATATAAATTACGCATGGAAGAAACCGAAGTGTACAAGTAAGGGCTTCACTCGAAGTGAAACACTTACTCATTACCAGAACCAATCCAATTGAACTACTCCTACGGTTGTGACGGTATTCTCCGATCGCAAGTGATTATGGTATCGGGAAGGATACTTCCATACAATCGGGAAAGATGCTTCCATGATACTTGATCAGATGTGTTGATGGTGTATGAACGCATCACTGCGAAGAATGAAGCCCGAAGGGTTTTATGCCTGCCATCAACAAAGATTGTTATATGCTTATCAATGAAAAACTTTCGTCATTGCGATGACGAGGAATGAGGAATAAGCACCCGAAGGCGAAGCAGGTGAGAGCATCGAATGAAATAAGATAATCCCCGACAAAAGAGCGATTTTTCTTTTTAGTTACTGTCATTTCCTCTTGTTTGACCCCTTCATATACACTACCAATGACAGCGATTTAGACGGGGGTAGTAAATTATTTTTTATGGAAACAGGATTTTTTATACAAAAATAGGTATATTTGCCAAACAGAATTATAGCTTTTTCTCTAATTTAAGCATAAAGATTTATCATATAGAAAGTATATAATATTTAAAAAATACTATAAACATGAAACAACTGTACATCATCGTAGTACTATTTCTTTTAAACACCACTTTTGTATTTGCACAAGACAACAAAGTTGAAGAAATGAAAGACTTACTTAGTGATAAATCCGTATCTGTCAATACAAAACTGGCTTTGTATGATAGTATAAGCTGGTTTTATTTACATTCCAGCTTCGAGGAATCCGCACAATACGCCCGAGAAGGGATTAAATTAGCAAGAAAACACCACGATATCAAAATGGAAGCGGTTCTTTATAGAAACCTTGGAGTAGCCTATTACATGTATAATATTTATGATACGGCAGATATCTACTATGATAAAGCGATGGAACTGGCAAAACAAGCCAGGGAAGAATCTTTGGAGGCCGGAATTATTTTTGCCAAAGCAAATATGCATTATGCACAATTTCAATTTCAAGAAGCGCTTACCGAATACTTAAAAGCAATTACCTTATTCGAGCATTTGAATCAAAAAGAAAGGATATGCGCAACCTATGGAAACATTGCGGCCATATACAATGAAATGAAAAATTATGCCCATGCCGAACAATATGTAAATAAAGCCATGCTATTGGCTACGGAATTAGGCGACTCCCTAAGAATAGCTCATTTATATAATAAATTAATGATCATAAGACATGCACAAGGGAAACTGGATGAATGTCTGGAATATGCCGAAAAATCCAGGGATATATTCTATGCGGAAGGAGAATATATTAACATGCTATTGTCTATGCATCAAATCTTAATTGTATACATGGAGCAAGAGCAATTTCAAAAGGCATTCACTGTTGCCGAAGAGGCTCTTGCTATTGCCCAAGAAATCGGGCATGAGGAATACATCATTGAAAGTAAACAAAAAATAGCACAGATTTATCAACAAAGTGGACAATTTACTCTTGCGGAGGAATATGCATTGGAAGTGCTTAGCGAAACGGATTCAAATGATTATAGAAGATTAATCAACCTATATCTGCTTCTTTCCGATTTATATGTCAATCTGGGAGATCTAACACAAGCATCCAATTATAAGAATCTTTTAATTGAAACCTTTTATAAAAGTTTTGATGAAACAATGGCATCTGCACTGGCAGAAATGGAAGTAGAATATGAAACGGAAAAAAAGAATACCCAAATCGAAACGCTACACAAGCAAAAGCAACTGTATGTTGTATTATCTATTATATCAGGAATAGGGCTTATCCTGCTCGTCATCACACTGATATTATTATATCGATATCAACAGCAAAAACAACTCCGCGCGAATGAAAAAATACAACAATTGGAACAGGAAAAGCAACTCGTCGCTGCCGAAGCACTGCTCGATGGAGAAAATCATGAACGGGGACGAATCTCCCGCGAACTACACGACGGACTGGGAGGGCTCCTTACAATGGCCAAGCTTGACCTTGCTCAAACAAATAATACCAGCTGTCAAGATCTGGGTAATGTAACTTCTTTGCTGGATAAATCAATTTGTGAAATGAGACGGATTGCTCATAACCTCATGCCTGAATCACTTCTACGATTTGGGCTCAAGCCCATTTTGGAGGAGTTCAGTAAAGGATCGGATCTCATCCACTTTTACTTTTACGGAAACGAAAACCGCTTAAATGAGAAGATCGAAATAAACATCTATCGTATCGCAACGGAGCTAATTAATAATGCACTCAAGCATGCTAACGCAGCGGAAATCAATGTGCAATTGATCCAATCGGAAGAAAAATTATCTCTTACCGTCCAGGATAATGGAAAAGGATTTAATATTGAAAATACGCATGAAGGTCTTTCAACAGTCCGGGCTAGAGTAGAATTATTAGGAGCCTCGATGAATGTATTTTCACAAGCAAATAAAGGTAGTGAAATTACGATTGAATTAAATCTTAATAGACGTTACACAAGTTACAGGTAATAATTGCAACACACAACATATAGAAAGGATAAAACAGATAAAATCGATAAAGCCGACAAAACAAAACGTCATTAACCATTATTTATACTTCGTTTAACTTGCGTAATTTCTAAACTTAATTGAAAGAATATGATTAAAATAATTATAGTGGACGATCATCCGGTAGTTACTAATGGTATAAAACAATTAGTTGACTCTTCCCGTGATATAGAGGTAACAGGAATTGCATCCTGTGGTACGGACTGTAAAAAACTTTTGCAATCCATACAGCCTGATATTATCCTTTTAGATATCAATCTACCGGATATCAGTGGTATAGATCTGTGCTTATATCTCCGGAATAATTACCCGTCCGTAAAAATAATTGCATTGACAGGCTTTAAAGAATACTTCTATATACAGAAAATGTTACAAAACGGGGCTTCCGGATATCTGCTCAAAAATGCACTGCCTGAAGAGATCATAGAAGGTATACAAATGGTTTATGCCGGGGAGCAATACCTTAGTGAAGATGCTGACAACATGGTATCCAAACGGAATAATAGCCGTAAGGTTTTTCTTACCATCCGGGAAACAGAACTTCTGCAACTTATTGTAGAAGGATACACAAATAAAGAAATAGCAGAAAAGCTTTTCTTAGGAGTAGAAACGATCAATAGCTACCGGAAAAACTTACTCTTAAAGCTGGGCGTAAAAAACACAGCGGCAATGGTAAAGTTAGCTATCACCGAAAAACTGATATAGACTTTAATCCCTATAAGAAAGAAAATAATAGGCTTCTACATTATCAAGATATGCTCCGTCAAACCCGGCATCTATAATCTTCCTTATGTAGGAATTATCGTTCCCGTAAATAATATTTTGCCAGTCTTCATGCCAGAATTGAACCCATATTTCATCCGAATAGCCCTGGTATTTCTTTTTCAGCCAGGAAGGTTTTCCCAGCTTCCAGCCCGATTGCCAGTAATAACGGTAATTTTCCGCCGATCCGATACTTATATAGGCAATAACCAAACGTTTTGCCCCATTCGCTTTTTCCTTTAGTTGTTGAACTTCCTGCTTTGTTAATGAACTTTCTTCAAAAAACAGGTCAATCAGTATAACGTCATAATTTGTTGCTTCAATTGCCGAAAGCATCGACTGTTTACGCGTAAAATTATCCGTACTGATCAGGTAAAGATAGTTTTTTGCATCATTCAAACTTGTGATATCTTCCCTGTTTTCATCGGTTACACTTTGGGGTATAAACATATAATCGTAATTATCCGGTCTCCTGGGGAAACTTATAAACCCTTCGTTTTTACTTCGCCCTATGGCATCGGGTATATTCGAATTATCCGATATATAATCGGAAACCATAATCTTTTTAGATGCTGCAAGCTTTTTCAACATGGATAACCTTTCATTATCAACAGACAAATTTCCATCATAAAAAAGCTCTTCCACCCCTATCCCATTAATAGAGGAGAGATAGGAAGACATAACTCCTTCGTCCGGATCGGTATTGTTGAAAGCCAACTCTATGCCATTTTGCGGGATAATAATAAAATCAGGATTCAAACTGCGGGCATAGGAAGAGATATCCGTTACAAATTGCTGCATTTTCCCTGCATTTCTCTCCGTCTTCTTTTCTTTACAACCGGTAAGAATCAGCAGCAGTATACATGATAATATGATCTTTATTATTCGCATTATAAATGTTATTTAAGGCCGGAGGGTATATCCAGCCTTCGTAAAATGTTTTTATGCCAACTTTTGACAACTCCATTGAATTATTGAATTTTGAATTGTTAAATGGCTTATAACATTCATTATTATCTTACTGTTTTATTACTTTGCTAATTGTGTTCCCTGCCTTCACAAGATACACCCCATCAGACAAGTATGATATATCTATTTCCGTTGTTTCTCCTGTAATGGGATAAACGGCGACAAGCTTTCCGGTAAAGTCGAAGAGTTGAATGGTTGTTTCATCCTTCATTCTTAATTCTTCATTCTTAATTTTAAACCATTCCTCACTCTCAATCCTCAACTTTCCATTCGTTACAGGATTGGGGTAAATGACCATTCTTTCCTTTACAGTTTCGGTTATTCCTACACCGTTACTTATCGTTACGGAAAAATCCTTCGTATAATTTGTCCCTGTTCCCAAGCCGTCTGCAATAGTTGCCGTGATAGTTGCTGTACCCGCTGCGGTAGTGATGAGCGTGTTGTTGCTGATGGAGGCTCCTGTTGTACCCGCATTTTTTACACTCCAATGAATACTTTGATTTGTTGCATTGCCCGGTACTACTGTTCCCGTAAGCGGAAGCGGAACGCCTGTTTTTGTCCCCGTTGGTATACCCGTAATATCAGTTACAGGGATCAAACAGGTTATTCCCTGCCAACGCAAGAAAGGAAAGCCGTATCCGCCGCAGATTTCCCATATACCCGACGCACCGGTAATGTCCCATATTCCTTCATCCCAGTTTCCTGTAGCAGTGTAGAAAGCAAGGCTTTGAAGCGTTACCATGTCCTTGGCAGTACCGGCTACATCAGTTCCGTCTGTAATATCTTCCTCCGCGCCGTTGTTTCTTACAACCATAGCACCAAGGGCATAATTATTTTGTAAAGTATCATCTTCGGAACGTGCTGCAATACGATTAATATACGCTGTTTGTCCCATGGAAATAACGCTGTCGTTGGCAGCTATGCAATTACTGATGGTAGAGGTGCTGCTGACAGCTATCAAACCACCAACCCAATAATTTCCCGTTACAGTGCCTGTTGCATAGCAATATTTAATGGTAGAAGCACCCTGGTTATCTCCCACTAAGCCGCCTATAGCTCCGTCCCCGCTTACATCGCCTGTTGCATAGCAGTTAATGATAGTAGATACAAGAATCAGTCCTGTTAAACCACCGACACTTCTGTTTCCGTTTACTATGACGGTAGAATAACTATTGGCAAGGATTGAACCCATGGAATTTATTCCCACCAAACCACCAACGCTGTTATCCCCATTTATGTTGCCTGTAGAGTAGCTATTGGTAACAGTAGAATTAAAACTCACTCCCGCTAAAGCTCCAACGCTGCCATATCCTTCAACATGACAGTCTTCTACAGCGAGATTTTGAACGGTAGCATCCCATAACACACCAAACAAGCCGACATACTCTTCTGCCGGACGGTTAACAGTCATGTTTTTGACAACATAACCATTCCCCTCAAAATTGCCGTAAAAAGGACAAATTACATTTTCATCTTCAATAACATAGCCTATCGGCTTCCAACCTTCGCCCCCGGCATAAGCACCCAGGTCGATGTCGTTCATCAATTGGTAGTATTTACCGGTTGTACTGTCTCCATTACCCGCGTTTACATAGTCGGCTAATGCTTTGAGTTGTAGGGAGTCGAAAATCAGATAAGGCGTAAGGCTGTCACCAGTACCGCCGCCCAGGGCAGGGTGAGAAATTTGTAAATGCGCAGGCATATCCACTGCCCTGCCGAAAAGTCCGGGCAGTTTGCCTTTTGCTGTTGTCCAAACGCTTGCATCTGCAAACAATCCTCCAAGGGTGCTGTCCGTATTGATAAATTCCTTGCTGATGTCTTCACCGTCAAGGATATCCAATCCCTTGTTATTCCATATTGTATTGCCTGCATTGTTTCGCATGCTGTCAAAAGCATAGTTGTTGTCAAAATTCACATAGCCGGCGCTGGATGAACCCCTAATGCGCCCACATATATATGAAGCATCACTATTCTTCTGTTTTACCCATGCATTAAGGGCAAGACAGTTAGTCACTGAGGCTCCAAACATTGGTACCCCGACAATACCTCCAACATGACTATTCCCGCTTACCGCACCGATCGTATAACAATAAGACATGCTGGAACCATGAAATGTTCCAGCAATGCCGCCGGCACGATAAGATGCAGCACTGACCTCAACTACAGAATAACAGTTTTTTATTGAACCACTAGTAAAGCTACCTGCTATGCCGCCAATGTCAAAATCACCTCTGACCAATCCGGTTATATAGCAATTTGCCATACTGCAGCCGAAACAATCCCCAACCAACCCTCCAACTTCATCTCTACCGGTAATGTCTGCATCTACTATGCCTACGTTTTTTATATTGCCTCCGTTAACGTACCCGAACAGCCCTGCATAATCACGGGCAGTGTCATTAATATACAGATTGGAAATTGTATGCTCATTACCATCAAACGTACCTTTGAATTGATGCCCAATGGTGTCCCCTATGGGAATCCATCCTATACCCGTATTATAAGGAGCAACACCAAGGTTAATATCGGCAGTAAGTATATAATGTTTGTTATTATAAGCTGTATCGCCTGCGTTTACCCGTCGGGCAAGGGTGTCCAGTTGGGCTGCCGTAGCGATTTGGTAAGGATCGTTGCCTGTGCCTGTTCCGCCTGCAAACTGGGCGGAAACATCTGTAGTCATTGCCAGCCAAATTGCCGACATGAATACTGCTTTTCTAACTGATAAAAAAATGTTGTTCATCGTCTTTCTATTTATTTGTTCCAAGTTTAAAGGTGTTATTGTCTTCCTGTTCCATTGCAACCTTTACAATTACCGGTACCATTGCAATATCTTCTGTATTTCTTATCATGTCACCTAGATTAATTAGCTTAATTGTCAATAATTATATTTATCACTGATCTTTTTTGCTTCAAATTCGTAGTGAACGAGATTCGTATCATTTCCCCGGCCGGCTGAAATCATAAGCAGGTTGTTTTGTAAGTATCCCGAAGCACCGAGAGGATTGGTATTGTGAAACTCAATAATTGTAACAGAATCTTCCGATACCATACCTTCCACTATGCCCGGGAAACCGGGAAATCCTTTCATATAGATTTTATTTTCCCCTTTCGGCGAGGCAATAACTGCATCGACGCCCCGTATGGAGGTGATTCGCAACGTGCAGGGTTCGGAAATCAATTCGTTGCCTGCCATAACCGGTTTACCCACAACAAAAGTACCTACCCAGGATTTCAACGCAGGGTCTTCCTTCTTGCAAGCCGTGAAAATGAGGGTGGCTAATGCCAAAACAAGTATTACTTTCTTCATTTCTTCTTATCTCCATCCGCAGCATCAAATTCGGCTTTCCCTGTCTTTTCATCAACAAGTTCCAGTTTCGGATGCCCAACAGCAAAACCCATCGAAACGCTACAACGAATGTAGTATTCCTTACCCAACTCAATCGTTACCGGAAGTTCTGTTTTGGCCTCTGTACGCGCCCACAAGGTGACCAATCCCGCCTGATCAACCTTTATGGTCTCTTTCCATTTATTCCTTACACGGCAAATAACCGTATCCCCTATATGCAAATCGTAATTAAGCAGTGCTGCAACTGCATTACGCCGGTATATATGCAATAACGCATAGCCATTGCCGGAAACTGTTGCCGGTGAAGATTCCTCCCCAATTGCATTGATAATTTCCTTTGTGCCGTTTTCGTATTTTATAAAAAATACGGCATCTTTTGAAACCGTTACCGTCGCTCCTTTTAGATCATCAAAGCGTTTGTATTTAATTTCTGATGAGGAGATTTCCTCTACTTTCGCCTTGATTTCTTCGCCACTTTTCAACGTAATAATATCTTGGGCATAAGTATGAAATATCCCGGCCAGTAATAAAATAATAATTAATTTAGTTGTTTTCATCGTGTATGCATTTAAATGTTATTTACTTTTTTATATAAAACCCCTTACTTATGGACAGTATGGGTCCCAAGAATGACAGTAACACTTACGATCTTCCGAACATGGCTTGGAGTATCCATTATCGGAGCAGCTCGTTCCTTTATAAAACGTCCAACCGGAATGCCCACAGTCAGTTTCATCCCAACCCTCATAACAAATATCGTTGCCTGTAATGCAAGCGCCTCTCTTGCCACAAGCGGTCAGGAATATCCCCGTTGCAAATAAAATTAAAATACTTCTTGTTAATCCCGTTTTTTTCAATGGGTTCTGCTCCATCACTCTATTTACCTTACTCTCCGGATTTAAATCCGAACTCGTTCTTACATTTCTGTTTGGTGCCATAAATTCTTCCTTGTTTATGTTAAATGATATAAGACTTCTCTCTATCTCTTTACTTTTAGAAAATTAAACCCTATGGTAAGATCTAAATACCCGAAGAAAAACCACTCTCCCGAATCATCCCGATATCCCCAACTGTCGTACCAATCGTACTTGGTTGTAACCTGCGCTCCCAGATATGCGCCTGTGCGGAAATACAAACCGAAAGGAAGCACAAATTTATAACCGATATGCGTCCCAAACGCTATTCCTGCCGCATCTGCAAAGCCACTTGAATAGACAAATTTCGTTTTCCAATATTCTGTAAAACCTCCTACATAAAATCCGCCGTTGGTACGGTTGGTATAAAATTTGGCTGAAGCCCCAAAACCTATACCGCCTTCCGCATTCAAACAGTCTAATCCATCCATAATGGGTGTCAGTAATCCCACTTGGGGGAAAAAGACATTGGCTTCCATATCAAATTTACCGGCGGAAAACTCTGCTCCAACCATGGGCCCGAATGTTAAAAAGCCTGCCGGATTGAAAAATACGCCAACATTGGGTTTTGCCTGCTTTCTCGTCCTGGAAGATTCAACAGGTGTTGTTTCCTGAATCTGGGTTTCCGCTTTTGCTGCCGGAGTTTCCGAAGCAGCATTAAAAACTTCCCTTGTCCCGTTTTCATAGTTTACGGCAAAAACCTTTGCCTTTTCAACTACAATTGTAGGGCCGTCCAAATGCTCAAACCGCTTGTACTTAATTTCCGAAGAAGATACTTCCGTTACTTTCGCCTTGATTTCTTCTCCGCTTTTTAACGTAATAACATCTTGGGCATAGGTGCGGAATGCCCCTGCAATTACTAAAACAATAGTCAATGTAACCATTTTCATTCTATTGCTTCTTTGTTTATTAAGATTGTCTTTAGTTTTCATATTAATTGTGTCTTTAGTTTAGAATTTCTATTTATTATTCATACCCCGAAATATGAAATGACTGTCCGCCTTCAATAGTTACATCCCCTTTGTAACTTCTCGCAGAAGGTTTATCCGCATAGTAGGTAATTGATACCGTTCCCGTATATTTTTCACTATTGTAAGTAAAGCTGAATACACACGAAGTCAGCGAATAGGATACACTGTATTTTGTACTGCTTACGCTGCCGTAATTTCGGTACTCGTAAGTCCAGTGGTAGTAATAGGTCCCGTTTCCCGATAGCAATGTCAAATCACTCCTGTTGGAGAAGTTGGAAAAATTGAGTTTTATATCGGTGGTCTTTGTATCATATCCTGAGGAAGAACCGCCGGTACTTGTTTTCGCTTTCTCTCCGCTCACCGAAACAGAACCCGAAGATCCATCAACGGTCACAGGAGATGAAAAACCAACACTCAGTGCATTGTCCACCGGATCGAGTGATTTCCGGACGGCTCTCGCGAGTTCTTTGGCTACCGTTTCATTACTGATTGTTTTCCCTGATGACGCAGCAGGTCCGGAACCGCCATTCTCTTTGTCACAACTTATTAAAGCAAGAATGCTTAATGTTAAAATAAATAATTTTACTGTCTTCATAATATACACTTTTGATTAATAATAATATAAATGTTATGTCTATTTCCGATAATTGCTTTTTACTGAATAATCCAAACATGTTTTTATACAAAAAGAAAATCAACAAAAATAAAAAATATATTTCCATACAACCTTAAAAAGTATATTCGCTCAAATTAGCGTGTACATATTTCCATCTTTTAAAGCTGTTTTATTATACAAAATTAGAAGAATTTCATATATCTATTTACCCCTTTTTGAGGGTATTTTCATATATGGAACGTATTTAATGCTATCGTAATAAAATGACAATAGAAGGAGGATATCGAGAATTTTCTAATAAGTAGAAACAAATAAGTATGGTTTTGAAAATATCCGTCCAGAATTGACCGTTTCAATATATTGAGCTTACGGAGCGGAAACAGAAGACAACCGGACAATGAAGGGAAACTCATTGAAACGATAACGAAATAATCTTTACATCTATTCCCATCGGTAAACGTTGCAAACAAATGTAAAATTCCACTATATGGAGACAAAAGACAGTAAAATAAAGTTCCCGGATAGAATAAGAGTATCAAATAGAGCAAGGTAATCTATTTTTGGGACTGTTTGATATACAGATTGCAAGAATACTGTTTTTTTTCTTATTATTTATCCTTCTATTTTCTTATTATCCTGAAAACGTTACCGGTTTCGCAGGAAAAAGAAAATATTTTACTATTTGGGATAGACGTTTTGGGAAAATCTGAAAAAAATTCACCATTTAGTTTGGACGTTTCCGGAAGATCAGAAAGTAATAAACCATTTGGCTTGGACATTTCTGGAAGACCAGAAAGTAACAAACCATTCGGTTTGGACGTTTCTGGAAGATCAGAAAGTAACAAACCATTCGGTTTGGACATTTCTGGAAGATCAGAAAGTAACAAACCATTCGGTTTGGACGTTTCGGAAAGATCAGAAAGTAACAAACCATTCGGTTTGGACGTTTCGGAAAGATCAGAAAGTAACAAACCATTCGGTTTGGACGTTTCGGAAAGATCCGAAAGCAGCAAACCGTTTGGTTTGGACGCTTGGGGAAGACCCGAAAGCATTCTATATATTATATCGAATCTTAAGGTAAGTTATGAATGATTTTTTCGGAAAGGTTTATTCTATATAAGGTTCGTATCGGAACACTTATCAAACAGGCAGGCGGATATCTATAAGAGATACACGAAACAGGATATTATCCGTATTTGAAAAAGTTTCAATTTATACCCCGAACTCACATGAATAGTATGCTTTCGCGACAGGTAAACATGACTTCAGGCTACTGAGAAATGACCGCATATAACCGGTTTGTCATTTGTTCTCGTTAAAAATTTGTACCTTTGCATCTAAAATTAAAAGAATGAGTACTGATCAGATTGATATTAATCAATTCCGCCCTTTCGGAAACCTGGAATTAATTGCCAGGCAAATGGTGGAAGGCTTTATTACAGGATTACATAAAAGTCCTTTTCATGGCTTTTCCGTTGAATTTGCAGAATACAGGCCTTACAATACGGGAGAATCTACACGTAATATTGACTGGAAACTATATGGCAGAACCGACAAGTTGTTTGTCAAGCAATATGAAGAAGAAACCAATTTACGGTGCCAGGTTATTATAGACACTTCCTCTTCGATGTATTTCCCCCAGAGACAAAATCTCTCATTGGAACATCCCAATAAAATATACTTTTCTGTCTATGCGGCAGCGGCAATTATGCAAATCATGAAACAACAGCGTGATGCCGTCGGGCTGTCTTTATTCTCTGATACAGTACAATTTCACAGTCAGGCTAAATCAAGTGCCATTCATTTGAAATCCTTATATCATGAACTGGAACGGTTGTTAAAACCTATCCCGGTAGAGGAACAGCATCATACCGATATTACCAACAGTTTACACGAAATAGCCGAACGTATCCATAGGCGTTCCCTTGTTGTTATTTTCAGTGATATATTCGATAATAGCAAGCAGGAGGATTTATTTCTGGCCTTACAGCATTTAAAACACAATAAACATGATGTGATCCTTTTCCATGTCTATGATAAATCCCTGGAAATAGATTTTGAATTTGACAATAAGCCCTATAAATTTATTGACGTTGAATCGGGCAATATGCTCAAAGTAAATGCCAGCGAAATAAAAGATCATTATAGAAAAGCGATCAAAGCATTCAAAGACGAATTGAAAGTTCGCTGCGGGCAATATCAGGTAGACTTGGTAGAAACGGACATTAACCAGGGATTTCACCAGGTTATGCTGACGTATTTACTAAAACGTCAACGGTTGTTTTAATGATTAGTCGATAAAGCCGATAAAATGGATAAAACCGATAAAGTCGATAAAATAGATAAAACATGGAATGATGAATAATTATATGAATATGATTTTTCCGGTTCCCCTTTCATTAACCGGCATTTCAAATGCCAATTACAATATATTACAGGGATACAATTTCGATAAAAGAATTGTATCTTTGTAAAAAAAGAATCCTCAAAATGATAGACTGGAATAAATATAAAACCGGCTTAATTAATATATGTGAAGACAATCAAGTTATCAAAAAGCTATATGTGTTTGGTTCTGCATTGACATCGCAATTTGATGAAAAAAGTGATATTGACATTTTAGTCGAAACAACCAATATACAACCGGAAGAAAAAGGCGAAAAACTGATGAATCTTTGGGATGAATTGGAATTACTGTTCAATCGGAAAATAGATTTATTAACGGAAAACTCGCTTCAAAATCCGTTTTTACGACAAGAGATCGAACAAACACGCAAATTAATTTACGATGGACAAAGCAGGAAAATATTTATATGATATTCAACACTCAATATCTTTAATAGAAAGTTTCATTGCACCGATAAATAATTTTGATGATTATCTTTCGGATATAAAAACACAAAGCGCCGTTGAAAGGCAATTGGCGATTATTGGATAAAGCCGATAAAACCGATAAAGCCGATAAAATAGATAAAATATGGAACGATGAATAATTATATGAATTTTGAGAATTTAGAGATTTGGAAAGAATCCATGTCTATTTGTAAAGAAGTTTATATACTTTTCAAAGAATGTAAAGATTACGGATTTAGGGATCAGATATGCAGGGCATCTGTTTCCATTCCTTCTAATATTGCCGAAGGCTACGAACGTAAAGGCTCTAAAGAAACACTACAATTCTTATATATTGCAAAAGGCTCGAACGGAGAACTGCGGACACAACTCTATTTATCAATAGAACTAGGTTATATTAATCAAGAAAAAGGAGAAAACCTTATTGATAGAACCAAAAGACTAAATGTCATGATATATAATTTTATACAATCTTTAAATAAATAAACCATTTTGACAACTTCATCCATGTTATCGGCTTTATCCATTTTATCTATTTTATCTATTTTATCGGTTTTATCCATTTCATACAAAAAACTAGTTATTCAAAAAAATCATAATATGAGAAAGCACTTTATTTTACTGATTAGTATCTTTTTTGTAATTCCTTTCAGTCGGGCAGATGAGGGAATGTGGCTCCCTTACCTGCTCAAACAACTAAACGAAAAGGATATGCAGTCTAAAGGATTGCGAATTTCTGCCGATGATATTTACAATATAAATAAAAGTAGTTTAAAAGATGCTATTGTATTGTTCGGAGGAGGGTGTACAGGAGAAATTGTTTCGGATCAGGGCTTATTGCTAACCAATCATCATTGCGGATACGGCAGGATACAAGCCCACAGTTCTCTGGAAAACGATTATTTAACCAATGGGTTTTGGGCAATGAAAAAGGAAGAAGAACTTCCCAATCCCGGATTTACCGTAACACTATTGGTTTCCATGTCTGACATAACCCAGGAAGTATTAAAAGGCGTTACCGAAACAATGAGTGAAAAAGAACGTGATGCACAAATAGAAACAAACAGTAAATCCATTATTGAAAAAGCTATTGAAGGAACACATTATCAAGCAATCATAAAGCCCATATATAATGAAAACCAGTATCTGTTATTTATCAACGAAGTTTTTCAGGATATTCGGCTGGTTGGGGCGCCGCCGTCGAATATCGGAAAATTCGGCGGGGATACGGATAACTGGATGTGGCCCCGTCATACCGGGGATTTCTCGGTATTCAGGATCTACGTGGGAAAAGACGGAAAACCGGCCCCTTACTCTAAAGACAATATTCCCTATACTCCCAAAAAACATCTTTCCATTTCTTTAAAGGGGATCGAGCCGGAAGATTTTACTTTTGTTTTCGGTTATCCCGGCACTACGGAACAATTCCTTACTTCCTGGGCGGTTGAGTTGATTCAGAACCAACGAAACCCTATCGCGATAGACCTTCGAACCAAACGGTTGGACATCATCAAGAAATACATGGATAAAGACCGTCTTACCCGTATCCAATACTCGGCAAAAGCTGCCGGAATCGCAAACGGATGGAAAAAATGGATTGGGGAAAACAAAGGGTTGAAACGATTAAACACCATTGAAAACAAAAAGAAACTGGAAGCCGAATTCATCCATTGGATTTCCAAAGATGCTACCCGTCAACAAACATACGGAAACATACTTCCTCAATACGAACAATTGTACAAAGAAATGACAAAAGTCTCGAAGGAGAATTCTTATTTTATGGAAGGGTTTTATAGTATTGAAATCGTACGATTCGCCTGGCCTATGGTTTCCATGATCGAAGCTGCAAATGCAAACATAGCAGATGATAAAATCAAAGAATCTGCCAACCGCCAAAAAGAACGTATCGAAGGGTTCTTTAAAGATTACAATGCAAAGTTGGATAAAGAAATTTTTATCTTACTGATGCAAGCATATTATGATAACTGTGATAAATCTACTTTATCGGAAGAAACAGATAAATTGCTGAAATCTTATAAATATAACATCTCCGCATTAGCCGATGAAATCTATTCCAAGTCTGTTTTCTTACAACAAGGCAAATTATTCAAAACCCTGGAAGATGGCAATAAAAAGACTGTCGCTTCTTTGAAAAACGATATTTTATTCCGCCTGATCAAACCTATATTTAACAATTATATCGATGGAGTTTCATCAAAACTACAAGAGCTTGACAATAACATTAAAAGATTAGACCGTTTCTGGACAAAAGCATTAATGGAAATGCAAACGGAGAAAACGTTCTATCCGGATGCCAATTTAACGTTACGGATTGCTTATGGGAAAGTGGACGGATATGACCCGCGTGATGGTGTCAGCTATAAATATTATACCACGATTGAGGGCATTATGGAAAAAGAAGATCCTAACGTATACGATTATGTAGTTGAACCCAAACTGAAACAACTTTATATGAATAAGGATTACGGGCAATATGCCATGAAGAACGGGGAAATGCCGGTTGCATTTGTTGCGACCAATCATACAACAGGAGGCAATTCGGGAAGCCCTGTTTTAGATGGTAACGGGCATTTGGTCGGAATAAACTTCGACCGTTGCTGGGAAGGAACAATGAGCGATATTCAATACGACCCGGATCAATGCCGGAATATTTCCGTTGATATACGTTATTGCTTATTTATTATCGATAAGTTTGCCGGAGCAAAACACTTGGTTGATGAAATGACGATTGTTCGGTAATAATTATCAAGGTCATAACATATATTATTCATGGGATTATTTTATTGAAAATCAATCTCAATAAATTAACTAAGATATGTATTAGCAAATGCTTAACTTGGTTTAATGATGATTTTATTGATAAATAATGCTCCATTAAAGAAACATTTATAGAGATTTCTTTTAAAGTTGTATCTTTGTAAAATAAAGAAATAAACATTTATTCTACCTATACGTTTTGACAATCAACAATCTAAATTGTGCATAAATTATTAGAAGAATTAAACGACGATCAACGTAAAGCCGTTGAGTATATCGACGGCCCCATGATGGTTATTGCCGGTGCAGGTTCGGGAAAGACACGTGTACTTACCTATAGAATTGCATATATGATCGCTCAAGGAGTCAATCCATTCAACATTCTTAGCCTTACATTTACCAATAAGGCTGCAGAAGAAATGAAAGAGCGAATCATTACATTATTGGGAAATACAGCGGGAAGGAATGTATGGATGGGAACATTTCACTCTGTGTTCAGTAAAATACTACATATTGAATCCCAATGGTTGGGGTTTACCCAGAATTTTTCTATATATGATACAAATGACAGCAAGAGTTTAATAAAAAATATCATTAAGGAAAAGAATCTGGATGTAAATGTATATAAACCCGGAATGATTTCTGCTAAAATATCGTCCGCCAAGGCTAGTTTAATTTCTCCGGAAGACTATTGCAACAATCATCTTATAGAAGAAGAAGACCGGTTAAAAAAAGTTCCTGAGCTGGGAAATATATACCGCACATATAATCAACGATTGAAACAATTCGATGCCATGGATTTTGATGATCTGTTGGTGAATATGTATATTTTATTACGTGATTTCCCTGATTTACTTTATAAATATCAACATAAATTCCAATATATCCTGGTAGATGAGTATCAGGACACAAACTATGTTCAATATCAGATTATCAAGAAGCTTGCTGCTGCCTATGAAAACATTTGTGTTGTTGGTGATGATGCCCAAAGTATTTATTCTTTCAGGGGGGCAAACATCAACAATATTTTAAACTTCAGAGATGATTATCCTGAATACCAGATATTCAAACTGGAGCAGAATTATCGTTCGACCAAAAACATTATCAACGCGGCAAATTCGCTCATAAAAAACAACAAGAAACAAATCCCTAAATTGATATGGACAGCCAATCAATCCGGAGATAAAATAAAAGTAATTCAAGCTATTGATGATTCCGAAGAAGCGAATATCGTTGTAAAATCCATTCAAGAGAATAAACAAAAAGACAATCTCAACAACAAAGATTTCAGCATCTTATACCGGACAAATGCCCAATCAAGGCCATTTGAAGAGGCTCTTCGGAAAGTTGGTCTTCCCTATCGAATTTATGGTGGAATGTCTTTCTACAGTCGGAAAGAAATCAAAGACATACTTGCTTATTTTCGCCTAACGGTTAATCCCCGGGACGAGGAAGCATTACGCCGTATTATAAACTACCCTCAACGAGGTATTGGAGCAACTACCATTGAAAAAATAATTGTTGCTGCATCGGAAAACAACACCATTATGTGGAATGTTATTGAAAATCCACAACTGTATAATCTCAAGATAAGCCAGTCAACACTCATTAGCCTGGAAAATTTTGTCACCAAGATAAAAAGTTATCAAGCCGATCTATTCAAAAAAAACGCATTCGAACTGGGAAAGCATATCGCAGACAATAGCGGAATCTCCCGTGACTTACGTGAACAAACAGAAGAAAAAGAACGTTATGAAAACCTGGGTGAGTTATTTAATGCCATGCAGAACTTTGTTGACCGGCCTCCACAACATCGGATTGATCTGGAAACAGGTGAAGAATTAGAGGAAATCTTTCCCTCCTTAGATCAATTTTTAAATGAAGTGGCACTATATACCGATGCAGACAAAAACGAAGAAGATGACGGCAATAAGATCAAATTAATGACAATACATGCTGCCAAAGGATTGGAATTCCCTTTTACGTACATCGTAGGATTGGAGGAGAATCTGCTGCCGTTTTATTTAATCGAGAATCAAGACGATTTGGAAGAAGAGCGCCGGTTATTCTATGTAGCAATAACGAGGGCAAGGCAGTCACTTACTCTTTCCCTGGCGCAAAGAAGACGTGTTTTCGGATCTTATAATTTTTCTCAGCCAAGTCCTTTTTTACGGGAAATCGATCCTTCCGTACTTGAAATAACAACATCTTCTCCATCTTTTGAGGAGAAAAGGATTCAACAGAAACCTATGTATCCACAGCGAAATACAAGCCCTACCCAGAAACAACCTATATATCAACAACCCATTCGCCAGAAACCGGTCAATACTCCGACTCCTAAAGTAGAAGTTGACCCGAACATGCAAGTGGGAGAAATAATCACACAGCCCTCCCAACTGGCTATCGGGATGCGAATATTTCATTCAAAATTCGGTTTGGGAACGATTAATGATGTTATGGAAGAGGAAAACAAAGCTGTTATCAACTTTGATAATCTAGGTGAAAAAACTATGCTATTGAATTTTGCAAAACTACGGCCTGTACTATAAATCAACTATTTCTTTATGGATAATAAACAAACAAAAAACTCAGAAAAAACAAAGCCATTGATCCTTGTTGTAAATGATGATGGCATAGATGCAAAAGGAATTCGTACCTTGGGAGAGGTTGCCCGGGAGTTTGGCCGCGTTGTAATGGTCGCACCTACAAATGGGAGATCGGGAATGAGCCATGCAATAACATTTACAGTCCCTTTACGCCTTCGGAAAATCCATCATTCCAATGATCTTGAAATATACAGAACAAACGGAACTCCTACTGATGCTGTTAAGTTAGCATTGCGCCATTTATTGAAAGACCAAAAAGTGGATTTGCTCGTTTCCGGATTCAACCATGGAGCAAATACTTCCGTTAGTGTATTTTATTCTGCCACTGTAGCAGCTGCATTAGAAGGCTGTATCTGTGGAATTCCGTCTGTTGCATTTTCTATAGCCGACTATAACAATAATTGTGATTTTGGATCTGCAAAAATGACAGCGCAGAAGGTCATTCAGGCCGTTATTGAAAATGGGCTTCCTCCACATATTTGCTTAAATGTAAATATTCCAAATATTCCTGTGAAAGAAATAAAAGGTATAAAAATTACACGACAGGCAAAAAACTACTGGCATGAAAACCTTGAATCCAGAACAGATCCGGCTGATATACCTTATTTCTGGATGGGCGGCAGCTTACGAGAAATAGACAAAGGACGAGACACTGATCATTGGGCTGTTAATCACAACTATATTTCCATCCAACCGATAAAAACGGACTGGACTGACCATGAAATGATACAAGAACTTAAAAAATGGAATATAAAATAATGAAGAACAATAAAATAAAAATATTGCATAAAGATTCCATGTGGCTGGGAATTGCTTTGGGAATCATCCTGCCGCTCGTATCATTTGGAATTCTATATGCAATATCTGTCCTCCTAGCTCCTCCTAGCAGGGATTATTTAATAAAATTATCTACCATAACATTGGTATCCGTATTTACAAACTTATTTACGTTACGGTATTATTTGCTAAAATTAAAATTTGACCGGACAGGAAGAGGTATCCTGCTCGTTACTTTTATTTTAGCCATTGGATATTTTGCTACCTTTTCCTATTTCTTCGAATAGACCGGCGCGTAAAAAGATATTATTCTACAACGGAAATCTTAACATCTACATTGTTCCGTATTGCTTTGGAGTACGGACAAGTCTGATGAGCTAATTTTACCAAATTTTCAGCCTGTTCTTTACTTACACCCGGAACTTTCACCATTAATTCCACTGCAATGGAGAATCCATCTTCTTCTGATGAATTCAGGTGAACATGTGAGGTAATCTGCGTAGTTCCTGTTTTTATTTTTTGCATCCGTGCATGCATATCCAATGCCGACTCAAAACAAGCAGCATATCCGCATGCAAACAATTGTTCAGGGTTTGTATACTTACCTTGTGGGCCTCCCATTAAAACCGGTGAACGAAGTTCCAAATTCAATACGTTATCAGATGTAACTGCTTTTCCATTTCTACCACCGGTAACGGTGGCTTCTGCTGTGTATAATGTTTTCATTATTTATAAATTTTTATTATCATATTATAACTTCCTTTTCAAACAAGATATAGAGGGGCTTTGTTCATTCACCAAACATATATTCCAACGCTAGCATAATTTCTTCCCGATCCACTTGTTGATCAACCACTGCCTCTCCTATTGTTTTTAGTAACGAGAAATTCATTTTATCCCCTACCCGCTTTTTATCTTTCTGTAAGTAAGATAACACAGAATCATACTCTTTTTTTTCAAGTGAAAATGAAGGAAAGAAACCGCGTAATACATCAGTAATGGAGAGTAATTCCATTTCTGAGATCATTTTCTTTTGATAGGAAATATGCGACTCTACCATCATGCCTAATGCAACTGCTTCGCCATGAGATAATGTATGGGATGCAGATAATGCAAAAGCCTCCAACGCATGGCCTATTGTATGTCCGAAATTTAACTTTTTCCGCTCTCCCTTATCATACGAATCTGCATTACATATAGTAGTTTTGATATTAATAGATTTTTTTATCAATCCGGGTTCTATTATTTGAGAAGTATGCTTGACTTTAGCCAACTCTTCCCAATATGTTTTATCTGCAATTAATCCATGTTTGAGCATCTCTGCAAACCCGGAAAAAATCTCTTGCTCAGGAAGAGTGTCTAAAAATGCCGGAACGGTAAATATAGAATATGGTTGATGAAAAAGGCCCACTTGATTCTTGATCATATTGAAGTTAATAGCTGTTTTTCCTCCTATGCTGGCATCTACCTGAGCCATTAATGATGTTGGAACGAACACATAATCAATTCCCCGCTTGAACGTTGCCCCAACAAATCCCCCCATATCACAAACAACTCCTCCGCCCAAGCAAATCAAAACAGCATTTCTATCTACATTTTTATCCAATAATTGTTGCCAGAGAGTAATAGCAACTTCTATGTTTTTATTTTCTTCTCCCGGGGAGATTGTTAATACATCTTCAACAAAACAAAAAAGAATAAAGTTATCCAATACAGGAAGACAATAATCTCTTGTGTTTGTATCACATAAAATAAAGACAGGCCTCCCTTCCCTTTTATATTCCCTGACATGCTCTCCAAGAGCATCTATTGCTTCACTTCCAAAATAAGACACCATTTCATTCAATATAATTCGAAAAGTAAAAGTAAACAATTTTTATGAAAAACAGGAAACAAACGAAAATAAATTGTATTTTTGCAATCCGAATTTTACGGGATGTAGCGCAGCCCGGTAGCGCGCTTCGTTCGGGACGAAGAGGCCGCAAGTTCGAATCTTGTCATCCCGACGGAATGGTTCCATAGCTCAGTTGGATAGAGCAACTGCCTTCTAAGCAGTAGGTCATTGGTTCGAATCCAATTGGAATCACCAAGAACATAGGTCGAAAAAAACAGTTATTCTTCATATAACTGTTTTTTTTTTATTTTTTGCTCTCTATTTTGTCAACGATTTATCGAATTTTGATGTAGGTAAAAGTTGCAAACAAATGTAGGATTCCATTATATGATACAAAATACAGTAAAATAAAGTTCCCGGATAGAATAAGAATATCGAATAAAGTAAGAGAATTTATTTTTTGGAATTGTTTGATATATAGATTGCACGAATATGTTTTTCCCCTTCTTACCTCCCCCTTCTATTTTATTATCCTGTGATTTTTACAGATTTCACAGGAAAAGAAAAGCATTTTACATGATTTTCATTTGAAGATTTCGGGAAGACCTGAAAACATCAAAAACTTTTATTTGGAGATTTCGGGAAAACCTGAAAGTGTTTTACACTTTCACTTGGACATTTCGGGAAGATCCGAAAGACTATCCGGATCTATTCAAATTTATCGTTTGGCTCATTTCAATCATACTTAGGAAGGAAAAAGCATGGCATCTAGAAGAGTTATTATTATATAAAAGAAGAGTATTACTTTGTTTAAAGAAATACATTTAACATCTTTGAACTATTGTATTTGCCGTTTGTTTAAAGGAGCGAATATCGTGTTCATTCTATTGAAAATTCATGAAACAAATAATAATATTTATCTTGGTCATATGCTCTACGGCCTTCTTGTGGGGTCAGGAAAACGTTGATACGACTCAATATATTATTAATATACAAAAACACGACGTTGATACAGGTAAGCATGTCGGATGGTTGAAGCGCTTAAAAACAAAACGGCAAATAAAAGAACAACAAGGAAAGTTCCTGATAACGCCTGTAATCGGCCCAGGTTATACTCCCGAATTAGGCTTTTCCCTGGCAGGGGGCGCATTGATGTCATTCCTCACTAAAAAAAATGATTCCTTATTGCAACGTTCTTCTGTCTCCGCAACCTTGGGAGTGAGTACAACCGGAGCAATATTTTTGTCTACCAAAGTTGCTTCATTCTGGCTTCATGATAAGCTCCGCATTAATGCTGATATCTGGTTTAAAAATATGCCGGACAATTATTTCGGGGTGGGATATGAAAATGGAAAGAATACCCCGAAATCCGACTCAACCACTAAATACAAGCGTACATGGATTCAGTTCAATCCGCAAGTTTTTTGGCAGTTTAAACCGACTTACTTTGCAGGAGGTCTGGTGGACATCAACTATACCCAGGGAAAGGATGCTTCGGTAGGTGTTGCCACCGACTCGAATTATATCGAATACAATGATAAACCATTCAATGTGGGGCTGGGAGTTCATTTTTTAATTGACTCACGAGATATCCCTGTAAATGCATGGAAAGGATGGTATTTGCTGTTGCAAGCCACATTCTATGGAAAATATTTCGGAGGAAATAACAATTACGAGGTTTTCAATTTAGATGCCCGTTATTATCGAAGACTATTTAAACCCGGGCAAACCTTAGCGATACAGCTTCGCGGACGCTTTGCTGTTGGAGATGTCCCCTATGGAGAGATGTCTCAAATAGGTACTCCTTTTGACCTGAGAGGCTATTTATGGGGACAATACCGGGATAAAGATATGCTATTTGCCATTGTGGAATACCGGCATTGCTTTTATAAAAGAAATGGGCAAAGGAGCAGGCATGAAGTTGTTGGCTGGTTAGCAGGGGGTACTCTTGCCTCTAATTTCGGATTCAACAATTTCTTGCCCAATGGAGGAATCGGCTACCGTATTGAAGTACAGCCTCGCATGGCTATCCGTTTGGATTTTGGCGTAGGTAGAAAAACCGTCGGATTTTATTTCAATTTTAATGAAGCATTTTAGCATAAATAATTCAAACTTACATAAACAAACAAAATTTTACTTTGCTTGTTATTCTCGATAAACAGAACACATTTATGAAAGGAAGAGCAATTTTAATATTTCTTTATGCGATATTATTATTACCGGCAAATAGTATTTTCGCTCAGAAAGGACAAAAAGAAAAAACAAAGATAAGCGCTAGGGATACCTCAAAGTCTCAGTCCGGCATGAGCGATTCCCTTACCGGATTTTCCCCGACACCGGTTATTATTATGAAACCTATGCTGAAAGGATCCGGAAAGATTTTAACTCCTGTTCATGTCCAAACAAATAAGGCCCGGAATACGAAAGAAAAGACAACCCCACCACCTATAACTGTAAAAACATTATTTGGGGATATGTTTAATGACGCCTGGCTTATAAATACACAGCCAATAGATACCAACTCAAAATGGGATTTTCGTTATACCATTGAAACTGCATATGCTGATATCAATATGGATTATTATTTCGATATAGATGAGCCAAGTAAAAAAAAGGCTAAAATAAGCTTCAGGGATACTTTGGATCACCGTTTCGACATGAGTGATTTCCTTATAAATAAAAATGGGTTTATGCCCATCCCTGTGATTATCACAGAACCTTCCCTGGGAGGATTCGGAGGAGGTCTGGCTCCTGTTTTTATCGAGGTGAACAAATCCCGGAATGTAAAAGGAAAGATAATCCCCATGCCTCCCAATATAACAGCAGTGATGGGAGGAGGCACACTCAATGGTACCTGGTTTGTAGGTGGAGGACGGGTCGGCAGCATCTCAAAATGGGGTGTTAGATATACCGTCGGAGCAGCATATGCCAATATCAATATGGACTATTATTTCAACATAGATGAATTGAATAAAAATATTAACACTGAATTTAACATAAGAACTATCCCCGTGATGGTATCTGTCGAAAAACAATTCAGGGATCCTAGATTCAGTGTGGGATTGGAATATCTTTTCATGCATAATACATTGAAGATACGAGATTCCGCAGATAAGCCTTTTAAAGAAAAAATCGATTCGCTTATATCCGGTTATATCAGCGGGAATGTTGCCAAACTCGGAATAAAGGCATTATACGACGGTAGAGACAATACCTTTACTCCCAATAAGGGATTGAAAGCATACCTCACCGCCGACTGGAGCCATCCCGGATTTGGAAGTGATTATAAATTCGGGCAATTTGAAGCTGTTGTATATTACTACTTTCCCATAATCCGTACCCTGATTACGGGTATCCGTTTCGATATGCAACAAGTTGTCGGCGACATCCCTTTTTATATTAAGCCCTATGTTGATATGAGAGGAGTTCCCAGTGCTCGTTATCAGGGAAATACTACCATCCTTCTGGAATTGGAAGAACGTTGGGATTTCACCCGCAGATGGAGCCTTGTAGCTTTCGGAGGTGCAGGCAAAGGATTCGACAGCTTCTCTGATTTCGAAAATGCGGATTGGGCATGGAGTTGTGGGGTAGGATTCCGTTACCTGATGGCACGTTTATTAAAACTTCGTGTAGGTGTCGATTTTGCAGTTGGCCCACAAGGATTCACTTATTACATTATATTCGGCAGTAGTTGGACAAAATAATTTAGTAAGGTAATAATACTAATCAAGGCTTGAAAAATAATCTGTAATGATTTCACAGAAGTTACGCAAGTTAGAAGAAGTTACAGAAATGAGTGGTTAGTGATTATTTGTTAGTTGTTAATGATTATTTTCCTTTTATCCGTTTTATCCTTTCCGCCTGTTGCTTGTTGCAATTATTACTTGTAACTTGCGTAACTTCTATTATTTATTTCATATGCCTAGACATTAAATCTATTTGTCAGCTCTTGATTCGCATGCTTTATAAAATTTAATGATTACTATTTATATTTTTCCCCTGCGGGGGATATTTTTCCGTAAAATGAATGCCGGGACTTCCCGAAAAGTGTCCCAGAAACGCCTGGCATACTTTCAGAAGTTTCTGAGTCATTTCCGACAACTGTCGGCATATTTCCGGGAATACTTTCCGGTAGTAACGAAATATTAGTTCTTTTAACCTTAAAAGAATGAAAAGAGAATTTTATATTTTTCACTGTAAAAATAATCCCAATTGCTAACCGGTAATTATACCTCCTTGTAAAGGGGTATAGTATTCAAACTTACCGCTATTTGGCACAACCTCATTTCACAATTTTAATGTCTTCTGTAAGAACATTTTTTGAAGAAGCAGAGTTTTTTTGTTGAGATATTTTATTTAATTATCCCAAATCTGTAATTGGCTGATATTAAACCCGATCTTCTGCCTCCCAGAAAATTAGTTTCTACACGAAACTGCCAATGGCGATTTAATTGAAATTGGGCACCGAGAACCATACACCAATTATGTGAAGGACTTTTATTTAATGAATAATCAATAACATCTCCCTGATTTTTATCTACAAAATTTTCCACTACCTTGTCGGCAATTTTCTGTTCGATAGAAGATAATGCTTTATACCAATCGGTATTTTCATAATTTTGTCCCAAATCGGGGGCTAAATCGGAAAGGTTCATGTTTCCGGTAGTCTCCTTACTTAAGTATGCACCGCTGGCACCTGTCCATAATGAAATATTTCGTTCCGGCAGACCCTTAAAATGGAAAATATACCCTACGCGGGGTGCCAAACTCATGGCATAATTATTATTCTTCATTTTGTCGAAATGTGTCCATATTGTATTGAAATCCAATGAAAAGAAGATGGAACGAATCCCGCCGGTCAGCATGGCACCGCATCCGTAAACATAACCGAAGAAATCAGCCTGGGTGCTGATATCAACCGGCTGGTTGGCAATAGAACTGATATTAACTTCGGTTTGCGTCCACGCTACTCCAAAAATACCATATACATCCAAAAACGGCAATGCCCATATATCAACACGCGCATTAATATTTTGCACGGAGGCTTTTACTTCACCGAATCCTACAACCTCGTCAAGAGAAGTTGCAGGAACAATAGCATTTCCATTCGCATCATTAATTCCTATTGTTAAGTCCGAAACGGTAACATTCTGATCTCCTATAAAACCATTTATCATAACACCAAGAGGATAAGGAAGGAGAAACCCTTTTTTACCTAGTTTATGTCCCCATGCCGGTAGCAAGTAAGGATTGTTCAACTCTGTTGCATTTTCATATAATTTTCCCTGCTTCGGCATAACCTTTACACCTGCATCTGTTTGGGAATAAACTATCACAGAGAATAATGATAAAAATAAAATTAAAAATGTAACCCTTACTTTAAACATAGTTGAATTGTATTTTTGTTGTTTTAAAGATTTTTCATAGTAAATAACTGCCTGTTCCAACCGGATAACGCACAAATTTATTACCAAGTGTACTCCGGCCTGATTTCCTAGACAGCTTTAAAGCTCCATAATAATCTACTTTACCGATTACTAAATATAACTTTTTTTACCATGAAATAAAACAACTGTAGTAAATAAAAGTTCAGGCAACTTATGTTAATCTTAAAAAAACTATTGTAATGTTTGAAATCCGCATCAAAGGTTCCGGCAATTTTACATAATACTAATGTATTTTGGAATATCCGGTTTAAATTCAATTGAGATGGCCGAAAAAAAGGCAGTCATACTTTCAATATAACTGCCTTTTTACTATTCTTTCCATTTACTTTTATCGCCATGCGCAAGTAAAAGCATCTTCTATATGATTTATTTTGATCTCCTCTCCCATCATTAAAATAGAAATAATATCAAAACGTATCTCGCCCCGCCATTGATTTCGTTCGACATAAATCTGAGCAGATTTAATAATATTTTTCTGTTTCTGTTTTGTCACAAATGTTTCCGGTTCTCCATAAAAAGAAGAGGTACGACTTTTCACTTCGCAAAACACCAGGTTATTGCTCTGTTTGGCTATAATATCCACTTCATAATTTCCACAATGCCAATTTACATTCAAAACAGTATAACCCTTGTCTTCCAGATATTTCTTGGCAGCCAACTCGCCTTCTTTTCCTACCTGGTTGTGTACAGCCATTCCTTTCCGGTATAATTACTAGTTATTTACTACCAAGCAGGGCTTGAAAAAATTGTGAACTCTTATTTCTTTGTATAAATTTTCTCATCATTTTGAAAACCCTCACCCTCCACAATAAAGGTAAGCTTATTACCATCTATTTTATATTTATAGGTAACATCCCCTTGCTTATTATCATCGTCTTTAATCCGGTCGGTAAATGTGATTTTATTATTCTTTCGCTCATACTTTCCGGTAACTGTCCAACGTTCCCATTTACTACTCGTTCTTTCTTCGTAGGCTTGTTTATACGTTTGATCTGAGCCAGAACTAAAATACATTGTTTCTTTTGCAGAATCAACTGAAGATAAGTTTTTAGCTTCTTTTATATCTATCTGCCAGGTACCCAAAATCGACTCTTTATCATAATTGTTACAGCCAACTACAACCATTGCTAAAAAACCAAAGACAATAATACTTGTCCAAACATTATTATTTTTCATATCTATTTATTTTTAGTATTTAATTGGTTAATAATATTCATCTTTCAGAAGATAATTTGTTACATAATCAGAAACCCCTTCTTCCAAAGATGTAAAGGGTTTATCGTAACCCGCTTTTCTTAGCTTTTCCATATTTGCTTCGGTAAAATATTGATATTTATCTCTAATGTCTATCGGGGTGTCAATAAATTCAATATTTTCTTCTCTATGCATTGCCTTGAAGGTAGCTTTAACCAGATCCAGAAAAGAACGCGCCTGGCCTGTTCCCAAATTGTAGATCCCTGATGCCGGTTGTGTTTTCATCAAAAAGATAATAACATCAACCACATCTTTCACGTAAACAAAATCGCGAGACTGCTCCCCATCCTTACAATCAGGAATATGCGAACGGAATAAATTAACCTTCCCCTCTGCAAGTATTTGATTAAATGAATGGAATATTACAGATGCCATGCGTTTTTTATGATATTCGTTCGGCCCATATACATTAAAGAACTTCAATCCTGCCCAAAAAGGAGGTTCTTCCTCTTGCCGTAGTGCCCATTTATCAAATTCATTTTTGGAGACTCCGTATAAATTAAGCGGTTTTAATTTATCGATAATATCATGCCGGTCATCGTATCCGTATTCCCCGGAACCATACGTTGCTCCGGAGGAAGCATAAATAAGCGGAATATTATACAAAACACAATTCTCCCACACCTGTTGGCTATAGCTTAAATTCAGTTCATCCAATAACTCCCAGTTGTTTTCTGTTGTATCGGTACGTGCTCCGATATGGATAATAAATTCAACATTTGTGTTATTGGTATCAAGCCATGAGAAAAATTCCGTACGACTTATTTTTTCAAGATATGGCTTTGTAAGTGTATTTTTTGATTTTTCCTGTTTGGTAAAATCATCCACTCCGACAATATTATTATAACCTAGTTCATGTAATTTCCGAACCAAACAACTCCCGATAAATCCGGCGGCTCCTGTAACTACTATTTGTTTCATCAAATTTCAATAATTAATATGCAAATATAGTTTTTTTTTATATACAGAAATTACGCAAGTTAAATGAAGTATAAATAATGGTTAATGACAAATGATAAATGGTTAATGACGTTTTGTTTTATCGGCTTTATCTACTTTATCGATTTTATCTTTCTGCTTGTTACAATTGTTACCTGTAACTTGCGTAACTTCTATTATATTACATTCTAAAAATCTGAAAAACAAGTTCCTTTACCAGTTCTTGTTCTTCTATGTTATTTCCCGTAGCTCCTTTTGACATTAAATCATACTTTCTAAGCAAGTGCATAATTTTTACTATTTTAGATATCGGATAAAATGAAGCAGCATTCTGATACAAACGCGCATCTTTCCAAAAAACACCCAATGCTTTTAAAAAGTTTTCACTTTTATCAACCGAAAAATGATACTGTAATAATCTATAAAAGGCCGTATACAAAGTAGAAATAGTCATTGCTTTGATATAACTGGCCGGATTCGCAGAAAAATAATTCAATATCTCGTATGCTTTATATTCATTACGGGCAATTATTGCCGTAACAAATTCAAATATATTATACTCCTTGCTGATACCTATGTATTCCTCTACAATTTTGGATGTTATTTCTCCATTATGCGGAATGACATTAATGAGTTTTTCTATTTCATTATCAATACGGGAAAGATCGGTTCCGATATGCGATGCCAATAAATTAACGGCAGAGTCTCCAATGGTAAACCCTTTTTCTTTGGCAATATTTTTTATATGTTCAGGAAGCTGGTTATCGTATATTTTGGTTGATTTAAACACAGCCCCATTTTTGTCTATTGTTTTGTAAGTCTCCGTTCTACCATCCAGATTCTTATATTTATAGCAAAGCACCAAAACAGTTTGCCGCTGGGGATTTTTTACATACTCCGCCAACTGCTCTATCTTATCAACATTTTGGGCTTCCCTAACAATTACCAACCGGTAATCAGACATCATCGGATATTCTTTAGAAAAAGCTACAATCTGGCTTGCAGTAGTATCTTTCCCATACAGTAATTGAAAGTTAAAATCTTTAGCCGTTTCATCTTCGAAAAAATTCTCTTCAATATAATTACTTATCTTATCAATAAAATAAGGTTCTTCCCCCATCAATAAATAGACAGGAAGATATTCTTTTCTCGCCAACGAAGCAACTAATTCTTTGTATTCCATCTAATACGCGCTAAGTAAATCCTGAATTAATTTTTTCGTACCATCATTTACTCTTGCCAAAGGTAAGCGTATATAGTCATCAATCAAACCTTGCTCCTGTAAAAAAGCTTTTACCCCGGCAGGACTTCCATCTTGGAAACAGGCAGACATACAATTTAAAAGTTTATAATGATATTCCTTTGCCTCCTTGTATTTACCATCCAATGCCAGGCGAACCATCCTGGAAAAATCCTTAGGAAACGCATTCGCCACAACGGAAATAACTCCGTCAACTCCACAAGCCAGCAAAGGCAATGTGATAGCATCATCCCCGGAAATCACAAGAAAATCTTTCGGCTTATTGTGAATAACATTCATAATCTGGGTAAAATTACCGGATGCTTCTTTGATTCCGATAATTTTCGGATTTCTTTTCGCTAGTTCCAATGTTGTATTCGCTTCTATATTTACCCCGGTTCTCGAAGGGACATTATATAAAATCACAGGCAATGGACTTTGCTCTACAATCGACTCATAATGGGCAATCAATCCTCTTTGCTGAGGCCGGTTATAATAAGGTGCTACCGATAAAATTGCTGATACTTTACGCAAATCAAAGAAATGAATCTGTTCATTAACCTCTATAGGATTATTACAACCTATACCTGCGACAACAGGAACTCTTTCATTGACGGATTCTATAATTGTATCCAAAATCAATTTTCTCTCTGCAAAGGACAACGTGGGAGTTTCTCCGGTAGTTCCCAATGCAACAATATAGTCAACTCCATTACTTATCACATTATTAACCAGAACATCAATTTTTTCAATGTCAATAGAAAAATCCTGTTTAAATGGGGTAACCAATGCTACTCCTGTTCCTGAAAATATCTTATTCATTCGTATCGTATATTTGCTAAAAATATTTCTGCTTTGCAAAGTTATAACTTTTTTCAAACTGAGGATGTCAAAAATTGAGATAATCTTCTATTTCAACTTTTGATAAATTCACAGGTGTTTTCTGTTGAAATAATACCCATGAAATATAAATCAGCCGCAGGCTCTTATCGTTTATCTGTGTCTATTAATGTTTAATTCCATAGATTATTATCATAAACAAACGGAATTATAATAATAAAATTTATTTTTGTCATCAAATTATAATTTTCACAATACTAAAAAATAAGATTTAAACTATGATTAGATATTTTATTATAAAAATATTTAAAATATAGCATTACATATAAAATATTTATATATTTGCAGGCAGAATCATACATGTGATTTAATATATTTTGAAAGGATTTTAAATGGAACTCTATATGACACCGGAAAACAGTCAAAATCATCTTCTCCCCTTTGAGGAAAAGAGAGGGGAAGATATCCATTTCTTTCCTTACATGGATTTTTTACTTGTATACAGCCGGGCAAAATACTATATCCGGTGGATATTGACCGGTTGCTGCCGGAACCTGACCATGAAAACATTACAATCATTATATAAAAACCTCTTTCTTTTTTACGGAAAGAGGTTTTTCTTTTATTACCACTTGCCGTCCGTCTCCAGAAAATGTATTTTCCAAAATAAAAGGCATTCTGAATATATTGACAGGTATTTTAATTCAACAAAATATCTGCCTGTAATCCTGTTGCATACATTCTACTATGAAAAAAATCCGTTTAGAAATCTCGATAATGGAGTTCATTATGGGATTTACCTACCAGTAAATGCTGGTAAGGAAGTTCATTATGGAATTTGTCTGCCAGGAAGTACCGGCAAGGAAGTTCATTGTGGAATCTACCTGCCGAGAAGTACTGGCAAGGAAATTCACCATGGAATTTATCTACCGGAAAGTACTGGCAACAAAATTCACTATGGAATTCATCTGCTGGAAAGTACCGGTAAGAAAATTCATTATGGAACTTACCGGCATAAAAGTCAAAACAGAAGAATGCTATGTTGGAAAAAGCCGGAACAGAATTGTTTGCCTGTTTTTTTCCTTTTCTTTTATCTTTTTTTATTATTAATCTTATAAAATTACGCTATATGAAAGTCGAAATAATAACCTTCAAGAATCTTCATCATGAAGAACATTTCCAATTCCATATCATATTCTTGAATTTAGTCCGGAAATATACTGCCGAAGCATTGAAAATCATGGTACCATTCGAAGAGTTGTATCTTCCCGGTTTCCAAATGGAAGATGAATGCCTGAAATTAGTCTTTAAAAGTTCTTTTACCCAAAGGCTGGCAGCGATGGATTCGGCCAGAGGTCATGCTTCCCGTGGTTTAGTCCTTGTTATCAAAGCCTATAGCCATCATTCTCGGCCGGATGTGATGCAAGCAGCCAGCCGGTTGCAAATACTTATCGATGCCTATGGAAAAATTTCCGAAAAATCGTACGACAAGGAAACCGCAGCTGTTTATAATTTGGTAAAAGATCTCCGGGGAGAATATTCCATGGATGCAGGGAAGATATCCGGCCTGGAATATTGGATTGATGAACTGGATTTATGCAATCAGCAATTCGAGAGATTGCAAAAAGAGCGTCATCTTGAATTAATGGCAAGAACTGACCTGCGGATGAAAACAGTCCGTAAAGAACTCGATTCTATTTACCGGACTCTTACCGAGCGTATCAATGCTTTGATGGTCGTTGAGGGAGAAGCCGCGTATCTTCCTTTTGTCGATGAACTAAATGAACATATTAAGCATTACAAATACCTTATCTCCCAACGAAAAGGACGGGCGCAAGCAAGAAAGAACAGGGAAAATAATGACTCCATTACGAATGACGAATTATAAATTACGAACAGCGAAGCTCTCAACGGAGTTAATTATGAATTTAAGAAGAAAGATAAAATAAAAATATATATTTTTGCAAATTATATATATCTTTAATCCCAAACTTAAAATCTGAAGAAAATGAAAAAATTATTTTTATTAATTCTTATCTCCGTAAGCATAAATGCAACCGGACAAAAATTTCACAAAGCTACCGGCGACAAACCGCTTTACTCTCATGAATATGGCTTTCAAGGCAATGATTCTTTACTCTATGCGAGGACTGTTTATACATATAACAATAATCAACAAGTGATTAAAGAAATCTCTTATCCTCCGGGCGCGCCAGATTATACTGATTCTACGATAAAAAGCTATGATGGCAGTGACCGGATTATTTCCAGTACCCGCTTTTTAAACAACAGGCTATATCAGTCACAAACATGGATTTATGATGAAAACAATAAACAGATAGACTACTATAACCGAGTAGACTCATCCATGTCAGGACAACCATTAGATTCCACAATTCACATTATATACAAAGGAGTAAGAAATTTTGATGAAGTTAATGATTTTTCTTCATTATTATCTTTTTTTGGAGTAGATTTGGAATTACGGGATTGCGATACTATTCTTATTAATAGTTATAATAAATCGACATCATCATGGGATCTTACGATGAAAATCCTTCCAATCTACCAAAATGGGAACCCATCTTCTGCTACAATGACAATCAATGATTTTGATGTCTCTGATTTTGCAACAGGCATGGGAACATTAGATATTACAATACAATTAACCTTCGCTTACAGCAATAATAAATTAATGACTATTAAAGGAGATTTGTCTACAACTGTTGTTATAATGATCCCTATCCCTATTAGTATTCCGGATGCCATTGTGCTTACAAATCAATATAGCGGTGATTTACTAACAGAAACAAAAACCGAAATAAATATCAGTTATGCAGGGTTAATGGATTTTTATGTTGGAACCAAACAAAAATATGGTTATAATTCGGAGAACAATATTTTCTTTATGTCTCAAGAATATAGTATGGATGCGGCAACCTGGGAAATGGTTTTAAAGACTTATTATTATTACGACAATGATATTTTCAAAGACCTGGCAATTGTTAGCCTTAATGAACCTTTCGGACAAACAGACATTATTGGAGAATCCATTAATATCAGCGTAACTTTAGAAAATAAAAGTCCTGATACTGTTTATCAAAATGTAAATATTACGGCATTAATAAGAAATCCTAATGGCGAAACAATCGAAACTCTTACCGATATTATTCCATCGGTCAATGCTTTTGGTGTTATTACGCATACATTTACTGATTCATATACAGTTCCTAATGAATCTACTTACTCAATAACGGTATATATAGATTCGTATGATAATAATCCGTCAAATGATACATTACAGTCTCAACGTACCGCCATACCTCCTCAGAACATAACAAATATAGATAAAACAAATATCTCGATGAACCAAAATTTCCCTAATCCGGCAAATGATGTTACTTTAATTAATTACAATGTTCCAACAGACGGGAAAGCGTTATTTACAATTTATAATGTCAATGGCCAATCGTTATTATTTACATCCGAAGAAGCAAAATCAGGAGAAAACATGCTGGAGTTAAATGTTTCCAACCTGGCTTCCGGAATTTATTTTTATACCATGGAGTTCAATGGACAACGAATCGTAAAAAAGATGAATATCAAATAATAATAATAAGAACTTTCTTACGAACAAAAAAGAGACAATAAAATTGCCTCTTTTTTGTTATATAAACAACCATTTTAAATGAAATATAAAATCACAACAAAAAACAATCATTTATCCTGAAAAACTATATCTTTGCAACTAATTATTAAAGTATAATCATGACAGATTCAACAATACAATCCGATGAAATAATGTTGGAAAATGATACAATTGAGATTGATATTCAGGAAACGATGAACGAAGAATCAACATCTCCTGTTATTCGTTTAAAGAATGTAGATATTTTCCAACAAAAAATTCTCATTTTATCCGATGTTTCCTTTACTATTAATAAAGGTGAATTTGTTTATGTGGTAGGCAAAACAGGTTCCGGCAAAAGCAATTTACTTAAGTTGATGTATGGTGATATCGAGCCAACTACAGGAGAAATAGAAGTGGTTGGTTATAATATGCGCAAAATAAAAACGAAAAACATTCAATGTTTAAGACGTAAATTAGGAATTGTGTTCCAGGATTACCAATTATTGCAAGATCGAAGTGTATTTGAAAACCTTAAATTTGTCACTAAGGTAACCGGATGGAAGGATAAGAGATTACGGAATGAACGGATCGAAGAAGTTTTGGATATGGTCGGCTTAAAAACAAAAGGACATAAAATGCCTCATCAACTCTCCGGAGGTGAACAGCAACGTGTATGTATTGCAAGGGCATTGGTTAATGATCCTGAAATCATTTTAGCGGATGAGCCGACAGGTAATCTTGACCCGGAATCTTCTTATGATATTTTTTATTTATTCAAACAGATTTCAGAAAAAGGCACCGCAGTATTAGTTGCCACACACGATTTCTTAATTATTAACCAAATCCCATCACGCGTATTACAAATTAGTGATGGTAAAGTTCTTGAATAATCATAATGTTATCTATATTAATTCCCATATACAATTACAACGCTGTCAATCTCGTACAACAATTACATAAACAAGCAAGTCAAGCAGAAATACCTTTTGAGATCTTATTGTTAGACGATAATTCTGATAACACATGCAAACGGGATAATTTGGTACTTCGTGATTTACCCAATACAAAACTATTCGAACTCCCTACAAAAGCAGGACGTGCTATTGCAAGGAACTATTTAGCCGGACAGGCAAAATATGATTATTTACTTTTTTTAGATTGTGATTCCGAACCGATAGATAACAAATTTATAAAAAGATACCTCCCCTATTGTAAAGGAAAAGAAATTGTGGTATGCGGGGGAACTGCATATAAACAGCAAAAACCAAAAGCCAATTCCTATTTAAGATGGATATATGGTATGCGATGTGAAACTAAACCTGCAAAGCAACGTAACAAAGCACCTAATTCAAGGTTTTCAACTTTCAATTTTCTGATTACAAAAGATTTATTTCTACGTATCCGGTTCAACGAACTCTTACGTAATTACGGGCATGAAGATACTTTATTCGGCCTTGAACTGCAAAAACGGGATTATACAGTTACTCACATCGATAATCCTCTTTATCATACAGGAATCGATACCAATGATGTTTATTTGGAGAAAACAAGGCAAGGTGTAGAAAATCTTAAAATCCTATTGGAACAATACTCCAACCAGGATGCATTAATCAAAAGCATTCGTCTTCTTAAATACTATACGTTTTTGGAGAAAACATATACAACTTCATTATTCTTTTTGCAATATCGGATATACAAAAATTTAATGTTAATCAATTTCAATAGTAGATACCCTAACCTCACTTTGTTTAATTTATATAAACTTGGGTATTTATGCAGTCTTAAATACCGGAAATTAGTCGAGATATAAAATGAATGATCTAACATCATTTTTACCCATTACAAAAAAGGAAATTGAACTTCGTAAATGGGATTATGTAGATGTTGTTCTTATTTCCGGTGATGCTTATATCGACCATCCTTCTTTTGGCATACCTATTATCGGACGGTTGATTGAACAGGAAGGATTTCGTGTAGCTATTATTCCTCAGCCAAATTGGCGCGACGACCTTCGGGATTTCAAAAAGTTCGGAAAACCTCGATTATTTTTTGGGATCAGCTCCGGAAGCATGGATTCTATGGTCAATCATTATACTGCAGCCAAGCGTTTACGATCGACCGATGCCTATACCCCTGGAAATGTATCCGGATTTCGGCCCGATTATGCAACTACTGTATATTCTCAGATTGTACGTAAGCTATATCCTGATTCAATGATAATTTTAGGAGGGATTGAAGCTTCTTTGCGGCGATTCACCCACTATGATTATTGGTCGGATAAACTTTTGCCTTCTATTTTACATGATAGCGAGGCTGACCTGTTAATATATGGCATGGGAGAAAAAACAATTCGATCCATTCTACAAGTGTTTAAGCAAAAAGAAAAAGCATCCCCTGAAGATTTTTACTCTATTGATCAAATTGCTTATTTGACAAACAAAAAGGAATCTGAGTTCAAAGATGCTATTAAACTACACTCTCACGATGTATGTTTAAAATCAAAAACAAAATTTGCAGAGACCTTTAATATTATTGAAACGGAATCGAACAAAGTTAAAGCTCAAAAAATCATCCAGCCTGTAAAAGATAAAATACTGGTAGTAAATCCTCCTTTCCCTATATTATCCCAGCAAGAATTAGACGAGGTATATGATCTACCTTTTACGCGGTTGCCTCATCCAAAATATAACAAGCGAGGAGAGATACCTGCCTTCACAATGATAAATACCTCTGTAAATATTCACAGAGGATGTTTCGGAGGATGTAGTTTCTGTACTATTTCAGCACATCAAGGAAAGTTCATTGCCAGTCGATCTGAAAAGTCTATTATAAAAGAAATTGAACGTATTGCAAAAATGCCTTATTTTAAAGGTCATATATCAGATTTAGGAGGCCCTTCCGCCAACATGTACAATATGAAAGGAAAAGATGAACATCGTTGTAAACAATGTCAAAGGCCTTCTTGTATTTTCCCGAAGATTTGTCATAACTTGGATTACAATCACAAATCATTAATTGAACTATACGAAAAAGCCTCCAGGATAACAACTGTAAAAAAAATACATATCAGTAGTGGGATACGTTACGATCTTCTAGTTTGCACAGATAAACAAAAAAGCAAAGATTATTATCTTGATAATTATACTTCTTTATTAATTCGAAATCATGTATCCGGCAGATTAAAAGTTGCTCCGGAACATACCGAGGATCAGGTTGTCCAATGTATGAGAAAACCATCTTTTGATTTTTTCCTCGAATTTAAAAAGAGATTTGATAAGATTAACACGAAATATAATTTAAAACAACAACTTATCCCCTATTTTATTTCTTCACATCCTGCATGTAAGCTCTCCGATATGCAGGTTTTAGCCAACAAAATGAAACATTTGCATTATAACCTGGAGCAAGTTCAAGATTTCACGCCAACCCCTATGACATTATCCTCTACCATATTTTATACAGGGCTTGACCCTTATACAATGAAAAAAGTCTATTGTGCGACGAATCCAATTGAAAAAAAACAACAAAATCAATATTTCTTTATTCATAAAAAACAAAAAATATAAAAAAAACAACTCAATAAGTTATTGAAGGGAAAATGCAGAAATATATTTTTTCGAATTAAGAAAACTCATAAAACAAACTCAATCCTTATGTTTCTATCATTTTTATATGTTGTTGCAAAAAAAAATATATTTTTATATTCTGTTGTATTTTTTTGTATATCTTTGCACAAGTATTCTAATCCTAGAACAGATTTTCTAACTTTGAAAAATATGTTAAAAGAGAAAACACAATTTTTTATTGGAGGAAATATTTTATTGAGACAAATAAGTCTTGGTGATGCCAATGATATCTTCATAACAATAAACAGTCAGCGTGAGTATCTCAGAAAATGGTTACCATGCATTGATCATATCAAAACAGTCAATGATATAGAGGATTCTATTAGCTCTACAATAAAGTCCGAATTAGTATTTGTGATTCATTATATGGGAAGTTTCGCAGGACTGATCGGATTCAAAAATACAGACAAACTAAATAAACGAACAGGTATCGGATATTGGCTTTCTGAAAAATTTCAAACAAAAGGAATTATTTCACAATCTGTTGCTAAATTAATAGAATTTGCTTTTCAGAAATTAGACATGCATCGAGTTGAAATTAAATGCGCTAGAGGGAATGCTTCAGGTCTAAAAATCCCTCAACGCTTAGCATTTTCTTTTGAAGGAATAGAACGAGATGGTGAATTCCTAAACGGGAACTTTGTGGATCTGGAAGTATACAGCAAATTAAAAACGGATAATCCTGAAAATTTTAAACATTCCGTATATAAATCCGAGGAATAACTCTTTTATTACTTTATCTCTCAAAAAAACATCGATTATTCAAATATATACTAATCATAGTATTCTATAATACGCTCTGTAATACTAGTCCCTAACTTTTCTACTCCTGTATAGAAAATTTGACTTGTCCAATTACCTTTTGTATCATATTGATAAACAAAAGCGTGTTGTTCTTTAATCAACCCATTTATATCCAAATGAGTTAATTCCAATAAATTATTATATTCATCATAAAGATAGTTATCTGTATGCAGAATTTTATTATTAATATTTACAGATATACGTTTTTCCGATCCTTTTTGTTCCCCATACTGAAAGAAAAACTTTTCTATGAAATTTCCTTTTATATCCATACATAATAATTCTATTATTCTATTAGAATCATTATATTTATAATTAATTGTCCTATTGTCAAATTGTCCAAAACCTAAATATTGAATAAGGTTACCTCGTTGGTCATAGCTATAATAACTCTTTTCCGACATCTTTCCCCTGTTATCATAACCGATCAACTGAATTAAATATCCCTGATCATCATACCGATAGACTAATCGCTGAATCTTTCTTCCTTTATTATCTTCTGAAACAGATTGAATTGGTAGTTTTAAAGGATTATATCTTATTTTTGTGCGTTGTTCCATCTCATTTTCTTCATTATATAACAATTCTTCAATCTTGTTTCCTTTCTTATCAAAAAGAAAGATTTCCTTTTGAATTATAGAATTATCCGCATCAAGATCAATACTTTCAATTATATATCCTTCTTTATTATATGCTTTCAACGAAGTGGTTATTATTTCTCCTTTTTGGATCTTCCCATTCTGAAAAACAACTGCATATTCTATTGTCTTTATGTTTTTAACTTTCCCCTGTAGATTATCCTGAAACCAATCCGAAACTTTTTCATTTTTTTTTGCAAAACATTCCTGTCCAAGAAGCAATAAAAAGAAAAAGAAAAACACTTTTCTACTAGATAACATAATAAAAAATCAAGTTAAAGACAAATAAAAAAGCCAGTGGAATAAGCTTCACACTGGCTTTAGATACTTATAACCGCTCTAATTGTACGGTAAAATGCCTCATAATCGGAGCTTCCCATGCTATTTTAACTCCACGAGTAATAGACTCCCGGCGATCGAAAACATTTTTTAATGCAACAGCAATCACATCCATGTGATTATTCGTATAAACACGTCGAGGAATCGCCAAACGTAGCAAATCCAATCCTCCAAATCGATTTTCACGTGTTAGAGGATCCCTATCTGCTAAAATATATCCAATTTCACATCCTCTTATACCTGCTTCTAGATATAGTTCAACCGTTAACGTTTGTGCAGGAAATTCTTCCTTTGGAACTTTGGTCAAGACCTTTGTTGCATCAACAAAGATTGCATGTCCCCCTGCAGGACGCTGATAAGGAATTTTATACTCATCTAATTTTTGAGCAAGATATTCCACCTGACGAATCCGAGTTTCCAAATTATCAAACTCAGTGTTTTCATCCAATCCTACAGCCAAAGCATTCATATCCCGTCCATTCATTCCTCCATAAGTAAGATATCCTTCATATTGGATACAATAACCCTTAGCACCTTCATACCATTCTTCCAAACGTGTTGCAATAAATCCTCCCATATTAACAATGCCATCCTTTTTTGCACTCATCGTCATTCCATCTGCATAGGAAAACATTTCTTTCGTGATCTCTTTGATAGTTTTGTCTTTATATCCTTTTTCACGAACTTTAATAAAATATGCATTTTCTGCAAAACGAGCGGAATCAAACAAGACCGGTTTTTTATATTTATCAGCAATAGTCCGAACTTCTTTTAAATTCTGCATCGAAACAGGTTGCCCTCCCGCAGTATTATTTGTTATTGTCACAATAATAAATGGGATTATATCATGATGTTCAGATAATACTTTTTCCAATTTTTTCGGGTCAACATTTCCTTTAAAAGGAATTTCCAATTGAGTGTCTTTCGCCTCATCTATTGTACAATCGTATGCAATAGCTTTGCGTGCTTCAATATGTCCTTTTGTTGTATCGAAGTGCGAATTTCCGGGAACAATGTTTCCTTCTTTTACAAGATAGGAAAATAACACATTTTCCGCAGCCCGTCCTTGATGGGTAGGAATCACGTAAGAAAATCCTGTTATTTCAGTAATTTTATTTTTAAGGTTAAAGAAAGATGATGCTCCTGCATAACTCTCATCTCCCAACATCATTGCAGCCCATTGACGATCAGACATCGATCCTGTTCCCGAATCGGTAATAAGATCAATATATACATGTTCGGAAGTCAATTGAAATACATTATAGTGCGCTGATTTTAACCATTTTTCACGTTCTTCACGTGTGCTTTTCCGAATTGGTTCAACCATTTTTATTTTCCAAGATTCTGCAAAAGGTAAATCCATAATATTTTTATTTTTAAATTAATACAATTTTAAATTTCTTATTGTTTGCTTTTAGTTATCTAAAATCAACAATAAGAAAAGGATCTCTTCTCTTAATATTCAAGAATCTATGGGCCGATTTTGTATTTATATTTCTCATAAATATTGATTTTCAAAATTACAAAAAACTTTTATAAAAAACGCCTTGAATTTTTCTTATTTTTACTATTACTTTTTTTGTTATTTTTGTAATTCATAATACTATTAAATACATAATATATATGAAACGTTTTATTTCACTGTTACTGTTTATCTTCATTGCATCGTCCATAACAGCACAAGAAGATATATCCAAACGAAAACTTCCCCTACCTTCTGTAGATTTAAAAACATTGAATGGAAAAACATTCAACACTCAAAATATTGAAAATGATGGAAAGCCTGTCATTATATGTTTTTTTGCTACCTGGTGTAAACCTTGTATGACAGAATTGAGAGCAATATCCGACTTATATGACGATTGGCAAGATGAAACCGGAGTTAAAATATATGCTATTTCAATAGATGATAGCCGTTCCAGTTCCAAAGTATCACCTTTAGTAAAAGGTCAAAATTGGGATTATGAATTTTTATTAGATGAAAATTCCGATTTCAAACGAGCAATGAATGTAAACGACATTCCTCACACCTTTGTATTAAATGGAGATAAAGAAATTGTATGGCAACACACTTCATATTCTCCCGGTGCGGAAGAAGAATATATTAAAGTTGTCCGAAAATTACTTGCCGAGCCAAAATAAACAACTCTAAACAAATTCTCTACTAAATATGAAATGTATAAACATTGCCTTATTTAGTTCCCATCACAAATATTCATTTAAATGAAAAAAAAATTTATTTTTCTGGGATTGTTCATTTCATTCGGAACATTGTTATTCGCGCAAAATAATTTTTTGAAAAACAGCAGGGTAACAGGAAATTTTCAATTAGACGGACAATATTATATCCCGGATGAAGCAATCGGAGCCGACACTGTGCGGGATAAAGTTCGCATGAACGCTTTTGCCAATATAAACTATACTAACGGAGGATTTTCAGCCGGATTACGTTATGAATTTTATCAATTTCCCCTTATTGATTTTGAGAAAATTAATTACGTTGGTCATGGCATACCCTATTATTATGTAGGATATAATCATGAGTACTTTGAAGTAACCGTCGGAAGCTTTTACGAGCAATTTGGCAATGGTCTTATTTACCGATCTTATGAAAATCGAAACCTGGGATATGATAATGCCACCTATGGAATAAGAGTTAAAGGAAAGCCATATAAAGGGATTGTCATTACAGGTATTTGGGGAATGCAACGCAACTTATTCACGAAAGAAGGAGAAATCAGAGGAATTGATGGAGATTTCTCTTTTTCGGAAATGATCCCTAAATTAAGTGATAACTTTTTCAATTTGGGAATCGGAGGAAGTGTGCTGAGCAAATTTGAACGGGATAATGATCCCGAATACAATCTTCCACAAAATGTATTGGCGGCAGCGGCCAGATTAAATTTTGGTTATAAAGATTTTAATTTAAATGCCGAATATGCATATAAGTATAATGATCCTTCCTTCTTAAATGACATGATATACAAACCAGGAGAAGCTATATTTGTAACAGCTTCGTATGCCATGAAAGGATTGGGTATTTATTTAACCGGATTGCGAACCGATAATATGGATTTCAGAACAAGTAGAGATGCTATCGGAAATAACAATATTATCAACTACATCCCTACCATAACCAAAGAACATACATATGCCTTACCGGCAATGTATCCTTATGCTTCGCAACCAATGGGGCAAATTGGGTTTCAAGCACAAGTAAACTACCAGATTAAGAAGAAGTCGAAGGTTGGAGGCCGGTATGGAACTGATATTACGGTTAATTATTCCAACATTCATGACATAAAACGAAATTTAGTTGAGGATGCCGTGGATGCGGACGGTGAGATGGCCGGAACAGATGGGTATACTTCCCCATTCTTTGGAATTGGAGATTTGCTATATCAAGATTTCAACATTGAAATAAGCCGTAAATTTAATAGTACATGGAAATTAGCTCTGGGGTATATATTTTTAACTTACAACCAGGCTGTAATCGAAGGCCATGTGGGAGAACCCAATGTTGTTTCTCATACTGTTATTGCTGACTTAACTTGCCAAATTAACAATAAACATGCATTACGCCTGGAATTACAACATCTTTATACAAAAGACAGCAAAGGAAGTTGGGCTTACGCACAGTTAGAATATTCCATCTCTCCCAAATGGTTCATTTCCGTATTAGACCGATGGAATTATGGCAATGCCAATCCAGAGAAACAAGTCCATTATTATAGCATTAACGGATCATTTGTATATAAAACCACCAAAGTTTCGTTAAGTTTTGGAAAACAATATGAAGGAATCCTATGTGTAGGTGGTATTTGTCGTGCTGTTCCTGCATCATATGGCGCCGGACTATCAATAGTAACCAGTTTTTAAATTTAAATATTAAGAAATAAAATGAAAAGATTTCTTCCTATACTGATTATCATTATTGGCTTTGTTTCTTGTGACAAAATCAATAAACCATATAAGACTGAGGTCATTTCCTTAGAATGTGACACTCCCTCTTTTCCTGCGCTCAATAACGTATTACAAAAATACTTATTGGAAGATTATACCGGCCATACCTGTACGAATTGTCCGCGAGCACACGCCATTGCTGCAGGTTTAAAAACGCAAATGGGAGACACACTTGTTTTAATTGCGATCCATTCAGGATCTACGGCCCGCCCTTTGACCGCAACCGAAAGTTGTTCGTTTGATTCTGATTTTAGAACTGCTGCAGGAAATGAATATACCGAAGTATTTGCCATTCCCGGAAATCCTTCCGGAATGATTAACCGAACTATTTTCGGCACTAGCCGCGTACTAGCGTCCGGCAAATGGGCAAGTACACTGGAGGGTATAACCCGCACCCCTGCTACCATGGGTATCCAGATAATACCTGAATATAACAATGACAAAGCTTGTGTTTTTGTAAAAGCCTCTTTACTATCAGATAATTCAAAACAATTACGGCTCTGTGTCCTTCTAACTGAAAACGGTATTATTGCGCCTCAAAAGGATGCAACAGCCGGAGATATCTGCAACTATGAACATAATCACATGTTAAGAGCATCGCTTGCTCCTACTTGGGGAGATAATCTGAATATAGCAGTAAATGGCGATTCTCAAATTAAAGGATACTCTGTTAGCTTTAACGGACAACCTTGGAACAAAGAGAACTGTCATATTATCGCTTTCATTTACGATGTAGATACCCAGGAAATATTACAAGTAGAAGAAGTAAAACTCGTTCAATAAAGTAACGCAGCCGTTACTATGGGACAAATAAAAAATCTAGTAGGACAAACTGCCATATATGGGACAACAACCATCCTGGGTCGTTTATTAAATTACCTGCTTGTTCCTTTACATACATATATTTTCACCAATCCAAGTGTCTATGGTGTTGTGGGAGAAATGTATGCGTGGGTTGCATTGCTTCTGGTTTTGCTTACTTATGGAATGGAGACCGCTTTTTTTCGCTTCTCCGAAATGGAATCGAATAAGAACCGTGTTTTTGGAACTACAATAACGTCTCTGATCACCACATCTTCTATCTTTATTGTATTGGGACTTGCTTTATCTCAACCCATTGCAAACCTGTTGCACTACTCTGATCATCCCGAATATATTCGCTGGTTTGTAATTATTGTTGGCCTGGATGCAATCAGTACGATCCCTTTTGCCCGATTAAGAGCGAATAATAAACCCTATGTATTCGCAGGCATTAAAATCACCAATATTCTCATCAATGTTTTCTTCAATGTTTTCTTTCTTTGGTTTTGTCCTTTTATGATAAGCCATGATATAGGAACATCTTTCTTCTCAACAATATATAATCCTGCCATAGGCGTCGGTTATATTTTTATAGCGAACCTTATTGCATCAATTATCCAAATTATTCTACTTGTATTTACGTGCAAAGGAATCAAGCTAACCCTAGATAAACCTTTGCTGAAGCGAATGCTTACCTATGCCTTCCCTTTATTAATCTTAGGGCTTGCCGGAATTATAAATGAAACAATCGACCGGATTATGATAAAAGGATTATCTTCCGATAACATTGATATGGCAATGCATAATTTAGGAGTATATTCCGCATGTTTTAAAATTGCCGTTATCATGAATTTGTTTATACAAGCATTCCGTTATTCGGCAGAGCCATTTTTCTTTTCCATATACAAGCAAAAAGATGCCAAGCAAGGATATTCCGTTGTTATGACGTATTTTGTAATAGCCTGTGCATTTATATTTCTTGCGACAATGATGTATATTGATTTTGTGAAATACTTCATCAGTGAGAATTATCATGAAGGGTTATCTGTGGTTCCGATTCTACTGCTTGCATATATGTTTCTGGGAATTTGTTTTAATCTATCCATATGGTATAAACTAACCGGTCAAACCAAGTATGGGGCATATATAACAGTGGGAGGAGCGATCATTACCTTGGTTGTCAATTGGATGTTAATTCCAACAATAGGATATATCGGTGCTGCCTGGGGACATTTAATAACCTATACCGCCATGGTTATTGCTTCTTATCTGATCGGACAAAAGTTTTATCCAATCAAGTATGATTTAAAGAAAATAGGTTTTTATATAGGTCTTGCATTATTACTATTTGCCTTAAGCTATTTTGTAATTCCGTTTGATAAGTTTGGAGAACATAGTTTTGCTATCAAAATAATAATAAATACATTTATCCTGCTTTTCTACGTTGGAATTATTGTAAAAAAAGAATACAAAACTATTAAAGCCATATTATAAATAGATGAATACAAAAGGGAAAATCTTATTCATTGACAACGTACATTATTCCATGCAATCGCAACTGGAAGAATTAGGATTTGAATGTGACAGCACGGATACCTCCTATGAAATGTTATTGGATAGAGCTCACGAATATACCGGATATATCATCCGGAATAAATTTGCAATCGACCGGATTTTACTGGATTCTTCCACGCAGTTGAAATTCATTGCACGCATCGGTGCCGGGATGGAGAATATTGATATAAAATACGCTGCTGAGAAAAACATCGCCTGCATTAATTCCCCTGAAGGAAATGCAGATGCCGTTGCAGAATATGCAATCGGTTCTTTATTATGCCTGTTCCGCAATACAAAGCGCGCTGATACGGAAGTACGCGAAGGGATCTGGCTCCGGAATGAAAACCGGGGACTTGAAATTTGCAATAAAACAATAGGAATTGTCGGATACGGACATATGGGCAAAGCGCTCGCAAAAAAGCTAAGCGGATTCGATTGTGAAATATTGGCTTATGATAAATATAAAACAAATTATGAAGACCAGTACATCAAAGCTGTAGACTTAATTGCCTTGCAACAACACGCAGATGTTGTAAGCATTCATATTAACTATTTTCCTGAAAACTATCATTATATAAATAATGAGTTTATCGCCGGCTTTGAAAAAAATATTTACTTAATCAATACCTCAAGAGGTAAGGTTCTTTCCACAGAGGATTTGGTAAATAACTTATCCCGTGGGAAAGTTAAAGGTGCCGTATTGGATGTATTGGAATATGAAAATATAAATCTTCAAAACAAACCTATTGAAGAATGGGACAGGGCAATGTACTATTTAGCGAATTGTGACGATGTAATTCTTTCCCCCCATATCGCAGGACAAACGATAGAATCAATCACAAAACATTGCAATATAATTATTTCAAAAATAAAGGAACTTCCTTTTATGAAGTGTTGTTAATTCATTTAAATCCAAAAGATCTATTTGCTAAACTTGGAAGGATCCAAATCGGAAAAGTAACTCTTTTTACGTAAATAATAATCAATAACAATGCTCTTGCTATATATCTGGCCAACATGCCGGTGTTTTATCCAACTACGTTTACGGATATTCCTCTTTAATGAAGCATAAAAAGAAAAATGAGCCCTGTATACAGCCATAAAATCGCCAAAACCACCTTCAAACAAGAATCGTACGGCTGCAACATTGTCCAATATAAAGCGAACAAAGAACACCCATGGCAGTCTTCTCTTAGGTAAATTTTTGTACAATAGTATTATATTATTTCTAAAGTTAAGAAATGTTTTATGAGAGGATTTCTTAGGCAAGGTCCCACCCCCTACATGGTAAACTACCGAATCGGGGCAACACATCACCTTATAATCCGCATTTTTAACCCGCCAACAAAAATCAATTTCCTCCATATGGGCAAAGAAATCATCATCCAAACCGCCTAATTCATGATAGATAGAGGATTTAACAAACATACATGCTCCGGTTGCCCAAAAAATATCTACTGCATCATCATATTGCCCAATATCCTTCTCCAGGGTACTGAATAGCCGCCCCCTACAAAATGGATATCCATATTTGTCAATAAATCCTCCTGATGCACCTGCATATTCGAACATTATCCTGTCATAAAAAGAAAGTAATTTCGGTTGGCAAACAGCAACTTCCGGCCGTTGATCCAGAAAATCAATAACCGGTTCCAGCCAATTGGGAGAAACTTCTATATCTGAATTAAGCAAGCAATAATATTGGGTATCTATTTGCCTCAAAGCAATATTATATCCTTGGGCAAAACCATAATTTTGATCATTGAGAATAATGCGTACCTGAGGAAAATGTTCGCGAACAAATGCCACCGAATTATCTGTTGAAGCATTATCCGCAACTACAATCTCTGCCCAATCCGGAGTATATTTTATCAAGGGAGATAAAAAGTCCTGTAAGAACTTTTCACCATTCCAATTCAATATTACAACCGCAACTTTCTTCATTAAATAATTATTTTTACAAAAATACGAAAAAAACACAATGAAAATACTTTATTGTTACTATACATATCATTAAAGCATCTGCTAATTGATATCATTGAACGATTCTCTTTTACTGTGAATAATATTTCTTGTAATAGCATCCCTTTTTTATGCGAAAAAACCATTTCAAAGGACTTCTTTTGATAATTTAATACCTTTTCTCAATCACGAGGCAGCAATATTGATGGAAGATTGGCTGTTGCACGTCAGCTGACAGGGAAGATTTACAAAATCCCGGCTGCCGGCAGCCAGCGGCAAGGAAGAGGTATGGAATCCGGACTGCCATACGTCAACCTGCCGGATGGGTTTGCGGAAGGTTTTATTTCCTGAATAATCCTTTCTCTGGAACATCATTGATGTTCTACTTATGTAATCCGTACCGGCATGTTGCATGCTGCATTTTTCCGATTTTTCTACAACTGCAACGAAATAATGATAGAACTTGTCAAGAGTTGAGGCAGGAGATTGACTTTTGATAAGATCCATAATAGATTCCATGCCCTGGTTTAAGTTTTATATAAGAAAGGAGGAAAGATTTTAGGCCACGGTTTATTTTCCTGCAATCTTTTCAGGCAGATACCATACTGCTATATAATAGTATAGTATCTTTTCAGCCAGATGCTATGCCTCTATGTAATAGTATAGTATCTTTTCAGGCAGATACTATAACTCTCTGGAAAGACATAGTATCTTTTCGGCCGGATACTATAACTCTCCGGAAAGACATAGTATCTTTTCAGGCAGATGCTATAACTCTCTGGAAAGGTATAGTATCTTTTTAGGCAGAGACTATGCCTCTTTATAAAGGTACAGTCTCTTTTCAGCCGGATGCTATACCTCACTGTAAAGGTATGGTATCTTTCCAAATATATTCTGTACTATAGTTTGTTCTTATATAACTTGCCACAAGTTGACACAAGAACCACTCTTTTGTCAGGAATTAACCCCGTTGAGCTTGTGAGTTCAACGGAGTTAATCTCCTGTCAACTTTTGACAATTTCATAGTCTTAATTCCGTATATTGATTACTTTAATGTATATTTTTGCAAATAAAATCAAATTAAATAGAAACCAAATTAAAAGGATATATGAAAAAGGCATTTTTATTATTAGCTTTCATTTCCATTTTGTTCAATACAAAAGGACAACAATGGGCAATTCAGGCTCAGAACTTATATCGTGCAGCCATTGATGGACGAGTAGATAGTGTTTGGCAAGGAATCAATATGGTCGATGGCTTTTCCGGAAAAGATATTATTATTGGTTTTACGGATTGGGGCTTTGATTACACAAATCCTGTCTTTTATGATACAACGATGACCCATTACAGAGTTTTGCGGGCATGGGATCAATACAGGCATGCCGGGCCTGCACCTGAAGGCTTTAATTACGGTACGGAATTAGTCGGAAAGGATATTCTTCTGAAAGCTCAATGTGATACTTCGAATGTATATGGATATGGGTATCACGGAACGCATGTGGCTTCTATTGCCGGAGGAGCGGGAGCGGGAACTCCATACAGAGGCATCGCTTACGAAGCGGATTTACTCTTTGTAGCTATTGCCGTAAACGAACAAGCCATTATTGACGCATTCTTATGGATGCATAAAATAGCAAAACAAGAACAGAAAAGACTTGTAATCAACATGAGCTGGGGCTTGCATTATGTTGGTAATATGGATGGGACAGGACGAATGGCAAATGTAATCGACTCCTTATCTAACTTAGGTGTTGTTTTTGTGAGCAGCGGTGGAAATAACGGGGATGTAAATTTTCATCTTTCACATACTTTCTCGGAGGAAAATGACACCCTGAAATCCCTGGTACTTCCAGCCGGTAGTAGCACTCCCCCATGGGGACAATCCGTATCGATGATCAGTTCTCCCAATACATCCTTTTCTTTCGGACTGCAAATACTCAACTCCAATAATGAATTAATAACCTCATCCCCTTATTACAACACAGAAATCACTTATTCCTATATCGATACGTTCCTTATAGTAAACTCAACGGATACTGTTTTCTACAATGCGTTGATAGAAAAATCAAACAGCTATAATAATCGTCCCCAGGTGAGATTCAGGATAAAATCCAATAACTATAAAAATGGTTTAATTGTCGTCTCCGAAGAAGGAGATTTTCACGCATGGAATTTAATAGAGCTAACCACTGATGTAGGTAATTGGGGTGGTGATTTTTCAAACGGAGGCATGGCCGGTTGGTCTTCCGGGGATAAATATTATGGGATAGGCGCTCCTTCCCATATAGACTGTGTTATCGCAGTTGCTGCCCATCAGTCAAGATATACAAACAATCAGGGTGATTCTTTTGGAGGGGATATTGCTAATTTTTCCAGCTACGGACCAACCATCGATCAACGGATCAAGCCGGAGATATCAGCTCCCGGATACAATGTAATTGCATCAATCTCAAGCTTCAGTTCAAATTCGGATCGTGCATACGCGACAGTCCCTTTTCAAGGACGAACTTATAAATTTATTGCAGTATCCGGAACATCTATGTCTTCCCCGTTTGTGGCAGGAGTAGCGGCATTAGTATTACAGGCAAATCCGAATTTAACGCCTGCCCAGATTAAAGAAATACTTATTCAGACGGCTTATTCTGATAAATTCACACAACAACACGGGACAAAGCGTTTCGGGTATGGAAAAGTACATGCCTACAATGCTGTTTTAAAAGCTTTGCAAACAACAGGCACCTCCGATTTCCAAACTGACAACACCCGGTTTACTATTTTTCCGAACCCCGGCATAGACCTGGTTTATATTTCCGTTCAGACGGATTCCCGCCCGGTTATCCTTGAAATATATGATTTATTCGGAAAACGATTGCAACAGCAAGCCATTTATTCCGGAGTCAACGCCATTCATATAGGATCTTTTGCTCCGGGCTGTTATATTATGAAATTTTCTGACGGGAAAGAAACCTGGGTGAAAAAGTTGATTAAAAATTAACAATCGGCATCTCTTTCATTATATATTCCTTTAGGATCAAACTGTTTCCTATTTTTAGTACTTTTGCACAATAGAACATATATAAATAAGCCTTGCAAGTAAACAAAATACTAATTATCCAAACGGCAAGTATCGGAGATGTTATTCTGGCAACTCCTGTACTTGAAAAATTACACGCATATTTCCCCGAAGCAAGCATTGACTTTTTCCTTAAAAAAGGGAACGAAAGCTTATTCACCGAACATCCTTTTCTCCGGAAACTGTATATCTGGAATAAGTCCTCCGGGAAATATAAGCATTTATACCATCTGATAAAAAATGTCCGGGGGGAAAAATACGATTTGGTGATCTGCTTGCAACGTTTTCTGACAGGAGGTTTGATTGCTGTTCTTTCAAGGGGAAAGAAAGTGATAGGCTTTAATAAAAATCCCTTATCCTGCTTGTTTAGCGAACGTTTCCCGCATAATATAGGGAGAACTCATCCAATGCATGAAGTTGAACGTAATCTAAGCTTGATCAGCAAATTCACCGATTCCAGGTTTCAGAAACCTAAATTATATCCTTCTCTTTCCGATGAAGAGCATGTTTACCCATACAAAACAAATCGTTATATATGCATCGCTCCTGTTTCCTTATGGTTTACCAAACAGTTCCCGAAAGAAAAATGGATCGAACTGGCACAACAAACAAATCCACTAACTTATATTTACTACCTGGGAAGCCCTTCCGATACACTAATCTGTAATGAAATAATTTCTCAATCCGGACATGCCAACTCAATCAATTTATCCGGAAAACTCAATCTATTGGAATCGGCCGCATTAATGAGGGATGCGTGTATGAATTTTGTAAACGATTCCGCGCCATTGCACCTCGCAAGTTCCGTAAATGCAAAAACAACGGCTATTTTCTGTTCCACTATCCCAGAATTCGGATTCGGGCCGTTGGCCGATGATGCGGTTGTTATTGAAACGGAAGAAACATTAAATTGTCGTCCCTGCGGGCTACATGGATACAAAGAATGCCCTGAAAAACATTTCAAGTGCGGTAAGTGTATTGATATAAATCGTTTGCTTGAAAGGAGTTGCTAAATATAAACAATTCTATTATAATGAACGACACGATTAACCCGCATCTTCAATTATACCTTGAAAAAGAGATCATTCCCCAGTACGCTTCCTTCGATAAGGGGCACAACATCGACCATGTTGAAAAAGTAATCCATGATAGTCTCCAGATAGCTAAAGATTATGCGGTAAATAACAATATGGTCTACACAATTGCTGCCTACCATGATATCGGAATAATGCAAGGAAGAGAGAACCATCATATCACATCGGGAATTATTTTGCAAAATGATAAGCAATTATGCCAATGGTTTGACAAAGAGGAGCTAAAAGTGATGCAAGAGGCTGTAGAAGATCACCGTGCATCCAATAAACACGAACCCAGAAGTATTTATGGAAAAATAGTCGCGGAAGCAGACCGTGATATTTCTGTTGAGAAAATTATTTACCGTTCAATCGCTTTCGGGATCGGCAATTATCCTCAAGAGAGCTATGAACAACAATACGACCGTGTTTATTCTCATCTTAAAACAAAATACGGAGAAAACGGTTACCTGAAGTTATGGCTGGAAACAGATAAAAATAAAAAAGGGTTATCTGAAGTACATAAGGTAATTGGTGATCAACAAAAATTGAAAGAAATGTTTAACTCTTTGTACGGGAGACTTTCTTCCGAAAGTAAAAACAACTCTAAATAAATTATTAATCCCTGATCACTTCAAAACTATAATCATCTATAAAGCGAATCATTGTAGAGGGTTTAACATCTTCTACAGGAGAAACAGAAGGATCTACAATATAATCTACTTTCTTCTTTATCTCATCACTTATCTCATTAAATGAAATAGGTGTAGGCTGTCCTGAAATATTCGCGGAAGTTGAAACGATCGGTTTCCCAAACAAACTGATTAACCTTTTACAGAATTCATTCCGTACAATACGGATGGCGATAGTTCCGTCTTGAGCTATCAAGTTCTTAGGCAGGTTTTTTACATGTTGATAAATAAATGTTGTAGGACGATTTGCCTGTTCTATCAAATCCCATGCTATTTCGGGAATATGATCCAGATATAAAGATAATTTTTCGGCCTCGTCCAATAATATCAACAGGCTTTTACTTGTCCACCTACTCTTTATAGTAAATATTTTATCAATTGCAGCAGCATTAGTAGCATCACATCCCAATCCCCATATCGTATCAGTCGGATATAGAATTGTGGAACCTTTCTTTAAATACTCATTTGTTCTGATAATTTCTTCACTAATACTCATACACTTTTATATAAATTCATTGTTTTTTGCAGGATAATACCATATTGTCCGAAAGAAATATAAAACCTGCATATTTCTCTTTAATTGTTTTAATTAACATATAAAACAGCATTTTTATCCGTTAAATAAAACAAGAAAATCGAAAGAAAAAACAGCATAACAAAAGTAAACATTTTTTATATTTCTCCGAACGATTACCTTTTTAATTCCATCGCAGGATACTTATTTTTTCGATTCCACCCATTTCCGGGCATTAACGAAAGCCTCAAACCAGGGAGAAACGTAATCCGTTTTCCGGTCAGCAGGGTAATAAGGCCAATGCCAGCTAAATAAAGACCGCTCCAAATGAGGCATGATTGCTAAATGCCTTCCATCCTCACTGCAAATGGCAGCTGCGTTATAAGCTGACCCATTGGGATTTCCGGGATAACCCGAATAACTATACTTAACAGGGATGTTATATTTATTTTCATCATACGGCAAAGAAAACTTCCCTTCGCCATGCGCTACCCATATTCCCAAACGACTTCCTGCCAGGGAAGATAACATGACAGAATTATTAGGTAATATATTTACATTAACAAAGATTGATTCGAATTTATGGGAATCATTATGTAACATCTTAGGCATTTTATGATGCTGAGGGTATACTAATCCCAATTCCGTCATCAACTGACATCCATTGCAAACTCCCAAACTTAATGTATCTTCCCGTTTATAAAAATCATGCAATACTTTACGGGCATTTTCATTAAAAAGGAATGCTCCTGCCCAACCTTTAGCAGAACCCAAGACATCCGAATGAGAAAATCCTCCCGGGAAAACAATCATTTGAATATCACTCAAGGTTTCTCTACCTGCCATTAAATCGCTTACATGAACATCCTTAACATCAAAGCCTGCCAGATACAAGGCATAAGCCATTTCCCGGTCGCCATTCGTTCCTTTCTCCCGTATAATAGCAGCTTTTACACCTTTGGATTGATGATTACGTGAAAGTCCATACGGCTCAAGTTGACCGGCAAATTTTTCGGGAAATCGATAAAACAACTCCTGATTCTTATAGTTATCGTAGCGTTCCGTTGCTTTTTCTTCACCGCTTTGTTTGCAATCAAGCAGATAAGACGACTCATACCAAATATCCCTGAGATAATCAATATCGAATGTTATGGAAAGATCATCTTTTCTTAAAACCATCTTCTGGTGATGACTTTGCAAGTTTATTGTCCCAATCTCTGTATAACGAATAGATTTCTGTTCCAGGAAAGATTTTACTTCATGGTTATTCTCCACTTGTACTAATATCCCTGCATTTTCTGAGAAAAGTATCTTCCGGATATCTTTTTCCTCCAACGACGATAAATCTACGTCCAGGCTCAATCGATTATCCGCAAAACTCATTTCAAGCAAAGCCGTAATCATACCACCGGCAGAAATATCATGTCCTGCAAGTATTTTCTCTTCCCGTATCAACTGTTGAATAGCATTAAAGGTCTTTTTGAAATAATCTACATCAACAATAGCAGGGACTTTATCTCCCAGTCTGTTTTTGGTTTGGGCATAACTGCTTCCATCCAACTCAAATTTATCAGAAGAAAAATCTATATATAACAATTTGGATTCTTCTTCCAACTGTAATACGGGGGATATTATTTTCTTTACATCCTCTACCTCACCAACGGCAGAAATAATAACCGTGCCGGGAGAGAAAACAACCTCTCCATCAGGATATTTCTGCGTCATGGATAAAGAATCCTTCCCGGTAGGAATATTAATCCCCAACTCACAGGCAAAATCACTCACCGCCTTCACCGCCTTGTACAAGCGGGCATCTTCCCCTTTGTTTTTACATGGCCACATCCAGTTAGCACTTAACGATACGGCACTTAATCCTCCCGTAAGCGGCGCCCATATTATATTGGTAAGAGCCTCGCTGATAGCCATTACAGAGCCATGTTCAGGATTAATCAATGCCATGGCAGGAGCATGTCCTATTGCTGTAGCAATCCCCTTGCCCCCATTAAAATCCAAAGCAACAGCCCCTAAATTATTCAATGGCAATTGCAAGGAACCACAAGTTTGCTGCTTCGCCACTTTACCGGTAACGGATCTGTCTACTTTGTTGGTCAACCAATCCTTACATGCCACAGCTTCCATGCGAAGAACATCTTCTATTTCCCTTTGCAAATCCCAAGAAGTGTCCTCATCTATATGAGCAAAAGTTTCCTTAACAGTGCTATCCTGCATGATTGTTTTAGGAGGATTGCCCAACATATCGGAAACAGCTAAATTGATGGGTGTTTCCTTTTCCTTCACCTGCTCAAACACCAATTTATTATCCCCTGTTGTCTCTCCTACGACATACATCGGGGCACGTTCCCGCTCTGCAATATGTTGCAGCATTTCAATATCTTTATCCCTCAACAATAAACCCATTCGCTCCTGGGATTCATTGCCGATTATTTCTTTGGAAGATAAGGTTTTATCTCCGACAGGTAATGTATTTATATCTACTTTCCCTCCGGTACATTCCAGCAGTTCGGATAAACAGTTCAGATGTCCTCCTGCTCCATGGTCATGTATAGAGACAATAGGATTCTCATTCATTTCAACCATCGCCCGAACAGCATTAAAAACCCTTTTCTGCATTTCTGGATTAGAACGCTGCACGGCATTCAATTCTATCGATTTTGAAAACTCCCCCGTAGCAACAGAAGAGACAGCCCCTCCTCCCATTCCAATGCGATAATTATCCCCTCCCAGAACAATTACTTTGTCTCCTACGGCAGGTTCCTGCTTGAGTGCATGAGTTTTATTGGCATATCCTACTCCCCCCGCCAGCATGATCACCTTATCAAAACCATATATCTTATTATTCTCTTCATGTTCAAAGGTAAATAAAGAGCCGCAGATAAGGGGCTGCCCGAATTTATTGCCGAAATCGCTGGCACCATTGGATGCTTTTATCAAAATTTCATCGGGGGATTGATATAACCATTTACGTGGAACTATATTATTCTCCCATTGCTTATCTTCCGATAGCCTGGAATAAGAGGTCATATATACCGCCGTTCCCGCCATAGGGATACTTCCCGTACCCCCGGCCATACGATCGCGGATTTCCCCTCCCGAACCGGTAGCCGCACCATTAAACGGTTCCACGGTTGTAGGAAAGTTATGTGTTTCCGCCTTTAAAGAAATAACCGTGTTGATTTCTTTCGTATCAAAAAAGTCTGGTTTATCCTGCCTTCCCGGAGCAAATTGTTCTATCGTAGGGCCTTCAATAAAGGCAACATTATCCTTATATGCAGAAACCAATCTATTTGGATTTTCTTTAGATGTCTTCTTAATTAATCCGAATAACGACAAAGGTTTCGTCTCCCCATCAATAATAAAGGTTCCATTAAATATTTTATGCCGGCAATGCTCGGAGTTTACCTGTGAAAAACCAAAGACTTCCGAATCGGTAAGTTTTCTATTCAACTTTTCAGACAACTCTTCCAGGTAATTTATCTCTTCCTCACTCAACGCCAAACCTTCTTTCCGGGTATACGCATGCAGGTCTTCGATGTATTGAACCGGTTCCGGTTTTCGCTCCTGAAAATACACTTCCTGTCCCGGATTAGTATAAACTTCCTGCAACATAGGATCATAAACAGTCAGGGCATATTCTTTCGGAGCATAATCAGGTAACGGAGAAATCACTTTTTCAAATAACTCTATCCGGGTAATTCCTTCCAATCCCATGTTTTGAGTTATTTCTACCGCATTGGTACTCCATGGACTAACCATCTCATGACGAGGCCCGATAAAAATCCCTTCCAAAGAAGGAGCATCAACTTGCAATGCATTGGAAAACAACCAGGATAATTTTAATTGATCGTCCGACGAAAACGTATTGGAAGCTTCAACAACATAAACTGCCGTCTCTTTTTGAAAAAATATAATCATCTGAAATTAAATTGTTTGAATATTTACACCCTTGTAGTACAAAAGTACAATTTTTTTAATTTCGATTTATAGTACATCCGGGACAAACACATTAAAATTAATTTTTGGAGATTATATCTGATCATGCAATATGCGGAAAGTTATTAAGAAGCAAAACATTAAGCAAATCAACATGAATTTTTGTATTGATTTGTTTAATGCATAGGATATACTTAATCCATTATATATGGATGTATATGTGCATCTTGTTGTTTTTCCTTTTATTTATTGCCACCGGGTTATTTCTTCCGGTTCTGCTTTTTATAATACAAACCGCAGCCTTTGGTAATCCCTTACAGGGAAGGCCCTTTTTTAAGATTTTTATTCATCCGGTATTTCCTAAAAATAGTTTATACTTTCGTTTGAAGGTTTCAGAGAACTCTGAAAGCATTTCCCCGTTTGTTTTGCTACTTTCAGAGAAGTCTGAAAGCACTTTTACATTTGCTTTGCCTCTTTCAGAGAGGTCTGAAAGCATTTTTACATTTGCTTTGCTATTTTCAGAGAAGTCTGAAAGTACTTTTACATTTGCTTTGGCTCTTTCAGAGAGGTCTGAAAGTGTTTTCCCATTTGTTTTGCTACTTTCAGAGAAGTCTGAAAGCATTTT
>JAVBLM010000033.1:0-25230 GCA_031553535.1 Bacteroidales bacterium | reverse complement strand
AAAGCATCTAAGTACGAAACTCACCTCAAGATGAGGTTTCTTTTAAGGGTCGTTAAAGACGATGACGTTGATAGGTTGCAGATGTAAAGGTAGAAATATCAAAGTCGAGCAATACTAATTACCCGTAGACTTCAAATGTGCGGCTTAAGACAATTTTTTGCTTTATCTTCGAGAGTTGTTATCTAAACAATTACGAATTACGAATTAATAATTACGAGTTCTTAATTAGATTGAACAAAGATCTTTTAGGTGACAATAGCGGTGGTGATCACCTCTTCCCATTCCGAACAGAGTAGTTAAGCCCACCAGCGCCGATGGTACTTGCCGAAAGGCTGGAAGAGTAGGTCGTTGCCTATCTTTTTTAAAGCACTTTAAAATTTATTTTTGAAGTGCTTTTTTTTTGTTGAAATTTTGTTCATAACTTTTTTAATTTAATTTTATTTGCAAATAAAAAAAACACATATATTTGCAAATAAAATTGATTATTAATTAAAAATTAAAGAAATGAAAAATTTTAGAACGTTTACTGTACTTGCTGTAATGGCGTTAATTTGTTCAGGCATGTTTAATGCTTGTAAAAAAGATAATGTAGCTAAAACAAAACTACAGGAAGAAAAATTAGTTAATAATGAAAAAGATAATAAATTTGATTATGAATATACCTTAGAACTATCCAAAGAAGTTGGTGTAGATATTTTACAACTGGCAGAAGAAAGTTTTTTAGATGAATATTATGTATCTTTCCTTCATTTTGTTACTCCACTTGAAAAAAAAATAGAGACAGGAGAATTATCAAGGGAGTTGATGAGTGAGTTTTATGAAGATGCTTACAAAGCTGACTTAAACGGTAATAAGGATGAACAAATTAAGGTAATTGCTGCACTTCATAACTTAAGTTTAGAATACCCAGCTTCGGAAACAGTATTTTGTGAAATGAGTATGATGTATGAAGTTATGTATGATCAAATAATAGCTAAGTATCCGTCTTTTGAAAAATTGGATTTAGAAAAACAACAAATTGTTTTAGCGGAAGCTTTTCTAATAAAAGAATATAATCAATTAGGTCATTCAATTTATCAAAAAACTCCAGAGCAAGATGCTGCCTTCAGAAGAGCTGTTTTAGTGGCCGGATTAAAATTAGGAGGAAAACTTATGTTGTGTGGAACGACGATAGAAATTCCACTTTTGTGTGCTATATGTGTAGCTGTTGCATATTCAGATTATGTTGATGAAGTAGATGCCGCAAGAAGAAGAATTTATGGAAACAGTTGATAAAGAAAAATCCCCAAATGTCACTAATACGATGAAGTATAAAGCGAAAATCTTCTTTTATGGTGCATTTTCAATGTGGTTGCTTAACTCAATTGTAAATATTTTACTTCGGAAAAATATTATAACAAGAGATATTTCAGATTGGTTAATTTTGATACCTTTATTAATTTTGACTATATATGTAATGTATCAAAAAATAAAAAAAGATTAGATGAATATATCTGCCCATTCTTCAGTTGTGAAGTTAAGCCCACCAGTCCAGTGACGATGCTACTTGTCGAAAGACTGGAAGAGTAGGTCGTTGCCTATCTTTTTTACAAACCCCTTACTTTAATTAGTGTGGGGTTTTGTTGTTTTATATACCCCAATCTATATATTCTTACTGACTTTCTTTTATACACAGTTGATAACTTTTTTTCTTCAATAATTGTTTTTCAGATTTAAAATGATATATATTTGCAAATGATTAATTAAAAATATTTATTATGAAAACGTTAAAGACATTTGTAGCAATTGCTGTAATGGCAATAATTGCTTTAAGCATGTTTAATGCTTGTAAAAAAGAGAATTTAACAAAGGGAGAAATCCAAAATATTTCAATGAAGCAACAAAAATCAACAGACTTTCCTTCTGACATCCTCGCTTTTATTGATGAGTATGTAGCAGGAGGATACGTTAATGAAGAACATACTGTTACTGGTGAAAATGGCTTGGTTTATAGTCTATTCACGACAGATGAAGAGTGGAGGTTGTTAGAGTGGATAGAAGAACAAGAAGCAGAAGAAAAGACAGTCCAAATTTTTGAACACAATAGTGGACTTCAGGTTTGGATTTCTTGGGAACAACATGAACATTTTATTTTGATGACTGAAGAAGAAAGGCAATATTTGATAGAACACGGATCCTCACTGTCAATTGATGAATTTACTCTTAATGCAAGGCAATTAGTTTCTTTTATAACAGAGGGTTCTGATTTAATTTTTGTTGCTGCTGTGGTTGATAATGATGTTTATTTTATGGGGATTGATGCAAGTGGTAGTACTTCATCGTGGTATAACCGGCTTCATGAACATTTTATAAATCATCATCCAATTGATCCCGATAATCTACCTCTTGATGGTTGTATAGTTGCAAATGATGAAAATGAAGAGGATATGAAAGCATTTTGGGAATGGGTACAGAATGCAGAGAAATTAGAATATGAAGACGGAATAGGATATACGCTAGTCAAAGAATATGATGAGGAAGGAAATCTATGGTGGAAGGGTTGCAACGGAATGTGTTCTTGCTAATAAATTAAAAAGGTATATTTAATATGTTAGCGACAGTCTTTTTAATTGCAATAGCCATGACTTTTTGCAATAAAGAAAATATGAATGTGAATGAAGTTTTAATAAAACAGCAAGACACGATAGATAATTCTTTCAAAATATTCAACTTTGTTGGCTTTGATATTGATAGTTGTGCAGAATGTGAAGATATTAAGATTGTAAGACCAGAAGAGGAACGATTTTTAAAAGGAGGAACAAATCTTGAAAGTTTAATACATTTCATTCCTCTAATGACAAAAGATTATGGTTCTGGTATTGTTTTAGCCGTGAGAGATGATAGAGATGGTTATGTATTATTTACCAGGGTTGGTGCAAATATCATCCATCCTGCATGGTATGATAGACTTCACGGATATATTATGGATCATTATAGCGATTCATCATTTGCTACAACAATTGATACAATTGACACGGATAATCCATTCGTTAATTGCATCTGTACGTTTGATATAAATATAGCGTATTCATTTATTATTAGTTCATTTTCGGCAAAAAAAGATGTTTATGTAGAATGTATGCCAGATGGTTGGCATCTTTGTAATGGAGATTGTAAGAAGAATAAAGAAGAATAAAGAAGAATACATGCTACTGTGTTATTGATAAGGGAGAACAGAGATCTTTTAGGTGACAATAGCGGTGGTGATCACCTCTTCCCATTCTCAACAGAGAAGTTAATCCCACCTGCGACTATTGGTATTTGTCGAAAGGTTGGAAGAGTAGGTCATTGCCTATCTTTTTATAGATCCATTACTTTAACTTAGTAAGGGTTTTATTATTGTCTCTTTCTTGTATAAATACAGGAATCGTATTATCAAAGATAAGTAAGTTACAATTTTATTCCTTTTAGAAAAAATGAACATTTTGGGTATAAAAAGTAAAAAAGTAAATCAACATTTATATTCCAGAGTGTTTTTCAATGAACCTGTCAAAAGTTGACGCAAAGATTACCTCTTCTCCGTTGCTTATCGTCGGATGACATGAAAGGGAAGCATCATTCTGCTGATGGATAAAATGATCCGGTTATTGTTCATTCCATTATTTCGGAAAGACAGTCCGAACGTTCGGAAACAAGCAAAGCATTTACTTTATAGGTTTCCGACCTTCCGGAAACCTTCAAAGTAAACACCCGGACACTTTCCGACTTTCCGGAAACCCTCAAAGTGAATGCCTGGATGCTTTCCGACTTTCCGGAAACCAACAAAGTAAATGCCGGGGTACTTTCCGAATAACCGGACATTATTAAGACCGGAAAGCAACATGCAATATACGGAATGCAGAAACAAAAATGCTGTCATGGATAACGAAATGTTAATGACGCAAGGTAATAATCTTGCAGGTTTACCGTAATTACTCCCTATTCATCTTATCTTAATTTTTGACAAGTTCAATATAAAAAAGTAATAGTTTTGTAATATTATTGTAAAAATAAATTATGATATTGTTATTAATTTAGGCATGGATTATGGATTAATCAGTAATAATATGTAGTTTGGGATGTAAATATTGAGAAAAATGGATTATATAAGCTTTGATAAACAACAATTGATTAACTTGGAATATTCTCTCAAAAGAGAATTATTATCTACGGATCAGACAGGATCATATGCCAGTACTACTATAGCAGGTTGCAATACAAGAAAATACCATGGCTTGTTAGTAACTCCCATGGAGAATATAGATAATGATAACCATGTTATTTTGTCAGGTTTGGATGTTTCGGTTATTCAGCATGATGCTAGTTTTAATCTCGCTGTGCGAAAATATCCGGGAATTTTTGAGCCTAAAGGGCATAAATATTTGGATAAACTTGAGGTTGATAGGGTTCCTAGAATTACATACCGGGTGGGTGGAGTTACTTTACAAATGGAATATATATTGGGAGATGATGATAGAATATTAATGAAATATACATTACTTGAGGCTCATTCCGAGACAAAACTAAGGTTCAAGCCATTTTTGGCTTTTCGAAATGTGCATAAGTTGAGTAAAGCGAATTTTTATGTAAATACAAAATTTAAATCTATCCAAAATGGAATAAAAGTCAAAATGTATGAAGGATATAAATTCCTGTATATGCAATTTGATAAGGCTATAGAATATATACACGTTCCAGATTGGTATTATAACGTAGAATATCCTGAAGAGCAATCCAGAGGATATGATTATCAGGAAGATTTATATGTTCCCGGATATTTCGAACTACCGATAAAAAAAGGTGAAAGTGTAATTTTTACAGCTTCGTTAAACGAGATAAAACCGGAATCCATATCGGAAAAATATGATAATCAAGTTGCGAATGCATTATCATGCGAAAATTATTTAGCTTGTTTGAGAAATGCAGCACAGCAATTTATTACCAGGAGAGGAAAGAGAACAGAAATTATTGCAGGTTTTCCATGGTTTGGCCGTTGGGGAAGAGATACATTTATTGCTTTGCCAGGAGTATCTCTATACAACAATGATATACAAACATGCAAGGATGTATTGGATACTATGGTTGGTGAGCTTGCTGACGGATTGTTCCCCAATATTGGTATGGGCGATGATATTGCAATGAATTCGGTAGATGCTCCACTGTGGTTTTTCTGGACTTTGCAGCAATATGCATTATTTATAAAAGACAGTTCTACGACTATATGGAAAGAATATGGAGAAAAAATGAAATATATCCTTGAACATTATCGCCAAGGAACGCATTATAATATAAAGATGCGTGATAACGGATTAATTTGGCAAGGAGAAGCGGGAAAAGCCTTAACATGGATGGATGCTGTTATTGCAGGAAAACCTGTTACACCTCGGAGTGGTTTTGCAGTCGAAATAAATGCTTTATGGTATAATGCAATATTATTTACATTGGAATTGGCAAAGACGAATAAAGATAAAGGATTTATTAATGATTGGCAAAAAGTTCCTGATCTGATTAAGAATTCTTTTATTAACTATTTCTGGGATGAAGAAAAAGGCTATTTGGCTGATTGTGTAACTTACGATACGAAAGATTGGTCTATACGCCCCAATCAGATATTTGCTTGTTCTTTGCCTTATTCTCCAATAGATGAGGACGTGAAAGAATCTGTTTTGGATACGGTAAGGAGAATCTTATTGACGAAAAAAGGAATACGCACATTATCTCCGGATCATCCTGACTATATCGGTAGATATTCCGGAAATCAGGAAGAAAGAGATAGGGCATATCATCAGGGAACCGCATGGCCATGGTTGTTAGGCCATTTTTGTGATGCTTATCTTCAAATCCATAAAAGAAGTGGTTTGGATTTGGTTAAGGAGATATTCAATGCATTTGAAGAGAATATGGCTGTTCGAGGGATTGGAACGATTTCCGAAATTTATGATGGGGATCCTCCCAATAATCCTAATGGAGCAATATCACAAGCCTGGAGTGTTGGAGAATTGTTGAGAATAAATGATATGGTAGAAAAATATAAATAAAGCTGCTTTAATAAATGAAGTATAAATAAGAATGAAGATATGAAAGTACTAATGTTTGGATGGGAATTTCCGCCTCATATAACAGGAGGCCTTGGTACTGCATGTTATGGGTTAACGAAAGGTTTATCAAAGTTCGGCACAGAAATTATTTTTGTCGTTCCGAAAGCATACGGGGATGAAGATAGAAGTTATATTCATTTAAAAAATGCAGGAGATGTGGAAATCACGGAGCGAAGCTTGGAATATGCTGATTTTTGGAAGAATTTCACTTATTTGGAAGTAGGTTCAAATTTGATTCCATATATGTCTCCGGAAGAATTCCAAAAGATCTTTGAAGGAAAGATTTTCTCTGAATCGGAATTAAGAGAAGCTGTTTTTTCTAAGAATTTTACGTTTTCCGGCAACTATGGGAAAGATCTTTACCAGGAAGTGGCAAGATATGCTTTGATTGCATCTTATTTGGCTGCGAGTAAAGATTTTGATATTATCCATGCCCATGACTGGCTGACATATTCAGCCGGAATAGCAGCGAAAGAAGTTTCAGGAAAACCGCTTGTTGTGCACATGCATGCAACAGAATTCGATAGGAGTGGAGAGAATGTTAATCAACGGGTATATGATATTGAACGGGCAGGAATGGAAGCTGCCGACAAAGTGATAGCTGTCAGCAATCTTACCCGTAATACAATAATAAACAGATATGGGATTCATCCTGACAAAGTTGTTACGGTGCATAATTCGGTAGAACCGGTTACCTTGCCGGATGAATTTAAAGTTACAAAAGGATGTAAAGAGAAGATCGTTACTTTTCTAGGCAGGGTTACTTTTCAAAAAGGTCCTGACTATTTTGTAGAAGCTGCAAAAAGAGTAATTGACCGGGATCCCAATGTCCGATTTGTAATGGCAGGTAATGGCGATATGCTTAATAGAATGATTAAGCGGGTTGCGCAGTTGGGTATTGCCACTAAATTCCACTTTACCGGCTTCTTGAAAGGGCAAGAGGTATATGAAATGTTTAGTATGAGCGATGTTTATGTTATGCCATCGGTTTCCGAGCCTTTTGGTATTTCTCCTCTCGAAGCAATGATGTCGGATGTTCCCGTTATTATATCGAAACAATCCGGCGTTTCCGAAATACTGAAATATGCTCTTAAAGTAGATTTTTGGGATGTGCATGATCTTGCAGATGCTATTTATGGGGTACTCCATTATAACGGCCTTTCGAAGATGTTTAAAAGATGCGGAAAAGAAGAAGTTGAGAATCTCCGATGGGAAAACTCAGCTTATAAAGTCAATGAAGTATATAAGTCATTGATAAACTAAGAAAATATTTTTTGATAATATAGAATTGATATGCGTACAATATGTTTTTATTTTCAGGTTCATCAGCCATTTCGTCTGAAAAGGTATCGTTTTTTCGATATAGGGAAAGATCATCATTATTATAATGATTATGAGAATAAATCAATCATGAGAAAAGTTGCAAATAAATGTTACTTGCCGACCAATCAAACTTTTCTTGATCTTATTAACGAATATGGTTCAAATTTTAAAATAGCATACTCCATATCGGGAGCTGCTATAGACCAGTTTGAAATGTATGCTCCTGATGTATTGGAAAGTTTTCAAAAGCTTGTGCAAACCGGGAATGTGGAAATATTGTCGGAGACATATGCCCATTCCTTGTCGTCTCTTATAAACAGGGAGGAATTTAAACGCCAGGTAAAGATTCACAGGGATAAGGTAAAACGCATTTTTGGTGTTGAGCCGAAAGTGTTCCGGAATACGGAGTTGATCTATTCCGACGAGATTGGAGAATGTATTGCCGATATGGGCTATGAAGGAATGATCACCGAAGGGGCGAAGCATATACTTGGATGGAAGAGTCCTAATTATTTATATTGTAATGCAATTAATCCTAAACTAAAGATATTGCTCAAAAACTTTAAGCTATCGGATGATATTGCGTTTCGATTCTCGAATAGAGGATGGGAAGAATTTCCTTTGACGACAGAGAAATTTGTAAACTGGCTGAATGCATTGGATCCGAAAGAAGAAACCGTTAACCTATTCATGGATTATGAAACATTTGGAGAGCATCAATGGGAAGAAACCGGAATCTTTGATTTTTTAAGAGCATTGCCGAATGCTGTTTATAGATATTCTGATTATACATTTTCTACTCCGAGCGACCTGGTAAAATATAGTGATCCTGTCGGAACAATACATGCTCCATATCCGATATCCTGGGCAGATGAAGAAAGGGATCTAACTGCCTGGTTAGGGAATGAGCTTCAGGACGAGGCTTTTAATAACTTGTATAGTCTTTATGACAAAGTTATGGAAGTTAATTCGCCGGATATATGGAGAGATTGGCTATATTTGCAAACCAGTGACCATTTTTATTATATGTGTACAAAATGGTTCTCAGACGGAGATGTTCATAAATATTTCAACCCTTATGATTCTCCATACGAAGCATTTGTAAATTATATGAATATTTTGAGCGACTTCATGATCCGTCTTGAGAGATAATTAATTGTGATGATAATTTTAATTTAAGAGAAACAAAATGACTAATAAAATAAATAAACCGGGATATGTCTTTGAAGTAAGTTGGGAAGTATGCAATAAAGTAGGGGGAATACATACGGTTATATCTACGAAAACACTTTCTCTATTGAAGAACTGTGAAGAGTTGATTATGATCGGACCCGATATTTGGCATGATTCAAGAGATGATCAGGAGTTTGAAGAAGATAATACACTTTTTGCCAGTTGGAAAAAAGTTGCAGAATCAGAGGGATTAAGGGTTAGGGTAGGAAGATGGAAAGTACCCGGAGCTCCAATCGTTTTATTGGTTGATTTCTCGAATTATATTAATGATAAAGATAATATACTTTATAAATTCTGGGCAGATTATAAGCTGGATTCTTTATCAGGGCAGTGGGATTATATCGAGCCGGCTTTATTCGGTTATGTTGCAGGAAAAACAATAGAAAGTTTTGTGCGGTTCAATCTTTCGGTTTACGATAATGTTATTGCTCAATTTCATGAATGGATGACCGGAACCGGAATTCTGTATCTTGAAAAGCAAATGCCGCAGATTGCAACGGTATTTACTACCCATGCAACCGTTGTTGGGAGGTGTATAGCCGGAAATGGTTATCCATTATATAAAAATTTAACCACGACAAACGGAGATGTTGTTGCAAGCGATTTTAATGTAACATCCAAACATAGTCTTGAAAAGCTGAGTGCACAAAATGCGGATGCATTTTCTACTGTCAGTGAAATAACGGCAGCTGAGTGTCGGCAGTTATTACATAAGGATGTTGATGTTATAACACTAAATGGGTTCGAGAATAATTTTGTTCCCAATGAAAAAGACTATGCGATAAAGCGGAAAGCCGCCCGGAAAAAATTCATACAGGTTGCCGAAATCCTATCGGGAAAAGGTTATGAGAAGGAACCCATTATAATAGCCACATCGGGCAGGTATGAGATGCATAATAAAGGATATGACTTGTTTATTGATGCACTTGGAAAATTAAATAAAGATCCCAAGTTGGAGAAAGAGATCTTGGCTTATATTTTGGTTCCCGGAAATAACTATGGTGTAAAAAAAGCATTATATAATAATCTCAATGATATAAATGGAGATAAGATTATTGAAGATACTCATCTTACCCATAATTTACACGATGCGGATTTGGATCCTATTATTGCTTTAATCAACGAAAATCAACTTTATAACAGGCCAGAGGATAAGGTGAAGGTGATCTTTGTTCCTTCATACCTGAATGGGAGTGACGGAATTTTCAATCTTCCTTATTACGATCTGTTAACAGGGATTGACCTGACTGCATTTGTTTCTTATTATGAGCCGTGGGGTTATACTCCGCTGGAAAGCATCGCCTTTGGAATCCCAACCATTACAACCGATTTAGCTGGTTTTGGCAAGTGGGTACAAACGGTTTTAGAGGCTAATGACAGATGCGTGACGGTTATTGACCGGAATGATGATAACGCTCTGTATGTGACCAATGAACTGGTGGAGACGATAAAGTATTTTTTATCCTTATCCGAAGAAGAGAAAAAAACACTTTCGGAGTCTGCTGTCAGAATTTCAAATAAAGCACTTTGGGAAAACTTCATTAATGAATATCTTGAGTTATACTCACAAGCATTAAATAAAGTAGAAAAACGTAGAAGCCAGATTATTGATCAACCGCAGCAGACGAGAGCATCTGTAGAAGTTTTTATCGAAGAAGCACAAACTCCACTGTGGCGAAGATTTGAAATACAAACAATAATGCCGACAAGGTTTAGTGGGTTGGTGGATTTATCGATGAATTTATGGTGGACATGGAATTACAATGCAAGTCAAATGTTTAAATACATTAATCCCCAGCTATGGAGAGAAACTTCATATAATCCGGTTACTTTTCTTGAAGAAGTTCCATGGTCAAGAATGAAGGAGTTGGAGAGAGATTCTGTTTTCCTTGAAATGTATGATAATGTATATGCGGAATTTCGTTCTTACATGGTAGAAGGAACGAATAAGAAGGCTCCTAAGATAGCGTACTTTAGTATGGAGTATGGACTGAATGATAATTTACAGATTTTCTCAGGGGGATTGGGTATTTTAGCCGGAGATTATTTGAAAGAAGCCAGTGATACCAATACGGATATGGTAGGAGTTGGGCTGTTATACAGATATGGATATTTCAAACAAAAAATGTCTGTAAGTGGAGAACAGCAGGCTGAATATATCTATCAGGATTTTGGAAAAAAACCTATTACTCCGGTAAGGGATGAAGATGGGGCACAAATGAAGATTTCCATTCATTTTCCGGGACGTGTTGTTTATGTTAAAATCTGGAGGGTAGAAGTTGGAAGAATCCCTCTGTTTTTGCTTGATACGGATACGGATGAAAACCAGGAACAAGACAGGCTTATAACATCAGAACTATATGGAGGAGATCTGGAATATCGCTTTGTTCAGGAAATGATTCTGGGAATAGGAGGAATCAGGGCATTGCGCGATATGGGAATCCGTCCGGATATTTATCATTGTAATGAAGGGCATGCTGCATTTATAGGCCTGGAAAGATTACGCAGGCTACGTACTAAGAGGAATTTGAAGTTCGAAGAAGCGTTGGAAATTATTCGTTCATCCACTTTATTTACAACGCATACTCCTGTTCCTGCAGGGCATGACATATTCGATGAAAGTTTGATACGTAAATATATGTCGCATTATCCTGAAAGATTAAAAATATCATGGGAGGATATGATGAAATTGGGTAGAATAAATCCCGAAGATAAATTTTCCATGAGTTATTTAGCTGCCAATGTATCGCAAGAAATAAATGGAGTCTCAAAGTTACATGGAAAAGTATCTCAAGAAATGTTTGCCGGATTATGGAAAGGCTATTTTTCGGAAGAAAACCATATTGGTTATGTTACCAATGGTGTTCATTACAATACCTGGACAGCAAAAGAGTGGAAATTATTATATGAAAAGGAATTTGGGAATGGCTTTTTATCTGATCTTTCTAATCCAAAGTATTGGAATAAAATACATGACATAGACAATTCGGTAATATGGTCAATTAAGCAGAAACAAAGATGCAAGCTGGTTAATTATGTACGGAATCGATTGAAATATAATTGGGTCAACCGTTATGAAGATCCCAAAAATATGGTTGAGATACTGGAAAATATTAATGAAAATGTACTTACTATTGGGTTTGCACGCAGGTTTGCAACCTATAAACGGGGTGACTTGCTGCTTAGGAATCTTGACAGGTTATCTAGCATATTGAATAATAAGAATATGCCTGTACAGCTATTATTTGCAGGGAAAGCCCATCCCAATGATAAAGCAGGCCAGGAATTAATTAAAAAAATAAATGCAATATCGAAACAGCCGGAGTTTTTAGGGAAGATAATTTTTATTGAAGACTATGATATAAACTTGGCGAAAAAATTAGTACAGGGTGTTGATATCTGGTTAAATACACCTACACGTCCACAGGAAGCATCCGGAACAAGCGGAATGAAAGCTGTGATGAACGGAGCATTACATTTTAGTGTGCTTGACGGTTGGTGGGTGGAAGGTTATCGCGAAAATGCAGGATGGGCACTTCCCGAGGAGTCTGTTTATGATAATCCCGAATTTCAGAATGAATTGGATGCGCAAATGATTTATAACATATTGGAAAATGATATTGCGCCATTGTTTTATAACAGGGATGAAAATAATATTCCGAATGACTGGATTGAATATATGAAGAACTCAATAGGGGAAATAGCACCCCAGTTCACCACAAAACGGATGATTGATGATTATAAGAACAAATATTATAATAAATTATATCAAAGATCCAGTTTACTTCGGAAGGATGAATATAAATTGGCTATTGAAATTTCCGATTGGAAAAAGAATATACAAAAAGCCTGGGATGAACTGGAAGTGATTAGTGCCAAATTCCCTGATTATGAAAAAAATCCAATGAATCTTCAGGAAGATTTCACCGGAGAAATCGAAATAAATTTAAAGCAACTGAATCCGGAAGATATAGGAGTGGAAGTAATAATCTGTGATCAATCGGATTGTAATAAAGGCGTAATTGCAGAGAAATATACGGCTGAACTGGTAGGGGCAGAAGATAAAATTGCAAAATATATTGTTAAAGGCTCCCCTCAAAAATCAGGATTTTATAATTATGCAATCCGGATTTATGCAAAGAATGAATTATTACCCTATCAACAGGATTCAGGATTGGTGATGTGGGTATAATTTTTCGATAACGGAAGTGTAAAATAATGCTTAGAGGGGGCTTGGCCCAATGTCATTAAGTTAAGAGAATAGAGGTTGATTTTCAGGTATTCCACCATTCCGTAGGAATAAGATGCTGGTAAAAATATATCCTCCCTATGTTTTGTCGTGCCGTAGATACGCTATATGTTATTCTTTTTGTTTTATATCACATACCTAACGGCATGCGGTGGTGCGGTTTTCTCCTTTTTCTACCAATTCACGTGATTGGCTATGCAGAACCGTGCTAAGAGGTATTTATAATGATGCTTGAAAACTTATCGAATTTGTAATTCAATTCATGTATATCATTCCACTAAATGCTCCTTGTTTATAGTATACGGAGATTAATTCTTTTAATTTTCATACTTTTTTATTCTAAGGACTAAAAACTTTATTTGATGTCGCTAATTCGATGGAAGATACCGGACTTCTCCGAGATATCAAAACCAAATAGCAAGCCACTTTCATTTCTTAGCGAAACATCCAAACCAAACGGTTTGATCCTTTCATATCTTAGCGAAATGTTTAAACTAAACGGTTTAATGTTTTCGCCTTTTAGCGAAATGTCCAAACTAAATGGTTTAATGTTTTCGCCTTTTAGCGAAATGTCCAAACTAAATGGTTTAGTACTTTCGTATCTTGGCGAAATATTCAAACTAAATGGTAAACTATTTTCAGGAAAACCCGGATAGATAAAAACAGTTAAAAAGATTCTTCCGTGTAAGGAGTTACTGGAGGCTACGGTTGTTATCGCAAAAAAGAACCCGAAGAAACAAGCCCCCGGCAATAAATAAAAGGAAAAACAACAAAACGCACATATATATCCATACAATCGATTACGTATATATTGTGTATTAAAGTTGTCAAAAGTTGATCTAAGGGATTATCTCACTATGTTTCGATGCTTTCGCTACACTTCGTGTCTCAGGTGCTTCGTTCCTCGCAAATGATAACGGCAATATGTTATTAAGAGCGAGGTATGATCTCTGTCAGGCAGGAATGAGGCACGAGCGATGTGGCAACCGAGCTTGCGAGCTCGATGAAGTCAATTCCTGACAAAAGATCGGTTCTTGTGTCAACTTTTGACAAGTTCATTATATAAATCCTTTTCATTTATTTATTCTATTTTAAAATTACCGTTAGTAATATAAGTAGTAGGGACGATCTATTTTTGGAAGAATTGTATAAACAAAAGCCTTTTCGCGTGATACCAAAGGGGGGGGGAAGAACTTTAATTTAAATACAATGTCTGAATTAGTTTTAATTACTTTTTTATGAGTAAATTCTTTACAAATTTGAGTTTTCTAATTTCAGTAGTTAAACTAATCGGTATATAGTCTTAAAAAAAGAAACCACGTTTTTTTACGTGGTTTCTTTTTAATTCTGAAAAAACAAATTTAGAATCCGAATATTTCTTCTAATGTCAAGACTTTTACTTTGCCGACTTTTTTCAGGTATTTCATGTCCATTTCTTTCACATTTCCAAGCAGAACAAATGTTCTTGGTTGTCCGGAAACATAATCAGCCTGGAATTGCTTTATATTTTGGAAATTTAATGTTTGTACTCCTTCAAAGTTAGCCTTTCTGGGATCTTCGCTTAGGCCTAATTTCTGCCATGACAAATAAGTAGAAACAACGTTCTTTGGAGAAATACGATTGGTTCTGTATGAATTTATAACCGCTTCTTTGGCGATGGAAAATGATGCATCATTTTCCGGCATATTCATCAATAATTCATTGAAAGCTTCAATGGATTGTTTCATTTTATCTGTACCGCAAGAAATAACGCACAAATTCATGTGTAATTGATCCAAACGATTAGGAGAAGTATATTGTGAGAATGCCTGGTATGCCAGCGCACGAGCCTCACGTAATTCCTGGAATACAATAGAGTTCATGCTCCCACCAAAATATTCATTATATAATCTGATTTTAGGGGTAAGATCTTTCTGGTATTTATTACCAAATGAAAATGAATATAGATTTACTTGGGGGGATTCAAAGTTGACAACATAAACGCGGTCTTTTGAAGGAACAGCTTCTGAGAACGTCTTTGGAGCCGGAACATCTTTCAAATCTTTTGGATTATGAATTTTATTAATAGCGGATATAACCTTTTCCCGGGAATCGGGACCATAATAAATAGCAAATTGTTTGTATGTCATCCAATCTTTTAATTTATTAATCAGCATATCGGCAGTGAGTGATCTCAATTCTTTTTCCGATAATTGGGTATATAAAATAGGGGAATTTGCTCCGTATACTCCATAAGTAGTCAGATAAGACATGATTACCCTTTGATTCGATTTTGCATTTTCACGGGCTTTAAGATTATCATTCACTAAATTATCCAAAGCCTCCTGATTGGGTTTTGCGTGATGCAATACATGTTCAAACAGACTCATTGCAGCTTCCATGTTCTTGGATAAACCGGAAATCGTTACAGAACTGCGGTCTGTCCCTGCTGCCATATTAAATGTACATCCCAGCTTATAAAATTCCTCCTTTAGTTGCTCCGGAGTGTATTGATCGGTTCCAAGATATTCTATGTAGTCAGCGGCTATATCAAAATAACGATCCTGATAAGATCCCATATCCACAACATAGTTTAATGAGAATAAATCATTTTCTTCATTTTTTGTATAATACACCTTAACTCCGTTTTGGGCATCAAAGGTTTTTATGTCTTTTTGGATATCAATAAAAACAGGTTGTATCTCGGGAACTTTCCTGTCTTCTATCATTTTTACAAAATCGCTTTTACTTTCCCTGTTGATTTTAATGGGAGTGATTTTAGGCTTTTTTACTTTCTCTATATCTGTTGGTTTTCCTTTACGTTTGTATACAATCACATAGTTATCTGTGCGCAAGTATTTTTTTGCAAAATCAATAATTTGTTGTTTTGTTATTTTCTCCATATTATCAAGCTCATTTACTTTATCCTTCCATGGGATATCCAAGTAAAATGATTCTTCCATTGCACCGACACGGCCACTGTTGGATTCATAATTACTGATTTCACGTAATCTTAAATCATTGATACATGCTTGCAATAACCAATCCGGAAATTCACCTTTTTGTAACAGATCAACTTGTTCGAGCAATATATCACGAACTTCATCGAGTGTTTGTCCTTTTTTAGGACTTCCGAGCATCATAAGATACGTATAATCATGGAGCATACCCGGCGTCGATCCTGCATTTAATAAACGTTGCTTTTGATTGATATTTAAGTCAACAAGTCCGGCATGTCCATTTGTCATGATCATTTCCGCCAAAAGCATAACAGGAATTTCTTCCGAAAGGGGATTCCCCATTCTCCATGCGATAGTTAAATTTTCCGCATCATTTCCAATTACTTCTTTTACAACAGGGGATGTAATAGGAGGTTCGGGAGTAAATTTAAATTCCGGAAGCGTAGATTGTTTCATTTGTCCAAAATATTTATCAATTAAAGCAATACATTGGTCAGGATCAAAATCCCCCGACATAATAAATGCCATATTGTTAGGAACATAATACGTATCAAAGAATTTTTTTACATTTCTGATGGAGGGATTACGTAAATCTTCCTGCGTTCCGATTGTTGTTTGTGTTCCATAAGGGTGATTGGGGAACAATCCTTCCATTAGAGCAGTGCTTACCCTGCGACGGTCTTGTGTAAGCGTCATGTTTTTTTCTTCATAAATTGTTTCCAACTCAGTGTGGAATAACCGGATTGCAGGATGTTGAAAACGATCTGCCTGAATAATCAAAAAATTCTCAAACTGATTCGATGGAATAGTTTCATAGTAATTTGTAAAATCGACCCAAGTACCCGCATTTGTTCCTGAAGATCCGATAATAGACATTAATTTATCGTATTCATTAGGAATCGCAAGCATGGATGCAACTTGAGAAAGACTATCTATTTGTGCATAAATACGGGTGCGCTCTTTATCATCCGTAGATTTACGATATTGCTCAAAAAGTTCTTCTATTGCATTTAAAAGAGGTTCTTCGGCTGCCCAATCCGTTGTGCCGAAATGCTTGGTCCCTTTGAACATAAGATGCTCAAAATAATGCGCTAAACCTGTCGTTTCGGGTGGGTCCAGTTTACTTCCTGCATTGGTCGCGATTGTAATCTGAATTTTGGGTTCTTCCTTATTCACAGACATGAAAACTTTCAGTCCGTTATCCAAAGTGTAGATACGCGCTTTGATCGGATCATTGGGAATGGTTTCATACTTATACTGCTTTTGTGCAAAAAGGTTGCCCACCAGAATTGCGTAGACAAACCCTACTAAAACAATTTTCTTCATATTAATTTGATTTAATTTTTATATTTTTTTTTATTTTTTCTTGTTGATTGCTTTTAAGTTATTTATGGTTACTTAAATCATATACTCCTTACTATAAATGCAAGGAAAAGCAAATTACAAAAGTAGCAAAAAAAAGATATTTTCCGGATATTTATTGAATATATATTTACTATTTTCGATCCTCTATTAAAAGAGAAACAGGGTTTATTCCTTTTTTATCAATTATCCAGGCGATTATCTCTAAAATCCGAAACATTCTATCGTTTTAGAGATCTTCCCGTCTTGAAATTTCCATAATAATGAACTGCTAACAAATGAATTAATTATTTTCAAATAAAAAAACAATTAATTTATATCTATATGATAGAATAAATTGATAACTTTTAGAAAAATTATGTATATTTGCCAGTAAATTAAAAATAGGCAACCAATATGAAAAAGTTATTGATTTATATTTTTATAGCATTCTCTCCAAGTATTATATGTGCGCAAGTTCCTAAAAATCTTAAGTCGGTCAATTCTTCAAAGCTTATCCAGCAAGGAATAGAACAGTTTAAAAACCAGAAATGGGCGGAAGCGGAAGCGTTGTATAAAAGCGTTCCCTTGGGAGATACGCTGTACTATACGGCACAATATGAGTTGGCATATACATATACTATGCAGCAACGGTATGATGAAGCCATGAATCTCTTGGAGACCATACTTAAAGCAGAGGAAAGCAGAGTAGGTAAAATCCTTATTTATACTTTAATGGCGAATACCTACAGCCAGATGGATAGCTTGGAAAAAGCAATTAAAATGTACGACTATGCTCTAAAATCCTATCCGTATCATTACAATATTCATTTCAACAAAGGTGTTGTTTATGGTAAGATGAAAAATTACGAAGATATGGAAGTCTGTTCCAAGATGGCAATTTTTTGTAATCCCACTCATCAGACCAGTCATTATCAATTAGGAATTGCCTATTTGCGGCAGCAATGTTATATTCCGGGTATCCTGGCGTTGAATTATGCGGTAATGCTCAATCCCAACTCTCAGGTTGGCTTGCAATGCCTGCAAACTCTTGACGAATTATATGCCGAAGGATTCGATGCTTTCAATGAAGAAGAAAATGTGACCATATCAGAAGAGATAAAAGCAAAGAATAGAAAATACCAGACATTGGAACAACTGCTTCGGAATAATTTTTCCATGGCAAAGAATTTTAAGCTGAAAACGGATATCAATCATATCATTGTACGGCAGAATCAACTGATATTCGACAATCTGGAATATACTCCTCTTTCTACCGAAATAGAAGACCAGCTGTATATTCCCACCTTTAAAATGATTATGGAAGATAAAAAAGGTTTTGATATTTATTCATACCTGATTTTTCAAGGGACGAATATCGATAACAACAAAGTGTCGGAAAAAGCCAAAAAGATGGAAAAAGATTTTTCTGCATTATATAATAAAATAACGGTAATATTAAAGGAATCCATAGTTAAGGGCTTGGGAATGGAAAATAAAGAAGGCTTGTCTTATACTTATTACAATGATTATAATATAGAGTCATTTGGGCAATATGCTGTCTCTGCCGGTGGAGAAAAATCGTTTAACGGCAAGTGGGTTATTATTGCTCCTCAAGGAAACCTCGACCGAACAGGAACCTATAAAAATGGAATATTTGATGGGAAATGGATTTATTATGACAATAGAGGGAATATTATTCGCGAAGCAAATGCAAAGAATAATAAGGCAAATGGTGAAATGTATATTTATTTTCCCGATGACAGTACTAAGTTGCTGAATGTGAAATTATCTTTTATCAATGATACGATTACAGGTACACGCTATGAATACAATCGTGCAGGAATATTGACAGAAAAATCGGAATGGAAGGATGATTACTACAATGGGCTTTTTCAATCGTATTATTTCCAAGGAAATCTCAAAGACAAGATAGAATATGAATCAGGGACAATCAAAGGGAAATCCACGGGGTATTTTCAGAATGGGAAAAGCTTGGATTATAAAATGGAACCGGCAGAAGCGAAGGATTGGAATACAGTTACCTACTATTATCCGGATGGAACGGTGAAAATGAAAGGATCGTTTGTGGATAACATGCCAGTAGATACTCTTTTTCTTTATTATTCCAGTGGAAAAATAAGCCGTATAGGGAAAATGGATAGCCAAAATAAAGAAACCGGATTATGGACGGAATATTACCGTAACGGCAATATTGCTTCCACCTGTTCTTATGAAAGTGGAAAGAAACATGGTGATGAGATCTTTTATTCGTGGGATGGGAGAAAGACTATGAAAACTATTTGGAAAAATGGTATAATCACGGAAGCCATTATTTATAATCCGGATGGAACGGAAAATGAGAAAACCGTTCCCAGCAATAAACGGATAACCCTTGATTATTACTTTATGGATGGGAATATAAGCTATCTTTATAAAAGGATAAATTCAAAAAACAATGGGGATATTCATGGTAAATACTTTGTTTATGCTCCTGACGGGACTATCTTGGAAGAAACCGATTATAAAGACCATCAAAAACATGGAATATCCAAAACCTATTATCCTACAGGAAAATTGAAGGCTTATTGCGAGTATAAAAACGATATGGGAGACGGAATGTATTTGCAATACAATGAAAATGATACATTGATAGCCGAAGGTTACCTTAAAAATGATGCCCCTGCTTATATTTATTATAAATATCATTCAAATGGAGTTATCTCCGAACGATATCTTTATAATGGAACCCAGTCGGCACTGACAAGTTTTTATTATCCCAATGGGTTATTATCCGGCGAAATTATTTTCAAAGCTAATTGGCCTGCGCAAATAAACTACTATGACCACGAAGGTAAACTGTTGGGCAGCAATGTCTATGAGAACGGGAACGGCGAACATCAAACCTATTATCTTAACGGAAAAACAAGCACAAAAACGAATATGAAAGCAGGCGAGTTTGCCGGAATATGTACTGTTTATGCTTTTGATGGAAAAGAACTTACTTCATTCAATTATATTGAAGGGCTTATTGATGGTAAGATGAAAGCATACAGCGAAATAGTACCTTCTTATATTTCTTTTGAAGGAAATTATCTGTTTGGGAATGAATACGGCGTACATAAATGGAAGGAATTCAGTACCGGAGAGATATTGGAAATAAATTTTTTGAATGGATTATCGGAAGACACCTTAAAAAGATACCAGGAAAATGGAAAATTGAATTCAACGAACAATTATGCCAGTGATGTACGAGATGGAGTAAGTACTTATTTCGCTGCAGATGGAAAAACCGTTACCTATCAGTTGAAACACAACAACGGGCAGATATATGCTTATGCATACATGGATAAAAACGGCAAAATGAGTGACTTCCTCCCTATGGAAAAAGAGAAAGTATCCATCATATCTTATTATATGAATGGAACAAAATCATGTGAAATCACCTTTGAAAAATATATGCGCCAAGGAAAAGAAGTAGAATATTATCCTAATGGAAAAGTTTTCAAAGAAATCAATAATGTAAATGATCAATATAATGGCGAAAAGGCAGTTTGGTTTGAGAATGGGAAACTAAAATACAAGGAACATTACATTAATGACAATCTCCATGGGAAATGTGAATATTATTATGAAAATGGAAAGCTAAAATTAACGGCCGATTATGTTGACGGTTTTTATCACGGTGCTGTTGAATTGTATAACGATGCGGGTGGGCTGATAGAAAAACAAAATTGGTTTTACAACGAGAGGATAAAATAATTAAAATAAGAAATCTTGAATCTTGAACATTAAATTTAAATATATATGAAAAAGCTGAGTATACTTACCGGAATCATACTTTTAATCAACATGTCCGGATTGGGGCAGGCAATTCCCAATCTGAAAAATTATAGCTTTAAAACACTTCCTCGAATAAGTGAAGCCGAAGACACGTTATATGCCAAAGACAAGGTATTAGGGCTATATTACGGAAGAATATTTGATTATCGTTTGGAAAACAACAGAGTAGAATTATGGGAATGTCTTCATATTGCCAGTAAGGTATATGAGAGCAGGATAGTACAGCAATACAATATTTTCTATCTTCCCACAAACAAAATTGAAGATATTATAGATTGCGGCGCACGTTATATTGCAAGGGATGGGTCGGTTTCGGAACTTTCGAAGAAAGATATCGAGGAAATAGAGGAGGATGGGAAAAAGTACAAAGTATTCCGTTTTCCTACGGCAGAAATAGGGAGTACTATGGAATATTATTATATCGTACGTCGTGAACGTGTTCGGGAGTTAGGAACTTATTATATGCCGTCTAATTACCATCAAAAGGAATTGGATTTTACCCTTATTTTTCCAAATTATCTGAATTTTGAAATGACAACATACAACGGGTTGCCTGTTGCAAAAGACACATTGGATAAAGAATCAAAAATTAAATGCATTTATGTTCATGCCGAAGAAGTTCCCAAAGTGAATGATGACCCCATGGCTTTTTACGACGCTCATCTTCCACGTATCGAATTTTTGCTTACCCATAACTACAGCAAAGGGCGTATGCGTATAAATACAGTCAACGATTTTGCTTCCGGTTTTTATCAAAATGTGACCTTGTTGGATAAGAAAGAGACGAAGGATTTGAAGAAGATTGCTTCTCAAATCAAAGCCGATAGTAAATTATCATTGGGAGAAAGAATCAATGTTATTGAGAATTATGTGAAAACAAATTTTAAATATACTTCCGGCCCGTCGTTTCTTTCTAACATTTCGGCTATAAATGAGAGTAAATTCTTTAATCAGATGGGTGCTTTGCGTTTATTTTATCATCTTTTCAAACAGCATAATATTAATACGGAAATTGTACTGACTTCGGACAAGACAGATAAATGGTTTGATAAGAATTTCAACGGTTCCAATTACTTCGATTTGATATTGATCTATTTTCCCAAGATAGATCAATACATGTCCCCAAATTATATGGGATTACGAACCGGATATCCGGCTGCAGTTGCAGCCGGCCAGGAGGGTATTTCTTTCAAGGAAATGACCATCGGCAATACCAGTTCCTTTTTGCATGATGTTAAATATATTACTCCTGTTGATATGAAAGATAACGGTGATACAATATATGCGAATGTATCGATAAATCCTGAAGAAAGGGAAATCTCGGCAACTATCCGGCGCGTTCTCACAGGATATAGCGGCGGGCCTATGCAATACCAGCTCAGCAATATAGATAAAGATAATGATGACGACGATTCCGGCGCCGAGTATATAAGCAGCATAGAAGATCATTATTTAGGTTTAAGCTGCGAAAGTATTATTGTCAATAATTTGCAAATGTTCAATGCCACAAAAGAAGATGTTCTTGCAAAGCCTTTAATTCTTACGGCAGACCTGAAAGATAATTTTCTCACCAAGACAAGCAACGACAGTCTCTGGGTAACCATAGGTGCATTTATTGGGAAACAAAGCGATTTCAAACAGGAAGCTCCCCGGACACTTCCGGTTGAAAGAAGAAATAATACACATTATTACCGTATGATCAAAGTTGATATTCCTCAAGGATATACTTGCTTGAATCTACATGACCTGAATATGGATATTTATGATGAAGGTAATAAAGCGAATGCCAATGCAAAATTCACGGTATCGACGAAACAGGAAGGAAACCAACTGATTATTGTATGTGAAGAATTTTATAATAGGCTGCTTTATCCTGTAGAAGAATACGAAAAATGCCAGCGTGTTGTCCAGGCTGCTGCTGATTTTAACAATAAAGTCCTTTTATTTAAGAAGCAATAAATATAGAAAGTAATATATATGATCAACCTAAAAACATATTTCATTGGTTTATTTTTTATTCCTTCCACTTTATTATTTGCCCAGACGCCGGCAAAATATTGGGTGCAATTTAAGGATAAACAAGGTACAACCTATTCGACGGAAAAGCCTCAAGAATTCCTGTCGCAACGTGCTATAGAAAAGCGGCAACGATTTAATATTCCTGTTACGGAACAAGACCTGCCCGTAAATATAAATTATATCAACCGGGTGTTGGCATTGGATACTTCTATGGTTTATTTTACTCAATCCAAATGGCTTAACGGAATTACCGTTTACTGTGAAAATATAGATATCATAGATGAAATTAAAAAATTGGATTGTGTTGCGGATTGTGAACGAACTATTTTGATGAAGGAGCCAGAACCTTATGATCATTGGTTTGCATATCCTGTTAAAGAGTACGACTATGCTCAAAGGAATACAACGCTTCTTGAAACGGACTTGGATTATGGGAAATCGGAAGAACAAATCCGTATTAACAATGCACATTGGTTGCACCGTATGAATTATAAGGGAGAAGGTATGTTGATGATGATTATTGACGGCGGCTTCCATAATGTGGATTCCATACGACATTTTTCTAAGTTACGTTCCGAGAATCGTCTATTTGGAGTCCGGAATTATGTACAGCCTGCTGTTGATCCCATGCGGGAAGGAAGTCATGGCACATCTGTTCTTTCTTGTATTGCGGCTAATATTCCGGGGGAATTGATCGGAACAGCACCCATGGTTTCTGTTTACCTTGCAGAAACAGAAGATGGGCGTACGGAAAATAAGGTAGAAGAAGACAATCTGGTTGCCGGATTGGAATGGGCGGACAGCCTGGGATGTGATGTGATTAATATTTCGTTAGGATATATTTGGTTTGATGATACGGTACAGTCGCGCAGAACCCATGCCGATCTGACAGGGACAACAAGCAGGGCATCACAAGGGGCTACTATTGCTGCAAGCAAAGGGATAATTGTTTGTAATGCGGCCGGGAATGAAGGTGGAAAACAATGGAAAAAAATAAGTGCTCCTGCTGATGCAAAAGATATTCTGACAGTTGGAGCTATTGATAATACCGGTATGCGTGCAAGCTTTAGTTCTTATGGGCCTACCGCCGATGGAAGAGTAAAGCCGGATGCATGTGCTGTGGGTAGAAATGCTTATGCGGCCAATCCTTACGGAAAAACAGTTATGATAAATGGAACTTCATTTGCATCACCAATATTGTCGGGAATGGTTGCTTGTTTATGGCAAATATTTCCGGAGAAATCGACTTCTGAGATCATAGAAGCCATACATAAAAGTGGGAACCAGGCCAATAAGCCTGATAGTTCTTTAGGGTATGGATATACTGATTTTTTCAAGGCGTATAATATATTGCAATGTCCGCAAACTGTTGATAATGGTAATATCTCCATGACTGTATCCATTGATAATTTCATACTTACAAACAAACCCTTAGTCCTGAAGATAGAATCTTCCGATAAAATTGCTGTTAGCATTCAATTGGATCATAATGAGAAGCCGTTATTAAAACCCAAAACATATAAACTTAAAAAAGGAAATAATATAATAAAGATTAAATATCCGGCGATTATTCCTCCTAATGATTTCGAGTTTTTAGATTTTCATATCACAGGAGAAAATGTCAATTATAAATATATTATGGGGATAGAAGCAACGGATAGGAAATAGACTTTTTATACAAATGGGTATACAATAGAGATTTTAGTATCAACTATGTTCTATCAAGTTTCAGAAATCTGAAAATGGGATAGTCTTTTCTTTGCTATTACTCCTGACATGATGCAAAATAATTTCCGGGAGATTTATTACCTTTACCTTTCTACTTCGCTGATACTCGGCTCAGGATGATCGTCATTTGTTGGGATGGCCGCGGAAAAACATTAACCTTTAAAATTAAAAGAATATGAGAAGATTTTTGATTAGTTTATTATGCCTCCTGTCCCTTGCAGGACTATAGGCAGCCTTTAACTTTTCTTGCAAACAAATCAAATATTCAGGCAACATATTTGAGTTATTTGGTATCATCTATACATAAACCAAAAAATATACGTCATGAAAAAGCATTTTATTCTAATGTTAGTTTTAGTCGTCTGGGCGGCATACCTTCCTGCACAAATTACACGAGGACAAGCGGACACTATTGTGAGGGAACATCTGCAAAATGAAA
>JAVBLM010000058.1:0-15549 GCA_031553535.1 Bacteroidales bacterium | reverse complement strand
CAGAGGGCTGGTCGCTACAAACAAGGCGGCGGCGTTGAACCATTTCCTGCCCGAATTTATTGCCGCTGCAAAGCGCCTCAAGGTGGTTTTCGACACCTATGGAGACCTTTCCCAAAAACCGCTTAACGAAGAGACTTCGGCTATTTATAACCTTTTGCAGGAATTGAACAACAACTACCGGGAGGATGTGCAGATGGTACGCCTCGAAGACTGGGTCTCGCAGTTGGAAGCCGATAACAGTAATTTCGACATGCTGGTCAAACTGCGCAATAGCGAAAATGCCGCTAAAACACAGCTCAAGATGAAGGAGACCCGCTTTGAACTCGACAAGGTATATGAATCCATCGTGGAGCGTATCAATGCCCTGATTGTTTTGGAAGGCGAGAGTGTGTACGCGGGTTTTGTGAATCAACTCAATACCTGCATCGACAAGTACACTCAAATCGTACTGTCGCGGGAAGGACGCTACGCCGCACAAAAGAAAGAACAACAGAGAAGTGAACCGGTAAACGAGTGAACGTGTGGGTAGGTAAACCAGTTTTAAGACTCGAGAGGCAGGAATGCAACATGCAACAACAAGTAGCAGAGAGATGCCACCATGCCGACCGGAACGATAGTAGAGTGGGGCATGGTAGGGATCTTTTCACTTAAATACGGAAGTTACGCAAGCTACAGGAAGTCCTATATATTTTAATCATTAGATCGATAGACTTCTTTGGGAAATAGGTTGTCCCATTCGGATTTCCAAATATATAATACCGCATTTATAGTATTTTCCGGAGAGGTCTAATAAAAGAATTTATTTTCTCAATGATATCTTGTGCCGTTTCTGTTAAATATATGGCAGAAATATACATACGAACATAAAATTAATATTTAACCGGAATTATAAAAAGAAATGAGGCTGTCTGAAAAATAAAGACAACCTCATTAGCGTATGAATCAATTATTTTCTTTTCTATACACTCTGTTCAATTGTCCAGACAAAAGCCCGGGCACCAACTCCATCGTTCCGGTTGCTTAGTTTTTTCACGGCCTGCATAATGGCCGGTACTTTTTCATCCTCTACCATGACAAGCATAGCGGAATTCATTTCCGGCCATGTATGTGTTCCACGATGCGGCTCTCCTTTTAGTGTTCCCACTCCTTGAACATCTTCCCAGAATGTGAACCCTCGAATTTCAAGTCTATTAAGCATATACTCGATACGTTCTGTATTAGTTTGACTAAATGCTAAGAATACTGCTTTCATATTTTTATATTTTTAGAAGTGGACAGGCATTCCAAACCTGTCCACTGGAATTATTTTATTTATTAGCTACATTTAATTCATTGGCAGGAATATCCGGCATATCCATAAAGAAGAATTTCCGTTGGACTTTCCCTGTTTTATTGCGTTCCCCGCTACGTGACATTACCCCATAGAGTACCGGAACAACAATTAATGTTACAATGGTAGAAGCCAACAGACCACCGATAACTACAATACCCATCGGTACCCACATTTCCGAACCCTGGCTTGTACTGAGCGCCATAGGCAACATCCCCAGAATCGTAGTGGCTGCCGTCATCAATACCGGACGGAGACGAGACTGTCCCGAAAGTGCGATGGCTTCATTCAAAGGATATCCGCGGTCCCGCATTAAATTGATGTAATCCACCAATACAATACCGTTCTTGACAACGATACCTACCAGCAGGATAACTCCCAGTGCCCCGATCATATCCAACGCGGTGCCGGTAATTAACAGGGCGATAATTACCCCTGTTACCGCATAGGGGATCGACATCATAATGATAAACGGTTTGGAGAACGATTCAAACTGTGATGCCATTACAACGTAAACCAACATGACAATCAGTACCAATAGCATAGCCATATCTCCAAACATTTCCTGTTGGTCTTCGTAAGCCCCTCCCACATTTACCAATATGCCTTGTGGAATGTCTGCTTTATCCACTTCCTGTTGGATTGCTGTTGCCAGTTCTCCCAATGAAGTATTCACCGGAGTAACCGATACGGTTACCACACGTTCCCTACGTTTACGCTCGATATCCGGTGGCCCCCAATATTCCTGTATTCTGGCTACTTCTTTCAGTTTAATCATCCTTCCTGTCGGAGTCATTAAGGTGATTTCTTCCAAAGCGGAGATAGTGTTCCGGAAATCTTCCGATAAACGGACAACAATATCATACTCGTTTCCATCTTCACGCAGATATCCTGCCGCCATTCCGTTTACACGATTACGAACATATGTGGAAACGGTTGCCTGGTTTAATCCCAGTTTCGCAATTTTTTCCTTATCGAAAATAACCTGCAATTCCGATCTGTCCTTATCACGGCTGATAGAAATATCCCTTGCTCCTTTAATACCGGCAAAACGTTTGGAGAAATCTTCAGCTAAAGCATTGGTCTTGTCGAAATCATATCCGAAAATTTCCACGCTTACATTATTACTGTTCATGCCTCCACCACTTTGATTGCTTACAATATACGTGATTATTTCCGGCATTTTCTCCAATTCCGCACGAATAACTTCCGAAATCTCAAAGATAGAACGTTTACGCTCCTCCTTTTTATTGGTACGAACAGTCATGCTGATTTTGTTATTGGTAGTAGAGGAGAACAGGGAAGAAATACTGGCATCATCATTCGAACCGGCAGTAGAAGAAATAATAATCGTCTCGGGAACCAACCGCATAATCATTTCCTCCACTTTCCGTGAAGTTTTAACCGTTTCTTCTACCCGCGTACCATTTTCCAGTTCTATTGTGATATTTACCCGGCCATCATCGGATTCGGGCATAAAGTTAGTTCCTATCATGCCCGTAAATACCGGTATCAGGGAGGCAATAAATATGGCAGTTGTCGTTACCAATGTAATTCGCTTGTGGCGCAGACATACACGCAATACTCTTGCATACCATGCGTCTAATTTGTCCAGCATTTTAACAACAGTATTCTGATAAGTAAACCGGCGTTCTTTTTTAGGTTTCTTTTCTTTCAACAAATTAGGATTACTTGCCTTTAACAAGCGTGAAGAAAGCATAGGCGTCAACGAAATGGCAACCAACATGGATGTTACAATCGTAATGGTTACAATCCAGCCTAATTCCTTAAACATAATACCGGCAATTCCAGGAAGCATCGTTAACGGAACAAACACGGCGACGATTACCAATGTGGTAGCAATGATGGCAACCCACACTTCGTTGGTGGCATAAATGGCGGCTTCCCGTGGCGAGGCCCCTCGCTCGATATGCTTGTCGATATTTTCCAGTACCACAATGGCATCATCCACAACCATCCCGATGGCCACCGTCAAGGATGCCAGCGAAATAATATTCAACGAACTTCCGGTTAAGAACAGATAGATAAAGGCAACAACCAACGAAATCGGAATTGCCAGGGCAATAATCAATGTCGCCCGCCATTTTCCCAGGAAAAACAATACCACCAACACCACAAATATCAATGCAAACACGATAGTTTCTGCCAATCCATAGATAGAGTCGGAAATAGATTCGGATGAATCATAGATTATCTCGATGTCAATGTCAGGAGGAAGGGTTTTCTTTATCGATTCCATTTGTTTACGTACATCGCCTGCCACCTGAACGGTATTTCCTCCCGATTGCTTCATAACAATCAGACGCACACCATCCTGTCCATTGATTTTTTCCTCCAGGGAAAAATCCTTGATAGTATCCTTTACCGTTGCAAGGTCTCTTATGAAAACCTGTTTTCCATCAGGAGTAGTAGTTACAACGATATCGTTAATCTCGCTACTTTCGATAAATTCTCCTTCCACACGCAATTGATAGGATTCTTTTCCCATTTTCACTGTACCGGAAGCAAGATTGAGATTGTTGGTCATAATGGCTTGTCCGATAGCTTCCACGCTTAAATTGTAAGCATCTACTTTATTTTGATCTAAATCAACATAAACATACCGTTCCGGAGCCCCGGATAAAGAAAGGTTTCCTATTCCATCGATACGATTTAATACATTGACAACATTATCTTCCAATATTCTTTCCAATCCGGGATAACTTTCTTTTGCCGTAATGGCATATTGCATAATCGGCATGGAACTCGAATTGAACTTAAACACAATAGGACGACTACAGCCATCCGGCAAATTGTCATAAATCATATCCAGATAAGACCGTATATCACCTACGACATCGTCCAAGTTCATTCCCCATTGGAATTCCAACATTACTACAGAAATATTATCCTTGGATGTAGAAGTTATTTCCTTTAATCCATCGGTGGAATTAAGTATGTTTTCAATCTGCTTGGTAACATTGGTCTCTATCTCCGAACCGTTGGCTCCCGGATAGGTTGTCATAACCGATATATAGGGAGGGTCAATTTCCGGCAATTGGTCGATAGGCAGTTTTGTCATGGAGAAAACTCCAAGTACAACAACCGCTGCGAATATTAATATTGTACTAATTGGTTTATCAACCGCTGTTTTGTATATACTCATATCAAGCTAAATTAATTGTTTTGTGTAACTAAAGATGAAGGTTCTACCACTTTCAATTGGGCACCTGCCACCAAACGGGATTGCCCGGCAACAACAACTTGATCATTTTCTTTTATTTCTTTGGAAATAACCTCTATTCTATCATCAAAGCGTTGTCCCAGGTTTACAACCACACGTTTTGCTTCGCCGTTATCATTTAGAAATACATAGCGTTCGTTTGAACCTTGCAGTTTTAAAACAGCTTGATAAGGAACCAGGATTGTTTCCACTTCGCCAATATCCATCGTAACACGGGCAAACATCCCCGGGCGCAAAACTTCTTTCGGATTAGATATCTTTAATTTCGCTTGGAATGTATGTGTCGTAGGGTCAATAGTAGGGTAGACGGTTTCGATAGTTGCCGTATATTCCTGATCAGGGTAAATATCCGATACCAGGGTAACCTTTTGTCCTTCCTTAATCATAGGATAATAGGTTTCAGGGATATTTATCAATGATTTAAGTGTATTGATTTGGGTAAGAACAAGTATCGGGGCACCGCTGTACAATTCTCCGTTCTCATAATTTTTTGCAGATATAACACCGGGGAATTCCGCTTTCACATATGTGTTCTTTTGCAAGAATGCTAGCGATTCTTCTGTTTGCTCATATTGAAGTTTTATTTGATCATATGCTTGTTGGGAAATACTTCCTGTTTTATGCAATGCTTCCATCCGTCCCAATTCTACTTTCAGATTTGCAAACGCCAATTTTGTGGTAGTAAGCTGGTTCTGATCCATTATTACCAGTGTTTGCCCTTTCTGAACGCGGGAACCTACATCTACTTGTATATGTTCGATTTTCCCTGTCAAAGAAGGTGAAATATTCATTGTTTCGTAACCTTGCAATGTCGTAGATAATGTAAGTGTATGGGCAACTTTTTCTTTGTGTAAAGTTAATACTTCTACCCGTTCCACACTGTCTTTTATAGGAGTAACATCTTTTGATTTTCCACCCCCGCAGCTTGCTAATGCTAAAGCTACAACTGCTAATCCCGTAATTTTAATGAATTTGTTCATTGTAAATTAATTATTTTATTTATTTTGTATTTTCTTTATTTATTTAAGAGCGTTTCCAACTCTATTTGAGCATTGAGTAATTCCAACATTGCCTGTATATAATTGCTTTGTGCCGCTATTAGGTTAGTACTTGCATTGGTTAGATCCAAGCTGGAAGCATGGCCATATTCATATTTATTGCTAATATTATCAAATACCCGTTGTGATACATCTATATTTTTACGCTGAGTCTCATAATTCTCAAGGTTGGTGCGCAAATTATAGCGTAGTTGACGATCCTGTATTTTCAATTGGTCGGTCACCGTTTCCAAATTATATATGGCCGATTTGTAATCACATTTCGATTCATTAACTTTTGCCAGCTTACTACCCGATGAGAATATAGGGACATTTAAAGTCAAACCTACCACTTGCGGAGGATTCATATCGAAATCCGTTGTTTGGATCTTTGCTTTGTATTGATAATATGCACTTAATGTAGGCCCATATGCCCATTCATTGATACGGAGTTGTTTTTTTGCCAGCTCTACATTTTGTTCCGTCAACTGATAATCAAGGTTATTCCCTATTGAAAATTCTTCAGTTAAGGTTTTCTCTATGTTTTCGACACTAAATACGTTATCAATGGTTTCTGTTAGAATAATATCCATCGAGACAGTTGTTCCGAGCATCAAGCGCATGGAATTATAAAGCATTTCCAAAGAACGGCGAGTAGAATTAATCGTATTACGCATGGCTGAAACTTGAACCGATATCTGGTCAACATCAGTTTGTTCACTTATACCTACCGTTGCCGATTCTTGTGCAAAAGCTTCTAAACTCAACATGTTTTCCATATTCTTGTCCAACAATCCTACCGTATTTTCCATAGCCAAGGCAGAAAAATAAAGAACTTTCACCTGTAATTTTATATTTTGCTCGGTTTTTTCATAATTGGTTTGAGCCATATCCATAGCGATCTTTCCCAACGTGGCCGATACAATTTGAGCTCCACTGACAGCAACAGCGGCTTGTGCCGTAAAATTGCTTGTCGGGTTCATTGCAATAGACATACCCATCATCGACATTTCATATCCAAGATAATTAGTATAGTCCAGCGAACCTGTAATTTGCGGTAACATCGATGATATCGCCTGCCAACGGGTTGCCTCTGCTTTTTTTACATTCAAAGAAGCCGTTTTCATCGAACGATTGTGTTCCAATGCATAATTTTCTGCATCTTTGATAGATAAACGTAATGTGTTGTCTTGTCCATATGAACTTCCACCAACTAAAATTGCACAGCAAAGTGCAACTAAAAACTTTCTGTTCAACATAATTACTTTTTAATTTTATTTAGTATAACTTTGTTTTGTACAATTTATTTTATCGTCAAAATATGGGTAATTCCGTTGTGAAATTTCCTCTATTAGTTCTATACCTTTTGACGTACATAACCCACGAACAAAACATAATAATGTGTTTTCGAATATTTGCTCTATTGGGAAGTTTTCAAACAATTGCTTATTCTGTTTTCCAGACATTTGCTGATCAAAAAGATATATTTTAACGATATCAACATTGATTTCTTTACGAAAGAATTCTTGCTTTATTCCTTTATGAATAATTTCACCTAACTTCATTTTATATTCATCCAAGTGAGCCGCAATCATTTTTTCAAATACTTCCGGATAGCTCCGTTTAATTTCAGAGAGAAATTCACGACGCTCTTTTAGCCAATTATAAACATTGTAATTGAGCATAGGGAACAACTCTTCAATGATGTTACTGTCATTGGAAGATAAATAGTGTGAGATTCTTTTTTCCTCTTCAGATAAAAGAAGTTCTACGGATTTATAGATCAAGTCTGTTTTATTTTCGAAAATTTCATATAATGTACGTTTAGACATACCTAACTCACGAGCAATATCATCCATGGTCACTTTCAATCCCTGAGTCAGAAGTATGTTTAGACAATTTCGAATTAAAGTAATATTTGTTTGCATATTTAATTGTTCAAAAAAGAAAACTTTAGAAACGATTCCAGTTTCCAAAGTTTCCCATTTTAACATCAAATATTATACCAAATGTTCAATATGGGAAGAATTCAATTAAAAAAACATTTATTCTTTTATAAATGTCTATCAAAGAGAAGTATAACAATCTAATATTCATCTGAAATACATGTCAAAATTTCCAGATAACTCCAATTTTTCCATCCTGAGTTGGTTCTAAATAGATAGAAGAACGCTCCATATCCAAAAGTTTTCCTGTCTTATCAATCAAATAAAAACTACGTAGTAAAAAGAAAATACCACCTGCAACAGCTACTGTTCCCGCTGAAAATACTATCCATTTTTGTGTTGATTTGGAAGCATCTTTGTACGAGGCTAATGAAACACCCATGGCTATCCCTCCAGCCAGATCAAGAGACAAACCAAGGTAAAAATTCCGTGATGCTTTCCGTAGGTAATACCCCGGAGTATATTTGAGTAAATCTTTTTCCGTAAGATAGTCTAATTGTTTCATTCTAGCCATATCTTCCCGGGTTGCCTGACGAAAACATTTGATATAATCTTTTACCATGTCATTGCGCAAAGAAATTACGAAATTATAACTGTCTATTGTATAGGATGTATCTGTAACGGAAAGAACCATGCCGAATATAGTATCCCCACTTGTGGTAACAATAGCATCAATGCATTGGGCTTTTGTGTTCCATGAAAGGAAAATAACAAAGAAAACAGCAAAATATATTTTTTTCATTTGAGCAATATTTATCTATTAGAACACTCTTTTTAGCAACGCAATATTAACTATAATATTTCAATAATAACAAAAATCGTAAGAAGTTTCTTTTATTATCTCTTTTTATTTTTTATTATAAATCAATATCCAGTTGAGCTCCACTTTTAAAATATCCATCTACATCAAAAAGTTCTAATTGGTTTCGAAGTATTTCATTGTCGCTCATCTGTGTTTTATATTCTATCAAATTTTGATTAATCGCGTCTTTTATAAACCGATTAAATGTTATTCCTTTAGCTTTTGCACAAGCCTCAATCTCCTGTCTTTTTCTTGCCGATATTTTTATTTTGCAAATGTAACTTTTTTCTTCCTTTTTATCCGGCATAATGTTAAAGGCATTTGTTTTTTATTTGTATTCCTGATAATGTTTGGATAAAATAGTCAATATCTTCAATTGTTGTATTTATGCCGAAAGACAATCGCAATGATTTCGATTTTATATTCAAGGCAGATAAAACATGGTTTTGTTGTTCAAGGCCATTACTGTAACCGTTAGATAATGAAACAGCGATACCCGCCATATCAAGATGCATAGCTATAATATCCATATCCGTATCAGGAAAATAAAAATTAAGTAAATTATATAATCCATTTTCTTTGCAATCCCCAACAAATACTATATTATCAAAAAACATCATTAATTGTTCAATACAATAGGATTTTATTTTGAAAATAGACTTTTGTATTGTTTCAAGATCATCCATGTTTTTTTGTAATGCTTTTTCCATTCCCAATATCCCATAGATGTTTTCCATGCCTGCACGCATATTTCTCTCCTGATGTTCTCCTAATAATAAGGGAGATATTTCATGCGTATAATATAACAAGCCCGTAGCCTTGGGTCCATAAAATTTATGTGCTGAGGCTACCGCAAAATCGACAGACAGTTGGGAAAGAGAAACATTATATTTGCCAATAGTTTGTGCCATATCACAAAAAAACAAAGTATGATACTTTTTACAGAGTTTGCCAACTTCTTTTACCGGTAATAAATTCCCGATTTCATTGTTGGCATGCATCAGGCAGAGTAGGGAAGAAGGATGAGTACTTAGTTTGGTATTCAAATCAGATAAGTCAATATGTCCTTTATTCGTATGTTGTACATATATTACAGGAATGGATAACAAGATAGACGATTCTTCAATCGCTTTAAGCGTAGCAAGATATTCTGTCTTGGATGTAATAATGGCAGTCGGTTTGTATGTTTTACATATATTCCATATGCCAAGGTTAATAGCTTCTGTAGCCCCGGAAGTGAAGATAATATTTTTAGCAGAACAATGCAATACCTCTGCTATCGTCCTGCGGGATTGCTCTATAACAACACTGCTTTTACGGCCAGAATAATGAAAGGAAGACGAGTCGCCCGAAAGAGAAGTTATCGCATAAGACATTGCATCAATACATTCTTTATATAAAGGTGTAGATGCTGCATAGTCTAAATAAACTTCTCTTTTATCCATATATTTAAGAAAATGAGTCCTTTTTTATTTATCCTTAACAATTTGAGCCATTAAGTCCCCCTCTGCCACAACTTTATTATTTACATATGCTTTTCCAAACATATGTACAATACCGCGGCGAATAGGCTCTATTAATACCATTTCATATACTAATGTATCTCCAGGAGTTACCTTTTGTCTCCAACGAACATCATTCATTTTAAGGAAATAGGTGGAATAATTTTCCGGATCCGGAACTTGTCCTAATGCTAATATTCCGCCCATTTGAGCAAGGCCTTCCATTATTAATACACCCGGCATGACAGGTTCGTCCGGAAAATGCCCCATGAAAAACGGTTCATTCATTGTAACATTCTTAACTCCGACAACGCGGTCTTCACTTACTTCCATCACTCGGTCAATCAATAAAAATGGAGGACGATGCGGCAGTAATTTTTTGATATCTTCAATCCTATAAACAGGTTCTTTCGTCAAATCAAAAGAAACACTATTTTTATCTTTCTTTAATTGCTCAAGAATGAGTCTTGCAAACTGATTATTAGCTGCATGTCCGGGATATTTTGCAATAATGTGGGCTTGAATAGGTTCTCCAATAAGGGCAAGATCACCAATTAAATCCAATAATTTATGCCGGGCAGCCTCATTCTGATGATGTAGTGAGATATCATTGAGTACACCATTTTTATTAATCTTAACATCAGTTACATTAAAGAATTCACATACTCCTTTTTTATCGACATCACTAATAACGTCTTCAACATAAACAATTGCATTGCCTACATCTCCCCCTTTAATCAAACCATTTTTGATAAGAGGCAATAATTCATGTAAAAAGCAAAATGTACGGCTGGATCCTATTTCGGAAATAAAATCGGAGATATTATTTAGTTCCGCATACATCGAACCTAAAACTTTCGTTTTATAATCTATCGAAACGGAAACTTTAAATGTGTCGGATGGTATTGCAATCAATTCTATATTATTCTCCTTATCTTCATAACGAACGATATCTTTGAGAACATATACAGGTTGTTCTTTTTCCTGAGCTAAAATGCCAGCTTCCTGTATTGCATTTATAATTAATGTAGAACTTCCATCTAAAATAGGGCATTCATCGTTATCAAGCTGGATAAGTACATTGTTTATACCACAACCAACGAGCGCGGCCATAACATGTTCTATCGTTTTTACTTCATATCCTTTATAATTACAAATTGATGTTCCTCTTTTTGTTTCATGAACATTTGTGGCAATTGCTTCGATAATCGGTTTTTCTTCAATGTCGATCCTTTGAAATTTAACTCCATGACCTTCTTCTGCAGGATTAAAAATAATGGTAACTTGTTTACCTCCATGTAATCCTTTCCCTGATAATTTAAATGAGTTTTTAATTGTTTGTTGTATCATATAACTATTTTTTAAGCCATTAACACTATTCTAATTTCAATTTTTGCCCAATGCGAAGTATACTTTCCTGGGTAATATTATTTATTTGACAAAGATCCTTTATATTAACGTTATTCTTTTTCGCTATAGCATAGAGTGTATCTCCTTTTTTTACAATATAAATGTCTGTATGTATTTGTTTTTTTTCTTCTATAACAATAATGTCTTGCAGTGATTGATTTTCTTCTCCGGAAGTATTATCAGCAATAAGTTTTGTCTCTGGGGTTTGCTCGTTGTCTCGCAAATCATGAATGTGCGGAGACGTATTCGAAAACTTTCCTTTATTTACATATAAAGTATCTGCATTCAAAGAAAATGTAGTAAAATCAATGATAGTTCTCGGATCAAAATGTTCATATAAAAAACGAGTTTCAAAATGAAGGTGTTCTGTAGTTGCCCTCCCTGTCCTTCCGGCAAGTCCGATTAGTTCACCCGCTTTGACATGTTGATTTTCTTTCACATTAATATTTGATAAATGTGCATATAATGTTTCCAATCCATTAGAATGTCGTATTACAACTGTTCCTCCATAAGCATAGTAGTTTTTTGATGCCATGCGAACGATACCATCCCATGCCGCAACAATACTGTCTCCTAATTTTTGTTTTATATCCATCCCGGTATGCATTCTTCCACTTCTTATACCATATGGAGAACAAACATATGTCTTATTGACAGTAGGGAAGACAAACGCATTTTCTCCGTCTATTTGTAAGGGGAGAATATAATGTTGGTTACTATTCAACATATTTGTTCTTAAGCGTGTGTTTTCACCGCCCCATGTATTCTGATATAAAGTTGAAAAAGGGATTAATGTTGTATCGGTTTCATCCTTGAATACATCAAATGACAATGCTATTGATTTCTGCATAACAAAAAATATCAACACAAAATGCAACAATGCAATGGATTTCTTTCTTGTTCTCATTGTTCAATAATTATTTATTATGCAAAGGTATTCGATTTTTTTGTATTAAAATAAACAACTTGATTGAGTTATTAAACGCAGGATGTTTACAAATTGGAGGAATATATTGGTTGGGATTGGTGAGTCATGGTCAGGTGATTTTAATGTATTTCTTTGATTAAATATAAATTATATCATTTCTCTGTTAAAATAAAAAAAGTAGTTATAAGCTTATATAACTACTTTTCATTTGTCGGGATAGCAAGATTCGAACTTGCGACCTCCTGCTCCCAAAGCAGGCGCGATAACCGGACTACGCTATATCCCGATTTGTTTTCGCGGAGAAGGGGGGATTCGAACCCCCGGTACCCTTTCGAATACGACAGTTTAGCAAACTGCTGGTTTAAGCCACTCACCCACCTCTCCGGAATAGCTTACATTTCGAAGTGCAAAGGTAACATTTTTTTGAAATCAAATTCAATTTAGACTAAAAAATAAATATTCTTTTACACTGAACTAATTTCTAGTTGATTAGAAATTAGTTTTTAATTTCCTTGCCTCACTGACAGCTAATTTAAATCCAACGCCATGAATATTTAATAAATTCACATTGGGATCCTTTTTTAAGAACTTTCTTAATTTCGTAATGTACACATCCATACTACGTGCATTGTAGTAATCATTTTTGTCCCATACTCTATTCAATATGAATGTCCGGTTGACGATCTTTCCCATTTTTTCACACAATACATATAATAGAGCCGATTCTTTAGATGTAAGTTTTATTACGGTGTCTTTGTAAATAAGCTGTTGTACATTATTATCAAATACATAGTCACCAATTTGGAAAACTTGTTTTTCGTCTTCAACCTCGTGGGAAGTTCTTCGCAGAATTGCTTTAATACGCATTAGTAATTCTTCCATACTAAAAGGCTTTATGATATAGTCATCTGCGTTTAAACTAAATCCCTTAAGTATGTCTTCTTGCATTGACTTTGCAGACATAAAAAAGACAGGAATCTCAAAATCTACCTTACGGATATTTTCAACTAGTGAATAACCATCTTTTATTGGAATCATAATATCAACCAGGCAAAGATCATAATTTCCTTTTAGAAATTCATTATAAGCGTCTTCACCGTTTTCACACAGTGTTGTAGTAAATCCTTTTAATGTAAGGTATGAACTCAATACCATTCCTAGATTAGTGTCATCTTCTGCTATTAGTATTCTTTTCATTTTGTTAGATATTTTAATTAATTATTATAATGTTGGTAAATAAACTCTAAATGTACTACCTTTATTAGGTTCGCTTTCAACCGTGATTTTTCCATGATGGGATTTTATAATGGCATGGGCATTATATAATCCCAGTCCATATCCTTTCACATTATGAATATCTCCTGTTGATGCACGGTATAACTTTTTAAATACTTTCTTTTGCTGAGCTTGAGTCATTCCGATTCCATTATCTTTTATAGAAATAACTATATATTTTCCTTTATTTTCTGTTTTTATTTCTATATGGGGAGGGGAATCCGAAACATATTTTATTGCATTCTCCAGAATATTTTTTATAACTTGTATTATTTGGCTACCATCAATATATGCAATTCCGTTTTTCGCGGAATAATTTACTTCAATAGTTCCGTTTTTCTTCTCTAGTAACATTAATACTTCTCTGATGGCAGGTTCAATACAATAATTCGCATCGACATTATTCTTTTTTTGTCGTAACAGGAAAGACTTTTTCGAAATTAAAGCACTTTCTAATATTGTGGTTACCATATTTTCCAAACGCTTGTTTTCCGTCTGAATAATCTCGACATAATTCTTTTGAGCATCTTTACTCGCAGCAATGTCGCTATCTAACAACGCCTCTGAAGCAAGGGCTATTGTTGCAATCGGAGTTTTAAACTCATGCGTAATATTATTAACAAATTCATTTCGTAGTTCTGATACTTCGGTTATTTTTCTATCAGTATAAAGCAGATAGATAAATAGAATATAAATAAGAAGTACAATTATCCAGGTAAATATAATTACAAAATCATCACTTATGGAAAGATAATCAGGTTTATCTGTAAATCGTATTATAAAGAATGCAAATAATGCAACATTTGCATTGTATATCTCAAAATTATACATGTCACCATGTGTGATTACATCTATGATATTATCTTTATTGCTTAAAATAAATTTATTAAAAGCGGGAACATATATACAATATTCAAAATTAGTATCAATATCATTTAATATAAAATGTTTTTTGATAATATTGTGAATAGTATCTAATTCGTAATCTTTGAAAACAGGTTTTATCGCCATGTGCGATTCGATAGTGTCAAAAAAAGTATACAGATGTAGATCTTCTACTATCCGTTCGATAATATTTTTTCCTGCAACAAAAGTAGGTATATAATCATCATACATAAAAGGCGTTTCTTCTATTATATTATCCGAAAATTCAGGGTATTTATAGGCAACTATTTGTCGGATAATTTTTTTCTTTCCGTTTTCATTTATAGGATAAAAACGCAATTGCCTTTCTTTTATGGGACGGAGATTTGCCCAATATTCATATTTTAAAGAATCAGTTATACGTTGATTCAGTTCAAATTTGTTGATTTCTGCTAATGCGTCAATAACAACATTGTTTACCTTTCGTACATATTCTGCCTCTTTAATATTTTTATAATTTCTCACATGGTTATTGGCAATTATTGTTAGTACAACACATAAAATACTAACAACAATAGAAATAATATACCTTGCCGTTTTATTCATTACTAAAATATTAAAAATACTTCGCAAAAATATAAAAAAATAGCATCAAAAATAAAAAAAGAATAAAAAAAATAAAGTATATGTTTTTAACAAAACATCCCATCTTTTTTATTTAATAAAAAAATCCAATGAAAACTACTTTTTATACTAGATAATAGTATTAAATAAAACTATCTTAAACAGTTGATTATCTTTGTTTTTTTAGATATTAACACGATGGCAGGTATAATTATCCATAATACAGCAGTGTGAAAATAATTTCATGGGTAATTCTCTTTATGGATGTTTTTTTGCTGACACAGAAATTGTCAAAACCATTTTTTTTATTTATAATATTTAGCTTTTGACAACTTCCAGAAGTATTTATATTGTGTTTCAAAAAGATAATAATAGTATTATATAAACTAAAAAAGCACTTCCCGTATTTCGGAAATGACCGTGTACAACTGTTTAATGACTTCCCGTATTTCGGAAATGACCGTGTACAACTGTTTAATTACTTCCCATAATTCGGAAATGACCGTGTACGACTGTTTAATTACTTCCCATAATTCGGAAATGACCGTGTACGACTGTTTAATTACTTCCCATAATTCGGAAATGAC
>JAVBLM010000070.1:0-8622 GCA_031553535.1 Bacteroidales bacterium | reverse complement strand
CCGCCGGCAATAAATAAAAGGGAAAACAACAAGACGTATAGATCTGTCCGTATATCATGGTTTACGTATATGCGCTGTATTATACAAATCCTTCTCATTTATTTATTTTATTTATAAATAATATTTGCAAAGATATTTATTTTTTTAAAGAAAAAGCATTTTATTTAAAATTATTTTTGTTATTTTATCAATTATTAATAATTATGTCGGGATCTTTCCATATCTTTTCATATAGAAACCAAAAATATACAGAAATGGTATTTTTAGGAAGATGCCATTTAGGAGGAATTGGTGTTTTCAGATTAAAGTGATAGGCGTTTTTTGAATATTTATTCTCTATGGAAAGATAAAAAAGATATATGAAATGTACATATAATGCCACCAGTCAAATGATTATGGAAGGCCAAGTACAGGATAATTCAATACTAAATGTAGAATCCTTTTCAAATGGTATTTATTATTTAAAAATCATCGGCAAAGAAACCGCAACAGTGAGATTTATAAAGAATTAGATTAGAAGATAAGGGAGCCCAAAGCTCCCTTAGTAAATCTATATCCAAGAATCCTCTCCTGAAACAGGAGGGGTTTATTTGTTCATTTCATCCAGTACCAGTTTTGCATTCTTGTTTTCCGGGTCGATTTCCAGCACTTTATTCCAGTATAGTATTGTATTGGGTTTGTCACTCTTCATATAATAGTAATAACCCAGGTAGTTATAAGCTTCCAGCAAAACACGCTTGTTTTGTTTGCCTGGGTCGTCTACGCTTGTGATGATTTCCACCACTTTTTCGTAATAGGGTTTGGCAAGTCCGGCTTCGGTCTCAGGATTTATGGCGTGTTGTGTCAACGCTTTGAACCTGTATCCCGAATAACTGTCGGGAATGCGTTTTATCAAAATGTCAAAAACAGAATCCGCTTTATGCAGGTAGTAGAGCGAGTATCTTTTTGTGAAATAATTAAGATTATTCCTTAAAGAATCGATATTGGCATTTGCTTCCGCTGCAAGCAGTTCGGAAATAAGTTTTTCGTTTTTCATCAATTGTTCTGCCAACGGTTGGTTCTTTGCAATGTTAACTCCTGCGGAATAATAGTCATACCCAAGAGAGTTTATATCCACTACATCGTCCTCATAATCGGGAGAATCTGCCAATGCGGCTTTTTTCTTCATCATCTGCTTTACATAGTTGGCTGCCAGGGCATAGTCTTTCTTTTCCCTTGCGGCGGAAGCAGCCTCGGCATAGTATTCTGTTTTATCGGCGTCTTTCTTTATTGCCTTGTCGTATTGAATAATGGCTTCATCGTAGCGTTTCGCCTCTTTCAGGATGGAAGCATACATGGTATAATCCTGGGCAATATATCCTGACGTATCTCTAAGGGAAAAGAACTTTTGAGCACTTGCTAATCCTTTATCTATGTTCTTCATCTTTGCTTGAATATACATATCATAGCGGTTTAACACAAAGTGATTCGGTTCTTTTTTCAATCCTTCGTCCACCAGTTTTTGTGCTTCTGCAAATTGGTCGGTAAAATAGAATGATCTGGCATAGCGTTCAATATCATCAATGGTGGAATAGGTGGCTAATTTAAAATAAGTTTCATATATCTCGATTGCTTGCGGATAGAAACCGTTTTGCGCATATACCTTACCAAGAAAATCGTAAGCAACAATCAACTCCGGTTGTTTTCCGATAACACTTTTCAGTTTCTCGATAGCTACGGATGGACTGATATATTCATAAATCTGAGCTGCTTTCAGATCTCCCAAAACATAATCGGGAGCAAAATAGGTAGCCATTTCGTATCTTCCGGCAGCATCACCGAATTTCTTGGTGTCATTGCCTTTTACAAGAAGGTCTCCTTCCAGGATATAAATCTCCGGTTTTTTTTCATTAACGGCTTTTGCCATTGATATGTATTTCTCTGCTTCGGGAATCATTTTATTATCCAGATAGGCACGTCCGACTGCCACCATTACATCTACGTTCTTTTTATTATCATAGATGAAGGATTCAAAAACATTTCCTGCTTCCTTCGCATTTGTTTTCAGTTTCAGTTTGTTGATTCCTATTTTATTGTGAATGTTTTCCGGATTTGAACTTAATCCTTTTTTATAATAATCTTCTGCTTGCTGCATATTCCCTTCCATGAAAGAAACTTCTCCCAGGTAAAAATAATTCTCCGAGGGATTGGCATTAAGGTCTTTATTCAGGTATTCTTTGGCTTTTGGGTATTCCCCGAGATAGTAATAATACATGCCGGTATTGTTGGTCTGGGCAAATAATGTTGTCGTTCCCAGCATTGTCAAAATAACGGCAAAACTTTTTTTAATTCGGCTCATTGTGTCAATCTATTTTGTTTAAAATTAAGTTTCTTATAATTAAAAATCATCTTTCAGATAAATTTCCCTTGTGGGACGGGTTGCAGGAACAAGTCCGGCTTTCAATATTATACGTTGTCCTGCATCGCCTGCGATAAATTTCACAAACCCTGCAGGAAGTGTTTCCCTCAGATCGGTAAGGATAACGAAAACATCGCGGGTAAGCGGATAATTCCCGTTATTGAGATAGACAGGATAAGGTTTGTATGTGTTTTCTTCATTTATTGTGTTTTCTATTCCGACAGACATTACCCGTATGGTTTCATCAAAGCTAAGCTTTGTGGAGTCATTCGGATTGCTTATCCAGTTAACGCCGATTATGCCCATGGCCCCGGGTGTCTCTGCTACAAATTTGATAACTTCAGGATTGGAATCCAATGCTCTGAGTCCGGAAGAGAGAGGAGCTCCTTCGGAAATATTTTCACTGATAAATCGCAACGTACTTGAATTGGGATTATCAAAAACGACTCTTATTTCTCCCATATCCGAATTTTTCTGAGGGTTGATTTCGTTCCAATGAGAAATTTCCCCCGTCATTATTTTTTTGAGTAAAGCTAGATTTATCATCGAATCGGGATTCGACTTGTTAATTATTATAGCGATTCCGTCCCGTGCTATTTTTTGTGAACGGACAGATAGTTTCTTTTCTTTTATTGCAGCCTTTTCCGCATCGGAAAGGTCACGTGCAGCAATCACCAGACGGACGCTGTCTTTTATCAATAAGTCAAATAACTCCCGTTCGCCGGTATCTATCATGGAGATTTCCGCTTCGGGATTTAAACCGGTAAATACGTCAAGTTCTTCTTTTATTATCGGAACAAAACATTCATCAATAGCGATAACTGCATATCCGCTTGTTTCCGTATCGGTACGGGTTACTTTCCGTCTGTCGCAGCTATAGAAAAACATAGATGCCAGGCAGAGGAATATGATTGTTTGTTTCTTCATCTTTTTGTTTTTTAGGTTTTTAATATTTATCTGTTTCACTTGTTTTCCATACTCTGTATCCTCTGAATATCCCATAAACGAAGAACAGGATTGCTATTATGATCCGGAAAGAAAAACGTATATCGAAGATATCGGAAAAAGCCAGTAAAACAGCCATTGCCAAATAAAAAAGCGTCATAAAGATGCCCCATATTAACCGTATTCTTTCCCGTCTCATATTGTAGTTATTTTTAATTAAAAAGGAGAAAACAACAGGTATTGCTTTCTCCTTAAAATATATTAATTTAGAATGAATTCCACCGGCAGTGTAAAGTATGCATTAACTGTTTTTCCATTTTGTCGTCCCGGAATCCACTTCGGCATTCCTTTCACTACTCTCACGGCTTCTGCTCCCAAGGAAGCATGGGGTGCTCTTATTAGTTGAACATTTGATACTTCCCCGTTTTTATTAATTACAAATTTAACAAATACCTTTCCCTGGATTTGAGTTTCCCTGGCTATCGTAGGATATTGTAAATTATCCCTCAGGTATTTCATTAAAGCCTGTTCCCCTCCGGGAAATTCAGGTAATTGTTCTACTACGTCAAAGATTTTTTCTGCTTTCTCTTCTGCAATAACCTTGTGTTGTTCCAGATCGGCAATATCTATCCCGTGTATGTCGTCTGTTCCTTCTACCGTTGCTACCGAAATCTGTACTTTTGATTGAGCAAGTTCGTCTTGAGATTTGATTTCTTCGTCCTCTTTTATTTCACTTGCATCCACAATTTCGGGAGCGGTAAACTGAATTGTACTTTTTAATGGAGGTTCGGGCGGTGCCGATTCTTCCCTGATGATATCCTTTTCCTTTACCTGTTCTTCCAGTTCTTTTTGCAAATCCGCCAATACTGTCGATTCGGAGATGTTTTCTGCCGTATTTCTGGCTTTTGCCACCGTATCTATCAGAGTAGGTAGAAATGATACAAAGATTACAACTGCCACGCTTATCAAAAAAGCAATAATAAGCCTTTTCGAAGAAGACATACGCAATTGGTAAGCACCATAATCTTTGTTTTTCCCTTCAAAAACAATGTTATTCCATTCTGCAGATTTTAGGTTTATATCTTTTGCCATTTTATTATCTTTTTATGGAATATTTATTTAACTTTACTCATATTTCCGGCTTGTGCCGACAAAGCTCCCTGTTGCAGATAATTATCGATTAAGAATTTATCTCCGTCAGTAACATCTACAATCGCATACATTGATATACTGCATATCTGCATCTCATCCAATACATTCACCAGATCGTTATAGGTGGATGCATCGGTAGGCTTGATTACAACTACTTGCCCGCCTTTTGCTTTTTTGATTTCTGCCGACCGGGTCTTGAATTCTTCTTCCGAAATATTATTCAACTGTTTTTCCTGTCTTAACTCTGCCATTTGACGGATAATTTCGCCATTACGTTCAACCAGGATAGCCCGCAGTCCGCTGGGATCGTAGTTGGTTTTCTGAAGCGAGGTATAATCCTCGTAGTTAGGTTTTCCAAAATAATAATAAATCGTATTATCTTCTACCAACAGCAAAGTAACGGTTTTTGATTCGTCTGCTTTGGTACGATTCTCGACATTTTCATTATTTTCTTTGGTAGGCATTACCAGATTCATCATCTGTGGTTTGCTCAAGGTTGTACAGAACATAAAGAAAGTGATCAGTAGCATGTTCATGTCCACCATGGGTGTAAAATCCACCCTCAGATTCATTTTCTTAGGTTTCCCTTTTTTATTTTCGTTTCCGTTGCCTGTATTAATTTCTGCCATAATATCTTAATTTTATGTAGATTAAAAATTAGATTAAAAGCCTTCAGGCATTCCTTCAAGCGTGGTAATCAGATTGAACCGGTTTTGTTTCAATTCCTGTAAAGTAGTAATGACATTACTTACCAAAGGATAAGGTGTAGATCGGTCGGCTTTAATAGCAATTTTCAAATCGCCGTTTACTGAAACTGCACGCTGGATCCAACCCTTTAGTTGATTATTCGTACTGTCGGTAGGAATGCCTGTTGTTTTAAGGTACTGATCCTGATCAAGCATAGGCATATCCAGAAAAGCCGGAAGTTGGTTGACCGGGACGCCTATTGTTGCCTGATTGAGAAACGACAAAACTTGTTTGTCTGTGAAGTTCATATTGTATTCCTTGCTGACAAGTTCTAGCACAGCCTTTTTATCATTCGGACGATCAAGATTCAGGTAAACCATACCATTAGGTTTTATCAGAATGGTCATCAGGTTTGCATCCGGAATCTTGATATCAATAACAGAAGCAGGTGTTGTAACCTGTATAGGTTCTTTCGGAAGAAAAGTCGCTGTAAGCATGAAAAATGTCAACAAAAGTACAGTGACATCACTCATCGCGGTCATGTCAATAAAGGTACTTTGCTTTTTTGGTGCTACTTTCGACATAATCTATTGTTTTTTTCTTTTGCGTGTTGTGAATGTCTGACCTATAGTGAAGCCAATCTCATTAACCGCATTGGTGATATTTTGAACCTTTCCGGAGAAGAAGCCGTAAGCGATAATCGCAGCAGCCCCTGTTCCGATACCCATTGCAGTATTCATAAGTGCTTCGGAAATACCGATTGCAAGTTGTGTAGAGTCGGGAGCTCCTTCTTGTCCCATGGCTCCAAACGACCTGATCATACCCAATACTGTTCCAAAAAGACCAAATAAGGTTCCTAATGTTGAAATGGTTGCAATAATGGATAGATTTTGTTCCAATCCTGGAAGTTCCAAAGAGGTGGCATCTTCTACTTCTTTATTAACAAGCTCTGCTTTTTCATCGTTAGTCAATTCAGTTGACTCATCGATGTCTTCATATCTGATTAATGCGGAACGCAATATATTGGCTACGCTTCCTTGTTGTTTATCACACAAAGCGCGTGCTTCCTCAATATTTCCTTCTTGCAGTAATGTTTTTGTATTGTCTACAAATTCAACTAAGTTTCCTGTTCCTCTTGCTTTTCTCAAGGCAATAAAACGTTCAACCGATAAGGCAATAACCGTTAAAAGAAGAGTGATTACGATAGGAATTACATATCCTCCCTGATAAAGTGTACCAAAAGCATTTCCGTCTATGGGATGCCCTTTTGCGTCAAAGTTTGCAGGATTCCCGCATACGAATTGAAAAAAACAGAATGCGATAATTGCGCATCCAAGAATGATGAGGCCAGATGAAACTCCATTGAATTTTTTTGACTTTTTGACTTTTTGATTTTCAGTGTTCATTTGTATTATTTTTATAGTTTAAAATGCAATTTATTTTTTTATTTTTATTCTTTTTATTTTGTATAAAATATCTTGGTTGTTATTGAAACAATTTGAATTTATATATTGTTTCAATAATAATTGTTTTTTTAACTTATATTATTGTCCAAAATGGTATAAAATAGCATGTCTTTTGTTAACATCGAACGAGACGATAAATAAGTTAAGGAAAAGAATTGGATTATATTCTAAATTTGTGTTGTGTGACAATGCAACTTTCTATAAGAATTTGGCCATGTTCCGCAAAAAACAATAATACGAAGGATTCGGATTTTTCCATGAATTTTAATATAGATGATGGGCTATACTTATCCGTTGTAATGATTATTGGAAAGTTTCTTCTGATGTGTTCCGAATAATTAGAGACAGGTAAAACAATTAAATCACTCTTTTCATAAGTGTAATTTTCCGTAAAATTATCAGGTAATGTTATGCCCTCTGTAACGGAGATATAGGTAGATACGTTCTTATCATCCTGGTATGAACATGCAAATAGTGTATTAATATTTGATGATATTAATATAATGGAACAAATTAAACAGATCAGACGTATCATAGAAGTAATTTAATATTTCGTTAAATGAATAACTCACTTTTCTTGAAAATGTTTTATTTGTAGTTGTTTTTTCTTTAACTTTTTTGAAGCTTAGCTTTCAGTGCTTGGTAAATTCCGGGAATAATTGAAATAATGATAATCAAAACAACAACTAGTTTGAGGTTGTTTTGTACAATAGGCATCCCTCCCACAAAATAGCCTAAAAAGCAGAATATCAAAACCCATGAAATACCTCCGATTATATTATATGACAGGAAATATTTATAGGTCATTTTACCCATACCGGCAACAAAAGGCGCAAATGTTCGGACGATAGGAACAAAGCGGGCAAGAATAATCGTCTTGCCGCCATGCTTTTCGTAAAATCGATGTGTCTTTTCAAGATATTCCTGTTTGAAGATCTTAGAGTTAGGATTACTAAACAATTTCTTTCCAAAAAAACGGCCTATGGTATAATTTACAACATCTCCCAAAATAGCGGCTGCTATAAGTATAGCCAAAAGCCAGTATATATGTAAGTGATTGCCCGGGTTAGCAGTAATAGTCCCTGCCAAAAACAACAATGAATCGCCGGGGAGAAAAGGAGTAACAACCAATCCGGTTTCACAAAAGATGATAATAAATAAAATAGCGTACACCCAGGTATCATAACTGTTTACCAGGTTATTCAATGCGTCTTGCGTATTAAAAAGCAATTCGTATAAAAAACTCCATATTTCGTGAAAAAACTCCATTCTAATTAATTATTTGTTTTGTATTATTTTTATATCTGTAATAGGTTTATAAGAAGAATGAGTAGATTCTAATGCCTGTACAAGCATTAGATCTTCCTCTTGAGTTCTATAAACAATGACTTTAATTGGGGCTGATTTTCCTTTTGGTAAATCTTCAAGCGATTGGATATTTCCTTTGTTTATATATTCAATTATACAATCCCGTTGGTTCTGATTAAACGTATATTCATATCGCCAAAGCTTTTTTCCTGTTTCCAGATAATAAGGAACATATTTATTTTTTATATTAACAACAAACAATGATAACCCTGTAATACTTATCATATACCCCAACATTCTGCCGGTATTTGAATATATGTGCCCGGACATAAAGATTTCGACAACAATTGTTATCGCAACTCCAACCAGAATTGCCAGTATTGGTATAATGAATTTCTTTCTTTTCTTACCAAGAAAATCTTTGCCTGCCTCATATAACGAATTGTCGATTATCAAGTCTGTCATAACATATTTTCTATCATTGGGATTATCGTAATATATAATCCTGTGATAATGGCTGTAGTTATTACTCCTGAAATATTAGCACCCAAAGCCTCGGGAAGAATAAACGAAGATGAATTATCTTTACTGACGATCTTTTGAGCAACCTTTGCCGTTGTGGGAACGCAACTCACGCCTGCTATTCCGATTACAGGATTGAAATTA
>JAVBLM010000068.1:0-10113 GCA_031553535.1 Bacteroidales bacterium | reverse complement strand
TGTATCGGACGTAGATACTGTTGTTGTAAAATGATAGCCAGGGGATATATCCTCGGCATCCACAGATAAGACAAGGTCAAGTTGTGGTAAAGGCATATTTCCTGTATTCTTTATGGTTACATCTTGCTTTATGTCAATACCGGCTGATGAAGGATTTCCACTACTGCTTGTGTTGTGAATGCGGATATTATAATCAGGATTGATGGTAATAACAGTGTCAATCATATCATCTATAAGGGTATTATCTATAGGAGGATTAATGTATGCTTTAATGGAATAATTGTCTGTTAGAAAATCAAAATTATTGGTAATAGGGACAATCATGTTGGAGAGTCCTTGTAAAGTTCCGCTCGTTAAAGGATGAGAGAAGATATTTTGCCCTCTGGAGTCAGTTATTTCAACAATAATATTTGTTCTATTGATAGAGAAATCAACATTCTGTGCGGTTTTATTGGATAAAACTATTCCTATTGATTTTCCTTTTAAATCACAAGCAGATAATTCTGAAGTTATTACCTCGGTCAATGCAACATTTTGCTGGGAACTGATACTAATCCTATCAATACATTGTACTCCTCCAAAGCTATTTCCTTCAAAGATCAATATTACACAAGGATCATTAATATAAGGAGATAAATCGTATTGGTATTTCACCCATGCGGGAATAGAATATAATGCATTATACCGCTCTATATTCGCTATCGGAGTACGTGTTGTTCCCCCATCTGTACTTATATAAACGTTCATATAATCATTTATTCCGGGATCCAAATTGCTATGGGCATACCAAAATTCCAAAGTAGGCTGAGCCGTCCTGTCTAACTCCAATTGAGATGTTGCTAACCAAGAAATAGTTCCTATAGGTGCTTCAAAAATAAGTTTACCTGTCCCATAATATGGAGCAATATAATTTCCTATTCCTTGTTCTACTTTCCAGTTTCCAACCCCGGATATTTGTGTAATTCCTAAATCGGTCAATGTTTGCGTACTAAATTGTTCATCAAATGGAAGTACTATCTTATGGGTATTATATGATGAATTTTCTTCATCATTGTCATAAATCGTATCTCCAGGGCAATATAATGTTGTCTGTAAATAATAATCTCCTGCTATCGAAACATTAAGCGTATTTGTTATCATAAAAGTATCCGTTTCGAACAAACCCAGAGTTCCGATATTAATAATGGTATCTATCGTACCTGTATCCGCACCGTTAATCTTCAATTCCAATCGCATATTGTTTTGAGAGAAATCTACAACTTGTCCCCCAACATTAGTTATTGCAACTTTCACACTTACATAATCGGGAGCACACATAATATCCATGGTTTTAGGTTCCACTATTTCCGTCAAAGCTAAATCTATCCCATCGTATAAATGCATAGTATATGCTCCCATAGCGGTAATATACTCCCGTGGGCTTCCTTCAATATCTGTTGGGACACCCATATTACGATAGCACAATAATCCTGTACCATCACTAAGTTCAAGATTAACGGAAGAATTTGTAAATGACGGATTAACTGCAACCGAATTCAAATTTTCTTGTGTTAAAATATTTAATGCCGTAAAAGAATTCTGATTGACTCCAATGTAAGCAAGTATCCCACCAGGAGAATAATAATTATTATAATCGACATAATAATAAGGAGGTGCACAATAACTTGTTGAATTATAATATATAGGAATAGATGTAGTTGATGCACCTGTCATTACAATATTATTATTGTATACATTCGTGTTTTGATAAGAGGTACTTCCCGCTAAAAAAATCCCTCTTGCCGCACCGGTAGAAGGCATGTAAATAGAATTATGCATAACATCGGTATTGTGAGAATAATGCAAATAAATACCATTTGCTGCACCTGTGGTAGATAGTATTATTTCATTATTAACTATCTTGCTCTGTCTTGTGGAATTATAATAGCCATAATAATAAGAATAGATAAAATAAGGGTTACTGTAATTAGTTTTGTTGCCATTAAATTTGTTGGCAACAATATCTCCGGTTACATACCATAGGTACATTCCATAGTAGTTTGCTGATGCCGAACTTCTTCCTAATATCGTATTATTTGTAAACGATAGATGTGTATAATAGAAATAGGTAGCATAATAATATTGGTTTTGGATAAGATTATTTTCAATAATTAAATTTCCATATTTATCCGATGCTGTTCCTCCATAAAGATAAATGCCATAATATCCTCCATCTATAGTACTATTGCGAATAATAAAATTATCTAATATTCCGGTAGAACTGCCTTTATAAATAACCGCGTAAGAAGAAGATGTTGCAGTAGGACTTGTTTTAAAAAGACACCTGTTAAATTCTATATCATTACAACTCCCGGTAATATTAACAGCGTATCCTCCTGTAGTTCCTGAAATATACGATTGAATAGTAATATCCTCAAACAATAAATAGGCTGCATTTCGTAATTTTACAGTAGGAACAGTAGAAGAAGTTGAAACAAGTTTCACAGCAGCACTATCTCTTGTAAGAGAAGTAAAGGTAATTGTATTATTTTGGTTTACACCAGGTATTCCATAAGTAAGATCCAATGATCCATTATGCGTTCCCGTTTCAAACTCAAATACGGTAGGCCCCGAAATACCACAATGCCTCAGTATTTCTGATAGTTCCGCTAAAGTCGAAATATCTCCTGTAGGTCCTACACGATAGGTGCCCGATAACGCAGAATCACATACATAAACACTAGTAGATAATGTATCGTTTATTCGTACCGAATCCATTCCTCCATTAACTGAAGATATATACGCTTTTATTTCGTTCATTCCTGTCACCAATGTAAGAGGAATGCTTAGAGCTAATGTATCATTGTCTCTTAAAGATAACGTTTTTGTTATTGAAGATGGATTGTTTAACGGATTATTTCTAAATTCCCAATTAACAGTTAAAGATGTTATTACAGGATTACCGACATTTCTTATTATAACTTTCGGATTAATCAAATCACCTCCTAACCCTGAAGCCGGAATATCTAAGAATTTAACTACAGCAGCATCCAAATTAGTAGGAGGCAATCCATAAGCACCCATCAAGGTAGTACCAAAACGAGGCATACCCAATATATCTTCATCTACTCCGGACACAGACGGGCATATAATTCCTGTAGTATCCGATAATTCCAGACTAATCGTTGAGTCAACATAAACAGGTTTTACTTTTATGGAGTTTTTATCTGTTGTTACATACGTTTTCCATAATGCTATTGTTGTTCTTGCTCCTGCTGCATATCCAACATAGGTTGGAGCATATAAATTATTATAATCTATATATGTAAGCCCTGTTCCCAATCCATAATAAGAATTATTGGAGGCATAAACAGGATAGGATACCAAACCGGCCATCTCAATATTATTATTCATAACTCTAAGTGTGCTGGTAGCGGCTATTGACAAATAAATGCCATTCGCAGCTGTCGTATTTGACCCTTCTATAAAAATAGAATTATTGATAATATCTGCATATACACTTGTACTCGCCTGAATGGCATGGTTTGCAGCCGTCATACATAAGCGTATTTCATTATTGACAATCTGAGCCGCTTGCGGAGCATCATTGTTGACATAATTTAGATTTATCCCATAAACACTGGTCATGGTATCGGTTGTATAAATCTTATTAGCAATAATATCTCCTTGGGAATAATAAAAGTTTATCCCATACTTTGTCCCTATTGCACGATTATTCATTTGGAGAACATTCCCCTTAATGAGAGTATTCGTGTTATAAGAAGAATAAATATTATAATAATAAGTACTGTTATTATATGTACGATCAGAAATAATATTATTGGATATTTCCGTATTGGATGTATAATTGGTATATATTGCATAATAGTAAGCATTGGTCATGGTATTACCGCGTACTATAATATCTTCGTATTCATTACCTGATGTGGAAGAAAAATACACATTATAATATCCTCCATTTAAGGTATTATTTAATACTCTGATATTTTTTAACGGGCCTACTCCGGAAGGAGCATAAATACATACACCTAAAGAAGAAGTAGTAACCGTATCCGAATGAATAATACAATTGCTTATTTCAATATCTTCACAGGCGGCAATAAAACCAACGGCTCTATAATATCCCCTGCAATCTAATGTCAGATTTGAAAAAGTAATATGTTTGACATCCCCCATATAAATAACATGGCTGTTAAAATAAGTCACATCTTCTGCATTTCCGGTTTGGGAGGTAAAAGTAACCCTGCTGGTGTCATTGGTCCCCGGAATAGGTGAGGTTAAAACAATAGAATGTGTATAATATCCGGATTCTATTTCAATGGTAACAGGTCCGTCTATTCCGCAAGTCTGCAATGAACGGATAGCTTCATTAATAGTCGGATAATCAGCCATAGCAGATGCTCCTACCGTATAAGTCCCCACCATGGCAGGACGACATCCATAAGAAACAATACTTAATGTATCATTTATAGCACGCTGGTCAACATTGCCATTGGGGCTGTTTATGAAAATAGCAATCGTGTCGTCTTGTAAATTGGGAATATAGTTACCTATGAGGATTTCCCCCGAAGAAGCTTTGGGGGATAACGAACCTGTCCAAGGGTAAGTTTGGACGCTGCCTCCATTTACACTGTAATTAATATTCAAACTATTTAAAACAACTGATCCCGAATTATATATCCGTACCTTAATATCCGTTTGAACACCTGCCGAAACGACATCGCCGGGGGAAGTAATCTCTAACAGGGCAGCATCATACATAAGATCGAAAATATGATATGCTCCCATTACAGTTCTACCTGTCCCCCGCAAGCTGTCTTCCATATCATTAGGGACGGATGATAAAACAGGACAACCTAAGCCGGCGGAATCCAGCAATTTTAATGAAATACTTTCATTTAGAAAAGTTGGAGTTATAAGAACGGAATGTATATCTTGTCCGGTTGCATTTTGAAAAGCGGACATGGAAACAATATTACTGCCGACATATCCTATATATGCACCGTTAGCGCTGTAATAATTATTATAATCCATTGTATAATTGCCGACATTCGAAACAGATTCTATATAGATAGGATAATCTGCTACATCTGTCTTTGTCATCAGATTATTGTTTTTGATAATCAATTGTGTATTGCTTGAATTACCGAGATGCAAAGCCATTACAGAAGTTTGCCCTTTCATTAAAATGGAATTATGGGCAATAGTAGCCTGTGTTCCGGATGCAATATCCATACCTTTTCCTTCAATATGCATAATCTCATTATTCGCAATAAGACCGCTATAACCAGTTGTAAATATTCCTGTCAATCCTTTTCTGGCAGAGAATCGATTGGAGAGGATATCCCCTAATGCTGAACTTACATAAAGTCCTGTATAATCAACAGGAACAACGTTTGAAGTTGTTCGTTGTTCTATATAATTCCTTTTGAACCCTGTTAAAGTTGTATTTGCTAAATAAACACCATACATATCGCTGGAGTCAATTTGGTTGTTTTCAATCAGGAGGTTATTAAATGTTCCACCGGAAAAATATATTCCGTAAGCACCTCCGCTTATATTCGAATTCGTGATACGAATATTATTTAAAACCACCGAGGAGAGATTGCAGATAGCAATGTGCTGTGTGTTAATTACAGCGCTTGAAAAAGTAGTAACAGAACGTATTTTACAACTGTCAATCCCTATATTCGAGCAGGAGCCACTGAATGTGAGTGGTTTTGAATAGTAATAAGCGGATGTAAGTGTTGAATAAGCTGTTATTTGTAGGTGTTTCAGTATAATATTGGAAACGTTTGCCATGTCGAATGCTCCTATTTCTATAGATGCATCGCCGTCTGTTTGTAATGTAACATCTTTCCAGTCGGATGTGGTAGAAGTTATGGTTAAAACATTGGTAGCGCTTGATCCGGGTATCTGGCCGTCCAATTTTATATTCTGGACATATACTCCCGGTTGTATTTCAAGGGTAAGGGGTCCGGAAAGTCCGCATTGGTATAAAATACCCAATGCTTCTGCCAAATCGGCAAATTCTCCTGTTGCTCCGATAGTTTTGGTACCGGAAAATCCGCCAGGACACAAATAGTCTCTTAACGAAAGCGTATCATTGTACAACCAATTATCTTTTTGGTAATTCACGCTATCTATCCATATCATCAATTCATTATATGCAGCAATATACTGCCGGACCGGCAATAAAACCGTGTCGCTTTCTCCCGGCAAAAGAGTAACAGGTACGGAAAAAACAGTTTCATTCGTATTATTAAATCTCCATCCTATAGATACGGATGAAATCTGGCTTACCCCTACATTTGCTATTACCAGGCCAATATTTGTATTGCTTCCTACTGTTGTTGTCATATCCCATCCAACTACTTCTATTGCAGCTGCATCCAAGGATTCTACAGGTTTTTGATATGCGCCTTTGGTAGCAATAAATAAGCGATCATTCCCATTTATATCTTTATCTATTCCCGGAATCAAAGGAGCATCAAAGCCAATATAATCGGTTAAATCTAAATTGTTATTAGCCACATCCGCAAAAGGAGGATTGATATTCGTAGAATGTAAATCTGTAGGTACGGCTATCTTCCAAGCCGCCAGCGAAGTTTTTGCACCTCCGCAATAACCCACATTAGTTGGGGAATAATAATTATTATAATCAATATCTGCATAAGGAGGAGCCAAATAACTGGCCGTTCCGCAATAAATCGGATAAGAACTTGCATGGGATGTATAAAAATTATTATTTTTTATATTGTAGAATGCAGTTGCTGTTCCACTTATATAAAGACCGTATCCCGCTCCGGTTAGTGTGCCATGTATAGAGTTATGAACGATATCGGCATACGATGAATAAACGTACATCCCATAATAAGCAGCGGTATTAAAAATTATTTGATTGTTATATATTTGCATTCTATTGGTTGAATCTCCGCAATAATAAATCTGTATTCCATAATGGTACGTATTACGAACAGGATTACTTATTTTATTGCCTGCTACCTTCCCGTGAGAATAATACAGATACAGTCCATAATACTGGTCTGAGATATTAGTGTAACGCCCTGTAATAGTATTATTAAGGAAATCCACATCCGTATAATAAAAATAAGCAGAATAATAACCCGCATTCGTTACGATATTACTGTCAAAAGTAATATCTCCCATAGATGTTTGTCCCGTGCCCCCATATATATACCGTAATATCCGCCATCTAAAAGATTATTATTAATACGCACATTGGTTAATATACCTGTATTGTTTGTTTTATAAACAGGGATATATGAACTGCTGGCAGTTGCAGGAAGAGATAATATTTTACAATGGCTGATATCAATATTATCGCAAGAACCTGTAAAATGTACTCCGTATGTTCCGGAAGTAACATCTATTGTAATACGATGTATTCCAAAGTTATTGGTATTATTTAATGTTAAACCGACACCGCTTGCAGGCTTTACAATAACGCTATCGGCATTATCCGCTTCTGATGTAATCCACAACTTATATCCTCTCATTAAAGAACCGAAATTGCTATAGTTCCAATTTTGCGTATACGTTCCTGATTTCAAAGCAAGAAAAACATCCCCGCCGGGAACACATAATTCCAACAAATCAATAACCTCCTGTATGGTTTCGTATGTTTCTCCCGGCCCGACAACAAATCTTCCCGCCATACTCATTTGACATCCATAAACAACAATAGATGAAGTATCATCTATAAGTACAGAATCCAATGCCCCATTAGGCATGCTAACCCATACTTGTATTGTATCATTCATCCCGGAACCGGGCATATAAGAGCCTATCGTTATTTGTTTTTGAAAATCCCATCCTAAAGGATTATTGGCTGTCCATGTTGTATCGGGCATTTGTACGCCGTTGACCGTCCACCCAATTGTTACCTGGGATAATGGAACATCCCCTCTGTTACGTATCGTTACAGTTACAGGGGTAGGGGTACCGGCCGTTGCTTCCCCTACCACAGGAGAATCTATCGATGCCAGTGCAACTGAATTGTCCTCCATAACGGATCCGGTCATATAAAAACTCATATTGGGGCGGTTAAAGTTAGAAGTTCCTGTTCTTTTTCCGGTTGTTCCTGTACTGTCAGGAAAATGGGTCGGATCATCCACATATACATATATGGATTTAATGGAAGGGGATGTACCCGTAGCTTTCCATGAATTCTGGCCATTATATATTCCATCCCTATTCATCCAGTATATCATTAACCCGGTATCTTTGGGAAAAGTAAAAGGCATATCTAACTTTATTTCCATGGGTTGTCCTACTTTCAGGTAGTTTGTTGCAATATTTCCCGACCACACCAATACGGCTCCATTGGTATCAGGATCATCAAACCCTGCAACAACACCTGCATCGGGTACCAATTTAAAGTAGAGTTTTTGATTCTGCAATAATGTTGTACGGCCCCAAGACATCGGAAAGAAAGATATAGACTCGATCAAACCTTCGGCAAGTTCATCCGGAGTTACCAACATCCTTGACCATCCCCAATTATAATAGGTATTAAAAGGCGCATGAGTAACGGTAGTGGTTGAACCGGGATCCCCAACATAATGGTTTCCGGTAATTCCTTTCCATATCGGCTTAATAATTACATAGCTTGAGGTTATTGTTGCCGTATTATTTCCGTCTCTTCCTGTAATGGAATAAACAATACCTGAACCGGCAAGAAACTGTGGTAAAGTCCCTCTCCATATGGAATCTCCGGAAATAACAGACATTTTGACGGAATCCTTAACCGTTGTGTTATTCAATGTTTGGGTATAGACAATCCACGGTGTATCAATGGGATTGTGAGAAGTAGACTTTACTTTTGCATTTATTTCATATAGTCCTGTAGAATAAACCGTATCTTGGACGTATGTTCCTATAAATTCTACCACAGGAATATTTATTTCATAAGGGGATGCTACAATTTGAAAATTATCAATCAACCATCCATAAGAAAAATTAGATCCTATACCGCTCCCTTTCTTTATAATAAAACGAAATTGATATCTAAACCCTTTAACATCCGGACTGATATTAAACTTTTCCTGCTTCCACCAGGATTGTTTGGGTACAGCTAAATTATCATTAACATCCCATTCAGGATAACTCCCTGCGTTGAATCCATTCGTAGTATATATTCCGGAACCTTCATAAGCGGCAGTAAGAAGAGGCTCCCAGTTTGAGCCTATATAATCATCCTTATATTCTATCCTCGCAATATCATTGGGAGAGATTTTACATATCTGATTAAATGTAAGATAGACATATTGATCGTTTGTGAAATCGTAATAAGGTGTTTCTAAAACGACAGAATCACCCTGTTGAGAAGGAACAATTCCCCGGTATGACTTTGGGGAAGACACATAATAAGTAGAATCGGGAGACCAAGAAGCCGTGCCGAAATTAGCATTTTGAACGCTAAAAGAAATGGTCGAACCATCAAAATTTTCTGTTATGGTTCTTTGTGCATATGCACCCTGCTGTATGTACAGCAAAAATCCTGTTAAGATAAATAAAATCCTCTTCATGTTTTTCATATTTAATTTAATTTAAAGTTAATAATTCGTTTTTCATTTAGTTGTTAATGATTAGTTGTTAGTTGTTATTTTCAAGGTTTAATATTTAAAGATTTCAAGATTAACCGGCATATTGCCGTCATGCTGAACTTGTTTCAGCATCCCCTGCATAAAAGCAATAGACAAGGGGGTTGCGGATCAAGTCCGCAATGACGCTCTGAACCGACGCTTACTGTCATTTTCTCGCTGTTTGATTGTTTATTATCGGATGACGGCGTTTTCTGCATGTTGTGAGTTGCTTTTCATTTGTACTTGTCCACTTGTTCACTCTTCCCCTTCTTCCACTGCATTACGTCCTTCCCGCTGGGCGAGGATATCTGCATAATGTTCCAACTGTATATTCAACCGGGAGACAAATCCGATGTAATTGCTATCCCCTTCTATCAGCATCAGGGCTTCCAGGCGTTCAATAATTTGACGGTACACCTGGTCGACTTCCAGGCGGACTTCCTTTGCTTTTAATTCCGTCCTGCGAACTTCTTCCTCGTATCCCTGCTTTACCAAGGCCTGATAG
>JAVBLM010000067.1:0-20308 GCA_031553535.1 Bacteroidales bacterium | reverse complement strand
TGTCCCGTCCTAAAATAGGTTGACACAAAATCAACCTATAATGAGTAAATATCAGCAACAAGGGAAATCGCGACGAAGTCAAAAAAATTACACTCTGGCCTTTAAATTGCAAGTAGTATCAGCAATAGAAAAAGGCGAATTAAACAAAAACCAAGCAAAATACCGTTATGGTATTCAAGGAAGAAGTACCATTTTAAAATGGTTAAGAAAATATGGAACTTTGTCCTGGCAATCAAAACCAAGAGAACTTATGAGTAAACGATCCAATCCAACCCCGGAACAACGTATCAAAGAATTGGAAACCGCTTTAGAGGAAGCCAATCTCAAAGTAGAGCTTTATTCCAAAGCTATAGATATTTCAGATAGTCAACATGGTACCCAGATACGAAAAAACTACTTAGCCAAGCAGCCCAAGTTTTACACAAAGAAAAAAAAGTCCCAATAGTTACTTTGTGTAGGTTGCTTGGCATTAGCCCTCAGGCATATTATAAAAGAGAAAAGAGAAAAAAACAACGCTCACAAGAATTAGATATGGTTAAGAGTTTAGTTATCGATAAACGAATTATTCAACCCCGATTAGGAACAAGAAAGCTCTATTATCTACTTTCTGACGAAATAAAAGCAAAAGGAATAAAATTAGGTAGAGATGGGTTATTTACATTATTAAGACAAGAACATATGTTAGTCAAGAAAAAGAAAAGCTATACAAAAACAACCAATTCAAGGCATTGGATGCATAAACATGACAATTATTACAAAGATATGGAAATTCTATCTCCGGATCAGGCTTGGGTTAGTGATATTACTTACTTGAGAACTAAATCCGGTTTTTGTTATTTAAGTTTAATTACAGATGCTTTTTCAAGGAAAATAATGGGATATAATGTAAGTCTGTCTCTGGATAGTGAAGGATGTATCAATGCGCTAAAAATGGCTTTAAAGGGAAAGAAATCCTCTTTTAATCCCTTGCATCATTCCGATAAAGGATTACAATATTGTTCTACTGATTATCAAGAAATATTGGCCTCAAATAACATGAAGTGTTCCATGACAAGCGGATATGATTGCTATCAAAATGCGTTAGCAGAGAGAGTCAACGGGATCTTAAAAGATGAACTTCTTCCTGATCTCTTTGAAAATAGCAAACAAGCAAAACAAATTGTTAAACAATCCATTTATATCTATAATAACTTCAGACCACATCTTAGTTTAAATATGGAAACTCCTAATAATGTATATAAAAAAATTAGTGAACATCAGTCCACTAATTTTTGTAATTTTGTAGTATAATTAGGTCAACCTATTTTAGGACGACACACCTTTTGAATTGATAGAAAAGAGAGTTAAAGGATAAAACCGGTATTTGTTTTTATAAAAAGATACTATTCCCAAAAGTATATCCGAGGGATAAAAAAATCATTATCTTTTTTAATCTTAAAATTGAGAAAAATCATCATTAAATTCTGCCAATAAAAAAGCCCCTTCTTGGGGCTATGAAAAAAACATTTCTATAATAATTTTATTCATCGACTATCTATTTCATTTTTTATATCTTCCGAATCATCATCCTGTGCCAAAAAAGTTTCGACAAATTTGTTTTCAATAGCCTTATAGCCAGACACTACATTATCTTCAATTGCTTTGTAAGCAGACACTACACCGTCTTCAATCTTTTTGTAAGCTGTGACGACCGTTTTTTCGATTTTCTCTTGATTTGTCATTTCTTTCATTGTTAATATAAATATATTAATAATACTTTCTATACAAAATTTTAAAGAGTCTTCAAATCAGTCCCTTTCGAAAGTAAATCTGTTCCGGCAAGTCCTAATGAAAGTAAATCAGGATAGGATTTAAACTGACGAACAGAAGTTCCTCCAAATCCGTTAGTCAATGTTATTTTGCGACCATTTTTGTAAGTAAAAGTGCCTTCAGGCCTTTCCCAATTCAAAGTACATACCGGCGTACTTGGAACTTTTCCTGTAACACCCCAAACCGTAGCTCCTACGGGTTTTGCCGTAAATTCCAAAATGCCAACTTCAACTTCCATAGTTATTTTATAAAGCGTCGGCATAAATGCGCCCAAAGCAGGAAGATAAGCCCAATCATGATGTTCAATATTGAAATCTCCAACAGGGAAATACTGTCCGTCTTCAACCAAATTGAGCGCCATATCTTTCATGCCGAGTTTCATCTCATACATACTCCCGAAAACCTCATCAAAATGAAACCACATCCAATCTTCCCATCCACCGATTTCGGCAGCGGAAGAATCTACTGCGATATAGCGTTCTCGTATACCTGCACCTTTTATATTTATTTTTTTGCCTCCAATGACAAGCGTGCCTTCTACTTTTCCAGACCAATTATAGCCATATGCAATACTGTGTGCGGTAAGGTAGGAAGGTTTTTCTTTGCCATACCATAATGGGAATCCGCTTCCCTGATGTACAAACTCGGCCTTCATATCTTTTTCCGTGTCTTCAATCGTATAGTGCCATGATTTATCATTCTTGCATACTACACGGAAATCTTTGCCCAAAGTAACCACAACCTGTGTGTCGGATTTCTCTATTTTCAGCGTACCACCGGGAAGAGCTTTCCTATTCGTGAGGCTAACTTCGGGAAAATTTGCTACTTTGTAAATTGAACCGGGTACCTGGGTTACTTTTCCCATATTCCAACAAATTTCATACGAATATAAATCAATACTTTCATGAGCCAAAATAAGGGGAGCACAACCAAACCAATACGTTTTTCCATCATCTCCATATGCTACAAATGAACATAACCAATCCAAAAATGCCGCTTCACGTGCATCTTGAGGAATTCCATGACCTTCTGTTTCCAAAGTAACTTCAGGATTACTAACTATTTTTTCTTTTAAATTCTTTCCCATTTTTTATCTCTTAATTAATTGAATTTTTAAAATATTTATTTGTTACAAAATTATAATGAGAAACAGGAGAGATTTTTATTTAGGATACCCAAATATCAATATTAATAACCGAATCTCGGAATACACTCACCAAAAAATCGAGATTGGGAAAGATTTGTTGTTAGATACAAAAAATGCTTTTGTTTATTGGAATTGTGAAAAGGTAAAAAATACAATCATGTTATCCAAAGAGTTATTTTTCAAAAACTATCTGTGTAGCCTTATAGTGTTGCCAAAGATACAAAATTTGGCGAAATTGAATATTGGAACAGAAAGATTGATTGAGCTTCTGATTCAAATGAAGTTAAATTTTTTGTTGAATCACTTTTTACTTTTCTATATATTGAAATTGCATGATCGATTTATCTTTAAATTGATTAACAGAACACATAAACCCAATTTCTTTTTCGTTCCTATCAGAAATCAAACCCCCGTATCTATCTCCTTCCGAATAGGAAAATAGAATGTTACTTTCAGATAATTCTTTTTCATTAATCATACCCAGGTATTGTTTCTTTTCGTTATCAACAAATATTTGTGATCTTTCATTTTTATTCACTATATTTGTTTGTTTAATGGTTGAATCTTCCATACTCTCCTTTTTATATTTTACTTTGAAAATGCTAAAAGCAAAAAGAATAAATAACAATGGACTAATTGCTAAATATATAGTTAATGGATTTACTTTTTTCTTGAAATTATTTTCAATCATGGCAGCAAATTTATATTATTAATCACTCAAAAACATATTATCAATCATTTTATAACAGCAATACATCTTATATTTGCAAATATATAAATTTTTTATATATTTGTGTTTTATTAATATAATGTTTTTAAAATATAACTAAAATATATGTATTAATAAAATTACATGTTTATTTCTAGAAATAGAACGGAATTTTTATTATGAATAAAACCACTTTTGCAATAAAATGAAATTAAATTTTAATAGAATTGTGTTAACCTTTTATAAAAAACAAAGTGTATTTTGAAGGAAAAATGAATATGATTATTATTTTTTTAAGAATGATTGTTTATTATTCAACAATATTCGATTTGTATGTTTTAATAGTTACTGAAATTATAATATTTCAAAAAAAAGCTTTAAATTAGAATAATGTTTTATTTTCAAAATGCCTAATTGATATTTGCATTTACGTGTTATATTTAGATAACACATTCGCTATTATGTAAATTATATAAAATAAAAATATTTTTTACTATGAATACTATTTTTTACTACTTTTGCATTGGTTTTTGGTTCCGTTATAACAACCGTTACGGATTAAAAGGGAATAAGGTGAAAATCCTTAACAGTCCCGCTGCTGTAATCTCTTTATAACGTTTTGGAAAACTTTTGCCACTGTTTCAATCCGAAAGAAATGGGAAGGCTTTCAAAACGGGAGTAAGTCAGAAGACCTGCCAAACAATAAGTTCAAAAGGCTTTCGAGGAAAGAGCCGAACTGATACGGAGATTACTCTTTTATTCAGCTTATACTTTCTTCATCAGTTTTTTGATAGGTTAAAACGGTAATTGACACGCGGATGTTTCATTACATGGGGAAGTTGTTTTGTTCTATCATAACAGTATGTATACTGGTAGGTTGGAAGCCTATATCCGCACAAGATACAATCAAAACACAACTACTCCAAGAAGTAAGTGTTCAAGAAAGCCGTATCTCAAACATCCAAAAAACTACCCTGCCTGTACAGGTAATGGACAGTTCGCGTTTGGAGAAAACACCTTCCATGCAGGTGTCTGATGTAGTCAAGCATTTTTCAGGTGTTACGGTAAAAGATTATGGTGGTGTCGGAGGATTGAAAACAGTTTCCGTCCGTAGTTTGGGAGCCAATCATACATTAGTTTCTTACGATGGATTAGCTGTTACAGATTACCAAACCGGCCAAATCAATATCGGGCGCTTTTCCCTGGATAATATGGCACTCATTTCACTTAATAATGGAAATGAAAATGACATTTTCCTTCCTGCGCGATTGTTTGCTTCTGCAAGCGTGTTGAATTTTCAAACTGTAAGACCTGCTTTTTCTGATAATAAACCTGTTAATGTAAAGATATCTTTTCGAGGAGGATCCTTCCTGCTATTAAATCCTTCCATCTTATTAGAGAACAGAATAGGGAAACGGGTATCAACTTCCATCAATGCAGAATATATGTATAATAAAGGGGAATATCCTTTTACCATTTACAATGGGGACAGTATTTCAAAAGAAAAAAGGGAAAATACCGATATCCAAATTTTTAGGATAGATGCAAATTGCTTTGTTAAGTTTTCACCCAAGCATTTCCTGTCGGGAAAAGTATTTTATTATTATTCAAATCAAGGATTACCGGGAGCTGTTATTTTATACAACACGCAATCGCATCAAAGAATGTGGGAAGAAAACATTTTTGCCCAATTACATTACCGTTATGATATTTCCCAAAAAGTGAGTTATCAGGCCAATGGAAAGATAAATTACAGCTATACCCGTTATCTCGATCCTGACTATCTAAATATAGAAGGGAAGTTGGATAATAAATACTGGCAACGGGAATATTATTTATCCAATGCCGTTTTATACAATCCCTTAAAAGGACTTTCCTTATCCCTGGCTAATGATTTATCGTTTAACAACATGAATACTTCGCAGCAAGATTTCTCCAGTCCGATGCGATTCTCTTCTTTAAGTGCTATTTCTATCGGTTATTATTATAAAAGAGTGAATCTTATGGCCACGCTTCTCCATACCTGGGTCTCGGATAAAGTACAAACAGGCGAAGCAGGCAACAACTACAATAAATTTACTCCTTCGGTAAGCATTTCTTGTCAACCATTCAAAAAGGAAAATATGAGCATACGGGTTTTTTACAAAAACATTTTTCGTCTGCCGACTTTTAATGATTTGTATTACCGTTTGGTCGGCAATCCCAATCTTTCACCGGAAAATACGCATCAATTTAATTTAGGAATAACATGGTCGAAGTACCTGCACCGAAATGTCCCTTATTTCTCGATTACTGCCGATGCCTATTATAACCGTGTTAACGACAAAATCATTGCTATTCCCAACAAAAACCTGTTTGTTTGGTCAATGATAAATCTGGATAAGGTAAGCATTACGGGCATTGATGCCCAAACAACGTTGGATATCAAAGTTCATTCATATGTTTCTTTTGAATTTATATTGAACTATACATTTCAATATGCAGTAGATATTACAGATAAATCTTCCAAAACGTATAAGAATCAAATCCCTTATACGCCCAGAAATTCGGTCTCGGGAGTTTTTGCCCTCCAGACAAAATGGATCAATTTTTCTTATAGCATTCTGTATGTAGGTGAACGCTATATACTCGGACAAAACATCCCTGAAAATTATCTGGAAAGGTATTTCGAACACAGCATTGCCTTATTCCGGAACTTCAAATTCAAACATATACAACTAACACTCCGGGCAGAATGCCTTAATTTATTAAACAAGCAATACGAAGTGGTTAAGAGCTACCCTATGACAGGACGACAATTTCAAGGAAAAATAATCTTTAAATGGTGAAATTAATGAATAATTAACAATGAAAATTACAGGAAGTCGGGAAGTTACGGTACAAATTTTAAACACAAAACAGAGTAACGCGATGTCAAATAAGCAAATAAACATAATTAATAATATACAAATTTAACTAATATGAAAAAATTCACAATCTTAATCTTACTTACAACCCTGATCAACGTTTTTTCGTTTGCACAAAATCCGAACGTAACTTTTTCAGACATCAAATATTGGGTGGGAAGCGGTACGAATGAAGCAATATTGGTTCTGTATTTCCCTGATGATGATCCTGACAATGCATACGCATGGGGATATCGATGGAATGATACCCAGGGAAGCACTACGTATTTAAAGCAAATGCTAACAGATATCAATAATGATGATCCCAGGATAGATGTTACAGGACTTGCCAATAACTTTGTAAGTTTCACTTATACTGATCCGGATGAAGGGCTTGACTTCGAAGGGTGTGACGGCATGTGGATGCACACAGGTTCCGGTGCTATTAACGGAGAACCACTATATGATGGAGATATCTTTACTTTTTACTGCTATTTGGCTGGAGGGAATTTAAACGCTCTCACTGTCATTCCGGTAACAGACCCCTATTATAGGGTTACTGCAACATGCAGCCTCAATGGAAACATTAATCCAAGTGGAGAAAGTGCTGTATTAGCAGGATCTTTTATTCATTATTATTTTTTACCGGACTATGGTTATACGTTAGATAGTGTCTTACTAGATGATGAAAATATTACAAACAAAATCGTAAACAATTCATATACAATTACACGTATTGCAAAAAATATGACCATACACGCTACCTTTAAAGCAATGGACACATATACTGTTACGGCAACAAGTGATGTAAATGGAACAGTAACGCCCAATGGAGACAGTACCATATTTAAGGATGAAAGCATTTTGTATTATTTTGCAGCTAACCAGGGATATTATTTAGACAGTATTATTTTGGATGAAACAACCAACATTATCGCTCAATTAAGCGATACCAATACCTTCCTACTGGAAAACATTCAAGATAATCACAGTATAAGAGCTGTATACACTGCGTTTAACACTGAAAACACCTATACTATTCATGCTGGTTTTGGTGGCGAATGGGCAACACAACTTTACGGAACAATTTCTCCGGTTGGTGACAGTACCGTTGCAGAAGGAAGCAGTATTACCTATACTTTTACTCCCAATATCGGTTATCATGTAGGAAGTGTAACTTTGGGAGGAATAGAAAAGATTCAGGATATTGTAAATAACAGTTATACGGTTTCCAATATTATACAGGACGATACACTTTGGGTACTTTTTGCCGTAGATAAAAACAATACCATCACAACCAATGACATTCTATATTGGATTGGTGAAGGTACTAATGAAGTGATTTTTGCTGTAAACTGGTGCAATCCTGGAATCGCTTTTGCGTGGGGCTATCGTTTTGAAGGGAATAAAGTCCTTGTTTCCAAATTGATGGATGATATTAAAGCTACTGATGCCCGTTTTAACTATACTGATGCCGGAGGTTTTGTTTCGGAAATAACGTATAAAGACAGCACGTATGACCTTGCATTGACAGGAGATTACTGGATGTATAATGTGAATGAGGGATTTGCAGACGGAATTAGTTCTCAATATGTTTATCACAATGATATTATAGAATTCGGGGATGAATCATGCGGATTGTCGGATGATTTCTGGAACAGTGCATGGACAACAGAAATTACTCCTGTCTCTGTTCCGTTAACTACAAGCATTGTTTCATTACACCGATCAACAATTCATTCTTTTGTTTATCCTAATCCTGCAAATGACCATACTTTCATAAGCATCAATGGAATAAAAGGAAATATATCCATGAAAATAGTAGATATTAATGGAAAGCTAATTAAAACGGAACAATTTTACGTGTCAGAGAGTACAGTTAAGCGGATAGAAACAAATAACTTTACAAAAGGAGTTTATTTTATTCATTTGCAAAACAACAATATAATACAAACAAACAAAATGATAGTATATTAATGATATTTGAATTGCTTCGTCAATACGCTCCTACTAATAACGACGGCTTTCTGCCTTACAATGAAACCCTGAACCAACACATTACCGTTCATTGCAAGGAACGACGAAGCACTCGAATGCGAAGCATGTGAGAGTACCGAAGCGAAGCTAGATAATCCAATTTTATAAAAATCAACATGAGAAAAATAATTTTTTATTTATTATCAGCATTTCCAATTGCATTACATGCTCAATTTGACGGCATTGTAGGAAGCGAAGGATGTAAAGCCATTCATTGTGATGATGTCCGTATCATAGAATGGGCACTAAACTGCGAAGTAACCCGCGGATACCTGAACATTGCTAAACCAGGAAACGGTTATGCAAGTTACGGAACTGAAACCAATGCAACTGGAAAAGTAAATGATCTTATTACCACAGAAGCCATAAGTTTGGGAGACGGAGGCACTGCAATTCTTACATTTCAATCTCCTATTGTAAATGGAGCCGGGTATGATTTTGTAGTGTTCGAAAATTCGCTGGATGATATTTTTCTGGAACTTGCCTTTGTGGAAGTAAGCTCCGATGGAACCCATTATTTCCGTTTTCCTGCTACATCAAACACCCCTATCGATGTACAAATTGGTAGTTTTGGTTCGGTAGATGCAACTCTAATCAATAATCTGGCAGGAAAATACAGGGTCGGATGGGGAACACCATTCGATTTGAAAGAGCTTCCGGAGGATGAAAACCTGGATAAAAATAATATCCGCTATGTAAAAATAATTGATGTTATCGGAACAATCGACCCTCAATATGCAACTTACGATGCAAATGGAAATATAATCAATGACCCCTACCCTACTAACTTTGCTTCGGGAGGATTCGACCTGACGGGAGTAGGGGTTATTAATAATCAAAACAGCACATCTGTTAATCAATACAATGAATTATCTATTTCTGCTTATCCTAATCCATGTAAAGATTTTATTTACATTCATGCAAAAGGTTGCAAGCTTTCCTTATACAACAACCTGGGACAAAAATTAACGGAACAATACCTCATTGAAAACCAATCACAAATAAACATATGCAATTACCCCGCAGGTATTTATTTTATTCACCTGCAGAATAGTCAGGCAGAAAAATGTATTAAAATCGTTAAACAATAATAATATGAAAACACAATTCAAATTTTATCATACAGTATTAATTTTATTGCTTTGCCTCGTTCTATTTTCCTGTAAAAAACCGGAAGAAGAAACTCCCGATGATTTAACATTTGATATTTGGGTATTAAATGAAGGGTTATGGAATATGAACAACAGTAGCATAACCGCATACAATACCTCCACAAAAGACAAGATCGGTGATATATATAAACATGCCAACAGTAATCGTCAATTGGGAGATGTGGCAAATGATATACTTGTTTACGGTTCCAAGGTATATGTTATAGTTAATACATCCAGTCAAATTAATGTAATGGATAAAAATACGGGTATATCCATGAAACAAATATCTGTATTAAATAATGGAAGCACATCCCAACCCCGATATGCTGCAAGTCATAATGGAAAAATATATGTGTCTTGTTTTGACGGTTCGATAGTAAAAATAGACACTGCTTCCTTGCAAATTGAAGCCACTGCAACAGCAGGAAGAAATCCCGAAGGAGTGTGTATTGCAAACAATAAACTATATGTAAGTAATTCCGGAGGATTGGATTTTCCTAATTATGATAATACTGTTTCTGTTTTTGATCTGAGCTCATTTACTGAAATAAAGAAAATAGAAGTAAGAATGAACCCGACATCAGCAAAAGCAGACAAAAACGGAAATGTATATATTGTTTCCAATGGAAATTACGAAAACATCTTTCCCTGTATACAGCGCATTAACAGCACTACTGATCAAATAGAAAAAATATTTGATATAACAATATCAGGATTTGATATTTACAATGATTATATATATTTCTATACGCAGAATTATTCGAATGGAAATGTTTCCTATCAGATATTTGATGTTTTACAAGACAGCATTATTAACAAAAATTTTATTTCGGAGGGGAGCCTACCTAAAACTCCAAATGGAATAAATATCAATCCATACAATGGAGATGTCTATATATCGGATGCATTAGATTATACCTCAACAGGAGATGTATATTGTTTTGATAAAAACGGGAAAAAGAAATTTCAATTCGAAGCAGGTATCATTCCTAAAAAAACAATATTCAAATAAATATTTATCCCATATGAATCAATGCTTTAGAATGATTTTCAAAAAAGAAACAATTCTCATACAATAATTCGAAAAAAGCCAAGTTAATAGACTATTAAAAATACATTTGTATTTATATTTGGTTAGTATAAAACGATAAAATCTTTTTCATAATTCAAATTGTGGCTGCCTCCCCGGCAGCCTTTTTTATTTTGGATCAACAAGTAAAACCTCTAACAAGGGAGACATCCCCCTTCGAGTGGAGGGAGCACACCACTCAAAATATTCTATACTTGCAAAATATGTTTACATTTGCAAAAAGAAAATAAAGAGAACAAGGTCAAAACCTTTATCGAATAGGGAGGCAAACTTAGACAATGCAATTGAATAAATAAACATGAGTAGCTATGACAGCAATGCACATGAAAATAGTTTTACTAACTTTGCAAAAAAAAACATGCGCATTGCAAACAAAAAACAATACATTATCAGCATTACATTAATATGCTTTATCTCCTTTTTTTGCTTTCTTTTAGATGATTATATCAGTTATCATATCGTCGCATTAATACTGCTTCTTACTGTATCTGTACTTGCTGTTTTGTATGATATTATCCCCGTAATAATCGCCACACTTTTAAGCGCGTTAATATTGAATTTCTTCTTTATCGATCCCATCTTCCATTATAAAATAAACGGGGCGGAAAATACCTTATTATTTTTTATATTCCTATTGGTAGGTTCGGTAGGGGCGGCATTAACCTACCGCATCAAAAAACAAGAACAAAAAATAAGGGAAAAAGAAGAAAAAGAGAAAGTCATTAAATTGTACAATTCATTATTTAGTTCTCTGTCACATGAATTAAAAACACCTATTGCCACTATTATCGGCGCTGTAGATACGCTAAAAGAACAAGAATCCTTGTCCGAAACACATAAGGCAATTCTTTTGTCGGAGATTGAAATCGCCTCTATGAGGCTTAACCGGCAAGTAGAAAATCTGCTTAACATGAACCGTCTGGAGACAGGAAATCTTCAACTGAAAAGAGACTGGTGCGATGTTAATGAATTGATTTTTATTGTTATCGGGAAGATGCAATTTACTCATAAACAAAACATAAATTTTATTCCGAACGAGAGCACCCCTTTATTTAAAATTGATGACGGACTAATAGAGCAAGCCCTTTATTGTATCATCCACAACGCAACTATTTATACGCCAGATGAATCGACAATTACTATCTCAGTAGCCGAAAACAATGAAAGTTTGGTGATAACTATTGCCGACAACGGAAACGGATTTCCTGAAGATAAAATAGAGAAAGTATTTGATAAATTCTACCGTTTACCCAACAACAAAGTTGGAGGAACAGGATTGGGATTGTCTATAGCCAAAGGTTTTGTTGAGGCACATAATGGAAGCATTACCTTGGAAAATCAACCCTCAGGAGGTGCAAAGTTTACTATTATAATCCCTTGCGAGCTTTCTTATATTAATAATTTGAAAAATGAATGATGTTAAGATTTTGATTATAGAAGATGAACCGCAACTGCAAAGGCTGTTACAAATAAATTTGGAAAGTAACGGGTACAAGGTTTTGCAGGCAACAACCGGTTCCGAAGGAATATTGCTCGGTGCAAACCACTTGCCTGACGTGATATTGTTGGATTTGGGATTACCCGACATGGACGGACATCAAGTCTTGAACGATTTACGCTCCTGGTATAATAAATCAATCATTATATTGTCCGCCCAGAACAGCGAAAACGATATTATTTCCGCTTTGGACAACGGAGCAACCGACTACCTGACCAAACCTTTCCGGATGGGGGAATTGTTAGCCCGTATCCGTTCGGCAATAAAACGCAACAGCGCCGGAAACGATAAACAAAAAATAATAACCGATGCTTTGGAAATCGATTTGGTTTCCCGCACAGTAAAACAACGCGGAGAAATCATAAAATTAACTGCAACGGAATACAACTTATTGGCGCTTTTGGCAAAAAATGAAGGTTGTGTCCTGACACATCAATTCATTTTGAAAGAGATCTGGGGTGTCGGTTATCAAACAGAAACACAATACTTGCGCGTTTTCATTGCTCAACTACGCAAAAAAATCGAAGAAAATCCCAACCAACCCCGGCACATCCTTACTCAAAGTGGTGTAGGTTACCGTTTTCAATAATCTTTATAAAATCTTTATATCCAAAGCAACTTTTTTTATAATTTACTTATAGAATTTGCTCCACTTTTGCCGTGTAAATTTATTTGATCAAGTATTTTGTATGAAACAAAAAGATGGATTGCACGGCAAAATAACAACCGCTTCTCTTTTAGTAACATTGGGGATTGTTTATGGTGATATCGGAACCAGTCCCCTTTATACTTTCAGAGCTATCATCGGCTCAAAAGACATTAGCGAAATGCTTGTATTCGGAGGGGTTTCCTGTATATTCTGGACATTGGTGATTCAAACCTCAGTAAAATATGTATGGCTTACATTGAAAGCAGACAATGATGGAGAAGGAGGTATTTTTTCATTGTATTCTCTCATTAAAAACCATGGAAAGAAAATCGTCATCCCAACCATGATTGGCGCGGCGGCGCTTTTGGCAGATGCTGTTTTCACTCCTTCCGTATCAGTAACATCTGCTATCGAAGGATTAGTAAAATTCGATGGAATAGAACAACGTTCTGTTGTCCCTGTTGTCATTATAATTATATCTTTACTGTTTTTCTTTCAACGATTAGGAACCTCAAAAGTAGGTAAAGCTTTCGGGCCAATCATGATGATTTGGTTATGTGTTCTGTTTATATTGGGATTTAATCAAATTTTACATTATCCTTCCGTATTGAAAGCCATAAATCCTTATTATGCCTATGAACTTTTAGTGCATTATCCTCATGGATTTTGGTTGCTGGGAGCCGTTTTTCTCTGTACTACGGGGGCAGAAGCCCTGTACTCGGATTTGGGGCATTGCGGGAAAAAGAATATCCGCATTACCTGGATTTTTGTTAAGATATGTATTGTTACCAATTATTTAGGACAGGCAGCTTGGTTGTTGCACCAAGGAGCGTCCAAGTTAGATGGCAGAAATCCTATCTTCGAGATAATGCCTGATTGGTTTTTAGCACCGGGTGTTATTATAGCAACTTTAGCTGCAATTGTGGCATCACAAGCCCTGATTAGTGGTTCGTTCACATTAATTAACGAAGCTATTAACCTCAACTTTTGGCAAAAAGTGACAGTAAAACAATCCAGCGAGCTGAAAGGGCAAATGTATATCCCAAGCATTAATATAATCTTATGGATAGGTTGTATAATAGTAATTCTCTTTTTCCAAACATCATCCCGGATGGAAGCTGCATACGGTTTAGCTATTACCGTAGCGATGCTGATGACAACCTATTTACTTGCCAATTTCCTGTTATATATATTGAAATGGAATAAAATTCTCGTTTTCGGATTAGTGGTAATTTTTGGGATCATCGAAATATCCTTTTTCATAGCCAGTATTGTCAAATTTAAGGACGGTGGCTTTTTTTCGGTTTTGATAGGGGGATTGTTATTTGTTATTATGTATGTGAATTATTTCGGGCGTAAGATCAACAACCGTTACACGAAATTTGTTGACTTAGGGAAATATGCAAGTAAAATAATAGAGTTGAGTAATGACTCGTCGGTACCTAAACTCGCAACGCATTTGATATATTTGACAAAAGCTAATAAAAGAGAAGAAATAGAAGAAAAGATAATAAATTCTATTTTTGGAAAAACACCTAAAAAGGCAGATATATATTGGTTTTTTCACATCAACCGTACCAATAACCCATATACTTTGACTTATGAAGTATCCGAGCTAATTGAAAACAAAGTTATTAAAATCACATTAGACATCGGATTCCGCATCCAACCCAAAACAGAGTTGTATTTTATAAAAATAATGGAAGATATGACAAAAAATAACGAATTGAACTTTAAATTGAATTCTTTCCAAAATCTTCTTTCCCTATTGAAGGGAAAAGGCAATAAATACAATGACTGTATTGATTTTAGATTTATAGTAATGGAAAAATACCTTTCTATCGATAACGAATTCTCTCTTCGGAACGGTTTTATATTGAGGACATATTTCCGGTTAAGAAAATTCAGTATAAAAGAGGAAGATGCATTTGGAATAAACAGAAGCAATGTATTAATAGAGCAAGTGCCTTTGGTTTATCAGCCGGTTAAAAAATTAGGATTGGAAAGAAAATATTGATATTGCTTTCAGCAACTATCTTGGGATCGATAATGTTCCCGGAAAAGATTAACAGGCAAAACCTGCAAAGATAAAACAACCAGAGCCAAGAACCTTGGATGAACGGAGTAACTGTCAACTCCGAAAGTAAAACTGATAAAGCCACAAAAATGGTCGAAGAATTCTTGCAAAAAGAGCAAACATAGCTACCGAGAAGCAAACGAAAAAAAAGGGAAGAGAATAGTCTAATAAACAAGAAGCCAATAAGACCAAAAAATCTAAAGGATTTAGGATGTAGATTTTTCAGATAAAACCGTTAACTTTGCCACAAAGTCCTTGTCATTAATGATTCTGTCGTTATTATTGCGGATTTTAGTGGTGGCCTCGGAAGGGATTCAGCGGAGCCATCACTAAAATCTAAAAATGCAAATGTATATTGTGTACAGCAATTCTATGGCTGAAACAAAAATAACGAATAGTGACAATAAAGTAACTCTACTATATTTCTTCTCTGCTTTTTTTAGATGTTCTGATAGGTTTACTTCAAACATTCCATATGATTGTTTACGGGCTATTTCTTTCATAAAGTGCTCAATGTAAACCAATAACGAAAGAGAGCAAAATGGCAATAAAAGTATAAGACTATTAAATTCTTTATTGATTTGGCATAAAGCAAAATAACCCGTGATGAAAATCGTATTGAACATGAATAGTTTATCATGAAGCCTGTCAAAATGTTTCAACACATCTCTTTTCGAATCATATTCCAATTGTTCTATCTTCCTAGAAAGTTTCTCTAAAGACTTTTCTGCTTCTTCTATTATTGTATTTTTCATCAAGATTGTCCATATCATTGAATTTTAAAATTTGTCTTTGTCATTAATTATAGGCATTTCTATTGTCTTTGTTTGACCCTCCAATGGTGTACGGGAACTTTCTTCTTCATAAACGAAAGACGAAAGATAGATTAATGCAGATCTTGTTAATTTCAATATTTTAAACGCCTTATCATAAAAATCCAATCGTTCGATTTCGTATGTTTCTGGTGCTTCATCCCAACAAACATTTTTTGCTTCCACAACTTTAAATGACTTGTGTTCCATAAAATTTCTCATTATAGCAATTTCTTTTGCTTCTGGTTCTATTGGCGAATCAGCTCCCTCATCTAAATCTTTGCTTAACCAAAATAAACCTTGTATTGCTATATTTTGAGAGGTAAACATTTCATCATTTATAGGGTTATTTCGATTCCCTTTTTTATGCCATATATTCCTAAATGACACCCTGTTTTTATCAATACCCAAGTTTAAATATATATTCATTAGGTAAGCAATTTTATCAAATATAGAATAGCAAATTCGGAAAGCAATTTTTACCTTTTCAATAGATATTGAATATACAGATAAATCAAAAGTACTATATAATACAACTTTTTTATCAGAATAATGAGGCTCATTGGCGTTTATGCCCTCGTAAAAAAGAAATCTTGCAGAAACAAATTCTTGTTTCATCTGATTATACATTGATTGATAAATGGGCTTTTCCCCCCTTTTCAAAATCATTGTTGGCGTATGTAAAATATCTTGAGCAACAACGTTTTGGCTTAGAACATCATTTAATGGATTCAAGAATAAATTATGGTCAATGCACCATTGGCGATAATCGACTTCATCAATAGGCAAACCATGAAAAAAGTCACCGTACTGTTTAAAATCATTCAGATGCTCTAATGGATACCTTGAGGTAATATGCTCGGCTAAGTTTTGGAAACCGACACGTGTGTCATTATATACATCTTTTTTATTACATGCTTCTAACAAATGCTTTCGTGCATATTGTAGAAATATAAATTGATGAATTCCATCAAAAACTTCTCTTGCATAGCGATATAGACCAAAGCCTTTATTGCCCAAAGCCATTCCAAAGTTCGGATTGATTGCAAGTGCTTTGTTGAAATATTCTTGTGCTTCGGAAAATCGCCCAATATGGTCAAATGCACACCCTAGATTCGTTAGAATCTGACAAGTATTAATATTTTCTTTCTTACCAATAAATTGTAATGCATACCGTAAATGAAAAATCTGTCTTTCAAATTCAGTTGAATTAATAGGAACTTCATAAGAATTTGGATATTTCAATTGTAAAATATAACTCCAGCCATTTGCAACAAAATAATGAAATGTACTTTTTTGTTCATCACTGAATATGGTCAAATCCACACTCGCAGACAGTTTCAACCCATTGTTTAGTGATATAAGGTCGCCATTACTTATAGACTTCTCAAAAACATTAGCAAAATAATTCAAAATTTCGTTTGGCGACAATGTGTTTATATTAGTAGCGGTTGCTGCTTTCATATTTCTTCATTAGTTGTGTTATGGCTTTGCTTATATACTCAAAGCAGACAATGCTTATCTTTCGGTTTTCAACATTAATGCTATGAACATATTGATTTATTATATCAAGTAATTCTGAAAAGAACAGTATATCAGGCTTCAATTTTTGATGAATCGTATCTGACGGGTATCTTCCGTGTATTCCATCATGAAAATACATAATTGTATTGTTTTTTGATACCTTTAATTGATTAAATACAGTTTCAGGATTTAAAAATGAAAAAATTGGAACGAACTGAAATTCGGAATTGACCATACAATCATAGGCTTCTTGTCCTTTATTTTCCTGTATTAACGAAAATATTTTATCAGCATAACTCTTCATTTGTATTTCAAACAGAGAATCATTTGCATCGGTTGCGTAATCAGCTATTGGTTGATATTTCTTTTTGCCATTAGTATCGCTATTGTCCCAAATCGGAATTTTATATCTGAATGCTTCGTAATATTTTGCCCTTGTTTTACTGATATCCATTCCTTTTTGAAATGTTTTGTACATTGCTTCATCTATTGAGAAATTCTCTAATTTAAAATACTCTATCTTCATAAAGAAAGAAAAAATATTGGGATATGCAATGAGGTCAAAATCCCCATTCTCAACTTTTTGCAAAACCTCCTCGAATAGCGGCTGCAACTCATTATCTTCTAATAGAAATAGATTGCCTAATCTTTTTATTATCTCGGATTCTTTTGAAGTTTCATTACGAATTAATTCTGAAATGATGTTATTCGCTTGAATTAATAATCCTTTCTCTTCCAAGAATCCGGAATGTATATATTGAGCTATTTCTGAAAAATAATCAAATCTGTGGTTGTCAAAAACAAGATATTTTTCCCTAAATACTTCTTCATAAGTTTTTTCTTTTGGTTCTTCTTCCTTTTTGCTAATATCCCAAAGATTTGACGAACCAAAATCAATATCAGCTAATGGGATAAATCTATTACTGATATTTTCTAAAGATTGAAGGTTTTCATTATCCTTTTCCTTCTTATACTCTATTGAATATGCGGTAGCAAAATACAGAAACCTATCTAAGATCTCATTATAATACTTATTTGATTTTAAAGAATCCAATGAGTGAAATATTTTCCCGAATATATCAAGATTAAAATGTAACGTCCGCAAGTTTTTATGTTCTCCTTTTGCATATAAATCACAAATAAAATCCTTACTTCTTATTAAAAATTCTTTGTATTCAGATGGATATGTTTGTATCATATCATCAAATACACCTTTTATATCAGCCTCATAAGCAGATGTAAATCGAATAAGTTTTTCTTTTGTCCGTTTATAATCTGAAACTTTTTCCTCTAATATCTTTTCATCCCCAACAATAACAGTTTTCAAATTTTGATGCTCGACAAAAGCATTTATATGCCCTAATATTCCATTAAGACAATCTTTTTCTATGCGCTCTAAATCATCAAAAAATAACACTTTGTTATTCGGAATACTAAAGACACTCAAATAATCCTTGAAATCATCTTTCCCAAACCAAGATATATTGAAAAAACTTGCACCTTTACTGAAAATATTTTTCAAAAAGAAAGCACCTTTTGATTTAAGCATAGGATTAAGTTCCAATAATAAACGCTCGTATATTTCATCTACATTTGAAGTTCCAAATAGGCTGATATAGACTGGCTGAAAATAGATAGGTTCCCCCTTCCTATTAACAGAGGCTTCTATTCTTCGTATCTCTGGGAACAACTTATTTTTCAGAAAATATGTTTTTCCGCTTCCCCATTGGCCATTTATAAAAAAAGCAAAATCTGTTTCTGGATTCTTCAAATAATCTGATATAATACTTGTTACTTCTTTCATTTGTTATTATTTTATTGTCGCAAAGTTAATAATTTAAGAAATATGGATACGCTTATTTCTCAATTCTTTATCAACATGAAAGCCCGCTATTTTTTGATGGGCGGGCTTTATGCGATAAAACACTAAAAATCCAATTCCTCCTTCTTCAACAACTTCCTTAATTCCGGGCCTTCTTCAATCCATTCCAATTCTTCCTTCACGATACCCAAAATATCCCGCTTAATCTGTTTGTAGTTCAAGTCTATTTCGGTTTGCATAGTATCGTTTCCATCTCAGTATCGTTGAAGTTTACTACTTCGGGAATCTTCTTGTACGCTTTTGTTTCGGTAGCGACCACCGCATTGTCCACTACGATTTCACAATGGAAAATTTTCTGCTCAATACGTTCGTCGAAGTTGTCGAGAACTCCACCTACAAACATCCCTTGCGTAACATTGCTGATTTTGGAAGGCGGAATCAACGAATCTATCTGTGTCCTCATGGACATTGATTTGTCGTTAAATGCTTTCTACCCGTATGCTAAAATCCCATTTACATGTTCTTTTATTATAGTAAATCGCAAATAGAAACTTTTCAATCGCATTTGTAATATTTATCGCTTAACAAGTAGTATTGCAAATAGAAAATGACCGGTTTATCCTCTTATATGCCCTTGTGGTAAATGCATTTTTAATTTAATAATTCCCTTCCCCTTAAACAATATTATAAAAAGATTCAATTCTTTTCCTAATCTTTACTATTCCCACCAAAATAATCAAAATAATATCAAATTAATATTTTTATTCCCAACAATCAAACCATTCATCACTATCTTTTTATTTAAATGTGTGTTTTTATATAAAAACGACCGGTTTATCAGGTATTACAAATGAATAATATTCATTTCCTGCATAATATCTTTCTTTTTTAATTATTGAAAAAATATTTTGTGTTTTGTTATTTTGTATTAAAAATTGTTTATCTTTGCAGCGTGAAATAATATGAAAAGAATAATATGAATTATAAAATAGCATTTCCTTTCTCTCTTATCTCCTTAAATTATAGAGGAATGCTTATTTCTTTTCATACTATGTGTGATTTCTCACGTGTTGTATGCGAGGTGCAAAATGTGCT
>JAVBLM010000004.1:0-167223 GCA_031553535.1 Bacteroidales bacterium | reverse complement strand
TCTTTTAATAAGATCCCAACTTGTCATTTTTTTTTTATTAATTTAAAATTTTGTTGTTTTCTTGTTGCATCGAAATGACGTTAGTTGGTGCGTCCAGAGCTTAATTGCGCGCCACGAAGCAATCTCTGTTTTGCTACAAATTATACTTCACTTTAATATAAAAATTGTAATGGCAATTCTGTTAATTCAAACCGTACAATGAACAAAACATTAAAATACATGTTAATGAAATATAATTAAACTGTATTATTCATTAATAAAAAATAATGTTATGGAACATCCCTTGAATAGAATCGTGGAAAAAACAAAAAATGCTGTTAAGTATTGGTGGCTATTGTTGATAGTTGGAATTGCACTCTTTGCAGTAGGAATTATTGTCTTTTTTTATCCAGGAGAGAGTTATCTGGCGCTATCAATAGTATTTGGCATTGTATTATTACTGTCCGGTGTTATCCAGTTAGTGTTGGCTATTGCAAATCAAAATTATTTTACAAATCGTGCCTGGGTGATAGTCGGTGGTATTATTGACATCATATTAGGTATTATATTATGTTCCAATATAGCTCTTTCTGCAATTACATTGCCTTTCTTACTTGGATTCTGGCTTATGTACCGGGGATTTATGATGATTGGATTAGGAAGTGATATGTCCACTTTTCGTATTAGTGGATCTACATGGACTATTATATGGGGTGTACTATTGATTTTATGTTCGATTTTAGTATTACTTCAACCTCTTGCTTTTGGAACATCGATGGTGGTTGCCTTATTAGGTATTTCATTTTTAGTTGCAGGCATTGCCTCCTGTTATATTGCCTTCCAGTTGAAGAATGTCCATAAGAATGTTAAGAAGATAATGGAATAGAAATTTAATAAATATATAATAAAAGCGATACTGTTGTATTGCTTTTATTGTCTGATTATATGTGTAATGTGATATAAACATCTGTCCGAAAGTGACATATTTACAGTTGTTGATTCATAAAAAGAGACAGAATGTCGCATTTGATTGTTTTCTTTATCTTTGTTTTAAAATGGCATGTGTTTTGTATTATTATTGATAAAAGAAGACAATAAAAACTAAAATTAAATCAAGTATTAACAATATTTAAAAGGAGGATTAATTATGTTACCTACTAAAAGAAAAGAAAATTGGCTTCCAAGTATCTTTAATGATTTTTTTGACAATGAATGGATATCTAAATCAAGGATGGCTTCTCCTGCTATTAATGTAATAGATTCGGAAAAAGAATATAAAGTGGAGATTGCTGCTCCAGGAATGAGTAAGGATGATTTTAGTATTCGCATAGATGAAGATAATGATTGTCTTGTAATATCAATGGAGAAGAAAGACGAACAGGAAGATAAGAAAGAAGGACGCTATTTACGCCGGGAATTTTCTTATTCACAATCGCAACATGTTTTGGCATTACCGGATAATGTAGATAAAGATAAGATAGAAGCCCAAATAAAACACGGTGTTTTGAAGATAGAACTTCCGAAAAAATCGGAGAAGGAAATCCAGAAAAAACAACGTATGATAGACATAAAATAGTCTTGAAAACCTTAAAAAGAGCAAAGGCTGTTCATTTGAGCAGCCTTTGCTCTTTTTAAGGAGGGCTCTTAAATGAAAACACTGAATATTTTGTATTAAGATTCTTTTTGTTGAGTAATCATTAAAGATTTTTATATATTTTTGTATACTTGTTATGTGGGGTTTCATATGAATAGATTATTCCTGTTGTATAAATATTTTTTTATAATACTATTTTTTTTCACTATTCGTCCTGTATGTTATGGAAACACAAGGGCTCATTGTGAGAATCTTTATGAGCTTGCTGTAAAAGAATATGGAAATAAGAATTATGCGAAATCGTTAGAATATTTACTTCAAGTAAAAGAATTGTCAACCAGCAATGGTTGGAGCGATATATTAGCCAGATCCCTAAATAATATGGGGCTTGTGTATATGCATATTCTGGATTATGAAAAAGCAATGGAATGTTACTTGGATGGATATGAGATTGTGCTAAATGGAGGATATGAACTGACAGAATTATCTATATTAAGTAATCTTGCTCAGCTATGTTTTGTTAATAAAGAGCTGGATAAGGCAATAGAATACCTTGATAAGGCATATATAATTGCTTATAAATTGAATGATACAGTACGAATCGGTAGACTTGCCATCAATGTGGCGATTGTTGCCAATGAGACAGGAGAATATGATAAAGCCAGCCTCTATTTGGATGATGCAATAAGTATATTGGGCAGTAATGATGGGTATCCACTTTCATTGCTTAAGGCAAGATTGGAGAAAGTAAAGAATTTATACCTAAGAGAAAATTATGAAAAGGCTGAAAAATTATCCTTGGAAATATTGGAAGGGTTATATGATTCGAAATATAATGAAGAGAAATCATTGTTGGAATTGTTTCTCTCTCAGATTTATGAAAAAAAGAAGGAGTCAAAGAAAGCAATATATTATGGACATCAAGCATTGGGAAGTAATCCCAGCTTAACACTTCGGATTAGAATATATGATCAGTTGGCAAATCTTTATAAAGAAAATAATCTATACCAACAGGCATTTCAGTATCAAGATTCTTTGTTACTTGCAAAAGACTCCTTATCCCATTTGAATGACAATAGTAGAGTAGAAAACATGCAAGTTCGATTAGCTTTAATCGATTCAGAAAAAAAACTTGAGGAAAACAAATCTAAACAAAAATCGGAACGGGCAATCTTTATTTTTGTGCTTATTATTGCTTTGATATTGATTTGGGTGTTAAGGATTCAGTTAAAAACGAATAGACAAAAAAGATCATTTGAATTAGAGAAAGAAAAAAATGAAAAGTTGTTGTTGGAGAAGCAACTGAAAGAACAGGAAACGTTGGCATTATTAGAACAGGAAAGGCTCAATAACGAAATAGATGCAATGAACCGGCAACTTACGGCCAAAGTATTACTGCAATCGAATAGAAATGAGTTGATAGGGGAGATTATTGATAAACTCTCCGGTGTTTCCGACCCGGGAGAAAGTATAGAGTTGGAGTCAATAATACGACAATTAAAGCAGCAGATGAAAGAATCCACAGATTGGGATAGTTTTCTTGCTTATTTTGAACAGATTAACCCTGCTTTTTTGTCTTTATTGAAAGAAAAACATTCGGATTTAACAGCAAATGATATACGGTTACTATCCTATATTTATATTAACCTTGATACGAAAGAAATTTCGAAACTTCTCAATATAACAACCGATCATTGCAGGAAGAAGAAACAACGTCTCGCAAAAAAAATGAATTTACCGGTATCGGGAATATATGATTATTTAGTTTCTATTTTTTGATAATCACCTCTTTAATGCATATTTTTTGCATTATCATTCTTTTTGAAATGTCCCGATTTTCCCCTGCTCCCGTCCCGATTTTCCCCTATATATTTTAATGTAGATTTTTTCAAGAGGATTAATTTTGTATATCCAAAAAATATATAAAATTATTAAAATATATTATCATGAAAAGATTAACATTTATTTTAGGACTATTACTTTGTTCATTACATTGCGTGTTTTCACAAACATCTGTGAAAATGGTTAGTGAGAATTTTGATAATCCGGATTCGATAACGCTGACAGGTACTCCTACCAGCCAATGGAAGCTAAATTCGCGTTATTTTCAAACTCCTCTCAATTCCTACAGGGGAATTGTTCCCAATGTAATGGGAGATTCTATTGTATTGAATATCCCTGATTGTGATTTTACGGGGATGGATTATGTCATCCTGCGTTTTAAGCACATCTGTAAGATATCACCTAATGATAATCTCCGGATAGAATATAAAGTGGGTCTACAAAAGTGGACTAGTATTTTTTCCGGTCCGAATGGGATTAGCGCGGAATACAAAGGAACGGCGATAAATCCCAAAGGAGGTTTTTCAGCTGCCAGTTATTCTGAATGGCGATCAAACGACAGTTTGGTTATTCCGGACAATGACACATGGTGGAAAGAAGAAGTTTTTGATTTATCGTCTATTGTTAGCAGCGAGAGTTCTGTCCAAATACGTTTTGTTCTCAAACGAGGTGCCACGCAAGGCACGCAAATCGCTTATGGTTGGTTGTTGGATGATTTTGAAATAATTACAGCACCTCATATGTTAAGCGATCCTATAGTAGAATTTGTATCTCCTTTTGTTAGAGATACGGTTAATAATGTAGGTCCTTGGACTATTCATGCAAAAGTAGAAACAACAACATATGCCTCTATTGAAATACCCTATTTAAAATGGACTACCGATGGAGGAACAACGTATAATTCCGTATTAATGACATTAACTGCTCCGGGTAGTTCTATTTGGCATGCAACCATTCCCCAGTATGTTTCAGGCACGACAGTTAGCTATTCCATAACAGGAAGAGATGTGACATTAAATGAAAAGACGATTCATTCTGAATATATAATTCAAGACCCAAGCTTTGAAGTGCTGAAGGAATATATATATCATTCTCCCGAAGATACTACGTCTGGGACACAGTACAATGGACTTTTTTATGCAACGAATGCAACTACCAGTTGGAGTCGTGCACTTTTTAAAGCGGAATATCTGAAGGCGGATCAAGGAAACGTGCTGATTTCAAGAGCGGCATGGTATAATAGAAACTATAATATTGTTCATACGAAACCAAATTTATTGATATATATGAAGGCAGTTTCTGACAATCTGATCAATATGGGTTATGTAGATCCTGTTACAGATGGAGCGACCTTAGTATATAAAGGTTCGCACACAAGTTCCTTATCCTGGAATGAAATCATATTGGATAATTCTTTTTTACTTCCACAGGGAAGCAATTTAATGATTTATGTAGTGGATAGTTCAGGAGCAGGTACAACGGCAGGTGGGATAATCTATTGGGCAAGAGGTACAACAATAGGGGATACAAATGCGGTGTTCTCCGAACTCACAACAGTAAGGTCTGAATTGCCTATTATGCGGTTTGGGTTATCAGAAGTGCGTCATGATAATCATTCTGTAAGCTTAATATCTATCGATAATCCTATTAGGGAAACAATTATGAGCGGAGATACCAACTCTATTGTAGTAACTGTTCAAAATAGAGGATTCGCAGATTTGGATTCCGTAACTATTTCCTGGCAAGTGAATGGAGAAGCTATTATAGATAAGCTTATTACTTTTAGTCCTGCTTTGCCGTGGGATTTTAAAGAACAGGTTTATTTGGGCAACTTCACTCCGATACCCGATGTTATGAACAACTTAAAGGTTTGGGCATCCATACCTAATGGACAGTTGGATCCCATAACCCGTGACGATACATTAACAGTTGAACTCTTGGGATGTCCTCCGCGTATATCCGGAAGAAAAATTATTGGAGGTGCCGGCGCAGACTTTGACTCCATACGGCAAGTCTATGATTTAATTATCAACTGCGGAATAGGCGGCGATCTTGAACTGGCGCTGGGGTCAGGAACGTACACTACCAACATAGATCTGACTGATATGAGTAATTTCATAGGGAATTATTCACTGACAATAACTTCCGCAGAAGAAAAGGCTGATAGTGTAATCATCCGTCCTGCAGCAGGAGCAGCAATCGTGTTAAACAATTCCAATAATCTGACAATAAGAAATATAACAGTAGATGTTTCTGCATACGCGAATACTACTACTGCGGCATCCCCTGCCATCCGATTTGATGGAGCATGTACCAATGTAGTTATCAGGGATTGCAAGCTACTGTCAAGTACCTCTAATACCACCAGTGGTTCAAGTAATTCCAATTCGGTTATACTCAAAAACTCCTCAACTGGCATAGCGGATAATATATCCTTTATCAATAACGATATAAGAGGTGGATACGTCGGCTGGTATTTTTATGGAGGATCCAGCACGACAGCATACGCTGCAAATATCGTATTCGATAGCAATACCGTAACTTCCCAATACAGCACAGCTGTTTATCCCCAATATCTAAATCTTACCGGTTGCAATCGCAATACCATAGAGAGTAAAAGCGGAACTACCGGAATTATGGCCACATGGTACGGAATACGTACAAATTATGTTAATGGTCCTGTTGTCGGCAACCGGATTATTCAACGTACGAGCAGTGTAACTCAACCTTACGGAATATCTTTAACCTATCATAATACAACCAATAATTCTGCGGGAACGAGAGCGCTTATTGCTAACAACGAACTTATTTTGAGTACTACAGGTGCTTATTATGGGATACAGACTGCCAGCGGTGCAAAAACAAGCATTCTGCATAACTCCATCTATATGGCAGGGGCAGGAGCCGGTAGAGGAATTCATATTGCAAATACAGCATCAAACGATATGGAAATAAAAAACAATAATATTGTAATGGTATCTTCTACCGCACATCCAATCTATTTTAGCGCTACCGGAAATTTACCCTTGTACGATATGGATTACAATAACCTGTATGCGCCAGCCTTTATTGGATACTACGGTGCCGCTATACAGGACATGTCGGAATGGAGAAAATTGACGCAGTCCGATGCCCATACAACGAATGCGGATCCCGGCTTTACAAATCTTAACAATGACAGTTTGCAGATTTCCAATTATGTGGATTTATTATGCGAATATGTTCCACCTGTTAATACAGACATAAGCGGTAAGCCAAGAGTAGCATTTACAACAAAGGGTTGTTATGATGGATTGCCGTCCGTAAGTACAAACGTAATGCTAACAAAAATACTTGACTTTAGAACAGGTGTCGTTGCGGGACAATCGGACAGCTTGAAAGTAGTAATACTTAACACGGGAACAACCCCTATTAATTTGGTAAACTTGGAATGGACGATCAATGATCTTCCGCAGCAGCTTGGCGGTCTTACGTTTGCAACATCTTCAACCCTGGCAAAGGGAGAATCCGATACCATCACGTTTGGAGAAATAAACTATATCTATGGAGCGATGGATATAAAGGTATGGCTTAATAGCATAAATGGAGGATCAGCGGATGATATTGCTACAGACGATACGATTGGTATTTCCGGTTTTATTTGCAATATCGCTCTGATAGATACGATACACATCAGCCCAAAGGGCAATGGCGATTTTTTGAGCATAGAGGATGCCTTTGCTATGGGAGAAATATGTGGTGTAGGAAATGTTGTATTGATGTTGGATACGGGGATATATAACCAAAATATAAATCTGAAAGATATTAGTGACCTCTTTGGAAACTATTCATTAACTATTACCTCCGTTACAGGAAATGCAGATGATGTAATTATTCGTCCTGCTTCGGGTGCCGCCATTATATTGAATAATTCCAATAATTTAATCATAAAAGACATAACAGTTGATGTAAGGACATTAACAATTCCTGCTATTCAATTTACGGGAGCTTGTATCAATGTGCTTATTCGAGATTGCAAATTATTGGGGAATACCACCAGTACATCCAGTGGTACAAGCAATAATCATTCAGTTATATACAAATATAGTTCAACGGGCGTAGTGGATAATATATCCTTTATCCATAACGTAATAGATGGGGGATATGCAGGTTTGTATTTTTATGGAGGAACAGGTACGGGGGCTGGTGCTTATGGAACCAATATTGTTTTTGATAGCAATACAGTAAGTAATCAGCATGAACGAGGTGTTTATACTTATTATGTGGATTTTATCAGTTGTGCTTACAACACCATTACAAATAAACCTTCTGGAGGTAACTCAACATGGTATGGTTTATATTTGTATTATACCAATGGACCCATTAGTGGCAATCGTATCATTCAACCCGGAGCTACTTCAACAGTTCGTGGAATATACGGTTATCATTATGGTGATTGGGGGAATAGTCGTGGCTTGATTGCCAATAATGAAATTATTTTAAATGCAACAGGTTCTACTTATTATGGAATAGATGCTTATTATACTACTACGGATATTATCCATAATTCCATTTATCTTCTGGGAACCGGAGCGGGAAAAGGTGTTTATGGCAATACAAGTGCGAATATAGCTATTTATAATAACAATATTATTGCAACTCCTTCAAGTTCATATCCGGTATATCGCAATAGCGGAACGATGTCTGCAAATAATAACAATTACTATGCTCCGACCTATCTTGGGTATTATGAAGGAAATATCAATCAAGGTGATTGGGCAACTTGGCGTGATAAAGTACCCGGGGATAGTTCTGTAAGTATATTGCCTAATTTTAAAAATTTGGAAGGAAACAGTTTGGAGTTGCAGGATTATATGTCTCTCTATTGCGATTTAAATCCCCGCGTAACTGCCGATATAATGGATTATCCCAGAAGAGCACCCACTACAATGGGATGTTATGAAGAAATTTTATTTCCTGTCAATGCTGCAATAGCCGAAATAATTGGATTGCGAGAAGGATTGGTAGACGGAGAGACGGATACCATTAAAGCAGTGATTACCAATCTGGGAACAACGTCTTTAAACTCCGTTAAATTAGAATTATCTATAGATGGGACGATACAAAGCCCTGCAGACTTTTTCTTTAGTTCACCTTTGGGGAGGTTGAAATCAGATACGCTCATAGTAGGGACTATTCCGTATACCTCGGGTTATCGCAATGTGAAAGTATATATCAATAACCTTAACCAGGGATTGTTGCAAGACGGGGATCTTTCCAATGATACTTTATTGGCTTCCGTTTATGTTTGTGGTCAGCCTTATAGCGGAAATATATCCATTAGCGATACGGGTAGATTTCCCAGCATTACGGAGGCTTTTCGTGTTGCGGCAATCTGTGGAGTAGATGATGATGCAACATTTCTGTTGGATAGCGGAACCTATACCGGAAGCCTGACTCTGAATACAGTAGGCATTTTTGAGGATTATCTCTTAACCATAACTTCTGTTACAGGCAAGGCAGAAGATGTAGTTTTTCGTTCCAATGGGGGTGTTCCCATCATATTGAACGGTACCAACAATGTAACTCTAAAAGCGATTACCGTGGATGTACGTACACAGGAAATTCCTGCCATTCAATTTACAGGGAATTGTAATAATGTGGTTATCCGGGATTGTAGATTGTTAGGAAATCCAACAACTACAAGTACCTCTACAGGTGGTGCCGTCATCAACAAAGGCGGTCAATCAAGCGTTTCGGGCTGGATAGAGAATGTCTCATTTATCAATAACCTGATAAATGGTGGATCTTATAGTATGTATTTCTATGGAGGATCATCGTCAGAAGGCTATTCCCCTATGATATTTGACAGCAACACCGTGATTAATGCGTGCTCTACGGGTGTTTCTCTTACATATGTAGACTTAATAAGTTGCAGCTACAACACTATATCAAGCAGAGTCAGACCTGACTCCACTAGTAATGCTTGGACTGCTATCTATCTCGCAAATGCCAATGGAAATATTATTGGGAACCATATTATTCAACGTCATACTCCTAATGCAACAGCTACAGCTCCTGTTGGAATACGCGTTGGGAGTTTTAACACTTCTTTCAATGAAGGGAAACGTGGTTTGATATCCAATAATGAAATCAGTTTGGAGGCATCAAACGCCAATGCTCGTGGAATTAACCTTGCCGCAAACAGCAATGTTGATGTTATCCATAATACTATTTATATGCGAGGTGCTACCGCAGCAATGCGAGGTATTAATATGGATGCAGCAACAGTGAATGCCGTTATTTATAATAATAATATTGTAATGACTTCTACTGGTGCGTATCCGATATATTTTACTTCCGGAGGTACTTTAGTCGCAAATTATAATAATTATCGGTCACCAACTAATATTGGTTATCATACAGCTGCTGTAACTAATGCTAATATGGCTACATGGCAATCCCGAGTTCCAACAGACCTTAATTCGGTAATGATACCTCAAATCTTTGTAGCTAATGATACCCTGAAATCTACAGATTATACAGGATTGGCATGTGTGCCTTATTCAACAATTTCTGAAGATATAGACGGTAATGACAGAGGAACAATATTTACAACTATGGGTTGTTATGAAGGAAATCTTGTTCCAAGTCGCAATGCTTCCTTGCAGGAATTTTTGGGTATATCCCAACCCTTAATATATGGCAATAATGATAATATTCAGGTTGTGTTTGCCAATACAGGATCCCAACCGATTGATTCGGTTAATATAGAATGGAAGGTTGAAGATGTTTCTTATGGAAGCAAAACCGAAGTTTTTACACCACCATTGGCAGCAGGGGGATCGGCAACCATATTGCTGGGAAATCATACGTATGTTATTGGCAACATCAATATAAAAGCATGGATTAATCAGACAAATGACTGGACATCAGGCGATGATTTTAAGGCTGATGATACCCTTCGTTTTTCTTCCATTGTTTGCAAAGATGCCCTTGCCGGAATAATTCCTGTTTCAGATACAAGCGAATATACTTCGATAAATAAAGCATTGGAAGCGTTATCTATCTGTAACGCAAAAGCGAATGTTACCTTTCTGTTAGATAGCGGAACTTATATTGAAAATGTAAATCTGACAAATGTAAGTAATTATTTGAATGGCTATTTATTAACTATAACTTCTGCTACCGGCAAAGCGGAAGATGTGGTTATTCGTCCGACAATAGGTGCAGCAATTGTGTTGAACAACTCCAATGACTTAATCATAAAAGCAATAACTGCTGATGTGAAAACCTTGACAAATACTCCTGCTATTCAATTTTTTGGAGCATGTACTAATGTGCTTATTCGGGATTGCCGATTGATGGCTAATTCCACCTCTACGACGAGCAATACTGCTAATACACCTGTCTCCAAGGCTAATAAAACAGGTATAGTAGACAAAATCTCCTTTATCAATAACTCAATGGATGGTGGATATTATGGTTGGTATTTCTTTGGAGGAACCAAAGAAATTAATGGTACCAATATTGTTTTTGACAGCAATACATTAAGTAATCAATCTTGTTATGCTATTCATGCCAACCGTTTGGATTTTATCAGCTGCAACAACAATACCTTATTAAGCAGAACGGAAATTACCAATTACGCTACGACGTGGAATGGCATCTATATCTCTTATACCAATGGACCTGTAACAGGCAACCATATTATCCAACGCACTACCGAAATTACAAATCATTGTGGTATATATAGTTATTATCATAATTACAATCAAGGGCCGAGTCGTGGTTTGATAGCCAATAATGAAATGATATTGTATACAACAAGTCTTAATAATTATTCTATGTATGCATCTTATGCCAATGTTGATATTATTAATAATTCCGTTTATACAACCGGAAGTGGACAGGTAAGAGGTATTTATCTATATACAAATGCGAATACAAGAATTTATAATAATAATATTGTTATGACATCTTTTAATGCGTATCCGATATATTATGGTGCTACCAATTTGAATACAAGTCTTAATTATAATAACTATTATGCAGAGAGTGGTTATATTGGATATTATGGTAATAATGGCATATCTACCTTAGCCGATTGGCAACAATTATTTCCTATGGATACCAATTCTGTAACATTGCTTCCGGACTTTATTGATCCTACCGCTAATTTAATGCAGGAAGATTATAGCGGTTTTGAATGTGCTGCACTACCAAGCGTACCTACAGATATTTTGAATAATACTAGAGATGCTATCACGGCAATAGGATGTTATAATCCGACTATAGTAGTAGGGAACAGCAGATTGGTAGAAATAGTAATAAATGGGAAACAGGAAATTGGTCTGACAGATACTATAAAAGTTGTCTTGAAAAATACAGGGATAACTCCTATAAGTTCTATTAATTTGGAATGGTCAATAGATAATGTTTCGCAAAATTCTGGAGGTTCTATTTTCACTCTTCCAAATTCGTTAGCTCAGGGACAGACAGATACGGTTACCTTGGGTTACATGACACATACTGCCGATGGCGTATATGCTATTACCGTATGGATTAATGAAGTAAACGGAGGCTCTCTGTTCGATGAGTTTTCCCGTGATGATACGGTGAGAACATCCATACAGATTTGTTCAAATCCTTTAAGCGGAAGATATGTAGTAGATGCTGCAGGTGGAGGAGATTTCCTGACTTTGGCAGCCGCATTTTCGACGCTTAATTGTGCAGGAGGGGATATTACTTTTGCATTAGTTCCCGGAACCTATAATTATAATTTCGATTTGTCGAACAATGCTGCATACATGCGTAATTATACTCTTACGATTGAATCAACAATCAATAATGCCGACAGCGTAATTATTCGCCCTTCTTCGGGCGCCGGAATAACGCTATCCAATACACGTAATCTTATTATAAGAAACATAACGGTAGATGTAAGAACTTTGGTAGATGTTGCGGCTATTCAATTTACAGCAGCTTGTGCCAATATAACTGTTAGAGATTGCAAATTGTTGGTTAATCCCTCTTCAAGCATATTAAACAAAACAACACCTGTCTTAAAAGAGAAAGGAACAGGTAGGGCGGATAACATATCCTTTATTAACAATTTGATGGATGGGGGATATTATGGCTGGTATTTTTATGGTGGCACGGAAGCTGTTTATGGAACAAATGTCATATTTGATAGCAATACGGTAAGTAATCAGTATTACTATGGTATATATTCTTATTATACAGATTTTACCAGTTGCAGTTACAATACTGTATTGACTAGAATGACAGGCAGTTTTACTTATTGGTGGCCTGTATATATATACAATTCTAATGGACCGATTATTGGTAACAGAATCATTCAACGTGATCCTCTTATTCAGTCTCCTACGGGAATAGAGTGTAGAAACTATAATACGACTAATCGGAGAGCAAGAAGCGGTTTAATTGCTAATAATGAAATGATTTTAAACTCAATGGATAACTCTTCTGGAAATAATTATGGGAGAGGTATATACCTCTCTAATGGCTATGCAGACATTATCCATAATTCCATTTATATTACGGGCCCCGGAGCAGCGAAAGGTGTTTATATAAACCAAAGTACAAATGAAAACACGAATGCCGCTATTTATAATAACATTATAACAATGACTTCTCCCACCGCTCATCCGATATATCGTTCTGCAGGAACTATGGTCGCAAATTATAATAATTATTATGCACCGATTAATATTGGATATTATGGAGGAGATATAACTTCAATGGTAATTTGGCAACAACGTGTTCCGTCAGATCAAAATTCGGTAAAAGTTTTACCTAATTTTGTCAATGTTGATAATAGTTTGGAATTGTCAAATTATACAGGTTTACTTTGTCCGTTATTGTCCAGTGTACCGGAAAATATACTGGGGGAAAACAGAACAACTTCTACAACTATGGGTGCTTACAGTGTTGGGATTGAGCAGGCAACAGATATGGAAATCTCGTCCATATTGTTAGGGTCAGAAAATCTTAGTTCATTGTGTTTGACCGATTATGCATCTGTAAAGATAAAAGTTTTTAATAAGGGAATAGAAGTTTTTGATTTTTCTTCGGATGCTCTAACATTTAATGTTAATGTAACCAGTACGTCCGCTGAATTTATTCCTTTTGATACGATTATTACTATTAATACGGGCAGATTGGAGATATTGGAGACAAAAGAGTTACAAATAATAGACTCATTGGATGTATTCCATTCTGGAACGTATAATGTAACGGTTACGATAAGTCATCCTAAAGATACCATTGCGAATAATGATACCGTACATACTGTTTATTATAATACACGTATTCCTCTTCCAATGGATGAAGATTTCAGTGCGGGTATTCCGGTAGAAAAATTTGAGTTTACGGAACAAAATACAATGCATGTTTGGACACCTGTTTCAAAAGGGCTTGGAAGAGATACGGCTCTTGTTTCTGATTTTGGTTCGCAGATGATAGCCTTTGGCGGTAGCCGCGGTGCTATGGTTACGCTTTCAACTAAGCAAATTGCATTGTCAAGAACGCGATTGCCTGAATTGGATTTGTGGTATTACCATGATACAATTGAATCGGAAGACTACACCGATATACGTATCACTGTTGATGGAACAATAACGTATGAGCCCCTGCTTTCTTTAATAAAACAGAGCGATACGGTTGGCTGGAAACATTATTCGGTACCTTTGTCTCTTTATACGGATGGAAGTTGTATAAGCCTTCTTTTTGAATCCATGACAAAATCTGAGAATATGGATGACGGATACCAATATATTGATAGAATTCGGATTATATCACAACCGGATTTGGAATTATCAAATCTTACTTTATCAGGATTATCTGTTTGTGATTTAGAAACAAATGAGTTGAAGATAAAACGAACAACGACGACCAATCAAATCATTGATTTTTCAAAATATTCCACTGATATTCAATTGGAAATAACCGGACCAATAAATTATTCCAGAACATATCAGTTAACGGATATTTTAGAAGGAGATACTTTTGATATTATTACAATCGCATCCAATATTCCATTTGTACCGGGAACATATACTATGACAGCATATCTGACAAGTCCTGTTGATGAGTATAATGTAAATGATACTGTAAGAACAACTATTATTATTAATCCTGCTATATCCGTAGAGGTTAATCAAATGTCAGGAGGTAGCTCGAATTGCTTAGAAGGTGAATCGGCGATGTTCCAAACGATAGATATAATCAACACAGGAAATATGGATATCGCCAATATTGGCTTGATATTACAAATAGATACAGGAGAAGCAGGCGATCCTCTCTATCTTTACCATAAAGAAACTTATACAGGTGTCATAACTGCGGGGAGTACTATTCCTTATACATTCATAAATAGTTATATTGTACCATGGATTGCAGAGTATCAGGTGACAGTACTTGCTTACCTGTTATGTGATTCTTTAACGGTAAATGCTGCGGACGCTGCCCGGGAATGTACCGACATGGTGGATTTATATCTGGTAAGCGTAGATCGTCCATTACCTTCTGCGGTAGATAAAGCAGGGGAGGCTATTAATGTAGAAGTGACATTACGGAATAGATACGATGCGTCTGACTTTAATAGTGTGCAGATTAATGTATTGGTAGAAAATTCACAAGGCGAGCAAAAAGCATCCTTTTACGAGACCTGTCCTAAAGTAGCCTTCTTATCTACGGTACATTATGAGTTTAATAATACCTATACTGTTCCCAACGACACGGTATATTATTTGACAGTCTATCTGGATAGTTATGATAATTATAAAAAGAATGATACGATTAGGATGAGGCGTGTAACGGATTATGTTAATAACATAGAATCAATAGGAGGAAATGTAAGTATATCTATGGATCAAAACATTCCAAATCCTGCCAATAATAATACGATGATAAGATATAACATTCCGGAATCAGGAGATGTTACCTTCCGTATTCATAGTATAAACGGCCAACTATTGTACAACAAAACAGTACAATCGGAAGGAGGAATAAATACAATAGAAATCAACACCTCTATTTTAGCGGCAGGGATCTATATGTATTCGATGGACTACAAGGGTCAACGAGTCGTTAAGCGGATGAGTATTAAACGATAAAAATCTTTTTCATAATTCAAATTTTAGGCTGCCGCCCGGCAGCCTTTTTTATTTTCGATTATAAGTAAATCTTATAGAGATAAAACAACTGAGATCAGGAACTTTAATCGGAGGGTCTATCCACACTTATAGGTATGTATTGTCCACACCGATAAGTGTGGACTGTCCACTCGCTTGCTATTGTTCCATACGATTGCTTGGGAAGGGGGTGTTCCCTCGTATGCTTGTGAATCATCCTCAAAATAAGTCTTTCCTTAAAGAGACAGATAAATGTACGAATTCAATTAATCGCGAAGCGAATAAAAACATTATATCGGGAAATTCCGGTCAATTATTACCAAAAGATAACTAATGTATCTTATTTATCGATAGCTATTTGTTTCTATCCTATAAAAATCGAGAGAGATCAATGGAGAGAAGAGCTGCAAGCAAATGAATATTAAGCCATAAACATCTTTTTTACAAGAAGACTATCTCCTTCATAGCCTTTTTTTGTTTAATCTGATTGGTCGGAAAAATAAATTTAAATAATTTATATGTGTTTTGCAATATAGAGATTTAAATTGCGTCTGCAATGCTTACATCCTCTGCATTTAATAAAGTCTCTTTTTTTAAAGCAATAATAGTTTCTTCTTGAGCATCAATTGTTTTTTTTTGAGCATTTATTGTTTCATCCTTTGCTAAAATAACGCGTTCCATTAGATCACATTTCTCACATTTTGGATTAACAATATCTTCTTTTTTATCGGGATTTGATAGATTTGTATTAATAAGATCGTCAATTGAAATTTGAAAATAGGCAGATATTTTCTGCAATGTTTCTATTTTGGGTTGTGCTTTCTCAGAAATATATGCAGAAATAGCCCCTCTATTCAACCCGAATATACGGCCAAATTCATCTTTTTTCACCTTCTCTTTACCCGTTAAGTATTTAATATTTAATGATATATAATTCATCTTTTAAAATAAATCCCACTTATCGCAGAAAATAAATGCATTTATTCAGATATTTTATGTACATTTGCATTTACAGTTAATCCCATTGAATAACACAAAGATAACAAAAAAGTGAAAGAGATTAACAAAGTTAAAATAAAAACAGGGACGCGACAACAAATAGCGGATATGTTTAATGTATCTGTAACAACAGTAAGCCTTGCATTGAATGGGGTCACAAATAGTAAGTTGGCGAAAGAGATTAGAAAGGTTGCTGTTGAACTTGGAGGAGATCCGATAATGAATAAATGAAAATTTATTCAGGTTGATTCTAGAGTTGTATCCTCAATTATATGATTATAAAATCTTTTAATAAAATTAAATTATCATGAAAAAGCTAGCATTAATTTTAGGATTGTTATTTTGTTCGCTTCAGGTTTTGTTTTCGCAGCAGAAACAAGTCTGGATGGAAAATTTTGATAATCCGTCATCTATTTCGTTTACTACTTCAGCAACTGCTTCAGGAGCTCCATGGACTATTACATCCGGTTATTCGATTAGCTCTCCCAATGCGTATAGAGGAAGAACCCCGAATGGTATCGGTGATTCTGTTGTGTTGGAAACTCAACCATATGACTTTTCTAACTACAGTTATCCGGAAAGCCATATTGTAATGAAGTTTAAACAAATTTGTAAAATATCGACTGATGATGAAGTTAGAATCTATTATAAAGTTCCTAACCAAGCTTGGAAACCGTTGGAATCAGCTTGGTACGATGGTAATGGAAATGTTGGCTCCCCTAATGTACAATTTAATGCTGCCAGTTATCCGGAATGGAAAGCAAATGATAATAACGCTGTTCCATTGAATTCATGGTGGCGAGAAGAACTGTTTGATATAGGTTTTATAACAGCGGGAAACAATAGTGTACAATTTCGATTTGTCATTAAAAAAGGAAATGTTACAGGTTCGGATTTTGCATACGGATGGTTAATAGATGATTTTGAAGTTATTGCATCTCCTTATAGGCTTGATCTTCCAACTGTTAAGTTTACTTCTTATGCTCCGGAAGATACGGTTTATTTTGCGGGGTCCTATACAATAAATGCAAAAGTAAAAACGAACACTCCTGCTCCGATTAGGGTACCTAACCTATCTTATACATATATTATTCCTGATTCTATGCCCGTAACAAATTCAATAGTAATGACTAATGTTTCTGGTGATTCTTTATGGAGTGCAGAACTTCCGGCATTTACATTAGGGACGAGTGTCAGTTATTTTATTGCAGGTTCTGATACAAATAACAATAGTGTGACAATAAGAGGATCTTATGTTATTGCTCGCTATGAAGGAGACGGTTCTTTTACGGGCGAAGCTATTGTTGGAACGGGAACCTCTACAACGACTTATGCTCCTATTTACACTAATGTTGCAAATGCAACGTCAAGAATGTTATATTTAGGAAGCGAACTTAATTTGCGAAACGATGGCGGACTTATAACAAGTGTAGCTTGGTATTCCAATTCAACGATAACCCCCTCGCTTACCGATCAAAAATGCTATATGCGAGCAGTTGACGAAACGGAATTAACAACTGGTGTCTTTACACCTGTAACAGATGGAGCCTCTTTGGTATGGGAAGGGACGATTAATGGTATAGCTGCAGGATGGGTAGAGATTAAGTTAGACAAACCATTTGAACTTCCGTCAGGGAAAAACCTATTAGTGTATTGGTTGCAAGAAAAGGGATCTGCGAGCGGAGCTGTAAATTGGAGGTATACCACTTCTACAAATACTGTAGTTTATACATCTGCTGCTACTTATTTAACAGCAGTCGGAACACGAAATAGTAGTCGCCCGAATGCGCGTTTTCAAATTCAAGAAGGATATTCGGATGATAATGCTGTTGCATTAGTTTCTTTTCTTTCACCTAAAGAAGGTACTTTAGCAGATCAACCAGAACCGATAAAAGTAGTATTGCGTAATAAGGGAACGAAAAATTTGGATTCTGTTACAATTTATTATTCAATTAATGGACAGGTAAATTCTACAACCTACCATGCCAATACGCCACTTCCTTGGGGCATGGAAGATAGTGTAATCATAGGGACATATATTCCTACTAAAAACAGATATGATGAAATTATAGTTTGGGCAGATATGCCTAATGGTGTTAATGACCCTAAAAAACATGATGATACAATCCATATGGAAATGTACGGATGCAGAGAGAATAATTTAGCCGGAGATTATATTATAGGTTCCAGTTCCTCTGCTGACTTTCTAACAGGAAATGATTTATTAATAGCAATCAAAAATTGTGGAATCGGAGGAGATATTACTGCAAAATTTGAATCAGGTATACACCAAGGGATAAATCTCTATAAAATGGAATCTTATTTGCAGAATTATTCATTTACAATTACATCTCTTGCAAATCATAAAGATAGTGTAATATTTTCCGGTTCCAAATTGAGCGTGGATACGATAATGATAATTGATAGTGTGAGTAATATTATTATTAAAGATATTACGATAGATGCAACAGATGATAAATATTGTATTTTTTTAGGAAAAGCAAGTAATATTACTATTTGTAATAATAATATTATTGCAGATAGTATATATATATCATCTTCAGCAGATAGGGTGCCTATATATAAGCCAAATGTTGCAGGAAAGGTTGTTGATGGACTCGTTATTAAGAATAACTTAGTTATAGGAGGGACTTATGGAATAGGAATTCTAGGAGCGGCTACCAATATTAGTAAAAATATATTAATAGATAGTAATATTATTTTATCGCAATCAAGTTATGTGTTGTATGTGACTTATTGTAACCAAATGAGTGTTTCGGATAATATTATAACAGCGAGAGTAGTCAATACAAGTGCATTTTGGAGACCGCATTTTGCAAATATTACATCTGCCAAAGTAACAAATAACCGTATTTCTTTAAATAGTAAAAGTTATACTTCTACTATTTATGGATTATACTTCTCGGCATTAGATTCCTTGGTTTGTGCAAATAATGATATACGAATGAATTCTGCTACTACCACATATGGGATTCATACGACCGGTGGCAAAAATGTAAAGTTTTTACATAATTCGGTTCTGCTGATAGGGTCAGGAACCGGTTCATTTAGAGCTTTTAATAGTGCCTCTGTGGGTACAGCTTATACTCTAAAAAATAATATTTTTATTGCTAATGGAGGAGAATCTCCATACGCAGTTTATATTGATGCGGTTACTAATCTTGCAGCATCTTCGATAGGATATAATACCTATTATTCTTCGAATTCATTAGCATACGTTGCCAGAGAGAAAGAACGATTCAAAGATTGGATAGCTGCAGTTCCTTCTGATACCACGTCAATAAATGTATATCCGATTTTTGCGGATACAACAAAGAATTTAAAATTAGCTGAATTTACCGGATTTAATTGTCTTTTGGATTCTACGGTTATGGACGATATGACCGGATATCCGCGTTTGGCAACTACGACGATGGGAGCTTATACTCGTCCTGTTGTACAAGTAAATCCGTGTTTGGTAGAAATTATTGATTGGAAAGAAAGCGCTACTGTAGGAGATAATTCTGACGCAAAAGTGGTGCTTCAAAATTTAGGAACAGATATTTTGACAAATGTTACAATAAATTATAAATGGAATAATAATCCTGATGCTTCATTTAGCAAGAATGTAAATCTTGTTTATGGAGAAAAAGACACTATCCCTATTTCAAATTTCACATATAACTTGGGAATAAATTCATTACTAGTATATGTAAATAATGTATCGGGAGATATTGCATTACTTGATGATACATTACAAGTTTCAAATTATACATGTGGCGGTCCGATAAATGGAACTATTACGGTTGGAACGAGTGGGAGTTATGCAACAATAGATGAAGTTATTGCGGTATTGGAAAATTGTGGGATTGACGGACCTGTTGTTATCGAATACGAAACGGGAACACATTATCAAAATACGGAAATTGAATCTATCCCCGGTGTTAGCGTAACAAATACAATAACCATTACTTCTGCCTCCGGAAATTATAATGATGTAATAATCTATCTTAAAGAGAAAAGAGATATACGTACTGCCCCTTTCTGGATAGAAAATGTTGGATATATTACTTTAGCCAATTTAACTTTGGTTGGAATGGATGCAAGCAATAGTGAAAGCTATAGTTATTCCCATGGTATTATAGTAGGTCAAAATACGCATAATATAATAATTAATAATTGTTATATTAAATCTTTTGAAAATAAATATATCCCTTCTGAGAATGGAAAAAATATGAATGGAATATATGTGTATGACGGAGTTAGTAATCTTAAAATACAAGATAATATAATAGAAGGAGGAGCTTGTGGTGTTTACCTAATAGGATTAAGCAATACAGAAAGATCTAAAAATATTTTGATTGATAATAATATAATTTCCAAGGCGGATGCTTATGGAATTTATACGTATTGGTCTGATTCGGTACAGATAAAAAGAAATACGATTACCCAAAGACAAGGTAGTTTTGATTTACTTCAGATGCACGGTATTTATTTATACTATATGACAGGAGAAGTTGCAAGTAATAAAATAAATCTTCAGCTAATGAATGCTGGTATTTATACTAATAATGTCGGCAGTTCAACATATCCGGTATTGATTTCCAATAATGAAATTATAGGGATAGCTCCTGGAAATACGACTAATTCAGGATTTTATATAGGAACAGTAACAGTAGCTAAATATTACCACAATTCTGTTGTTGTGAAAGAAAATAATGATGATCTAGATCTGAGGGGGATCTTTGTTGTTAATAATGCGAATACTATATTTACTTTTGAAAATAACATAATTACGACACAATCATCGGTTGCGAGTTATCCTATGTTTATATCTGGTATTACCAGTTTACCGCTTGCCTCTTGCCAAATTAACAATAATTGTTATTATAGTCAGACAGGAACATATGTAGGAACCGTTGGTGCTATATCTACTGTAGCAAATCGAAAAACATTAGCTACATGGAAACAGGCAGTTGCTACAGATAAAAATTCAGTAAATGTTGCTCCAAATTTCATGAATAAATCGTCAAATTTAAACTTATTGGATACCATAAGTTTGACTTGTCCTTTATTGTCACAAGTTCTAACCGATATTAATGGAAGTGTAAGAAGCTCTATTACAAATATGGGAGCATATCAATTTACAAAAATATTTTCAAATGCTGCATTGACAGAAGTTATAACTCCAGAACAAATGGTGCAAGAAGGAACTTCAACAGATATTACAGTAGTCATTCAAAATCTGGGAGCAGATACGTTGAAATCATTAATGATAGGATATGAAATAAATGGAGCTCCTGCTGCACAAGACTTTCATTGGACAGGAATTTTAGCACCTAATGCAATTTCACAACCTGTTACTATAACAAATAATGACTTTATCCCGGTAGCCAATACAAATACCTTAAAAATATATAGCTATTCACCCAATAATGTTGCCGACGAAGATACTTCCAATGATACAATAAATATGACTACATTTGCTTGCGGTAATTTACCATTGCAAGCAGGAACATATACTATTGGTTCCGGAGGTGCTTATAAAGCTATAAATGAAGCTATTTTAGCGCTTCAATGTAATGGCATTGCGGGACCAGTTGTGTTTTCTATTTTACCCGGAACATATAGTGAAGAAATTGTTATTGAAGACACAATAACAGGATCAAGTGATATTAATACAATTACATTTATTTCTTCTACTTCTCAGAAAGATGAGGTTTTGATTGAGGGAACGCAAACGATACGATTAAAAAATACAGCCCATATTTATTTCAGACATTTATCTATTTATGGAGGAGTGGTTGCGGTTTCATTGGAAGAAAGCGGAACTAATATTGAATTTTATGATTGTAATATCCAAACGAATTTGCTTGCAACAAAAGAGACCTATCGTGCAATTAATTGTATAGGATCTACGACAACTGGAAAAGAATTATATGATATACGGTTTATAAAAAATGATATTATTGGCGGGTGTTATGGTATGTATATAAGTACAACCGGACAGAGTGGTAATAACGGATTAAATATGGGTATGATAACCATTGATAGCAATAATATATTAGAAGCATGTACTACAGCTATATATGTAGAGTCGGCGTTGCTAAAAAGTATTTCGGATAATACGATAGTAATGAGAGAGGGTGCAACATTTACCTATGGAATACGATTTTATTCCAGTAGTACTGTATCCAGTAGTACTGTATTGGAAGGTATTCAAAGAAATAGTATAAAAAAGGCAAATTATTATAGTCTTTATTTATCTGCTCTAAATCAATCTTCTACCTATGGGGCAAAAGGTAATGTGCTGGTTGCTAATAATGAGGTATATGGAACTAATTATGGAATCTATTTGAATAATTCCAATGCTGATGTTTATCATAATTCCGTATATGTAACAGAAGGAGGAACAAGTGGTTTGTTTGGTTTGTATTTTAATTATCCGGATATGAGTTATAAGGCGAATATTAAAAATAATTTGTTTATTACAAGCTCTACAACAGGCAAAAAAGGCTATCCTATATTTGCATCGTATATAGGTTCATACACCCCTTATACTTGTGGAACTGAACCTTTATCAAAATGTGTAGTTTTGGATTATAATAATTATTATGATGGAACATCAAATATTGTAGGCGGCTATTCCTGTGCTTATGGAGATAATAGAGATTTTCAGAATATAAAATCACTTCAAAATATTATTGGTCAGGATCGTAATTCTGTAAGTGTAATGCCTGATTTTGTGAATGCTGATAATAATTTGGAATTACAATCAAGCAGCAGTGAATTGATATGTCCCAGAATTTCTATACCGGAAGATATTACTGGAGCATTTAGGACAGGTCTTACAGAAATGGGAGCTTATATTACTTCTCCATCTTCAATAGATGCAGCGTTAGTCGGATTTGTAGGATTTGAAAACATACCGGCGAATACTCCAATATCTGTTGATGTTGTAATAGAAAATTCCGGAACAGACCCTCTTACTTCTGCAATGGGAATTACTATTATGGGAATATTGAATGGAAATCCTTTCGGACCAATTTCATATAATCCTGCTACTCCTTTACAATTTGGACAGACAGATGTTATATCATTGCCTGCCTTAACATTTGCAGAAGGAAATAATTCATTGATGGCAGCTATTACAACAATAATCGGAGATGCCATTCAAATGAATGATACGATAAGAACATCCGGTTATAAATGTAGTACGCTTATGGGCGGAGAATATATTATAGGTCCTTCTTCTGCATCAGATTTCCCAACATGGGAGACATTTGTTGATTCTATGCCAAAATGTGGAGTGGGAGCGGACGTAATACTAAAATATGAGGCTGGTACTTACAATCAGGTATGGAATTTTGTTGATTTGGAAAATATGATGGGCGACTATCATTTAACAATTACTTCTTTGGACAATGACAGAGATAGTGTTGTTTTTGTTGACTTATCCGGCCATTCGGCATTGGTTACTTTTGATAACGTGAAAAATGTTACATTGAAGAATCTTACTTTAAATGGTTTATTAAATACAAATGTTGTAAAGTTTAATACGGATAGAGAAAATAAGAATATTATAATTACCGATTGTAACCTTTTGTCTAATGATAGAACAACTACTACGGCAGATACACTATCTGTTATTTACAAACCTGGTAAAGGTAAGTTAAATAATATTTTTATTAAAAATAATACATTATCAGGAAATGCATACGGAATATATTTGTACGGTTCGAATAATTCTTATATCACAAATATACTTATTGACAGTAATATTTTGACAAAACATGACTATACTCCGGTTGCTTTCACTTATGTTGATAATAGTGTTATTTCGAACAATATGATCACATCTCGTAGTGCTGCAACGCAAGGAAATAATGTATTTCGTGGAATATATCATTACATAGGAAGAAATATTCAAATAGCAGGAAATAGAATCTATGTAGAGCCATCAACTATGATGAGCGGAGCAAAAATTGGTATATATCTTTCCGATTATAACTCTCAAACATCAGATATAACTATTATAAATAATGAAGTTATTATACGTATGCTGACCGATCACATGCCGTATGGAATATATATATCATCTGCTGGATTACAGAATATTACTGTCTTGCATAATACCGTTTATATGTCTTATGAAGGTGATGGAGGAGCAGCTAACATACGGGCATGTCATGTTAATATAGCAGATAAAACCAATGCGGTAATTAAAAATAATATTTTTGTTACACAAGGAGGTGATCAGCCTTATCCTATCTATTTACAGGCATCAAGTTCAACAATATATCAAGATTTTATTTCTAATTTTGATATTGATAATAATGCACTGTATAGTACAGGAAATATAGGCTATGCTAATGCTATGGCACAGCCTTATTTGGAAGATTGGCAGCAAGTTGTTCCTTCTGATACACGTTCAAGAGTGGAAGAACCATTTTTTGCAACCGGTGAACTGCGACTTGAAAACTATCAAAACTTTGTTACAGACCGTATTGATGAAGTAGTTATAGATATAGAAGGAAAGCAAAGAAATATAAAAACTTTGCTGGGTGCATACGAACTTGATTATTTTACTCTTGATGCAACATTAATGGGATTTACCAATATGATATTAAGCCCAGGACAAACTCCGGCTCAAATTATTCTTACCAATATGGGGGAAGATACATTACGTTCTGCAATAATTTCATGGAATATTAATGGTATTGATATAAATCAAATGTCATGGACGGGAACTCTTGCCGTTACCGAATCCGATACTGTTAATATAGGTTTAGTTACTATAATCCCGGAATTTAATATGTTTAAAGCATGGGTAAGTAATCCTAATGGAGGAATGGATATGAATCAAAATAATGATACATTGATTTATCGTCCTTATTCATGTCTTGCCTCCTTAGCCGGAGATTATATTATTGGTTCTTCGTCTAATGCTGATTTTGCGACGATGGAAGATGCTGTTCAAGTATTAACAAGATGTGGAGTTCAAGCACCGGTTACGATGTATTTTGAATCCGATACATTCTATCAAAATGTAACAATTACACCTATTACGGGAAGTAGTGAAATAAATACAATAACATTCACATCACTAACCGGAAATAGAGAAGATGTATTATTGCAACGTGCAGATATTTCCGCAGCAAGAATAGCGCCTATGATGATAGATAGGGCAAGCAACATTATTTTTTCGAACTTATCATTTAGTGGATATTCTTCCGATGGTTCTTCTCTTTCTTATGCTCACGGGTTGATTATTAATAAAGGAAAGAATATAAAAGTTTCCAATTGTTCATTAATAATACCGGAATATACATCTACAACATTTAATGATAGATACATTCCCCTTTACCTTACAGATAACGTATCAAAAATTAAAATTGACAGTAATATTCTTTCGGGGGGGGCCTATGGTATTTATTTGAATGCAACATCTAATTATCATGCTGATAATATTTTAATAAAAGAAAACATTATCAGAGATATGCGATTTAGAGGTATTATGTTGAAATATACCGATACGGTTGATGTTCTTAATAATATTATTCATCAACAAAAAAATATTCCGATAGATTATTCTCCTGCTTTTTATGGATTATATTTTGATAATGTTTTCGCAAATACTATTTTAAATAATACGATTAAAGCGACAGCATTGTATTACGGAATATATACGACAACATTAAATAATAAGCAAGAAGCTAATCCGGCATTAATTGCAAATAATGAAATTATTGCTTATGGAAAAAGTACTAATGCTACCGGAATTTATTTGTCCTCGAATACAAAAGCGGATGTTTTACATAACTCCATTGTGATTGTTAGCGACACAACTGCAAAGGGAATTTACGTGAGTAATTCGAATGCTACTACGGTTACAGCTTCAATAAAAAACAACAATATTGCGCTATATTCTTCGAAATCAAGCTATCCTATACATATTTACTCGAATTCATATCTTGCAAATATAGGTATAAATAGTAACAATTATTATAATGCAAATAGTCCTTACGTTGCAGCTTATGGATCTACGACTATCGCAACAGTTTCTACATTAAAAGCTTGGACATCGATAGTTGCTTCTGATGTAAATTCGGTAGTTGTTGAACCTGTTTTTTCCGATATGAATGAAAGTTTAGCCTTGTCTGATTTTTCAGGTCTTGTGTGTCTTGCCGATTCATTAATAATGAAAGATATTAAGGGAATAGTAAGAGACTCGTTGACAATTATCGGGGCATATACTTTAAAACTTTCTAATACGCCGGATTTAGCATTGCAAATGATAATAGAACCGATAAATTCTGTTTCTATGTGTGCTCCTTATGATGTGCCTGTAAGTTATGCTGTTTTAAATAAAGGAGATATGGATTGGGATTTTTCGAATAATCCTATTACATTACATCTTAAAGTTTCAGGTATTGATTTACCGGATTTTGATACGGCGGTGGTTCTTAATAGTGGACATTTGAATCAGCTCCAAACGGATACCTTTAATGTAATGGATTTTCTAGATGTTTCTTTTGCAGGAGTATATAATATACAGGCATGGATTAGTTCCCCTATTGATACTATTTATTATAATGATACACTTTACGCAACGTACAGTAGCAATAAAATTGCTCTTCCTTTTGATGAAACATTTGATACATCACGGGTAGATGTAATGAAAGGTTTAATTTCAGAAGCGAAATTTGGTTCTGAAATTAAATGGGAAATAACACAGTCAGATACTGTAATATCACCAAATACAAGTGATGGAAAATTGATTTATATGGCACCGAGAGGTTCAATGGCTCGTTTATATACAACTCAATTAGAACTAAATCGTACTTCTTTGCCAAAGTTAGAATTTTGGTATGCTCATGATAATACGAATCCGGATTTAGAAGACATTATGTATGTAAAAATATCATGTGATGGCTCTGAGAATTTCACACATCTAATGTCTGTGGAACGTTATGATCCTAATGCATCAACTCCATATTGGGGAGAATATACTGTTGATTTGTCTCATTATATTGATTCTTCATGCGTTATTGTAGCATTTGAAGCAATGTCGTATGGTGGAATTCAGCAAATAGATCGTATTGCAATTACATCCAGTCAGAATTTGGGATTGGATACAATTTTAGTGTCTGCTTATTCCGTATGTGAGCTGCAAGGAAAAGAGCTGAAGATAGTTCTTAGTAATACAACGAATCAAAGAGTAGATTTTACAGAGACACCTACAGACTTAGTGTTAAGTATAACAGGTGACATAACTAAAGATACTACGATTACATTAATAAGGCCAATAGAAGGTTTGAAAAAAGATACCATTACAATTTTGTCAGATTTTGATTTTAAACCCGGAACATATTACATGAAGGCTTATTTGAGTTCTTCTGTGAGGGATTTTGACAAAACTGATGATACAACCGATAGGGTAATTATTATTAATCCTGCTATCTCCATACAGGTAAATCAAATATCAGGAGGTAGTTCCAATTGTTTAGCAGAAGAATCTGCCCTGTACCAAACGATAAGTATAACCAACACAGGTAATATGGATGTTTCTAATATCGGCTTGATATTACAAATAGATACAGGCGAAGCCGGTGATCCTCTTTATCTGTTCCTTGAAGAAACTTATACAGGTGTAATAGCTGCAGGAAATACTGTTCCTTATACATTCATAAATAGTTATATTGTACCATGGATTGCAGAGTATCAGGTGACAGTACTTGCTTACCTGTTATGTGATTCTTTAACGGTAAATGCAGCGGACGCTGTCCGGGAATGTACCGATATGGTGGATTTATATATGGTAAGTGTAGATCGTCCATTACCTTCTGCGGTAGATAAAGCAGGGGAGGCTATTAATTTAGAAGTGACATTACGGAATAGATATGATGCGTCCGACTTTAATGGCGTGCATATCAATGTTTTGGTGGAAAATTCTTTAGGCGAGCAAAAAACATCCTTTTACGAGATCTGTCCTAAAGTGGCCTTGTTATCTACGGTACATTATGAGTTTAATAATACCTATACAGTCCCTAACGATACAGTATATTATCTGACCGTATATGTAGATAGTTATGATAACTATAAAAAGAATGATACGATTAGGATGAGGCGTGTAACGGATTATGTTAATAACATAGAATCAATAGGAGGAAATGTAAGTATATCTATGGATCAAAACATTCCAAATCCTGCCAATAATAACACAATGATAAGATATAACATTCCGGAATCAGGAGATGTTACCTTCCGTATTCATAGTATAAACGGCCAACTATTGTACAACAAGACAGCACAATCGGAAGGAGGAACAAATACGATAGAGATCAATACCTCAACCTTAGCGGCGGGGATATATATGTATTCGATGGAGTACAAGGGTCAACGAGTCGTTAAGCGAATGAGTATTAAACGATAAAATCTTTTTCATAATTCATTTAGGCTGCCACCCGGCAGCCTTTTTTTGTTTTTTGATTCCTTGACATCGCTATCGCAACCAAAACAATCAAAATAATATTGAATTAATATTTTTATTCCCAACAACCAAACCATTCCTCATTGTCTTTTTATTTAAATATATGTTTTTATATAAAAGTGACCGATTTATCAGGTATTGCAAATGAATAATATTCCTTTCCTATATAATATCTTTCTTTTTAATTATTGAAAAAATATTTTGCACTTTGTTGTTTTATATTAAAAATTATTTATCTTTGCAGCATGAATTAAATACAAAAAGATAGTATGAACTATAAAACACTACCTCCTTTCTCTCTTACTTCCTTAAATTACAGAGATGTGGCTATTTTCTTTCATACTACGTGTGATTTTTTGCGTGTTGTTTGTAAGGTGCAAGATGTGTCATCCAATGGCAGAAATCCGGATACTTCGAAGACTGAAGTGCCCGGTCGCTTCGGCGTTTCGAGAACCTCAACAACCTCCTTACCCCCTAATGAAAAACATATTATCTCATAATTAATTAAATAAAATAATAATGTAAAAAAAGAATATTATGACAGAAGACAAAAACACAGTATTCGTAGAGCTTTATAACCTTTCGATTACCGAACGTACCGACGATCGTTTCGGAAAGGTTATGATTTCAAGGTCGATAGATGAAGATGACCTGATAAATATAGCCAAAAACCGCCATACGGATCTTACCCCTGCCACACTCAGAGCGTCGATGGAACTTCTCAAAGGTTTGGCAATCGAATGTATTCTCCGGGGTGATTCGGTAAAATTTGGAATGGCCTTTTTCAGTTTGGATGTAAAAGGCGTATTCTTGGGCGATAATGCAAGCTGGGATTCCACTGAACACAAGCTCATTGTTCGGACAACCCCTACAAGCGACCTTCGTCAGGCTGTAAATTCGGCATCGGTAAAGATACACGGAATGGCATCCGTGGGCACATTTATCAACTCGGTTACCGATGTGGCTTCGGGCGAAGTAAACACTATGCTTACCCTTGGCGGCGGAGTGAATGTAACCGGTAGCAAAATAAAAATTGCAGGCGAACATCCGGACAATGGGCTTTATCTGGTAAATATGGCGGATGAGGCCTCACTGGTTCTTATCTCGATGAATTCCATCCTGATAAACGATCCTTCAAACATCAGTTTTATTATGCCCGCGGAGCTACCTCCCGGCGATTATAAGCTGAAAATTATCACACAGTTTACTACCAGTAATAAGACCCTTAAAGAACCACGGACTTATGTATTTAATCAACCGTTGGCAATCGTATAGGCATCTTTCCCTTATCTGTGAAAGGTACTTTCACTTACTTGTGAAAGGTGTTTTCACTTACTTGTGAAAGATACAGATGATTCATGCCCCTGAACAGAACATTCCGGAGACAAAACCTTGAAGGTTTTCGAAACCTTCAAGGTTTGGAGAGAAAAAAACGAATTAAATATATGAATTGGAATATATAAATAAAGATTGAATTAACTCCGTTCCTATCAATAGCGCAATGAACTAACAAAAGAGCTTTGGCCTGAAGCAAAGCCGGAAGCATGAGAGTTTGCTCGAGTAATAGGGAGGAAGGAGGAATGTAAATAAACCGGAAGAGAGGACACCCTTATGATTTTCTCCAAAGGGATAATATGCTATGAACAAATAAATTATCGTCACTGTAAAGAATGGAACAGCCTATAAAAAGGAATAATTAATAAGAAGAACTGGATTATTTTACTTCGCTGCTATGCACTCATATGCTTCGGGTTTCGGGAATGTTAATGCGTTTGCCCTACTGGCACCTTTTTATTATATTTATATTTCATCTTTCAAATTAACTGCTATATAATGAAGAAGAGAGCTATTTATAAAATTATTCTTTCGTCTTTTCTACTTTTTGCCCATATAATAGGATATGGAAATGTTTATCCTAAGGAACATGCCGAACAACTGCTGAAATCCGGAAGAAAAGAATTGAGTGATAAAAACTATCTCAAAGCCATTGAAATTTGTAACGAAGTTCAATTATTAGCAGAAAAAAACAATTGGAATATTTTACAAATAAAAGCATTAAATGATATGGGAATCGCATATAGAATTATTTCCGATTACGACAAAGCGATGGAATGTTATTTGGATGCCTATAAGATTGCTTTAAAAATATCCGATCAAAAAGGAGAGATCGTATTATTAAATAATATCGCAGACCTTTACTCAATGGATCAGAAGTTGAGCCAGGCAAAGGAATATTATCAGAAAGCGCTTGTTATTGCCAAGGAAATGGGAGATACGCTACTGAGAGCCACATTGTATGTGAACTTAAGTGATATAGCCAGTGATGAAAATAATCTTGATTTAGCCGAAGAATATATTGACTTAGGTTTGCTATTATTTAAAAGCAAAGCTACAAAAGGAGCATTGTTTGAAGCACAAATTACAAAGGCAAAGATCTTTTATAAAAAACAAGAGTACTTTTCCGCCGAAAAAGTAATTTTGGATGTTTTAAAAGAGCATGAAGGTGAGATAGAGAAATTCAAACATAGTGTCTCTTTTTTCCTGTTAGCCTCTAGAATATATCAGGAACAGAATAAACAGGAAGAAGCTCTTTATTATGCAAAGCATGCATTAGAATGTGACCCCACTTTGGAAGAATATATCAATATTTATGAGAGGCTTTCCGATCATTACAGGGTGAATAATTCCGCTGCTTTAGCATGGGCATACAATGATTCGGTTATGCTAATGAAAGATTCTTTATATAAAATGAATATTAAGGAGAATCTTGAAACAAATCGTGTCCGTTTTAAATTATTGAATTCGGAAAGGGATTTATCGGAAAACAAAGCCAAACAAAAAGCAGAACGTATCTTGTTTATTTCTATTTTGATTTTTATAATAATCCTTGCTGTCATATTAATATGGGTGTTGCGTATTCAATCCATACGTAACAAACAGGGGAAACAAATAACAGAATTGGAACTGGAAAAAGAAAAAAACAAAAAACAGATACTGGAACAAGAGACGAAAGAAAAAGAAACGTTGGCATTATTGGAACAGGAGCGATTAAATATTGAAAAACTACGGCTAAAACAGCAATTAAAAGAACAGGAAGCATTAAACTTATTGGAAAAAGAAAGGCTTCAAAATGAAGTAAATGAGAAATTACTCCTCAAACAGCGGATGAAAGAGCAGGAAATAGAAAGAATATTGGAACAGGAACGCCTCAACAATGAAAAACTATTATTGGCTCAACAACTCAAGGAACAGGAAACGTTGGCATTATTAAAGCAGGAAAAACTAAACAATGAAATAGATGCTAAAAACAGACAACTTACCGCAAAAATATTATCCCATACCAACAGGCACGAATGGCTCAATGAAATTCTCCAATCACTTTTGAAAATTCCTGAAAAATCAAGAGATACTGTATTGAATTCTATTATATGGGATCTGAAAATACAATTAAAAGATTCCTCGGAATGGGATACTTTTTTAAATCATTTCGAAGAAATGAATCCTTCCCTGTTGATGGCTTTAAAAAACAAGTCTCCGAATCTTACAGCCAATGATATACAGTTAATTTCCTGTATTTACCTGGACTTGGACACCAAGAAAATAGCCCATTTGCTCAACGTTTCCACGGATGCATGCTGGAAGAAAAAACAGCGCCTTGCCAATAAAATGGGAATAACAGCATCAAAACTACGTGATTATTTTAAAAATATAGAAAAGTATCCATCCTGATAATACTGTTTCATTAAAATATTGTCTTTTTTTTGTTTTGTTTTGAAAAAGTCCATGATTTGTCTTGTGGGTGTCTATGTTTTGTCCAGTATTTCTATTTACATTTCATCTATTTTTGAATCACCAAACAATGTGAATCAATATCGCAGTAAGCAACAAGCAGAAAGGATAAAATCGATAAAGCAGATAAAATAGATAAAAGGATTAAATTTTTAGAAAAACACTGCAAGCAACAAGAAGTAAACTATAAACAAACAAAGTATGCTATTGAATCTAGAAATATTAACAACTAACAACTTGCCACTAAATGAAAAACCAATTATTAACTAAAATTATATTACAATGAAAAGGGTTTTATTAATCTTAACAGTAATTTTGCTGTACGTACAGCAAACACATGCACAACAAAAGCAAACATGGACAGAAGATTTTGAAGGAGCTTCCCCTCCCACGGGATGGAATGTTGTTTCCAGCTCTATAAGCGGTTCGTGGCAACCCGGTAGAGTTTATCCTCAAGCCGATCCATTGTCCCCTAATCTCCAATACTACAGGGGAAAGCTACCCGGCACGCCGGGCGATTCTGTTGTTTTGACAACTCCTTCTTATGATTGTACTCCTTATGAGTATGTTTACCTGCGTTTTAGCCACATTTGCAAGGTGTCTCCCTTAGACAATGTACGGATAGAATACCGCAGAGACGGCATGGGTGATTGGAATCCCCTGCCGGAAGGGCATTACTATCTGGGTTCTGGCAATTATACCGGCACTACAGGCTTTAATGCTGCCAGTTATCCCGAATGGTTGGCGGGCGACAGTACCGCATTACCTGCCCAATCGTGGTGGAAGGATGAATTGTTTGATTTGTCTACGGTGGCAGGTGTTGCACGGGTAGAATTCCGTTTTATTATCAAGCACGGAAGCGTACAGGGAACCCATGTTTCGTACGGCTGGCTACTGGATGATTTCCGCCTCGAGGCAGCAGAATATGAGATACATCCTCCTACCGTAGCATTTATCAACCCGCTTGTAAAGGATACGGTTAACAGTACAGGGCCCTGGGAAATAAATGCGAGGGTAGAAAGCAATACGGCTGCATCTATTGTCCAACCCTGGCTAAAATACCAAGCTACCTATCAGGGAGTAGTGGTTAAGTCCGATTCCGTATTGATGAGCCCTGTTCGTGGAAGTTCTTTATGGAAGGCAAGTATTGAACAGTTTGTTGCCGGTACGGAAGTTTCGTATTCTATTACGGGATACGACAATACCGGGAACAACGCCACCCAAAGCTCTTCCTATATCATAAAACAATTTTGCGAATACGGCCGAAAGGATTCCTTAGTTTCACCGGCATGGACAGGAGACTATCAATACGCCGGTGTTTCCTTTGATATGAAAGCCGGCCCGGAAGCGGTTGCTATAACGGGAATATCTCCATTGCTTAATCCCGGCAGTCAAACTATTACCATATATTACAGGACAAATAGCGCCGAGAATAACTACAATACAACTGCCGGTTGGATATTGATCGGGTCGGCAACCGTTAACCCTGCTACAAAGTCTAATACGTATATTCCTTTCAATACGCCTGTTACTATTCCTGCGGGGGAGGCCTACGGGTTTTATATCCATGGCAATAATTATATGGTGCCAATTCCGAACAATCCTGCCAGTGGAGGCTTTTCTACCGCTTTAATGGAGAATGATTATTTAACCGTTACGGAAGGGTATGCATTAAGGGATTATGCTTTACCGTCATCGAGTGGTTATGATTTACCACGGGCTTTTGTGGGGGCTGTTCATTATATATCAGGCGACGTTAGCGGAAGGTGTGACGACAATTCTGTAACGCTGTATTCCATAGATATGCCGGATACTGTAGTGGTTACTCCCACCACATCGCTTCCGATAATAGCTACGATAAGAAATAGAGGCGGGTCGGATATACATTCGGTAACGGTTTCGTATAGTGTAAACAATGCGGCTCCGGTATCCAAAAATCTGTCCATTACTCCAGGATTGCCGTGGGATTACAACCACCGGGATACGGTAGGCCATTATACTCCCAAGGGAAATGGATTTGATACGGTTGCCGTATGGGTATCCCTGCCCAATGGGCAACAGGATCCCTCAACGTGGGACGATACATTAACCAAGTTTGTATACGGCAGTAGTGATATTAGAATTTCATTTGTTAAGCCTCCCGCCGACACGGTATATAAAACAGGCCCTTATACGATAACGGCAAAGATAACCACCGTATCGGGAACGCAGGTAGGCCCCGTTGATTTATTTGTGGAAACCACATCAGGGGGAACAACAAGTTTTGATACATTGGAGATGACATCCGGTGCGGGTAATTTATTTACGGCAACAATTCCCCAACTAGTATTTGGAAGCGATGTTGCGTACTCCATCAGGTTAAAGGATATGCTTGATAATAATGCGGAGGAGACAGGCCGCTATTATATCAAACGAATAACCGCCAGTACCCCAACAGGATATGTAACCGTAGGATATGGTGCACTAACAGATGAAAGCATGCCGGCAAATCTAGGTTATAATTACAGCTATAGCAGGATGTTATATCTTGCCAGTGAAATTGCTACCAACGGTACGATCACCAGGCTGGCATGGGAATATGACCATTATTCAGCGGGCTTGAATCTTGCAAATCAAACATGTTATCTCAAGGCAGTGGATGAGAATAAAATAACGAACCACTATTACGTGGACCCTATTACAGACGGGGCAACACTGGTATGGCAGGGTACTTTAAGTGCTACGGCAGCCGGATGGGTGGAGATTACCCTGAATGAGCCCTTTATGTTGCCTCCCGGAAAGAATCTGTTGGTTTATTGGAATCATCAAAAAGGATCATTTACTATGGGTGGGTGGAAAAATTCATTCTCTTCCAGCGACATGGTAACTACAGGCTATTGGGGTAGTTCGTTTAACGATGCTATTACCAAAAATTGGAAAAGGACTTACCGCCCGATTGTCCGTTTTTATTTGATAGGGGAAGCCAACCTGCAATCTTCCGTAGCTTTGAATTCCATTAACATACCCGAAAATAAGAAAGGGGTAATAGCAGGGGTTCCTTCACCCGTACAGGTTACCATACGCAATAAAGGAAGAAAAAACCTGGACTCCTGCGTTGTAAACTGGACATTGAACGGACAGGTACAAGCTCCTGCCGGCTACTACGGGGAATTACCCGATGATTTTACCGATACCATCACCATCGGTTCCTACGCACCAACAGCAGGGAAGCTGGATACGATTACGGTATGGGTAAGTATGCCCAACGGGGTAAAGGATTCAACTACCCGGGACGATACCCTGACCGTTATTTCCTTTGGATGTTTGTCCATACCATCCGGTGAGGTGACGGTTGGCGAGGGAGGCGAGTATGCTCTCCTGGAAGATGTATTCAATACCATCCGTAATTGCGGGGTAGGAGGAGATCTTACGTTAAAACTAAAAGGGGTTTTTGATGGAAATATTGATTTAAGTGATTTGACGGATTATTTAAAGGGGTACCATCTCACCATTACTTCTTCGGATAATCATCCTGACAGTGCCATTATACGTCCTCTATCAGGGGCGGGAATTGTTTTGCCCGAGATACGGGATATTACAATCAAAGCAATTACGGTGGATGTACAATCAGGTACTGTTCCTGCAATCCAATTTACAGGATCTTGTACCAACATTGTAGTTCGTGACTGTAAACTGTTGGGAAATCCCACAACTGCCTCTTCTTCGCCAACGAATGCACCCGTTTCCAAAGCACAGTCAACCGGCAATGTGGACAGCATCTTTTTTATTAATAACTTGCTGGATGGCGGGTATTACGGATTTTATTTTTACGGGGGAACCAGTACACATTACGGAACCCATGTCGTTTTTGACAGCAATAAGGTGAGCAATCAATATTATTACGCTACGTATCCATACTATACGGACTTTACAAGCTGTTCCTATAATAACATATTGAGCAGAACTTCCGATATCTCCACAATCTGGTGGACATTACGTATGGATAACTGCAACGGGCCTGTTATCGGAAACAGGATACTCCAGCGAAGTAACGCTATTCAATATCCTTACGGGTTATATCTTAACTCTCATAATCGTTTTAATGTTACATCTGCTCAAACCAGGGCATTGGTTGCCAATAATGAAATTATCCTTTACACCACAGATGCATCTTATGGAATTTATGCCTATGCTACCAAATCCGAAGTTATACATAATTCTGTTTATATTTCCGGAAGCGGGCCGGCAAGGGGGATCTATATTTACAATTCAGGTTATGAGGATATGGTTATCAAGAACAATAATATTGTAATGGCCTCTCCCTGGGCATATCCGATCTACTTTTGGCAACCCGGTAGCTTCTCCCAATTTGATATTGACTATAATAATTACTATGCACCCGCTTATGTAGGATATTATGGAACAAATATATCATCGCTAAGCGACTGGAAGCAGGAAATTACAACCGATGTACATTCGATACGTACATTGCCTCCTTTTACGGATGTAAGCGGCAGCCTGGCATTGCATGTTTATGATTCCCTGCTTTGTCCGCAATACCCGGGTTGTAATGATGATATTCTCAAAACCCCAAGGAAGCAAATTACTGCAATGGGAGCTTATACGCAACATGTTTCCGCTTTCGACCTGATGAATTCGGCTCTTACCGTGCCGGCTACCGCCGTGCAGGGCCAAACCATTACCGTCAAGGTGAATGTTACCGGCTATGGAGATACGCTTATAAGGAATGCTACCCTGGGATGGTCGCTTAATGGTGTTGTACAAACTCAGCCACCCGTCCATGCTTTTGTCCCTGCCTTAAATATATTCGAAACGGCAGAAATAACCCTGGGAACGTTTACGATAACCAACCCAACCGAAAACATTGTGGTTTGGATCGATCAGGTTAACGGCAAAAAAGATGGCAACATCCATAATGATACGCTCAGGATGATCCTTAACAGGGTTCCTTTGGTAGAATTTGTTGCCCCCTTTGTAGCGGATACGGTTTATCAACTGTCGTTTGATGTAAATATAAAAGTAAATGATGGTACGGGCGCTCCTGTTTCTACGCCTAAACTGTTTATCCATACAACGGTAAATGGACACTACCCATTATACGACAGTATTGGTTTTACACAAAACGGGGCAGTATGGACGGCAACCGTTCCTTCACAATATTACAACAGTAAGGTGGTGTATTCGGTAAGCGTTTCCGACGGAACGGTTACCGATACCATAACCGATTCCACCTATATTAAATTCGGTGACAGGGTCGGCAGCCAGGATATGCGTTTACCACAGACAGGCAGTAACAGTTATTATAAATGCGGCACTGTTTATCCCAATTTGGGGCAAGCCTTCGGAAACAACGGAGGGTATTCGAACTACTGCGATGGGTATTCGGTTATCTATCCTGCAATACCGGGCGCTAAAATCCAGGTTTCGGGCAGTTATCAAACAGAACAGCTTCGTGATTATATAGAAATATACGACGGGGTAGGAACCGCTGGAATCATGCTTGGGAGATTTGACGGAACAGGAACCATTCCTGCCTTAACTTCCATAACAGGGCCTGTTACGATTCGGTTTTATTCCGATGCCAATGTCAATACAGCCAGTAGCAGTTATATGGGCTTTATTATTCATGTTGCCTGTTACAGCAGTCCGCTCTATCCTGATAATGCATTAACCGTTATGAATGTAGCCTCACCGGTGAATGATCCGGAGGATTTGTGTGAACCCGATTATGTTCCTTTGAAAATTACGGTAACGAATACGGGGGAAAATGATTACAACTTTGCTGCAAACCCTATAGAAGTAGGGGCAAGGGTTATTAATCCGCTCGGAGAGGATACGGTTTATATACGGAGAATAGCCGGCGGGACTTTATTATCCGCAGGAACAGGTACGTTCGAGATTACACCGGCTTTGCCTATAATGTATGCAGGATCGTATGATATCAAAGCCTGGGTCAGCAGTCCGATAGATTACATTGCTTATGATGATACCATTCATTACACTTTTTTGTCCGGGAAAATAGGCTTGCCTGTAGATGAGAATTTTAGCACCGCCAATTTACCTTACGAGTTTATATCCAAACCCCTTGCGGGAGCAAATACCTGGGAGCCTTATCAACCCGATATCAATGTCTATCCTGTAAAACCGCAGTTCGGTACGGGAATGCTCCGTTTTTCGGGAACAGTCGGATCAATGTCCGTGTTGACCACCCGTCAAATGGATATGATTGGGGCGGTCAATCCCAAGTTGGAGTTCTGGTATTTCCACGATACGGCGGTTACAGCCATAACGGAAGATGAATCGTATATGGATGTTAAGATTATTGCCGATAATCTATCCACAACGGTATTATCTGTTCCTAAAACAGGCAATACATACGGCTGGGCACAATATATAGTGGATTTGAGTTCCTATACAACCGCCCAATGCGTATTGATAGAATTTGCAGCCACCAACGATGATAAATCGGGAGCGCTATCCGAACAATATATCGACCGCATATTTATCACTTCCCATCAGGATCTGGCAGTATTGGATTTTATCATAACACCGGAAATAAAAACGTGCGATATGCAAAATAAAGATGTGTATGTTATTGTAGCGACAGCAACCAATCACACGATTGATTTTTCACAATACCCGACAAACCTGGCACTGGAAATTCCGGGTTATTCGCCCTTTTCTGAGCCTTTACGAAAAACCATACCGGGAAAAGAGCGCGATACGGTTTTGGTAGCATCCGGTATTAACTTTACGAAAGGGGTGCATACACTTAAAGCATATTTAACTACTTCCATTGATGGTAATAACTCGAATGATACGGCAAGCCTTCCATTGGATATCAATCCTGAGATATCCGTAACGGCACAAGCTGTATCGGGAGGAACGGATTGCCTGTCAAAAGGAACTCCTGTGCAACAAAAAGTGACGGTAAAAAATACAGGCAATCTGGCGATTCCCGGAATCGAGGTAATATTAAATGTAATGGCTTCTTCCCAACAAGCTCTTACCAAATCAGCAGGGGATTTGAATCCGGGGGATTCTACCGATATCCTTTTTGACGCTTATACCGTTCCTGCCGATGCGCAGTATCAGGTACAGATAATGGGATATATGGACTGTGATTCTACTCTGGTCAACGATGGTACTTCTGTTGATGAGTGTGTAGATATGGATGACCTTGCTATAACGCATATCCTAAGTCCGGATTCTCTCGATGGAGGAATCGATCAGGTTGGTTCAACCAAGGAGATAGAAGTATCCTTAATGAATACAAGCGATATGACAAATTATCAGCATGTGGATATTACTGCTTTGATCGAGGATGAACATGGGCAGGTACTGTCTAGCCATGTAGATATTATTCCTGTAATTAATGCCTTGGATAATAATATGCTGTTTAAGTTTTCCCAAAAATATACTGTTCCTGACAAGAGAGTGTATTACATAAGGGTATTTATAAGTAAGGTAGATAATTATCCCGAAAATGATACCATCTCGATAGAACGCAGTACGGAAGAGACCGGATTCGCAATAGGAAAGGGTAATATATTTACAATGGAACAGAATATTCCGAATCCGACAGATAATAGTACTATAATAAGGTATAGTATTCCTCAATCCGGTAAGGTTATTTTCCGGATCCATAGTATGAACGGTCAAATACTGTACAATAAAGTAATTGATTCGGAATCAGGGAATCAACGTATCGAAATAAATACATTGGAATTATCATCCGGTATCTATATGTATTCGATGGAATATAAGGGCCAGCGTATAGTAAAGCGTATGAGTATAAAATGATAAGGAAAATCTTTTTCATTATGGCTGCCTCTCCCGGGGCGGCTTTTTTTATTAATGAAGCTGTCAAAAGTTGACGCAAAGATCGCTCTTTTGTTAGGGATTGGCTCCGTTGAGCTCGTAAACTCGGTTGGTTGGATACGCCGAACCCTTCGGATTTTGTTTCTCGCTCTGAACAAACCTGTTACCGTCATGCTGGACTTGTTTCAGCATCCCCTGCATAAAAGCGATAAACAAAGGATCCCTCGATTCCATTTGGGATGATGGTTCGGATAAGGTAATGACATTAGGTAAATACCGGTTCATCCTCTCTTTCTCAAGAGATGAAAAGTCAACAACGTAAAAAGAAATTAGAATTAAAACATGCAAAAACCGGACGATGCCAATGTAAAAATGTTTATTTTTGTATGGATAATTTATCATGCTTATTTAGGATTAAGATTTCATTCTATTTGATGAAAAGTAAGAACAAGCTTTTTAATTTTTTCAGGATCATTCTAATTATATTTCTAATATATATTAATCATATATGTTATGGAAACTCAGTGGAATATTATAGTCAGCTTTTGGAATTATCAAAGAAGGAATACCTTGCGAAAAACTATACGAAGTCGTTAGAATATTTATCTGAAGTTAAAACATTTGCACAGAACAACGGTCAAATCGATCTGCAGATGAAGGCGTTAAACAATATGGCAATTGTATATAACGGTATTTTAGATTATACAAAAACGATAGAATGCCTTTTGGAAGGATATAGCCTGGCTCTAAAAAAGGGAGACAAAGAGTTGGAGATGATATTCTTAAACAATATAGGGTCGCTATACCATGAAGATAATCAAATAGAAAAGGCAAAAAAGTATATGGAAAAAGCCTATGCATTAGCCATAGGGGAAAAAGACAGTTCCATGATAGGGCTATGTGCCGGAAATTTAGGCTTATTTGCCAATGAAATGGGGGATTTGGATCTGGCAAAGAAATATTTAGATGTTGCAATACCTATCCTGGCCGTTTTTGAAAAGGATACGGGTGTTCTGGTCAATGTAGAATATTATCATGCAAACAATTTATTTTTAAGGGGTCATTATAACGAAGTAGAAAGCTTATTGTTGAAGACAATACCCGAAATTCCTGATAAATACAATAATCATAAGGCAGATTATTTGTTATTACTGTCGAAAGTATATCAAAAAAAACATGAAATTGGTAAAGCCATTCAATATGCGCAAAAGTCTTTGGAACAGAATTCGAGTTTAGCAAAAAGTGCACAGATCTATATGCAACTGGCGGATCTTTATATGGAAAATAGTGCGCCCTTGTTAGCCGTGCAATATAAGGATTCCGTTATTTACGTAAAAGATTCTTTGGTAATGCTTGATAAACAGGCTCAAATGTTGAATAATTTAATCAGGGTAGAATTATTGACCTCTGAAAAAGAATTGGCGGAAAGTAAAGCGAAGCAAAAAGAGGACCGTACTCTTTTTCTTGTAATTTCAATGAGTATTCTTGTCTTTCTGTTGATATTCTTTTGGATATTCCGTTTCAGGTATATAAAGAATAAACAACAGAAAGTGCTTGAACTGGAAAAAGAAAAAAATGGAAAGCTGCTGCTGGAACAACAACTAAAGGAACAGGAGGCGCTTGCATTGTTTGAACAGGAAAAACTCAATAGCGAACGCAATGAGAAACTGTTATTACAACAAAAGTTAGTAGAACAGGAAACATTGGCCTTGTTGGAACAGGAACGGCTGACAAATGAAAATAGACAACTGGCAGCTAAAGTTTTGATACAATCCAATAGGAATGAATTGATAGAAGAAATTATTCAGAGCTTATCAAAAATCCCTGCACGGTCTGAAGACTCTCAGTTGCAACTGGTTATTCAACAATTGAAAACACAATTGAAGAAAACGGAACAGTGGGATAATTTCCTTGCGTATTTCGAGCAGGTTTCCCCTTCTTTTTTATCCTCTTTAAAAGAAAAACACCCTGAGCTGACCATTGGGGATATACGTTATCTTTCTTATATGTTTCTTAATTTCAGCACAAAGGAAATAGCCTCTTTATTGAATATGTCGCTTGATTCATGCAAAAAGAAGCGCCAACGTCTGGCGAATAAAATAGGAGTGGAAACAGCCGATTTATACCCCTATTTGCTTTCTATTGTATAGTTGTTCTCGTGTTTTCTTTTGTTAATTCCGTAAAATTAAATTTCATTTAATTAAAAGTCCCCTTTTATTTCATTTTTGTCCCCTTATATCCCGATTATTTTATTTGTTTTTTTTCGGTTTATATTATTTTTGCTTTGTAATAAGAGAAAGATCAAAATGGGATATCTTAAAGTTTACAATATTACAATACAATCTATTATTCAATTGTAATTTTACTTGCAATTGAATTGTAGTAGGGCGATTAAGATTTTCCTTATAAAATATTGAACAAAAGACGAAACAAATTGTATATATTTATCTAAATTTAATAAAAAATCAAAAACATGAAAAAGTATTTTATTTTAGCGTTAGGAGTCTTATTCTTAGCAATCACTTCTTATGGTCAAAGGCAGATAGTGGTTTTTGAAAACTTTGACAAAGCGGATTCCATAAAATTGACGGCAACTCCAGCGGGTAGTTGGAAGATAAACAGTCAATATTATGTAAGTTCTCCAAATTCCTATAGAGCGACGGTCCCTAATATGCTGGGGGATTCTGTTATTTTGCAGACAGCACCGTATAATTTTGTAGGAATAAATCATATTCAATTGCGATTTTATCATATTTGCAAGACGGCGAAAGAAGATATTCTGCGAGTAGAATACAGGGTTGCAAATTCGACCAAATGGAATCCTGTTCCATGGGAAACATATCAGGGAAGTGCTGCCAATTATGCATTGACCGGAGGATTTAACGCAGCAAGTTATTCCCAGTGGCGTTCGGATGATAATTTAGTTAGCCCTTCTCAATCCTGGTGGAAAGAAGAGATTTTTGACTTGAGTACCGATGCTATAGGAAATGTTGTAGAATTCCGGTTTGTTCTCAAACGGGGTTCCGTGCAGGGTACTCAAATAGCGTATGGCTGGTTGTTGGATAATTTTGAAATAATAACATCCGATGAAGAACTGACACCTCCTGTTGTTGCTTTTATTAATCCTGTTCCACGTGATACCGTTTATAGTGTCGGGCCATATGAAATTAACGCCAAGGTAAAAACAGCAACCACTGCTCCCATTAAAAATCCCCACTTAAAATATACGGCTACCAATAATGGGACACATATAGTAACGGATTCTATCTTGATGGTCAATGTCTCCGGCGATTCTTTATGGAGGGCTACTATTCCTGCTTTTGTAGCAGGAACACAAGTTTCTTATAGTATTACAGGGATAGATGCTTTCGAGAACTATTTGAATATTCATTCGGAATATATCATACAACAATATATTATAACAATCGAAGGAACAACAGAAGATATTATAATTGGTACCGGTAAAAATCAAAGAACATTTACTGCGCCTACTGCATTAACCTCGAATTATAGTTGGTCCCGACAGTTATATATGTCTAAGGAAATAGATACATTAAACGGAGCAGGAGGATTGATAACTGAGCTGGCATGGGAGTTGGAATGGGTAGGCTCTAGTCCTGTTACGATGAAAAATCAAACATGTTGGATGAAGGCAGTAAACGATACTGTATTAACACCCGGTGCATATATTGATCCTTTTGAAGATGGGGGGACTCAGGTATGGAAAGGCAATTTCATGCTTTCGAATGTGGCCGGTTGGAATTCTATTACACTGGATGAACCGTTTTATCTTCCTCCGGGAATGAGCTTGTTGATCTATTGGAATGGAGAACATGGTACTGCTCCCGGTAATTCATGGACATGGAGCAATACACTAACAAATGTTAATCGGACAATATATCTGGAACAAAGCACTGGTTTTCCTGATGCTGGTGTAGGTGGGGCACTGACCAATCAACGTCCCAATTTGAAGTTACATAAACAGGCGATAACATCCCAGGATAATTCTGTTGCATTATATTCTATTGATATGCAAGATGTAACAATTGTTTCCTCGGCTTTACAGGTTCCTATTGTGGTAACAATAAAAAACATGGGTTCGCAGCCGTTGGATTCAACTGTTATTTCTTATTCGCTAAATGGTACTGCTCCTCAATCTTATATATGGAAATCCAATCCGGGCATGCTATGGGATTTTAATGCCCAGGATACGATCGGGTATTATCATCCAAAGTTGAACGATTATGACACCCTTGTAATTTGGACAAGTATGCCCAATAATCAATACGATATCCTTACTTGGGACGATACGTTAACAAAAATTATTTACGGAGAGGCGGATATAACTTTACACTTTGTAGATGCCGTTGCCGATACGGTATATCTTACCGGGCCTTATACCATAAAAGCGCAAATCCAATCACGTTCGGGGACGCCGATATCAAATGTGTTATTGAATACAACAGCAACATCGAATGGGTCGACTACTTATAACAGTATATTGCCTATGGTTTTTGATGCTGCCGATAATCTGTGGAAAGCTACAATTCCCAATCTTCCGGCCGGAAATACCGTTGATTACAGCATCACATTGACTGATATACGGAATAATATCCTGACTGTTTCGGAGCAGTATTATATAAAAGAAGCGGCAGGTGGAGAAATTGTAGGTTATGCATATTTTGCCCCGCAAGATACCGCAAATGGTAATACAACCAATCCTAATTTCCCTTTACCTGTAAATCAAGCGACCAGTTGGAGCCGGATGTTATATATAAACTCCGAACTGGTGGGAGATATAAATCATTCCCAACCCAATATGATTGCAAAAATTGCAATATATAACCGTTCATCTGATGTTACATGTACAAGATCAAAGATCAAAATTTATATGCGTTCGACTCCGGCAACAACCAATGCCGATGCGGTGTATATCGACCCTATTGACGATGGAGCCATTTTGGTCTATAACGGAACATTGACTACGCAATTGTCGTGGAACGAAATAACTTTGGACAAATCGTTTTATTTGCCGGCCGAAGATAATTTAATGATCTATATCCAAGATAGTTCCGGAAATACTTGTAGTAGTATTTCATGGCCTGTTTTTCCGATATCTTCTAACAGAGCTGTTTTTCGTGCCGGTACGGGCAATATATATGCAGCTGCTTCACTTCCTTTTATACGTCTTGCTTTGGAAAGTGTTATACAAAGGGATACGAATTCTGTTGCATTGGTATCTATTGATTCTCCTGTGGAAGACGTATTACCATCGAATATAGCTGTTCCGGTGAAAGTTTCTATTAAGAATAAAGGTGCTTCCGATTTAACCTCTTGCCAGATTGGTTGGTCGGTAAATGGGGTGGATAGTCCTTTTGTTCAGTACACGCGAACCCTGCTGGAAGGATTTACCGATACGATAACGATTGGAAACCTTATACCATCTGTAGATAAGCCGGATACGATTAAAATATGGGTAAGTATGCCTAACGGAAAGATTGATTCTGTTACCTATGACGATACCTTGGGAAAGACCATTTTCGGTTGCCAGAATATAATGAGCGGGGACTACAGAGTAGGACCTTCCCCATCCGCTGTTATGTCCTCAATTGAACGTCCGCTTGCTCGTATCAAGAATTGTGGCATATCGGGGAAAGTAACCTTATGGTTGGAGGACTATATCTTCCCTGAAAGTGTTGATCTCTCTCAAATAGCAAACAGCATGACTGCATCCGATACATTGGAGATAGTTTCTCTGTCCGGGAATCATGCAAATGTAATTATACGTCCGGTTGTTGGGAACGGGATCTCGTTGGCAAACAACACTAATATTATTATACGGGGTATAACAATTGATGCAACTCAGGCAAACACTCATGGCGTTCAATTTATGGATGCCTGTACAAACGTTGTTATCCGTGATTGTAAGATAATGGCTCAGGCTACTAGTACCCAGATGCATGGAATTCACAAAGCAAGTGGCGCTACCGGCATTTTAAACAATATTTATATTTTAAACGACACTATAGAAGGAGGATATACCGGTATTTCGCTCAATGGGGCAAATGGTAATACGTCTGCTTATGGAACAAAAATTATCATAGATAGTAATATTATTCAAAATCATTATTATTATGGAATCAATATACAATATACGGACTTTACGATATCCTATAACGAAATAAAGAATAAAATATCCGGAGGTAATACTTCCTGGACAGGAATAAATGTTAGTTATTGTAATGGATCGATTATTGGTAATCGCATTATTCAACGAGAAGCGGCTACTCCTGGCGGAATAGCTGTTCAGAACTACAATTATTATCTTGCATCAGATGATCCTGTTAAAAAATTAATCGCTAATAATGAAATTATAATCAAAGCTACAGCTACACAAAATGGGATATATCTTAATACAAATTCTTATGCAAGCGTTTTGAATAATTCTGTTTATGTGCAAGGTCCCGCAGGAGCGGCAAGAGGAATTTATTTACTAACGGCTGTGAATGCGACTGTTAAAAACAATAATATTGTAATGGGATCTTCAACTGCTTATCCTATATGCATCAGCAGTGCCTCTAATGTTGATAAATATGATATAGATTATAACAACATGTGTGGCACTTATGTGGGGAATGTCGGAGGAAATGCTGCTGGCAATAAAACAACTATTGAGCAATGGCAATATACGGTAGGATCAGATAAACATTCAGTAAAAAAGGTGCCGATATTTGAAGATACGAATAGTAGTTTAAAATTAAAGAATTATGATCCCAAACTATTATGTAATGTTCTGCCTTTGGTTAAAGAGGATATTAACAAAGATACCAGAATAGGGAAAACTACTATGGGCTGCTATGGGAATTATCCTTTACAGGAAAATGGTTTATTAGCAGAAATTGTAGGTTTACAGGATGAAGTAACGGCAAATCAACCTGATTCTATCAGAGTGACATTACTTAATACCGGAATAGATACCATCAAGTCCGTCAATCTGTCATGGACAATTAATGGAGTGCCACAAAATGCTGGAGGAACCAATTTTACCGTTTCTTTGGCAACAGGAGAATTAGATACCATTACTGTTAGTGAGTTATTATATTCGAAAGATACTATTACTGTTACAGTGTGGATTAATCACGTAAATGAGAGCGGGGTGAAAGATGGTTCTCCTGCTGATGATACCATAAGCGTTTCTACATATCTTTGCAGGGGTAATATAAATGGACCAATACCTGTTGGAAAGACAAGGGAACTTACATCAATAGATGCCGCTTTTAACAGGTTGGTGACATGTGGAATAAACGGAGATGTAACTTTCGTATTGGATTCCGGCCTTTACGAGGAAAATTGGGATTTCTCCGACTTGGGTAATATTATGGGGGGATACACTTTGACAATAACTTCTGCTGCCGATAGTGTGGAAGATGTAACGTTACGTCCTTCATCCGGTATGGGAATACGTTTATCCAATACCCGGAACCTTATTTTAAAAGGTATTACCATTGATGCGTTGACGGCAGGAGCCCATGGTATTCAATTTCTTTCTGCATGTAATAATATTGTTATCCGGGATTGTAAGATAAAGGCTATCAATACAACAGCTACAGTGGGAACAGCTTCTGCCATTTATAAAGCAACTTCTACCGGTTTATTAGATAGTATTTTTATTATACATAATATTATTGAAGGTGGAGCTGCAGGAGTTTACTTATCCGGAGGAACAGCCTCATCAGCCAGTTCCGTTTATGGTTCTAATATTGTTGTGGACAGTAATATTATTCAAAGCCAAAATGCATATGGTATTTATTTACACACTGTTACTTTTACGAGCGCATATAATAGAATATACAGCAGGGAATCGGTTGCTACTGCTGCCGATTGGAGTGGCATCTATTTGTATTACTGTAATGGGTCGGTTGTGTCTAATCGCATCATCCAAAAAGGTTTAGCTAAACCTTATGGAATACGTGTTAATCAATATTTTAATTGGTTTTTAACCCAAAGCCCAGGTTTGATTGCCAATAATGAAATTATTCTTAATACTGATGCTCAATATTATGGTATGTATTTTAGCTATGCGAACGCGAATGTTTTAAATAATTCTATTTATATATCAGGGACATCCACAGCAGCCACTGCTGCAAGGGGGATTCATCTTAACTATAGTGCTAATTGTAAGTTTATAATAAAGAACAATAATATTGTAATGAAAGCTTATGATGCATGGCCTATTTATGTAGGTTCAGTTACAAATATAACTACTTTGTATCAATTTGATTACAATAATATGTATGCGCCTCAATATGTAGCCAATGCAGGGGGTAATATTACAAACATTTCAAGTTGGCAGAATTTAGTAAAAACCGATACACATTCGGTAAGTGTATTGCCTGAATTTATAGATGTGACTTCCAATTTAAAGATAAAAACCTATAATGATAGCTTATCATGTCCTCTATACCCCGGAATTACTACCGATATAGATGGAAAGGTACGGCCGTCATTAACAACAATTGGCGCTTCGCAAATAGAATTCGGTCAGGACATGATGCTGATGGAAGTTGCCAACTGGAAAGGTGACCTTATTGAAAAACAGGTGGTAGATGTATCTGTAGAAGCATTGAATCTGGGTACTACACCTATAACGAAAGCAACATTGGGCTGGAGCGTAAACGGTGATATAAAGCCATCTGTTACATGGACTCCATCCCAGGCATTGACTCCCTTTGAGCAGAGGAATATAGCTATAGGACAATTCCCTGTTATGGCTGGTACCGATAAATATAATCTTACCGTGTGGATAGAGACGATTAATAATGAAGCGGATACGGTTCATGCAAACGATACGGTACGGGCTTCTGCTAATGTACAGCCTTTGGCGGAATTTAAAACTCCGTTAGTACCAGATACGATTACCGATCTTTCGTTTGATGTTCATACATTGATACGTTCCTTTACAGGAGCTCCTGCTAAGGCACCTGAACTGAACCTTGTTATTATAAATGAAGGGCTTGTTTTATACGATACTGTTGCAATGGTGCCGGATAACAGTGACATGTGGGTAGCCCACGTTTGGCAGGCGTATTCCAACAGCCAGATTATTTATTCGCTAACTGTTTCCGACACGATAGGGAATACTGTTACGTTGACCGATTCTGTATTCCTTAAATATGTGGATGGGAGTGGAGTGATATACGACTATGAAAACAATTTATCTCTTTTGTCTATAACCGCACCGGTTAATGTTATGGGGGATATTTGTACACCGGATTATTCACCTGTAATGGTTTCCATGAAAAACTTCGGAAAGAGAGATTACAATTACTCTATTGATCCTGTAACAATTAATCTGGAAATAGATGGAGCCCTGTTGTTTGATACGATGATAGTTGTAGATAACGGCATTTTAAAGTCAGGGTTGATTGATACGATAGAGTTATCCGAAATGTTACCTGTTTATCCTCAGGGGCAATACAATATAACCGTATGGATAAGTAGCAGTCTGGATACTGTTCATTTGGATGACACATTGCGCTTTGCTTATATCTCGGAAAGAATAAGCCTTCCAATAGATGAAGACTTCAGCAGTGCCGAATCAATGGCGTTGGTGTTTACCACTACGGGAACTACCCCTGATGTTTGGACGATTGTTGCTCAGGGTACGGGAACAGATACGGTGGTAAAACCTGTATACGGAACAGGAATGATATCTTTCGGCGGAGCAAAGGGCGCAATGAGTAATTTGTCAACACGGCAGTTGAGGTTGCAGGGAACCCGTCTTCCTGTATTGGAATTCTGGTATTTCCACGACACGATTGAAGCGGATGATTATACCGATGTTCGTATTGTTTTGGATGAAAACGGGAATTATATTCCTTTAAAATCTCTGACAAAACACGATACGGCTTACGGTTGGAAACATTATGCAATTCCTTTAGAAGACTATATTTACGGAACCTGTATCAGTATTCTTTTTGAATCCATGACGAAGTCGGAGCAAAATACCGGAGTGCAATATATCGACCGGATACGGATTACTTCTCAACAGGATTTGGAATTATCGGATCTTACCTTGGCAGGGTTGTCTGTTTGTAATCTAAGTTCGAATGCCTTGAAAGTAAAACGGACTACAACAACAAATCAGATTATTGATTTTTCAAAATATTCAACCAGTATCCAGATAGATATAACCGGTACGGTGAATTATTCCTTTAATTATCCGTTAACGGATGTTATTCTGGGAGATACGTTTGATGTTATAACTATTAAATCCAACATTAACTTTATACCCGGTACGTATAATGTGAAAGCATATCTGACAAGCCCTGTTGATGCGTATCATACAAATGATACGGCAAAAACCACTATTGTTATCAATCCGTCTTTATCACTTGTTGTAACGCATAATACCGGAGGTACGAATAACTGCGCTTCGGCTAATACTACGATACAACAACAAGTGATTGTCAAGAACACGGGAAATATGGATTTGCCGGGTATTAAATTGGATATGGATGTTTCATCAGCGTCTTATGCATTCTCTGAAACAACTTCTATCCCTCAAACACTATCTCCGGGGGATTCTGTAATCTATAATTTTGATGCATATACAGTTCCATGGGATGCAAATTATTATGTAGGTGTAGTAGCTTCTTTAGGTTGTGATTCTATGTTGGTACATGCGGCATCAGGGGTAACGGAATGTGTGAATATAAAAGACTTGTATCTGGAAAGTATTGACAATCCATTACCTGGTGAAATAGATAAAGTAGGGGATCCTGTTAATGTAGCGGTGACCTTAAAAAATCGCTATGATTTATCCGTTTTTCCAAATGTTCGTATTAGCGTATTGGTGGAAGATTCAAAAGAACAACGGAGAGCTTTCTTTACGGAGACAGGTCCAACTGTTGGGATATCGTCTACGGCGGATTATACATTTAGAAATGCCTATACTGTTCCTAATGATACGGTATATTATTTGACAGTATATATAGACAGCTATGATGATTATACGAGTGATGATACAATTCGAATAAAACGTATTACAGATTATATCAATACAATAGAAGGAATACAAGGCGTAAATATCAGCATGGATCAAAATATTCCGAATCCGGCCGATAATAGCACAATGATAACGTATAATATTCCGGAATCAGGCGAGGTTACTTTCCGTATCCATAGTGTGACTGGCCAACTATTATATAATAAGGTAGTACAATCAGAATCAGGGACAAATAGTATAGAAATCAATACTTCCGGCTTATCGGCAGGTCTTTATGTTTATTCAATGGAATACAAGGGCCAGCGGATTACAAAGCGTATGAGTATTAAACGATAAAAATCTTTTTCATAATTCAAATTTTGGCTGCCTCCCCGGCAGCCTTTTTTTGTGTTCCGTCGCGGGATTCTTTCCTTGGAATTGGGAAGCCCTATTCCGGCATCTCGAAATACCCATTAATTTATAGGAGAGCATATTCCCCTATTATACATAAAATATAAAATCGTTAGTTGTTTAACCCGGAATGATGGTAATTTCTATTTTGCATATTGCTTTGCTAATATCAAAATATAGGAATAGCCTTTGCCCAATAGATATTCTATATAAATTATATCTAACAACTTTTTTCTTTTGCATTTTTCTTGCTGTAATAAAAATACAAAGACAGATCAAGGCTTACAATGGTAATATTGAATATATAGAGATAACTTACCCAATCGAATCCGGATGTTATCTTATAAAGTATTCCAAAAGCATAACCTAAAATAACCACCATCATAAACAAAGGGCTTTTTCCTGCCACTACTTTGGTGCGTAAGGTTTTGATAATGGATATGGGCCAGCCGAAAGCAAAGCACAATAACATCATCATTTCACATATTTTACTGAAAGTTTCCATTTATTTCTTGTTTAGTTTCTCCATGAATTTTTCTATGCTGATAATAAAACGCTCATGCATTCCTTTTCCTATTACTCCTGTTTCATCGTATGCCGTGACTGAAAAGGTTAATTTCCGGCCATCCTGTGATTCCAGAACAGATTCGCACCATACCTTTGCCCCCAATGGCGTTGCTTTGGAATGTTCAATGTTCAATTGTGTGCCTACGGTGGCAAAGCCTTCGGGTAAAAGATCATTTATACTGGTATGGGATGTGTTTTCCATTAATGCGATCATCGCCGGCGTAGCAAACACTTCAATCAGGCCCGATCCGTAAGCTTTGGCGGTATCTTTACATTCCACTTTTTGTTCTTTATAGCCTTTAATTCCTTTACTTATAATTATTTCCATAAAGATATAATTTCTTGAAAAATTAATGCAAATGTATAATTTATTAATAGAAGTCAGGCAAGTTAAATGAAATTACAGGAATAGTGATTAGTTGTTAGTGAGAAATTAATTATAAATTATAAATAGTTTTTCTGCCTTTTATCGACTTTATCGACTTTATCGGTTTTATCTATTTTATCTGTTTTATCCTTTCTACCTGTGGCTTGTTGAAATTAGTAGTATCCAACTTGCGTATTTCTTTTAACTTATCCTCTTGTTGAGCTAACTGTTGATTTCTTATTTCCTTTTTGCTGGGTTAAAATCAATCCGGATATGATAACAAAAATTCCTATTATCTTTGTTGTCGCAAGTTGCTCTCCCAATAAGAGAAAAGAAGTGATTGCGGTAAAAATAGGAATAAGATTAGTGAAAACATTACAACGGGCAACCCCGAATTTCCGGACTCCCGTAGCGTAAAAGATGAACGCCAAAGAAGAAGAAAATATGGCTAATAATAGGATACAAATCCACATTTCCGATTGCGGACTTAAAAAGGCAAAGGTTACACCATGATCGAAGTTTGGTGCTTCTCCTAATATGAAATAGAGTGGAAGAAAGAATAAAACGCCGAATGTGTTTTGAGATGCTGTCAGCCAGACCGGGTGGACATTTCCTGCCAGTTTATTGAGTAGGATTCCATAACCTACGGCAGATAACACGGCAATGAATAAAAATAATAATCCGACAGGGTCAACATCAATCTGCATATTCTTTCCTATTATCATCAGAACAACACCGGATAAGGAAATAAAGATTCCTATGAAATTAATCAGGGTAAGTCTTGCCCGGAAGAAAAACCGCATGGTAACAGCCGTAAAAACAGGAATAGTAGAAATAATCAAGGAAGTGATCACAGGGCTTACCCGTTGTAAACCGTAAGTCTCCCCGATAAAATAGATAAAAGGTTCGAAAAATGCTAAAATAGCAATCCATTTGAATGATGCAAAAGGGATTCGTTCCTTTTTGAAAAAAATGGCAATAACGATCCATAATAGGATGGATGATAGTATAAGACGAATAAAGATAATGGAGATGGGATCCAGTGTTTGCAGTACGATAGATGAAAAAACATAGGAAGTTCCCCAAAAGAACATGGAGAATACCAGAATGACATAGATTAATATGGAGCTTTTATTTTGTCGTAGATTCATCATTTTCTCCCAAAATCCGCAGGAATCTCACCCCATGCTTTTGTTTCCCATTTAAGTATCTTATTGGTATATGTATTTAGTGATAACCACTTTTCTGCCCGTGAGATAAGTTCGAATATCGGTTGGTTGTGGGCAGTCTTAACAAGCTTTGTTCCTGTCTTTTTTGCCTTTACCCATTTAATGGCATTTACGCTGTCGGAATAGATGGGGATATCGTCCAGCCCTTTTTGTTTACAAAGAGCAAGGGCATGAACCAAGGCCAGAAACTCCATAATGTTGTTGGTGCCATCGACAAAAGGCCCTGCTTTGAAAATGACTGTTTTTGTCCCGGTATCTACGCCTTGATATTCTGCCAGACGGGTTTTTCCACTGCAGGCTCCATCCACAGAAAGACTTGGAACAACAGGTTTTCCATACAATCCGTCCATAATGATGCTTATAGGGTGTTGTTTCTTGTTTAGAAACTCCTTGCTGTCTTTTTCAAAGGCAGACTTTGCCGTTTCCAGGTTGGGAAAAGATTTGAACTCGGGAGATTTATATCCTTCTATCTGTTTTTTACATTCATCCCAGGAATCAAAGACTCCGGTTTGGTATCCTTTCCAGACAACATAATATTTTTTTGCCATTACTTATTGTTTTTATACCAGAGCACTTTGTCTTTTTCCATATCCTCTATGCAAATAGGTTCAAATGGAATGGATGGGGCCTGCAAGCCGGAACCAAAGCATTTGTTTCCAATCAAAACACGGGCTTCATCCCATAAATTCAAATTCAGAAACTCCTGCAATGTGCGTTGTCCTCCTTCAATTAATAAAGATTGGATATTCATGTCATACAATTGCCGGAGTATTTCCTCTTGTGGGTTATTATCTCTTGATAGTTTACGAAAACAGGTATTGCCTGTATTCTTTTCCTTCTCATAATTGAATACAATACTCGATTGGGTGTTGTCAAAAAAACAAAACCCCTGATCGATATCTTGGTTTAAGAATGTTACGCGTACGGGATTCTTTCCTGCACAGTAACGTACGTTTAGTTGAGGGTTGTCATGGAGGATTGTATTGGCGCCTATAAAAATGGCATCTTCCTCAGCCCGCCATTGATGTACCTTAATCCGGAGTGAGTCGTTTGTTATCCAGTAAGATTCCCGATCCGTATTGTTTCGCTGGTTGGAATCCATGTATCCATCCAGTGTTTGCGCCCATTTTAATATAATATAAGGACGTTTCTTTTGATGAAAGCAGAAAAAACGTTTGTTTAGTTCAATGGCTTCTTTCTCTAGTAATCCGTATTCCACTTTGCAACCGGATGCTTTCAATTTTTCAATCCCTTTTCCTTGTACCTTGGGATTCGGGTCGGAAGAAGCAATATATACCTGGGTAATTCCATGTGATAGTAACAGGTCTACACAAGGAGGTGTTTTTCCATAATGAGAGCAAGGCTCAAGGGTTACATATAATGTACTCTCATTTAAAAGCGCTTTGTTTTTCACACTTGCAATGGCATTGGCTTCTGCATGAGGCTTGCCGTATTGGGTATGATATCCTTCACCTATGATTTTATCTTCATGAACAATAACACATCCGACCATCGGGTTAGGAGATACATGTAATTTGCCGTGCCGGGCTAATTCCAATGCTCGTTGCATGTATAATTCGTGGGTATTCATCTCCGTTTCTCGATGTAATTGATATAAGAACGATTTAAGATTTTATATCCTCTGGGAGTAAGACAGTTACCTGTAAAATACCAGTCTCCTATATAGTGAGGACATACTCACAACGATGTTCTTACTCTCTTAATTATTAATTCTTCATTCTTAATTGTTTCCTCTACCAGGGCCGTTCTTTTCGTTTTTCGATGTAATTGATATACGATTTATTCAGCACTTTATATCCTCCGGGAGTGGGGTAGTTGCCTGTGAAATACCAATCTCCTGTGTGGTGAGGACAAGCTTTATGTAGATTCTCTATACTGTTGTATACTATTTCCAGTTCGGCATGAATGTCTTCCGGCCGGACAAGTTCTGCTATCTTCGAAGATATTTGTTCGGCGGTAAAAGGAGCGTATATTTCACGAACATAATTTTTTATATCTTCTTTCGGATAACTCTCCTGTTCTTTTGCTTTGCGGTAAACATCCTCGATAATATGTTCCTGTCCTGTTTCTTTCAGTAGGGCAATGGCTGCTTGAAATGCAACAAATTCTCCTAAGCGGCTCATGTCTATTCCGTAACAGTCGGGATAGCGAACCTGTGGAGCGGAAGAGGCAATAACTATCTTCTTCGGACTTAACCTGTCTAGCATCCGGATGATACTTTCCCGAAGTGTTGTTCCACGCACAATAGAGTCATCGAGTACAACCAGATTATCTACGTTTTTATTTACTGTTCCATAAGTTATGTCGTATACGTGTGCAACCAGATCATCCCGTTGATTATCTTGCGTGATGAATGTGCGAAGTTTAGCATCTTTAACGGCTACCTGATCGAAACGCGGCATAATAGCCAGTATTTTATCCATCAATTCGGGTGTCAGGCAGTCTTGGTTTTTGAGGATCTTTTGCTTTTTTATTTCATTGCAATGATCCCGCAAGGCATCAAACATCCCATTGAATGCAACCAATGCTGTGTTGGGAATATATGAAAATACAGTATTTATTAAATCATTATCTATAGCCTTTAAGACACCATCAAGCAGGTAGGCTCCCAGACGCTCACGTTCTTTATAAATATCCTGATCGGTTCCCCTTGAAAAGTAAATCCGTTCGAATGAACATTGACGGGGAGGTTCTTGCGGCTGTTTACATTGTTTAATAGAAAAAGTGCCATCTTGTTTAATGATAGCAGCATATCCGGGAGGCAACTCGTTAACATCTTCCGTTGGTAAATTGAAAGCTGTTTGAATAGCCGGGCGTTCAGAAGCAACTACGATCACTTCTTCATCCTGATGATAAAAGGCAGGACGGATTCCTACAGGGTCTCTCATCACAAATGCATCTCCATGACCTAACATTCCGCAAAACGCATATCCTCCGTCCCAGTTTTTGGATGCCCCTTGAAGAATCTGCTGGATATCCATCTCTTTCTGTATCTTACGGGAAATGTCGTATTTACTTAAGCCTTTTTCCTTGTATTTTCGATAGAGAGTGTTATTCTCTTTATTGACATAATTGGCAATTGTTTCCAAGACCGTTATCGTATCACTTGTTTCTATGGGGTGTTGTCCCAAAGCAACCAAGTCGTCAAATAGCTCTTCCGAGTTGGTTAAGTTAAAATTACCGGCGGCTACAATACTGCGGGATACCCAGTTATTATGGATAATAAAGGGATGTACAGACTCTATGCTGTTTTTCCCAAATGTCCCATATCGCAAATGTCCCATAAATAATTCGGATGAAAAAGGAAGGTTCTCTTTTATCCAGGCAATATCTTTTAATTTTTCAGGACATTGATCGGCTACTTTCTGAATTTCATCGTATACGGGAGTAAAACAATCGCGTATAGGAGTAGATGAATTGGAACGCATTCGATTAATGTATTGTATCCCCGGTTTTGCATTGAATTTCACAGCTGCAATTCCAGCTCCATCTTGTCCTCTATTGTGCTGTTTTTGTATTAACAGGTAAAGTTTATTCAATCCCCAGAAGGCAGTCCCGTATTTTTTTGCATAATAATCCAGAGGTTTTAATAAACGAAGTAAAACAATACCGCACTCATGCTTGATATTCTCACTCATATAAATACAAATAAAAGATTTATAATATAACGATTTTTATTGTGTTTTCTTATAAAAGATATTGAGTTATAAGAAAGAAATCTTATTTTTAATGATTCTTTAATATTGCTCTTTTGCATTTGGAAAGTCAAGAGATTTGACATCGCAGATATATTGTCTTACTGCAGATGTGATTTCAGAACTCAAATCAAGGTACCGCCGTAAAAAACGGGGTGAAAACTGTTGTGTAATCCCTAACATATCGTGTATAACAAGTACCTGTCCATCTACCCCTCCTCCGGCACCGATGCCAATCATGGGTATATGGAGTTTTTTCGCAACTTTTTCGGCTAATAATGCCGGGATTTTTTCTAATACGACAGCAAAACATCCGGCTTCCTGCAATAATAGGGCATCTTTTTCCAGCTTTTCCGCTTCTTCTTTTTCTTTTGCCCTAACAGAATATGTCCCGAATTTATTAATGCTTTGGGGGGTTAGCCCCAAATGCCCCATAATAGGAATTCCGGCGGATAATATCCGGTCGATCGACTCAACAATTTCTTTTCCTCCTTCAAGTTTAACAGCATCCGCTCCTGATTCTTTCATTATCCGGACTGCCGAATGCAATGCTTCCTTGGAGTTACCCTGATAGGTGCCAAAAGGAAGATCTACTACAACCAATGCCTTTTCAACACCACGCACTACCGATGCTGCATGATAAATCATCTGATCTAATGTAATCGGTAATGTAGTTTTATGACCGGCCATAACGTTAGCGGCAGAATCCCCCACCAAAATAACTTCAATTCCCGACATATCTAATAATTTTGCCATGGAATAGTCATAGGCTGTAAGCATGGCTATCTTTTCATTGTTTTCTTTCATCCGCTGAAGAACATGAGTAGTGATTTTTCCTGCGGATTGGGCAATACTTGCTGACATTTTTAATTCCTGTTTTTTAGATATGCAAAGGTAGTAATTTTTTAGAGATGAAGTTGTATATAGGGGATATTCTTTGAGATGTTTGGAATGAAAACAACAAGCAATAGATAGAAAGTGGAAGAGATAAAGCCGATAAAATAGATGAAACTGATAAAAGGGTTGATTTCTTGGGGAAAATGCAACACATCGAAAGTAAGATGCATCAAGGAATAAGCAAATAACCAAATCAACAAGAAGATAAGTGCAGTGAGACTTTTAAGCGAACTAATCCCCTCAAAAGAAGGGGATGCTGAAACAAGTTCAGCATGACGCTAACAGGTTTGTTTATTGCTATAACGCTATTAACCAATACTCACTGTCATTTTCCCGCTGCTTGATTGTTTATTATTGGCCATTCAGCATGACGTTTTTTCTTTTGTCATATCTGCTTCCTGCCTGTTGTTTTTATTGATCTCATTCTTAATTCTTAATTTTTCATTCTTAATTGTTAATGGTGTTCTTCTTTCCTTTTTTATCCCTGATTGCTGACGGTAGCGCTTCCGCTTTAAAGCGCCGGACACTTTAGCATGGCCTTATTGCACCGCCGGTAATTTTTCAAATACAGCCTTGCGTGCTTCCTTTAACAGCACATTGTTTGTGAATTGTGTCATTACCTTCAATTTATATATTCCGGGGGCCAGTTCAGGAATAACAATAATCAATTCTGAAGTGTTGTTGATATATAATAAAGGCAAAAAAGTCAGGCTTCCGGTTCGGATAATCGGATAAGAGTTATGTCTTGTCCGGTGAGTTATACCTATTGAGATAGAGATCGGAGGTCTAACCTCTATGAAATAAGAGAACTTACAAAAATATTTAGTTTTAATATTCTTATTGATCCTTTCCGTTAATCATTTAATAGAAAGTAGTACCTTTGCATCATAAATAACAAAGATTATTTGGGAGCCATATATTGAAATGTTTTATGGATATAAACAATGAAATTGTCAAAGGTTGATATGGGAGATTGCTTCGTTCCTGCAATGACGGCAATCTGTTAATTTAGAGCGTCATTGCGAGGAACGAAGCACCCGAACGAGAAGCAGGTGAGTGCATCGAAACGTAGTGAGATAATCTCTATTCATTTTATTTCAACTTTTGACAATTTCATTGAAAGCAGTAATGCGTAGATATATAAGATGCTTTCGGAATAGTGGGATATTTCTTTATACAATTAAGTATAAGGTATATTACTTCTGGTTCTATTGATAAGACAGGGGATATAGTATAAAAAATGGAATAATAATTTTAAAAACAAATAGAAAATGAAAAGAATACAACAGTTCATATTAATTACAGGTATTGTATTGCTGTGTGTTGTAAATGGATGTTCAAAAGGGCCATTCTCAATAAGAGGAAATAAAAATATAGTTACGCAGGAAATAAGTATTAACGATTACGATGAGATAGAAATATCTGTTCCGGTAGATTTTGAATACAGGCAACTACAGGATGACGCGCCTTATTTGAAAATAACTACAGATGAAAATATCTTGGAACATTTAAATATTTATGTCGAAGATAGAACACTGCATATTAAACCTCAAAGGAGGGGAGGGAAAAATAGTTTATATTACAATTTGAATCCTTCGGTTCTTTCCATATGGAGTAATTCCACCTCATTAAGGGAAGTGGATAATGCTGGATCGAGTCTATTTAAAGTTGCAAATTCACTTACAGGAAATAGTTTGGAAATTGATTTGGCCGGATCAGGAAAAGTGTATTTCGATGATACGATACGTGTTAATGCGCTGGAAATCGGATTAGCCGGATCGGGGAAAGTAGTAGGAACTTCTCCTGTCATCACACAAAAATTGGATGTCGAAATCAGCGGATCCGGAAAAATTGAACTGATAGGAGAGATCAAAACTAGTGATATGAATATTTCCGGTTCAGGAGACGTAAAACTTCTGTCTTGTTATATAAACAGTTTGTCCTGCAACATATCGGGAAGTGGTTCCGTTTCTGCTACGGTTATTGATAATCTACAATATCGTATTTCAGGCAGTGGAAAAATATCCTATAAAGGAAATCCGGCAATTCAGGGACATGTTTCAGGCTCAGGGAAGCTTGTTAATCTTGATTAAGCAAGAGTATTCGATATTAAAATCCATAACGGAACATTATGTCGATGCGATTTGCTATGCCTTTTTCATTGTCTTGGTTAACACGTTGTCCGAAAAGATACTCTATCCCTATTGTTCCATAAGGTATAAAATCCCAAAAGAGGTTAATTGCGAAATAATGAGTATGCGAGAATAACCATGAAAAGTTATATTCTTTGGGAACGTCCAATATAGTAAAACCATAGATTGCTGCCGAATAAAGATTGCTCATCCAATTTTGCTGAAATGAAATATAGGCTCCATACATTGGGAGAGTTCGCAGTTTTCCCGGATTATTTAAATCAAGGACGAGATCTAAATTAGAGAAGGATAAATCCTGAATGTATTCTGCAATCCCTTGCCCGTATGTGCTTTGGAAATATAAAAAAGTCTTTTTTCCTAAATTGAATTTCCCACTTAATGAAATACCGAAGCCGACTTCACTTTGGCTTTTATGCGTAACTGTATCATCAAAATAATTCATTACACGTAAAATACCTCCAACCTGAATATGGCCGAATTTATCTTTATACTTAAGATGCATGGGAATATCAGGCATACGTTGGTATTCACTTTCAATACCAAAATCCGAATAATCTTGGATTAAGGCCGTGTTCATTTCCAATGCTATAGATAAAGACAGTTTTTCAATGAAATTACAACTATACCGGATCATTGGTTGACGTGCCACGATTTCATTATTAGGCCCTTCAAAATCAATAGTAGGAGGTCCGGCTTCCAAATCCATAAATGTCGACCATGTCTGCCCGATTGTAAACCCAAAATAAGAAATATAAGCATGACGTAATCGTAATGCATTATTTGTTCCTCTGAAATCTGTTTCTATAAAGGCGATTATTTCTCCATACTTTGTTGCTCCAACAGCTTTGAAATTAATTCTTGATACACTTGCATCTATTGCAAATTGCCCTTTATTCTCCCCGGTAGGAACCGGTATTTGGGATGTGACAAAATCTTTATTTTCTACCATCCCATTAAAATCAACTAATCCTGTTACATTAACAAATCCACCTATTCCGAATTTGAAAGTTTCGTTTTCATTTGTAATCATGAATCTGGGGTCCCCTTTATCGGTAAATGCTTTTTGAAAGAAACCACGTTCGGGATTATAGATATTCCATACCTGATTGTCTTTTGTTTTTAGGAGAAGATTTCCTAACCCTTGGTAAACAGTGTCTTTATGTTCCTTTTTTTGTGAAAATGAGAAAGATACTGAACTTAAAAATATAAACAAAAAGGGGATAAAGTTTCTCATAAACCGATTAGTATAATAAATAATAGTTGTAGTATCCTATATTTTTAATAATAACTAATACTAATTGGTTTTGTTCATTTTTATAACTATTGGATTATTTAAAATAATGTATTTATGATTGTTTTTAATTTGTACATATTATTTTTCAATATAGAAAAATGAAAGGTTAAAATTTCAGCAATAACTGTAATCTGACTTCAGTTCTTGTATTTCCGTCAATATAGGTTAGTCCGCTTCCGATATCATACCTGTTTCGATAGAAAGTTTGTGCAATTTTTGCCCATAAATCAATGTGGGATGTTATGCTTATTTTACCTGATAGGTATATCCTGCTTCCTTTATTATAGAAAAAAGGCGACGAAAAAAAGTATAATACATCACTTTCATATGTATAGATCCGTTCGTCGTAGGAATAGGTGTCAAATAGAGCAAAACGTGTAGTAAGGACAATCGGATATTTTTTCATTTTCCATTGTATGTCCTGGTAGATCATATACCCTTGATGGAAATCTGATTTTTCAGAAGCTTTAAAGTTAATTATTTCAATTCTGCTTTTTAAAAGGATCTGGCCGAGAGGAGAATAAATGAAATGAAGGCGATAAGACTGGCGATGTGTTTGGGTTATTTCATTATAATAATCAGTAGCATAATTAATAGCTTTCGATTTATACTTAAACCGGAAATAAGCAGAGAATCGCTGGTTCAGCATAAAATTCGATTTAAGTTGAATCTCATAACCATCGGAAGGGGCATCTATTCTATATTTTAGCCATTTAAATCGAAAATAATCAACGTGTGCATTTAAAGTGAAATGCTTTGATAAAAGGGTTTGGCATCCTATAAAGACTCCCTGTTCGTTTGCATTTGTAGAAGATTCTCCAAAGGCATTGGAATTGAGAGCCTGATAGTTTCTTCCATAGTAACGATGCAAAACAAATAAGGAAAACCGGGGATCAATAATAAATGATATGCCGTTTATTGACGCCATTGCAAGGTTTTTACTTATGGCTATTTCACCGAAGAAACTCGCCTTTTTTATCAGAACACGATAATCTAGCGAAGCATTTATATTATCCTGCCTGTTAAATTCATAGGCATTATAAAATGATAGATCCCTGTTTAACGGGCTATCGAAACGGGTATAGAATATACTTGCGCCTATACGGGCAATGCGCATAGATCGTTCGATATGTATTCCTGCCAGGTGTTGTTGTATTGCATTTTTCTTTGCTATTTCCCCTTCAGTACGGTGATAACCTGTTTCGTATAGAGATTCGATATAGAATTCATTGTAGGATTCATCATTGGGTGAATCCTCGCTTAAAGACGCGTCCATTTTTCTATATGAATAGAAAAGGGTTAAGTCTAAAACTTTACAATCGATTGCAGTTGCAAATCCCCTTAAGTAATTATTTTCGTTTGACGAGCTATAGTGTTTTAATCCTGATGGATTTCTATATATGCTGATTGAATTCTCGGGATTGAATATGGAAAACCCCATATTTATTATCAGACCCTGCCCGAAAGATAACCGGTAATCACCCAAAGCAATGGTTTTGAATATTCCGATATTATTCAGAATAACATGAAATGAGTAAAAATCGAATCCCCACTTATTTGAACCTCTGAAAAATTCTTCCCCGGCATCTTTTTCTGCTGTAAATCCAAAACGTATCCTGTTTTTATAATTGAAATTATATTTTAACAAATATGCGTGAGGGCTTCCCTGGTACCGGGCATTAGGATTTTTTTCTAACAATTCATCCGATATGTTGCTATATCCTTGCTGTTTTTCCAGTACTTGTCCATAGCGCATTAATATCCTGTGTTTACCATATTTGAATATGTTTTTAAAATTGAGTTTCTGTTGTTTCGCAACAGGAAATACATCAATATATTTTAACAACCGGTTAATCGTTGTGCTATCCATTCCTTCGATAAGACGCAATTCATATATACTGAGCATTTGCCCGTGAAGAACAAGATAGCGTTGTAAATGATAAATTTGATAATCGCTTAATCCGAAAAGATTCATCAATTGGGAATAATCAGGGGCGTTCAAATTCATTCTGTTTTTTGAATAATAAATCCATTCATCTATTAGCTCTGAGTAATCAGGTGTTTCCTCTGATTCTTCTGCTACAGTTTCAATGTTGTTTTCCAGCTCATTTATAATTATGGAACCGCTTTCATCATCTGTTGTTTTATCTTCTTGCTGCGCTTTTGCAGATATTGATATATTAAATAAGATGATCAATAAAAGGATGGATTTTATTTTTAGCATATTCTATTCTTTTATGGTGTAGATTAATGCTAATTGTGGACTATATCCAAGATGAGGGTGGTAGGAGGATCCAAAATCAACAGAGAAGCCTTTGTATTGTGTCCCTAACCCTATACTGAATGAAAAATCCGGCAGGCGAACTCCTCCCCGTAATATAAGATATTTAAGAATAGTATATTCAATGCCTGCATGATATTGGATTCTTGTATCCAGGTTTTTTTCAATATCCAGGCCGATAATGCATTTCTTTCGGAATGTATATGCAATACCTAAACGCAGAACAGTGGGGATATATTCTATGGTATTGTTGTATGTTATCATTTTAAGCCTTGCCGGATTGTATACATGGAAACCTAAAGAAAGATTTTTATTCACCTGTCCGTATAATCCTACTTCAAATGTAAATCCGCTACGTTTTCCGTATGTCGCATCTTTAAAATAGTCTAGTAAATAATCGAACTGTACTCCAAAGGAGAAAACAGATGCAAAAGACCTTGCATATGCAACACCTATCTTCATTTCTCCGAAACTGCTTCCTCCGTAGTAACATAAACTGGTGCTAAAAACATCATAGCCGTTTTTTAATGGAAAAGTAAAGCCTAAGGCTGATGTTGAAGTTTCTTTAAGCAGGTAGCGGTTATCATAATATAAACCTATGGTCGTTTTTCCATAAAAAGGCAGTATTGCTTGATTGTTCTGTATTGACCAAAAATCAGGTATTGCAACTGCAATGCCACCCATCCCTTTTGTACGGGCTCCGATAGTTGTATTCTCATTGACGACAGGATATAGAGATAAAGGAAGGTATGCTAATAATAGCAGAAAGTAATGTTTAGTTTTCATAGAAAGTAATGTTTTTTTTGCAAATGTATAATTATTTTTTTAATGACAGAAGTTATGCACGTTATAGAAAGTCATATAAGTTATAGATAATGGTTAAATCTTATTTTAAGACGAGAAAATTCGGTTATGAGTTACGAACGGTAAAGCCCTCAACGGATTTAATTACAAATTAATAAGATGATAAAGAGCATCATTAATCACCAATATTCCGCGAATATTTCTTGTTCCGTAATTAGGTTCTATCAATATTCTATGAATATTCCCTGCCGTAGATCTATAGCCGCCATTTTCCAGTATTATTTTTCCAGTACCTTAGAATGAGAATTAAACTATTATCTGTATGATAACTAATATCCTTTGTTTGCCTTTCCCGTTTGGAATAATATTTGTATAGAATTAATCAATGCGAGTTGTATTTTTATAAGAAAACAAATATAACATTTTAGAAATCGTAAATTATTAAGTTATGAAAACATACATTAAGTTTATTTTTGTGAATATTTTATTTTTATTAACTACTTTTTCAGGGTTTTCACAGTTTACTTTTGGACCTAAGATTGGTGTTAATTTTAGTAATGTTATAAATGAATCATCTATGAAACCGGGTTTTGATGCGGGTGTTTTTCTTCGAATAGGAAGAAGTTTTTATTTTCAACCCGAGCTTGACTATTCGTTCAGAAGCTCGACTTTAAGTGGGGCGATTGATGAACTGCAGGAGAATACACGATTAAAAAATCATTATTTTGATATTCCTCTTTTGTTAGGCTTTAAGTTTATTAATAATCCGAATTTTAATTTTAGAGTGTCAATAGGTCCGAGATTGGGAATATTACTTGCAAATAATATTGATGTATCCAAAAGTGATAATCCGGTAGGTACTGTCCAAATAGGAGGAAGAACAGGTATTGGGGTTGATGTCTGGAGGTTTACATTTGATGTTAATTATGATTTCTCAGCCAGTAAATATAATTCTGCATCCACATCTACCTGGTGGAAGCAGAATATGATTAATATTGCTGTTGGTTTTAAAATTTTGAAAGGTCATTAAGAGAAACATTTTCTTAATTTGAATGTTAACAATACATGCTTTGTTACAGTTCGTAATAAAGCATGTGTTTTTTCGTTTTAATTCGTATTTAAGAAAAAGGATTTAATGAAGATCTACTGGGAAATATTAAAACAATATAAAAAATATCTTATTCTTAGCCCGATTTTAGTAATAGGGTTTGTGTTTTGCGAAACAGCACAACCTACTCTTATGGCTTATATTGTAGATGAGGGAGTAATGAAAAAGGATCTTTCTACAGTTATGCATTTGGGGTTAATTATGGTTGCACTTTCTCTTGTTGCGATTGCCCTTAGTATTAGTAATCTATATTGTGCATCAAAGACGGGTGTCGGATTCTCTACCGGATTACGGAAAAAGATGTTTCATACAATACAAACGTTTTCTTTTGCAGATATTGATGCCTTTACTACGGCGTCTCTTATCACTCGTATGACAAACGACACCACTGTTTTGCAGCAAATTCTACAGCGTTCTATGATGTTGTTATACAGGGCGCCGTTGATGATGATTTTTGCATTTATTTTTGTTATTCGTATTGATGTTAAGATTGCTTTTATTATAGCCGGGGCATTACCTGTTTTGGCGATTAGTATATTTTTCTTGTTACGAAAGGGATTTCCTCTTTTTATGCAAGTACAGCAAAAGCTTGATAAGTTGAATGATGTAGTCCGTGAAAACTTGGTAAATATCCGGGTTGTTAAATCCTATGTTAGAGAAGATTTTGAGAAAGAAAAATTTACTCGTTCGAATGAAGATCTGCGTAATACCTTTATCAAGGCATTGGATATTGTTATTACTGTTATGCCTGTTATGCAGCTTATCATGAATGTGTTGGTGATTTGTATTTTATGGATTGGCGCTAAGGAAAATTTGCAGGTAGGTTCGATTATTTCTCTGGTAAATTATAGTACTCAGATATTGATGGCATTGATGTTGGTTTCCATGACTATTATGATGTTTGCCCGTGCTTCGGCTTCTTCGCAGCGTATATTGGAAGTGCTTCATAAAGAACCAACTATTACGGATAATCCTGATGTGCTGTCTGATAATCTTAAAATAACCAAAGGAGATATTACATTTCGCAATGTTTGTTTTAAGTATAATCAGGAGAGTGAGAATTACGTTTTGCGTAATATTAATTTTGAGATTCCATTGGGGGAGACTGTTGCTCTGGTTGGTGCTACAGGATCGGCAAAATCCACGCTTTTACAGTTGATACCTCGTTTATATGATATTACGGAAGGAGAAATTTTAATAGATGGAATTAATATTAAAGATTATCCTTTAAGCGAGTTGCGTAGTAATATCGGTGTGGTTTTACAAAAGAATGAATTGTTTTCCGGAACAATCCGTTCTAATTTGAAGTGGGGAAACGCTCATGCAACGGAAGATGAGATTATTGAGGCGTCAAAAGCGGCTGAAGCGCATGATTTTATTATGTCTTTTCCCGATCAGTATGAAACAATACTGGGGCAGGGAGGAGTGAATATATCCGGTGGACAAAAGCAACGCCTTTGTATTGCCCGTGCTTTATTAAGAAAGCCTAAGATACTCATTCTCGATAATAGTACCAGTGCTGTTGATACGGTCACAGAACGCAAAATACGGAAAAATTTAAATGATTTATTAAAGGATACAACCATATTAATGGTTACGCAGAGGTATAGCACCATGCAAGCATCAGACCGGATTATTATACTGGAAGATGGTGAAATAGATTCAATAGGAGAGTCCTCCGAATTACTTAAGACCTCTAAAATATATCAAGAAATTTATAATTCTCAACAATTGGTTTTCACGTAAAGATAACTGTTGAGTGCCTGTTATATATGATGTCGTGTAAACTTTCTTCAATAAATTTAAAAGAAATTACATTTTTTTTGCTTTTATATAAAATAAATGTTTACCTTTGAGGCGTTGTTTGGTATATAAATTTAACAAAAAGTATTTTGGAGAAGGTTTGTTCGACAGACTTACAAATACCTTTATTTTGTGAATTCCAAAACAAAATGTATTAATATAATTAAAAATAATGAAGATATGAAAAAACAATTCTATAATTTAACATTAGCAGCAATTGCATTATTTGGCGTTGCTTCAACTTCTTCTGCGCAATTTAACACTGCGGATAGTTTAATTCAACTCAAAATCGCAATTAACCACACGCCAAAGGATTTGTCAAAAGAACAAAAAAGTGCTTGGATTGGTGGAGGTTTTGATTTATTTTATGGCTATGCAGATATAGGCGACCATATTTTTATTAATGCTTCTGCATTTTCAGGATACGAAGTCGGAGACCAACTTACAAAAGTTAAACTTTTCCACTACCTTGGTACAGTTGATTTTGGTGATGGAAGTTCTATTACGTACACCAACACCAATTACACTATAAAAATATACGAAAATCCGGTTTTAGGTGGAGATAGCGCCTCTGTTAAACTTTTTGATACGGCGATAGGAACTCCGGTTTACCAAGAAAGTTTTACTTTAGGGCCAAACAGTAGCGGAATTATTTTAACCAAGGAACTAGCGACTCCTTATACAATCAATTCGAATGATTTTTGGGTAGCACTTTCTTATGATAATGGCATAGGCGCACCTTTGATTGGAGGGTATAATTATGCCAATGAAAATGAATATTACAGGTATTATAAGAATGAAGATGATGGAAAAACGTATATCTATAATACTGAATTTGTTTTAGGGTTATCTATATTTACTGATAATGGAGTATATCAGACTGATTTAGAGGCGGCTTTTGCCAACAGTTTCACAAATATTACAGAATATCTTACAACAACTTCGATTTCAGCTACGGCAGACTTGCTTCTTTATCCTGTTATCATTAATAATGGCCCATGTGATGCAGAAAATATAGTTGACGTGTCCATAACGGCAGAATCCAATGAAATATTTAGTAAAAATATTAGCTTTCCCGATGAAGCTTATTTGACTCCTGGCTTTCTTTCACTGGTTACAGCGGGTAGAGGTCCTACTCCTGTTGCCGTAACGGCGGCACAAATGAATTCGATGGGGCTTACGGGGACTTTTACTGTGACGTATACGGCTGCATATCGAGGAATGGATACCGACCTTTCAAACAATACCACGACACTTACTGTAACAAGAGGAAATGTAGGCATTATTGAACAAGAGCAAAATAATCCGGTATTATTATATCCTAATCCTGTAAAAGATATGTTGTATATAAAATCGCATTCAACTATTGAAACATTAACTATATGCGATGTCTTTGGGCGCACTGTCAGACAATGGAATAATGTTGAACAATCCGTAGAAATAAACGACTTGTCAAATGGAATTTATCTTATTAAGATACAAACTCCGGAAGGAAATACAACACAAAAAATAATTAAACAATAAAAAAATGGGTGGTGTTTCCTAAAGTATGGACATATTCGATTAGCATACTTTGGTATAACCATCCGGTATATAAATTGAATAAACATGCCGGCCTTAAATTTTATAACAGGTTTTTTAGATAAGGCGTCCACAGGGCGGGTGCGTGTGTTGTATATTGCCAATAATCCAATCCAAATTGTTTTCCCTTTTTTCCTTATTCCTGCATTTTTATGCCAAAGGCGGGTTCGCATTCCTTGGACTATTTGGCGATTGGGAAAAAATGACTTAGGAAAACATACGCCGTCTTGGACTTTTAGGCGGCAAGAAAACAGAGCTTGTTAAGAGGAATACTCCTCAACGTACTTAGAGAAAAGCAAGTAAAAAAACACTTGGGTATACAGGCGAAAGGCGGCTTCTCCTTTAAACAGAAGTAAAAGACCGTTAAATAAATTATTGATTTCCGTTTAAACTAAAATGATATGAATAAGAATAAAATAATAACAGCAATTTTAAGTATCGTAATTGCAGGTGGAGCAATCTTTAGTTCCTGCAAAAAAGAACAGGAACCGGAGGTGGTAACCGCTAAAACAGAAAAAGTCAATATCCCTAATTTTCCTGACCCTTCTAATGGAATATTTGAAGTTACAGATTATAATAATGATTATTGTTCCGCAATTTTTAGTAATTGGTTTCTTTTTCCTACTGATTTTGTAATTTCATATATAGATGATTCTGGCGTTATCAAATTATATTTTGTGAAAAATAATTCTGAATTAGGCCAAAAACTAAGAACACTTTTTCTTCAAAAAGTAGAAACATTTAAGGGAACAGAAGAAGAATATTGTAAGTGGTCAACAGCGCAAGAGGAAAAAGGAAATATTGTTGTTGGCTATAAAGGTGATGACGGTTTATACCATGGAAAATCATATACACGAAACGAATGGGACTCAATAATACGCCCATAATAATGTTTTGTGGACTTTTCCAGTTAGATATAGTAATAGTAAAATAATCTTTTAATAATACATAATAATGAAAAAAATAGTACATATAGCCTTTATGGCTTCAGTCATAGTAATTAACGGAATGTTTTTTAGCTCTTGTCGAAAAAACGAAGGGGCAGTAACCGCTAAAACAGAAAAAGTTAATATCTCTATCCCTACCGAAGGAATACTTGAAGGTGAAGGTGATTATTGTTCTTCAATTTATATCAATTGGAGTCTTTTCTATTATGATTTTGTCATTTCATATTTAGATGACTCTGGCACTATTCGATTTTATTTTGTTCCACCTCAAACCGAATTAGGCCAAAAACTAAGCGACCTTTTTCTTCAAAAAGTACTAACATTTAGGGGAACAGCAGAAGCATATTGTGAGTGGTCAAAAGCGCGAATGAAAGAGGGGTTGATTGTTGTTGGTCATAAGGATAGGGAAACTGGTGAATATATAGGAGCTGCTTATACTCTACAAGAATGGAGAGATAAAGGGCTTCCATTGTAATACTTTGTAAACTTTTACCGTAATAGCAGAGAGTACTTTTTTCGGAAAAGGAGCTTTCGCTCCTTTTTCATTTAAAGGAAAGGGTAAAAATGAACAATAAAAATGCTACCTTTGTTTAATAATAAATAATGATATTGTAAATAGATAAATATATTCTTAAACCTTCAGGATTATGAAAATCTTGAAGGTTTAGTTACATATAATGACCGGACAAAAGCAGACAGCCGAACAAAAAGGGAGAAAGCATACTCCCCATAAGCCCAAAGAAGCCCGAAAGATTCTCTTGCGGTTATTTAGTTATCTTTCTAAAGAAAAAAAATTGCTGACTTTCGTTTTTTTATTGATTATCATCAGCATTTTTTGTAATGTAGGAGGGTCTTACATGCTTCGCCCGATTATCAATGATTATATTATGCCCGGCGATATTCCCGGATTATTTAAAATGTTATGTATTCTTATTGGCATTTATTTAGTGGGGGTATTGTCGAATTGGTTGCAGGCGCGTATACTCAATAAGGTGGGGGAGCGAACGGTTGCGGTGCTCCGGTTTGATCTTTTCAGTAAAATGGAAATGTTACCTATAAAATATTTTGATACAAATCAACATGGCGAATTAATGAGCCGTTATACGAACGATATTGATAAAGTAAGCGATGCTCTTACAAATACGATCTCTGATTTATTAAGTAATATCTTTTCGCTGCTTGGAATATTTGCCTTGATGGTTTATATCAGTCCTTTATTGACATTGGTAACCCTTACAATTATTCCCTTGATGTTTTTAGCTGCAAATATTGTAATAAAAAAGAGCCGGAAATATTTCAAAGGTCAGCAGGAAGCTTTGGGAGTAGAAAACGGATATATTGAAGAAATAATTACAGGGCAAAAGGTAGTGAAGGTTTTTTGCCATGAAAAGGTTGCAGAAAAAGAATTTGATGTTTTCAATGAGGATTTACAAATTAAGTCCGAAAAAGCTCAACTATATTCCGGAATGATGATGCCCTTGATGCAAAATATGAATACATTGAATTTTGTGTTCGTAACGATTGTTGGAGCCTTGTTAGCCATTTTCAGAGGACTTGACTTGGGAGGATTAGCTGCATTTCTACAATATTCCAGGCAGTTTGGCCGTCCTATTAATGAATTGGCGAATCAATACAATAGTTTGCAAGCTGCCATTGCAGGTGCGGAACGGATTTTTCAGGTAATTGATGAAATTTCGGAGACAGTGGATGATACCAAAACACCAATAGTTCTTCCGGCAAAGTTACAGGGAGATATTATGATCAAAAACATTTATTTTAGTTATAATCCGGAGAAAATAGTATTAAAAAATATTTCACTACATGCTACACAAGGGAGAAAGATTGCATTAGTGGGATCTACAGGTGCAGGAAAAACAACGATATTTAATATCCTTCCCCGTTTTTATGATGTACAAAAAGGTTCCGTTTTGATTGACGGGATTGATCAGCAACAGCTCAAGAGAAGTGATTTACGAAAGTCGATGGCATTGGTATTACAGGATACCCATTTATTTACGGGGACAGTGATGGAAAATATCCGCTATGGAAGATTGGACGCCACTGATGAAGAAGTGATCAATGCTGCAAAACTTGCTGCTGCCGATTCTTTTATTAAGAGGCTCCCTGAAGGTTATCAGACAGAATTAAAAAATGATGGTGCTAACCTCAGCCAGGGTCAGCGCCAATTGCTCAATATTGCACGTGCGGCTATTGCGAATCCGGCTATTTTACTTTTGGATGAAGCTACCAGTGATGTAGATACACGTACCGAGATACTGATTCAAAAAGGGATGGACAAATTAATGGAAGGCCGAACCAGTTTGGTTATAGCTCATCGCCTTTCAACTGTTCAGAATGCGGATGAAATTCTTGTGATTGAAGAAGGGAGCATTATAGAACGAGGTACACATAAAGAGCTTTTGGAGAGAAAGGGGCGTTATTATGAGTTATATACAGGGCAGTATGGTTAAAGATATTTATGAATGCTTGTGTATTTGATTGAAGTATGGCGCCATAGCTTCCAACGAAGTTACATAGGCAAATGTAGTTAACTCCCATAATTTCCATCAACTTGCCTGGCTTTTGTTAATAAATATATATTGTTCCATAACGGACAAATATGATGAAAAAGCATTCATTCAAGCATTCCCTTTTCATTTGCAAAAGCGGATTATTGCGATCAACAACAGACAAACCGGAAGCAACAATGTAGTGTAAAGATACATGATTAATCATATTATGACATTTATACTTCCCATATTAAGGATAATATCCTTCAAAAGTATATCTGAAGGATAAAAATTTCTATCTTGTTCATAGACTTGTCTTTTTATTGGTTTAATTAATTTTATTATTTATACCTGTATTTTTTCTACCAAAGGGATAATTTTGGATTCGGCATCTTTTCGCATAGTTGCGAAACCGTCCCCGACGTTTCGGACATTCTTTCGCATGATTGCGAAACCGTTCTGATACCTGACGGCACCATTTCGCATGATTGCGAAACTGTTCCAATACCTGACGACATTCTTTCGCATAATTGCGAAACCATCCCGATACTTTACTATATCTTTTCGCATAGTTGCGAAACCGTCCCGACACCTGATTACATCCTTTCGCATGATTGCGAAAATACCCCGACATCCTGCGGCATACTTTCACAATAATTTGAAATCTTCCCGGAAATATCGAACATGCTTCCGGAAATTCTTTAAATTAACGCCCGGACATTCGGCCGGGGTTAATCTTATTATCCGAGGCAAGTATTTGTGTTTCGTCTAATCGAAGTTCTGTCCTCATTGGAATCGAACGATTATTGGAAATGAGGAAGCAGCAGCCAGGCATGCTCGAATTGTCGGTGTATGAAAGGGAAATGAGAAGTCAGTCTATAAATTAACTTTTGATAACTTTATTGTTAAAGCATTGAATACAACGAAAATTAAAATAATCCTTGTGAGTTTAAAGTCTTTTCATCTGCGACAATTTGAAATATATCTTTCGGAATTTTAAATTGGGAAAAAAATTATACCTTTGCTTATAATAGAAAGAATAAGATTAATTCTTTAGATTATTTATTTCCAATTGATTGTATTTTTTGCAATCGTATTATTTTTTTATGATGTTATATGAACAGCGAAGTACCTGATAAAGAATTTAAACAAATACTTTTTTATTATAGCGAAATCCAGAAAAAGTTAAGGGGTAGGGCTACCCGTGAGCAAAAAGTACTGGTTAGAAAAGCTTTTAATTTAGCTTTAAATGCACATAAGAATATGCGTCGCCGTAGCGGAGAACCTTATATCATCCATCCGTTACAAGTAGCTATTATTGTTTTGGACCAAATGAATTTGGGGGCAACATCCGTAATTTGTGCTTTATTACATGATACGGTTGAAGACACTGATTATACTCTTCAAGATATTGAAACAATGTTCGGGGCAGAAGTCTCCGGAATAATAGATGGCCTTACGAAAATTGAAGATGTCTCGGATACCTATATTTCTTTGCAGTTTGAGAATTTCAGGAAGATATTAATTTCCATGAGTAAAGATCCCCGTGTGATATTGATTAAATTGGCAGATCGATTGCATAACATGCGGACATTGGACTCTATGCCCCTGGAAAAACAGCAAAAAATAGCTTCGGAAACCTTATATTTATATGCCCCTCTTGCACATCGTTTGGGTTTTTATAATATAAAGAGCGAGTTGGAAGATTTGTCGATGAAATATCAGGATCCGGGCAGTTATAATTTTATAAATAACAAGATAAAAGCAACAGAAGAGGGTAGGGAGTTATTCATTGCACAGTTTATACAGCCGATAAGGGAAGCATTGGAAGCCAAAGGAATGGAGTTCGAAATAGTGGGTAGAACCAAATCCATTTATTCGATTTGGCAGAAGATGACAAAAAAACAAATTCCGTTTGAAGAAGTATATGATTTATTTGCAATCCGTATCATTATAGATGTAGACATGGAACACCAGAAGTCGGCATGTTGGTCGGTTTACTCGGTGGTAACGGATATATACAAACCCAATACCGATCGATTAAGGGATTGGATATCTACTCCCAAAGCAAATGGATATCAGGCTTTGCATACTACGGTAATGAGTAAGGCAGGAAAGTGGGTGGAGGTTCAGATACGATCCAGGCAAATGGATTCAATTGCAGAGAATGGTTTTGCAGCACATTGGGCGTATAAACAAGGAGAAAACTTGTCCGATAATAATTCCAAAAAACAAGAAAATATCCAGGAGAATGCACAGAGTTACGAACAAAGTATTGAATCCTGGTTATCGAATGTAAAAGAGATTTTACAAAAGAATGAAGCTAATCCGGGAGAGATGATTGCCAGCGTAAAGATGAATCTTTATTCCAAAGAAATATATGTCTTTACTCCTAAAGGGGATGAACATACTATGCCCGAAAATTCTACTGTAATTGACTTTGCATACGAAATAGATGAGAAACTTGGCAATTATTGCATTGGTGGTAAAGTAAATAATAAGTTGGTTCCACCTTCGCAGGTTTTACGGACGGGAGACCAAATTGAAGTTATCACATCCCAAAAGCAGAAAGTTCATGAAGAATGGTTGAGTTTTGCTGTGACATCGAAGGCAAAAGATAATATTACCATAGCATTAGAGCGGCAGAAACAAGTAAAAATAAATCAGGGGAAGGCTAAATTAAAAGAATATTTAAAAAAATATAACGTAGATCCTGTTAAGATAAATAGAGACAAATTAATGGTCTATACCCAGATAGATAAAAAAGAAGATCTGTATTTAGCTGTTTATAATGGAAAAATTACAGAATCGGCGATAAAAAAATGTTTCTCTCCGGTGGGAATGGCCTATAGGGTCTTAAGTCCTATCCGGCCCTTTGTGAAATGGCTTAGAGGGATTTGGAAGTTGTTTTCAGTAGATGGCGCAGTTCGCCGTAAGTTGAGCCATAATCCTAAAACCGTATTGTTAGGGGAAAATGTACATGAAATAAAACAAACTATTGCCACTTGCTGTAATCCTGTTGCCGGAGACCCTGTTATCGCTTTCAGTATGTCGGACAACGAGATAGTTGTTCACCGGGTTAATTGTTCGGAAGCAATACAACTCTCTGCTCGTTATGGTGATAGAATTGTTAAAGCAAAATGGCGGGCGGATGAAGAGAATGCCGAGTTCTTGGCAGGAATATCCATTAAAGGATTTGATAACAAAGGTTTGGTTAGTAATATTACAGGAGTTATCTATAAGGACTTTGAAGTTAATTGTCGTTCTGTTCAATTCGAAACAAGTGAAGGATTATTTGAAGGAACAATCATGTTATATATTCAAAATGTAGGACACTTAAATAAGTTGATAGAACGCCTCAAGCTTATTCCAGGTGTTGAGAAAGTGGAACGTATAAATTCATATTATGAAGAGCAACGGAAAAAAAGGCGCTAGATATGCAGTACTGATTATGGTATTATTATTAGGGGTTGCAGGATGTAAAACAAAACAAAAAGTTACGAGTCCGGAATTAGCTGAAACAGTAAAAAAAGAATCCCCTGCTCCGGATTTAATCAAGCCAATGGCACCTAAGATTGCATCATTGAATTATGAATGGTTGAGTTACCGGATGAATGTCGCTATTCTGGATTATAATTCAAAAAAAGAGACAATGAGTGTTTCTGCATTTTTTGTAAATCGTAAAGATAGTATAATCTACGTTGCCATTAGTAAATTAGGAATAGAAGGGGCTCGTGTTGTAGCGACACCGGATTCGGTAAAATATTTGAATCACCTTACCTCAACATATTATAGCGGAGATTATTCTTTCTTAAATAAACTACTCGGATTTAATGTTAATTTTCATATACTACAGTCAATTTTTGCAGGGGATGATATTCCCGGCTTTGAGCCCAATACTCTTTTAAAGATAATAGGGGATACAAATATTTATACATCCTCTTTGAGGAAAAATGAACAAATGAATTTATCTATCTCGCAAGAGATAAAAACGAATCGTAATCATAAGGTTATTGAGAATAATATTAAAGAAATCAAGAATCAGGTTTCTATTGGAATACGATATGGAGATTTTATTAATATTGATGATTCGCAGTTGTTTTTCCAACAAACAGAATTGGCTCTCCCGACGGAAAATATGTTATTGAATTTTAGTATTAAGAATATTAAGGTAAATGTACCGGGACCGACTTCGATGAGAATACCTGAAAAGTACAAGCCGATTGACTTAAAATAATTATGTTTTCCCAGGAGATTAAAGATAAAGCATTGGAAATAGGTTTTTCTGCGTGCGGAATAACTGATGCTGAATATCTCTCTTTGGAGAGGGAGACAATATACAGGGAATGGCTACAAAATGGGTTTCATGCAGATATGCATTATTTACAGCGAAATTTGGAGAAACGCATGAATCCTCAATTGCTTTTTAAAGGTGCCCAAAGTATAATTGTTGTTTTACTCAATTACCATAACCCGGCTTATCATAAAAATAAGAAATCAACCTATTCTTTTCCAGAATATGCTTTGGGGATGGATTATCATGTTGTTATGAAAAACAAGCTTTATGAATTCACTGATTTTATCCAAAAGAATAACCCTGATAGTCAGAACCGGTGCTTTGTTGATACTGCTCCTGTTTTAGAGAAGTACCTTGCATATAAAGCGGGATTGGGATTCATTGGCAAAAACACCTTATTGATTACAGACAACGGATCGTATCATTTTATTGGTGAAATATATACTAGCTTGCATTTATCTTATGATTCCCCTTTCTCTAAAGACTATTGTATAGCGTGTGAGAGGTGCATAAACGCTTGCCCTACCAAGGCATTGGAAATGCCGTATTGTTTGAATGCCGGCAAATGTATATCCTATCAGAGCATTGAAAACAAGAATGATATTCCCCGGGAAATACAAATTAAAATGGAGAGACAAGTTTATGGATGTGATATGTGTCAGCAGGTTTGTCCTTATAATAAAGAGGCTAAAGAGACAAACGTGAAAGAGTTCTCAATAAAAAAAGAGTTCCTGGAATGGAATGATTCCGACTGGGAAGAAATGAATCCTAGTATTTTTAATGATTCATTTTCTGATTCTGTTATACATCGTATCGGATATTCAAAATTGAAACAGAACATTGCTTATGCCGATGAAAAATGAATTCAAAATTCAAGAAAAAATCTGGGAGCAAGAAACTATACGGAGGTATTCGTAAACGATAACTTCTTATAACTTACGTAACGTCTATTTATTTTACAATAAACGATTTAACAATTGATTGTTTTTTAGAATAGCATTTCATATAGTAAATTCCTGACGAAAATCCGCTAATGTCGATATTTATCTCTTTATCTTCGATCATTGAAGAATAGAGTATTTGTCCTGTAGGGGAATAAATTGAAATGTTTGTCGGTTCATTTATTTTAGGATATGTAATAGTTAAATACCCTTCTGCGGGGTTTGGATACAATGTTATTAATGTAGAATTTTGAATCTCTTCTATATTAGTGTTACACGGCAATTGTGTTACGGTTATGTCTCTGGAGTATTCAAATGAAGGCGGATAAACGCGAATAGTACCTGTTCTACTCGCTGAACTTGTATTTTCAGATACAGCAGTAACTTTTATACTCGAATTACCTTTTCCGGTTCTATTGTCTATTTCCAACCATGGGGCATTGGCGTGTGTAATTGTCCATACTGAATTGGAATTAATCGTAAACTGGTTGGTTGCCTTGTTTTCGCAATTTAACGAAATTTGATCAACATCTACTATTAATGTATCAATAGGCATATTTACAGTAAACTGGATACTATCACCAACTTCAGTTATATCGGTAATGGAAATGTTTTCCATGTCATAACCCTTATGATTAAATGGATATGGATTGGTGAATAATCCAAAACTTGTTCGTTCATAGTCCCTTGCAAAGTTTGCTTTAGTTAGATCTCCATTTCTCTCAGTAGTTCCGTCTGGCCGGTATAAATAGATTTCATCAAAGATAGTTGTGTCATTAGCGCTTGCGTTTCCTTCCCTTTCGAATTCTTCATTGATACGGTATATTAGTAAACCCGATCCGGGTAAGTTTCCTTCAAATATATTGGTATTTGTTTTTCTGTATTCCAGAACAATATATTCGCTGTAAATATTACTAGGACGGAACATATAAGCTATTTTTTGAGGAGATGTTCCATTGGCAGGATATAAAGTATATGTTCCTGGTTTTGTGATTTCAGGGATAGAATCTATCCATCCTCCGTATTGGTATTTCATATAAGCACTTAATCCTTGCGGAGATGGATAATTCGTAGATGCCATTAAATCCCAACTTCCTACAGGGTTGTAATATGTATTTACATAATAACGATATAAATCCGGAGCGCTTAATGTATGCATCATTTCATGGGTAATTACCCCAGGATAGGAATAACCTTCTATTTGAAAGTTGTAATCATATACTCTTTTACCATTAATCATTACGCTGTCACCTGTATATAATGACCAGCGATGAGGCCACAATAAACTGTTCCATCCTTCAGGATCTCCCGTAACAATAAAACATATATTATCGACTCGATTGTCGTTGTTAAAATCTAAATTCAAGGAAGATGGGATACTGTCGCTAAAGAACCTGACTGCTCTTTTAAGTAAACTATGTTCCCTTTCTCTTGATTCATCACTTCCTGAATATCCGATAGTGTTTGTTTCGGAGTAAGGTTTATAGTAATCTCTGGGAAATGAATCTCGATATGATAAAACAATGTCCCCGGAAGGAGTCGGATAAAAACGTGTTCGAATATACATCTTTCCATATGAAACAGTCCGGTAATAATTATACAATGAATTTGCATCCCAGGAACTGGAATCGTTATACATTTCTGTTAAATAATTATATGTAGCTGTGTATCCTGTATCATCGGCAAAACGAATGAAAAATGCCAGGTTATTGATAACACCTTCATTTTTTGATGCTGCTTTTTGTCTGCGTATAGATTGTTGTGGTTGTTCAAAAACAGCACGTTTGGCTTCCCATGCTTGTGCAGAAATATTAATACCCGGAGTTAATCCCATGGAACCAGGATTGACTGTTCCCACAGTATATGTTGAAGGAATAATATCTTTTCCTGATGATATAGCGTAAACGTAATAACCGGTCTGCATGTCTTGCATGATGGTAAACCCGGCTGAGTCATGCAGCCAATTATGAAACTCATCCCCGGATGCAAAACAATGTATAATGGTTCCATCGGGTTGCGTCAATTTTTGTGGAACATTTTTCAAATAAGCGGCATACGTAGCAGAGAATAAAAATATTAAGAAAAAAGCAGGGATGAGTTTTTTATATGAATTCATGGCAATACTATTTGAGAAAAATTATACAAAGGTAACAATTTTTTTAGTTATGGGTTTTAATTTATCAGAAAATCTTATAACCCTATTGGTCTGAAATTGTAAGTTGAATTTGTCCAATCAGACTACTGTCTGCAAAATATATTTATATTTGCAAAAGAAAAAAATGTCAATGGATTATAAACTATCAGAGATTAAGAGGTAGAATATTCAACGATAAAGCAACCAAGGTCAAGAACCTTGACCGAACGGAGGCTTTACGAAGAATTATTGTTGATTGTGGATTGAAAAAGAAATCCGATTCTTTTTGGTTACACAGAGAAAAGCCCGAAGGAGGCATGGAGGGGCACGGAGTTTCTTTCCTCGAATACTAAAGATGCTAAGTTTTTTTCTTAGCGTCTTGAGTGGTAAAAAGGGAAATACAATTTGACATGTTCCCCCAAGGTATTTGCATCTCATACAAAAATACTTTTTGGAAAGAATATTTTTGTAACTTTGTAAATCGATTCAGAATATTTCTAATGAAGAGAATAATAGCAATCGGTTTTATTTCATTGGCCACGATGGTTATCATGGTTCATGCGATTGTTCCCCATCATCATCATGGCGGAATGCCTGTGCCGTTGTCTTCGGAGGTGTGCAAGACAAAACACGAATGCCACGGACACGGTGATTGTCATGATGCAGATGATGGACATTCCCACGATCACTCTTCCGAGGATTGTCTGATTCATGACCTTTATTTTCGCCTTGAGAATGAAAAACAGATAAAGTATTTGAATGTTGCCGATTTTTCCCAGGTGCTTCATTTTATTATAGTGTTCTGTGAAGATCTAACGTTCAAAGCACTTGAGTATGGGAATCTTCCTTTTAGGGGGATACCGTATTCGGAATCTTATCATACCGTCTATATTACCCATTCCCTTGGGTTGAGGGCTCCCCCTGTTTGTTGATTTTTAGTTTTTATAGTTTGAAAATGGATGTACATTGAAAATATGTGCATCTATGGGCTATGTAGCCTTATTTATAAGTTTAATTTTAAAAATCAACAAAAATGAAATCAATATATTTAGCAATAGCAACAGTAATAGTACTCGGATTGACTTCCTGTGGTGGAGGGTCGGATAATAAACATATTCATGGAGATGGTTGCACACATGAAGGCAATTCCGAAGCAACGGTAAAACCAACGGAGCAGGAAGCATTTAAGGTGGAGGCGGATAGCTGTGATATGCAATCGGAAGAAACGCATCATCATGACCATGACCACGATCATGGCTATAGTCATAAACATTAATCGCAGGAATTTATGAGAGCATATCATTTAATGGTGTCGTTGCTTGTTGTAATGACACTGGGGAGTTGTAACCGCAACCAAACTCCGGCAACCGATGAGCATGTACATGAAGAAAATTTGTTTTTGAGTTCCTACAGCGATGAGTTCGAAGTGTTTGCCGAGGCCACTCCTTTTACGGTAGGGCATCCCAGCGATATTCTGGCGCATTTTTCTTATCTGGAGAGTTTCAAGCCCTTGGAGTCAGGGAAGGTGACCGTCAGCCTTGTTGTGGGAACGGACGGCATACGGCAGTCTTTAGAAAATCCTTCAAAGCCGGGTATTTATCCTTTTACCCTCACGCCGGCAACGGCAGGAAGCGGTAAGTTAATATTCGATGTTGTTACTGCGAAAGGGGCATCCCGGATTGTTGTTCCCAATGTCAGGGTTTATTCGGATGAACATGATGCACAACATGCTGCTTTTGAGGCTGTTGTTCCGAGCAGCAACGGCGTTGTGTTTACCAAAGAGCAAAGCTGGAAGGTGGATTTTGCCACGGAACCGGTGCGGAAAGAGCCTTTCGGACAGGTGATCCGGACTACCGCCCAGATCCTTCCCGGACAGGGGGACGAGAGAATGATCACGGCCAAAGCAGGCGGCGTTGTTGTTTTTCAAGGGGATAATGTTACCGAAGGAAAAGCTGTCGCTGCAGGACAATTTTTGTTTTCCGTGGAAAGCGGCGACATGGCCGATAATAATATCAGCGTGCGCTATAACGAAGCGGTCGCCGAATATAACCGGGCAAAAGCGGAATACGAACGGAAGAAAGAGCTTGCAAAAGAGAAGATCGTCTCCGAGAGCGAGCTGCTGAAAGCCCAGTCCGAATATACGAATGCAGAGATAACGTATGAAAACCTGCGGAAGAATTTTTCGGCAGGAAAGCAGGTTGTAAGCTCTCCCATGGGCGGATTTGTCAAGCAGGTTCTGGTACGCAACGGCGAATATGTCGAGGCCGGACAGCCTGTTGTGGTTGTTTCACAAAACCGGGATTTGTTGGTAAAAGCAGAGTTACAACCGAAATATTATCCTATATTGGGTAGTATTTCAACGGCAAACCTCCGGGTTTCGGACATCAACCGCACCTATTCCCTTGAGGAACTGAACGGGAAAGTGGTTTCCTATGGTAAATCTACCGATGTGAATAACCCTTTGATCCCTGTTGTTTTTCAGGTGAAGAACAGCGTGGATTTGTTGCCGGGCAGTTTTGTGGAGATGTATATCAAGACACAATCCAATAACCAGGCTTTAACTATACCCAACGAGTCTATCGTGGAAGAGATGGGGAGCTTCTTTGTTTTTGTCCAGCTTACACCCGAATTTTTTGAGAAGCGATTGATCAGCAAAGGAGTGACGGACGGTTTCAGGACAGAGATAACCGAAGGTATATCGGCGGATGAGAGAGTGGTAAGTAAGGGTGCAATCCTGGTTAAACTGGCACAGGCTTCGGGCGCTTTGGATGCCCATTCCGGACACGTGCATTAAATGGAGAACGGAGAATTGAGAATGGAAAATTCTATTAGATCTTTCCATTCTCCATTCTCAATTAAAAATAACATATGGGAAAGCAAAATATAATTATGGATAAATCGTATGCTTTTGCATTGAGAATAATCAAAGCATACAAGTTTCTGAATATGGAACAACGTGAGTTTGTGTTATCGAAACAGCTTTTACGAAGTGGCACATCAATAGGTGCTTTGGTAAAAGAATCGGAACATGCACAGTCAAAGGCTGATTTTATCAATAAAATCAATATAGCATTAAAAGAGGCCAACGAAACCGAATATTGGTTAATGTTATTAAAAGATAGTGATTTCTTTGATGAAAAGAGTTTCCAATCCATCAATAGTGATTGCCAAGAGCTTATTTCTTTATTGGTAAGTATCATAAAGACCTCAAAAGAAAATTTGAGATTGAAAGAGAAAGGAGGGAGAAATGGGAAAGCCTGATAAAATTCTCCATTCTCAATTTTCCATTCTCAATTCAATAATTAAATTCTCTCTTAACAATAAGCTGTTTATATTATTAGGAGCGATATTATTGATTGTCGGCGGAACCTATACCACCCAAAAAATGGATATTGATGTATTCCCCGACCTGACGGCTCCCACGGTGGTGGTCATGACCGATGCACACGGCATGGCTTCCGAGGAAGTTGAGCGTCTGGTGACGTTTCCTATCGAGACGGCTGTTAACGGTGCTACCGATGTAAGGCGTGTCCGTTCGGCGTCCATGCAGGGCTATTCTTTCGTTTGGGTCGAATTCGACTGGGGGGCTGATATCTTTAAAGCCCGTCAGATTGTGAGCGAGAAGATGGTGACCCTTGCCAACACATTGCCTGCCGGTATTACCCCTGTCCTGGCTCCGCAATCGAGTGTGATGGGGGAGATACTCTTTATTGGCCTGCAGGCGGATTCCACGTCCATGATGGAACTGCGTACCCTGGCCGACTGGGTGGTAAAGCCTGCTATTCTGGCAACGGGCGGCGTTTCGCAGGTGACCATTATTGGTGGGGATTATAAACAATACCAGATTCTTGCCGACCCGCAAAAAATGAATACCTACGGCGTTACCATGAAAGAACTGGAAGAAGTAGGTAAAACATTCAGCGACAACTCTTCGGGCGGCGTGGTTCGTGACTACGGCAACGAATATGTCTTGCGTGGGATGGCGCGGGCAAACGACCCGGAAGAGTTGGGGGCGACTTTTATCAAAACCGTAAACGGAAAACCTGTTGTAGTTTCCGATGTTGCCGAAGTAATTATCGGAAGCGCCTTGAAAATGGGTTATGCTTCGCAGAATGCTTCACCGGCGGTTATCATCTCCGTTTCGAAACAACCGAACATCAATACATTAAATGTTACCGAAAAAATCGAGGAGAACCTGGCCAACATACAAAAGTCTCTGCCTGCTGATGTGCGGATGGATACCAAAATCTTCCGTCAGGCTGATTTTATCGAGACATCGGTAAACAACGTCGGGCGTTCCCTGCTTGAGGGTGCGTTTTTTGTAATCGTCATCCTTTTTGTTTTCCTGGGAAGCTTCCGCACAACGGTTATTTCCGTGTTGGCGATACCGTTGTCCCTGTTGGGAACGATGATTGTCCTTTATCTGCTGGGAATGAATGTCAATACGATGACCCTCGGCGGAATGTGTATCGCTATCGGTTCGCTGGTGGACGACGCCATTATCGATGTGGAAAACGTATACAAACGGTTGCGGCAAAACCACCTCAAACCCAAAGAGCAGCGGGAATCTACCTTTACGGTCGTGTTCGATGCCTCAAGGGAAATCCGTGCGTCCATCCTCAATGCTACCTTTATTATTATTGTAGCGTTTATCCCGTTGTTTTTCCTTTCGGGAATGGAGGGCCGGATGTTAAAGCCCCTGGGAGTCGCGTACATTGTCTCCCTGTTCATGTCGTTGATTGTCGCCATGACGGTTACGCCCTTGCTGTGCAAACTGATTTTATCGAACAGTAAATATCTGGATAAAAAAGAAAAAGACAGTTGGCTGACACGAAACCTGTCGTCCATCTATTCCAAATCATTAAATTGGGTTTTAAGGAATAAAAGAAAAGTACTTTTCCCGACGATAGCATTATTTATAGTTGCTCTGGCTTTATTTTTCACGATGGGACAGAGTTTCTTACCGGAATTCAACGAAGGCTCCCTGACTATTTCGGCGGTTACTAAACCGGGCGTTTCCCTCGAAGAAAGCCAGCGTTTGGGTAACCTGATGGAAACCGAGCTGCTGAAAATCCCCGAGGTGAACAGTACCGCTCGCCGAACGGGACGCGGTGAACTGGATGAACATTCGCAGGCTACCAACAGCGCCGAGATAGATGTCGATTTCGACTTGAAAGACCGCAGCAGGGAAGAATTCTTTGCAGACGTTCGCCAAAAGCTGGCTGCAATTCCCGGGGTGGCGGCTACCGTCGGGCAACCGCTCGGGCACAGGATAGACCACATGCTTTCTGGCACGAGGGCGAATATTGCCATCAAACTGTTCGGGACGGATTTGAGCCGGCTCTTTATGCTGGGCAACCAGATACAGTCCTCGATACAGGGAATAGAGGGTTTGGTGGATGTCTCCGTCGAACAACAGACGGAAACGCCGCAACTGCAAATCCGTGCCAACCGCGGGATGCTTGCCCGGTACGGTATTTCGATAGAGGAATTCAACAGGTTTGTGGAACTGGCCTTTGCCGGGGAAAAACTGTCGGATATCTACGAAGGGCAACGAAGTTTCGAACTGGTACTGCGCCTCAATAAAAACTATACGGAGACCATCGACCAGGTGAAGTCCGCCTTGATAGATACGGAGGATGGGAGCAAGGTTCCACTGGAAGAGGTAGCCGAAATTGTTTCCGTAGGAGGGCCTAATTCCATCAGCCGGGAGAATGTGCAACGCAAGATTGTAGTTTCTGCCAACGTATCCGGACGCGATTTGAAAGGAGTGGTGGATGACATCAAAGCCAATATCGGACAGAATATCAACTTGCCGGAAGGCTACCGGATAGAATACGGCGGACAGTTCGAAAGTGCACAAAGCGCTTCACGGACGCTCCTGCTGACTTCCATGCTGGCAATCTTTGTTATCTTCCTGCTGTTGTACGGCGAGTTCAAAAACCTTACCTTGTCGGCCATCGTGCTGATAAATCTTCCTTTGGCGCTGATAGGAGGGGTGTTTGCCGTATCCCTCACTTCGGGAATTGTGAGTATTCCTTCCATTATAGGTTTTATCACATTATTCGGAATCGCAACGCGGAATGGTATTTTATTAATATCCAAATATCAGCACATGCAACAGGACCATGTTCCGCTAAGGAAAACCGTATTGAGCGGTTCCATCGACCGTCTTAACCCAATCCTGATGACCGCCCTGACCGCAGCGCTGGCGCTTATTCCGCTTGTGTTAAACGGTGACAAGTCGGGCAATGAAATTCAAAGCCCGATGGCCGTGGTGGTGCTGGGCGGACTGTTAACATCCACCTTGTTAAATATATATATTGTACCTGTTGTTTATGAATTAATTCAGGAAAGGAGGCTTAAAAATGAAAAAGCTAATCATTAGCATATTGCTCATAACCGTTGTCTGCCGGGTGACGGCACAGGGCGGGTATGAAACCGTCCTCAGGGAGATAGAGGCGAACAGCAGCACGTTGAATGCGTTGAGGGAACAGATGGAAGCCCGGAAGTTGGTCAACAAGACCGGTATTTACCTTGAAAACCCGGAGGTGGAATTCCACTACTTATGGGGAAGCCCGTCGATGATAGGCAACCGTACCGATGTAAGCGTAATACAGACCTTTGATTTTCCTTCTGCCTATGCGCACCGCAAGAAGATTGCAAACCTCGAAAATGTGAATGTGGAGTTGTCGTATAAGTCCGAACGGATTAACCTTCTGCTCGATGCCAGGAAAGCCTGTATCGAGCTGATATACTACAACGCCTTGGCGAAAGAATATGCCGTGCGGTTATCGAATTCCGAACGTATTGCCCGGACATACCAGGCGAAGATGGACAAGGGCGAAGCCAATGTCATCGAGCACAACAAGGCGCAATTGAACCTGATTGCCGTACAAAACGAAGTCGCCCATATCGAAACCGAACGCAAAGCGCTTTTATCCGAGTTGAAGAGGTTGAACGGAGGCAAGGAGATTTCGTTCGATATGGATAGTTATCCTGACAATGTGTTGCCGTCCGATTTTAATGGATGGTATGCACAGGCGGAGAGCAAGAGTCCGGTCTTGCAATATGTGAGCGGACAGATTGAAATCAACCAGCAACAGGTAAAGTTGAACCGTGCGATGGGACTACCCAAGTTTTCAGCCGGGTATATGAGTGAGAAAGTTGTCGGGGAGTGGTACCAGGGCGTATCGGTAGGAGTCTCGATACCGCTTTGGGAGAACAAGAACCAGGTAAAACAGGCAAAAGCCCAGTTAAAAGCATCGGAATATGTCCTCAACGACACAAAGATGCAGTTCTATGCCGCCCTGCAGAATCTGTATTTGAAAGCTTCCAACTTGCAGCAGACCGCCTCGAACTACAAAAACGCACTTTCCCTCCATAACAATGAGGCACTGTTGAAGAAGGCCTTGGATGCCGGAGAGATATCCCTGCTGGAGTATTTACTGGAAATCGAGTTTTATTACGGCGTAGTAAACACCGTACTCGAAGCACAAAAGGATTTCGAACTTTCTTACGCGGAGTTGTCAGCGGTGGAGATGTAATATCATGCCATGAAAGGATATAATAAGAAGAATAGAAAAGGTAATTTAAGCCTGGGGGCAAAGACACGGATTGTCAGGGTAAGCTTGACTGTCGGGTTAATTCCAGGCTTTTTATTCCGGTTGTTTTTTTACCAGGTGCGACATTGTTCGGGTTATTCTTCGGATTTATGCCGTTCGCTTTTTTTGATAATAAAGGACGGAAGAGGTTTAAAAAGAATCAATCTTGAAAAAGAAAACGAGAAATGGTGGATGCGAGCTTAACGGAATAAAACAGTTGTCTTGTCTAATGTACCCTTGTTGCCACAAGCCGAAGCCATACTTCGTATATTTAACTGGATTTTGAGAAACTGGCTTATGAGGAGTTATTCTTTCCTAGAGGAACTCTTTATTCCCGCAATATACATTTACACGAAATGGCTTCTTTATGCGATATTTCTAAGAAGTTGGCCATTCATTGCGGCCATCATACTTTCGGAACAACAATTGCTCTCACGAATGGTATTCCCTTGATTCTGTGAGCAAAATGCTCGGACATGTTCAAGTATGTCTAAGAGTTTTACCTAATTGATTTTCAATGAATGCTTTAATATCTGAATCAAGTTTTAACATGTGCAGTCTCTCCCTTCCTCGTGAGTTTGAAATTTCAGCCTTTTGGAAGTTTTGAAAGCGGATAATATCTTCTGTATTTAGCAACCGGAAAACCTTCAACAGTATGATGTATCGGAAACTTTTCGTTGATACATCAACTAACGTGAACAAATTTTCAGGTATTTTGTTACATTAAAAATATAAGCAAATTTTAACTTTAGTAGTAAAAATTGCTTTTATTCCGTTTAAGAAAGCAACTTTTGATATCCTCTTAACGATAATCAAATAGTTAAATTAGTTGAATTAGTTGAATGAAAGCAATGAATTACAGGAAACATTTTGTTAAACTTATTGTCGTGTTCTAACATTGATTTATACATCATGGGATTATCAGAAAATGAAATTCCATAACAATTTAAATAAATTTAAAATTAAATCCGATGAGCAAAACTTTTAAAATTCATCCGAACAAAGCATTGCTTACTGCAACTGCTTTGTGTTCTGTCGGGTTTGTCGGCAACCCAGCAATTGCACAACAACCCGGTCAAAAATTTCAAGGGACAATCAACCTTGATATCCGCGATTCTAAACCCGACTGGAACGCTTTCCTTTATCCGAAAGCACCTAAAAATGCACCCAATGTGTTATTTATTTTGTTTGACGATACTGGTCAGGCAACATGGTCACCCTATGGGGGAAGGGTAAACATGCCTACCTTGGACAGTTTGGCTGCCAATGGATTGATTTATACGCAATGGCACACTACCTCTGTTTCTTCACCCACACGTTCGTGTTTGCTTACCGGACGCAACCATCACCAAAACGGATACGGAACTATTGCCGAATCGGCAGTGGGTTTTCCCGGCTACAGCGGACATATTCCCGAATCGAACGCAAGCATCGCCACTATTTTGCGCGATGCTGGATATGCAACTTTCTGGATTGGTAAAAACCACAACGTGCCTGTAGATGCTTTCGGCATGGGTGCTTCAAAGAAAGATTGGCCTTTGGGTCAAGGATTCGACCGTTATTACGGCTTCATTGGCGGCGAAACCAACCAATGGTACCCTGCTTTGACTGAAGATAATCATACCGTAGAACAACCTTATTTGCCCGAACAAGGTTATCACTTGTCGAAAGACTTGGCAGATAAAGCTATCCAATTTATCAGAGATTCAAAACAAGCAAGCCCCGATAAACCTTGGTATATGTGGTATTGTCCGGGTGCCAACCATGCACCGCACCATGCACCCCAAGAATATATCGACAAATACAAAGGTAAATTCGACGACGGTTACGATGCTTACCGCAAATGGGTTCTCGATCGTATGATTGCCAAAGGTATCCTTCCGAAAGGTACAAAATTGACACCCGACAATCCGATGCCTAAAGGAACTTATTCACCGTTAGATATGGTACGTCCATGGAATACACTTTCGGCCGACGAAAAGAAATTATTCTCACGCATGGCAGAAGTATTTGCAGGATATTCCGAATATACTGACGCACAAATTGGACGTGTAATCCAATATTTGAAAGAATCGGGGCAATATGAAAATACTATTATCTTGTATGCTGCCGACAATGGCGCTTCGGCTGAAGGTAGTCCCGATGGTACAATAAACGAAACCTACTATTTTAATTCATATCCTGATGATGTTAAAAATAATATCGCTCAAATGGATAAATTAGGCAGTCCCGATTCATACAATCATTATCCGACTGGTTGGGCAATGGCTTTCTCGTCACCTTATAAAATGTTCAAACGTTATTCAGGCTACAGCGGCGGTACTTGTGACCCTTTGGTAATTTGCTGGCCTAAAGGAATCAAAGCCCGCGGTGAATTGCGCAGCCAATATTACCATGCAACCGACATTGTGCCTACCATTTTGGAAGCCTGCGGCGTAAAAATGCCCGACGTGGTACATGGTATCAAACAAACCCCGCTGGCAGGCGTTTCTATGGTTTCCAGTTTCGACAATGCCAGTGTGCCTACGCAAAAACATGTACAATATTATGAAATGTTAGGTACACGCGGTATTTGGAAAGACGGCTGGATGGCAACTACTGTACATGGACCAATGCCTTCAAATTTAAGCAATTTCGATAAAGATAAATGGGAATTGTATCATACAGATGTTGATCGTTCGCAATCGACTGACTTGGCGGCAAAATATCCTGAAAAAGTAGAAGAAATGAAAAGACTTTGGTTGGAAGAAGCTAAAAAATACAACGTACTTCCATTGAATGATCTTAGTATTCTTGAATTTGTGGAATATGAATACGACCCTGCAGTTCCTGCTGACGGACGTTATGTTTATTATCCGAATGCCGCCGAAGTACCCGAAGCCAATGCTGTACGCACGGCTGCCCGTTCATTCAGAATTTTTGCGGAAGTGGATTTAAAAGCAGGCGCCAAAGGTGTAATCGTATCACAAGGCTCACGTTTTGGTGGATACACCATGTATTTGAAAGACAATAAAGTGAATTTCGAATACAACTTCCTCGGCTTATTGCCCGAACAAATATTGAGCTATACTATGCCTACGGGGAAACACATTATTGGTGTGGAATTTGTGAAAGATTCCCTGACGGAAAAAGCCGAATGTATGGGTACGATGAAACTCTATATCGACGACAAAATGGTGTCACAAGCCCAATTCCGTACACAAGCAGGCCGTTTCTCGCTCAACAGCGGCGAAGGTCTTTGTGTAGGATACGATACCGGCGACCCTGTAAGTAAACATTATACTTACAAATATCCGTTCACCGGCGGCGAAATCAAGAGAGTGGTGTACGATGTATCGGTCAAAGATGCTTATATAGATATAGAACGCGAATTTGAACGTAAAATGAAAACGGAATAGTTTGAATGTTTCTGGATAGGCCCCCCTTCCCATGAAAAACGACGGGGAGGGAGGGACTTATCGTGCATATTATTAACTTTAGTGAAGATTTTAATTTGAATGACTGATGAACATCGCAAACACTGCCACCCCTTTTGCAAAGCCCCTGTATATCATGCTTAAACCTGCCGGTGCGGCGTGCAACCTTCGTTGCAAGTACTGTTATTATCTGGATAAAAAAGAACTCTATCCCGATACCAAACAATATGTGATGAGCGACGAGATGTTGGAAACTTTTACCAAACAATACCTCGAATCGCAAACCATGCAACAGGTACTCTTTACGTGGCATGGCGGCGAACCTCTTTTACGCAATATTGATTTCTACAAAAAGGCACTTCGCTTGCAGGAAGCCTACGGATGGAAGTTATACATAGGCAACAGCTTACAAACTAACGGCACGTTGCTCAATGACGAGTGGTGCAAATTTTTCAAGGACAATAATTTCCTGATAGGAATTTCCATCGACGGCCCCGAGCATTGTCACGACAGGTACCGCACTAAAATTGATGGTAAACCCAGCTTTAAAGAGGTGATGCGCGGTATCAACCTGCTCAAAAAGCACAATGTGGATTTCAATGTGATGGGTGTTGTGAATGATTACAATGCAGATTATCCGTTGGAATTTTACCGTTTTTTCAAAGAGATAGACGCCCGTTTCATCCAGTTTTCCCCTATTGTGGAACGGCTGGACGACGGTAGTCCTGCACCGTGGAATGTCCCTTCGCAGAAATGGGGCGATTTCCTCATCACCGTTTTCGATGAATGGGTAAAGAGTGATGTGGGCATATACTATATCCAGCATTTCGACTCTATTCTTGCCAACTGGGTGGGCGAAAATCCCGGTACCTGTATCTTTGCCAAACATTGCGGACACGCCGGAATCATCGAGTTCAACGGCGACGTGTATGCCTGCGACCACTTCGTTTCGTCGGAGCATAAGCTCGGGAACATTTTGTCAAAAACCCTGATCGGGATGATGTATTCCGATGGACAATTTCAATTCGGTACCGACAAATACGACCGCTTACCTGGACAGTGCAAACAATGCAAATTCCTATTTGCCTGCAACGGCGAATGTCCCAAAAACCGGATTCTCCAAACGGCCGATGGCGAACCCGGCCTGAATTACCTGTGCGAAGGATACTATAAATTTTTCGAACACGTAGCTCCATACATGGACTTCATGAAACGGGAATTACAAAACAACCGGGCGCCATCCAATGTGATGATGGCCGTAAAAAATGGTATTTTGCGATATCAATCAAGATAAAAACAGTACGGCAATAATATATAGTATTCCCGAATCAGGGGTCGTCATTCCCCATATTCGTAGTATGAATGGCCAGCTATTGTATCATAAAGTAATACAATCTATATCAGGAATAAATACCATAGAGATAAATACTTCTACCTTAGCGGCAGGAATCTATATGTATTCGATGAAATATAAGGGTCAGCGTATAGTAAAACGCATGAGTATAAAACGATAAAATCTTTTCATGATTCATTTAGGCTGCCATCCGGCAGCCTTTTTTGTTTTTTGATTCCTTGTCATCGCTATTCCCACCAAAATAATCAAAATAATATTGAATTAATATTTTTATTCTCAACAATCAAACCATCCCTCCCTATCTTTTTATTTAAATATGTGTTTTTATATAAAAGTGACCGGTTTATCAGGTATTACGAATGAATAATATTCCTTTATCATATATTATCTTTCTTTTTTAATTATTGAAAAAATATTTTGCATTTTGTTATTTTGTATTAAAAATTGTTTATCTTTGCAGCGTGAAATAATATGAAAAGAATAATATGAATTATAATACATCACATTCCTTCTCTCTTATCTCCTTAAATCACAGAGGAATGGTTATTTCTTTTCATACTATGTGTGATTTCTCACGTGTTGTATGCGAGGTGCAAAATGTGCTATCCCTCCTTAAAGTGTTTCTCCAACAATTTATGTTTGAAAAGAGCGGAAAAAACAGTGTGAATTATTTGGTTTATTCAAATAAAAGTGTAACACACACACACACACACACACACACACACACACACACACACAGCGCACCTAGCGTGTAATTCATATTCACGGGCGCGTAAATTATTATTTCCCTTACACTTAAGGGTTCCATTCTTATTTTTCCAAATCTCGATTTTTGCTCCGGCGAAGGGTATTTCTTATTGTTTAAAGCCTACTCTCAACAACCGTCATTCCGGGTTTGTTGGGAAACCGGGTTTACGAGCCCGGCGGAGCCGGAGCCTTCGGGTTTCATCCCTCGCAATAACACTTTTAACCAACACATTACGTCCTCCCTAACGAAAACCTATTCCCCCGGAATTAATTCAATAAAATATTAATTTAAAATGTAAATAGTTATGTTAAAGTATTCGTTACAGGAAAACAAACTTACAGAAGAGGCTGAGGATTATTCAGCATTAGTTCATATAGCTCAGAGCCTGGACAGGGAAGCTATTATTACCCGCATGTTAGGCAAAGGGACAACACTCACCCGCACGGACATTCTTGCCGTATTGAATAACTTCGATGAAACCGTTGTTGACATACTCTTGGAAGGCAATACCATTAATCTACCCTTATTTAATATATCATTTTCCATTTCAGGGGTGTTTGACAGCCCATTGGATAGTTTCGATGGAAACCGTCACAAACTTAATATCAACGTGACCAAAGGGATTTTGCTTCGCGATACGGAAAAGCAAGTAAAATTTGAGAAGACAAATACCATTAGCCCTATGCCCCAGATACAGGAAGTTAAAGACAGCGTATCGGGTTTGGTAAATGAAAGACTCACTCCCAAAGGTGTGATAGAAGTCTATGGGTACAATCTGAAAATAGAAGGCGACGACCCTGCCTGCGGATTATGGTTCATTACCGACGACGGCAGTGAAAACAAGGCGGAAGTACTGATAGAGAACAAGCCTTCGAAAATCCTGGCGATGATTCCGGAGCTTCTTCCGGGAGGCTGCCGGGTAAAGATTGTAACACAGTATATGAGCGGAGGTAAACTTTTAAAAACGCCCAAACAATGTATTTATCAAAGAAATTTGCTTGTCCAACTATAAACCGGAGAGGGAGGCAATCCCCCTTATATGGAGGAGACAATCCCCCCTATAAGGGTGAGACGTTCCCCCCTATGCGGGGGAATGCTTCCCTCTTAGGGGGGTGAGGTGTTCCCCCTTAGGTGGAATGTTTCCTTCTTACAGGAGGGTTAAAAGCGTCATTTCAAGTTCCCGTCATTGCGGACTTGATCCGCAACCCCCTTAAAAGGAGGGGGATGCTGAAACAAGTCCAGCATGACGGCAATAGGCCGGTTAAGAGCGAGGTGTAATCTCTGCCATTGGTTAACGAGTGGACAAGTAGACGAATAAACGGATAAGAATAAAAAAAACCCAACTTTAAATACATCAAACTATGAATACTATTTATTTTTTATGGAAAGTATGGCTCCGGCTCAAGACATTGGTACAAACCACGGAGAATGATTATACAGCGGAAGTCTCCACTGCCGGTAGAATCAAAAACAACGAAGATATTGCCAGGCGTATTATTGCTGAAGGATCTGATATCAAATACAATACCATACTTAGCATCCTTAATCAGAGCGACGGTATTATTCGTTACTACCTCCAGCAGGGATATAGCGTACTGACCAACTGTTGCAAATTCACCCCGCGGGTAAACGGTTCATTTACATCCTCCCATACCCGGTTCAACCGGGACATTCATAAGATTAGCGTGGACATTACCCCCAGTGCAGAGATGTGCGAGGCTTTGGAACAGGTGGGGGTCAGTGTGTTGGGCGTAAAGAACGGCAATGCCTGTATCAGCTTGGTAACAGATGTTTCCACCGGGTTAGCCGACGGGATCATTACGGCAAATCAAGATATTCTTATAAAAGGGAACGGGCTGAAAATTATACCCGAAGAGGAATCGGGGCTGGGGGTATACCTTATAGATCAGGCGGGTGATGTTCATCCTGTTACAACCCCTTTGAAGCAAAACGATTCCAAAACGGTCATTGCCCGTGTACCGGATCTTCTCCCCGGAAATTATACCTTGCGGATAACAACAAGGTTTACCGGATCTCCTGCCCTGCTGAAGGAACCACATACTATCGAATATGAAAAACTATTAATGGTCATATGATTTTAAAGCAGGGACATATTCAATTACGAACGGCAAAGCCCTCAACACAGTTAATTAAAAATTACGAACCAAAAGCAATATGTAACACAGTTCTTTGCGGACTTGATCCGCACCCGAACGCGAAGCAGGTGAGTGCATCGAAACGCAGTGAGATAACCCCCTTAAAGGAAGGGGATGCTGAAACAAGTTCAGCATGACGGCAATATGCCGGTTAATCTTGAAATCTTAAAATATTAAACCTTGAAATTAACAACTAACTGATAATTAACAATTAATAACTAACAACTAAATTTTGAACCGAGCCTGCGAGCTCAACGAAGTTAATCTTAAACTTAGAATCTTGAATATTAACCTTTAACTAAAAAAACCGAAGAACATGAAAAAGTTTTTATTAATCTTAACAGTAATTTTGCTGTGTTTACAGCAAGGACATGCACAACAGCAACGTCAGACATGGACAGAAGATTTTGACGGCGCTTCACCTCCCGCCGGATGGACGGTGTCTTCCAGCTCTGTGAGCGGATATTGGCAAGCCAATACAACATACCATCAATCGGCTTCATCATCAACAAATCCCCAATCCTACCGGGGAAAGTTACCCAATAATCCGGGAGATTCCATTATCTTAACGACACCTGTTTATGACTGTACAAATTATGAATACGTCTTTCTTCGATTTGATCATATTTGTAAAGTTTCTCCTAATGATGTTGTCAGGCTTGAATATAACCTTGGAGGGACGAATTCATGGGAGGCCTTTCCCTGGGATACGTATTTGGGTTCTGCAACAAATTATCGTACTACAGGCTTTAATGCCGCCAGCTATCCCGAGTGGCAGGCAAACGACAGTACGGTATTTCCAACCCAATCCTGGTGGAAAAAGGAATTATTCGATCTGAGTATAGAGGTCGGTTGGGCACCGGTACAATTCCGCTTTGTTATCAAGCACGGGGCCCTGCAGGGAACGCAACGTTCGTATGGATGGCTCCTGGATAATTTCCAGGTATTAGCGGCAACCTATCAGGTCTATCCCCCTACGGTAGAGTTTATAGCTCCTTTTATAAAGGATACGGTTTATGGTACAGGCCCTTGGGAAATTAATGCCAAGGTAAAAACCAATACCAATGCCCCCATTGAGATACCCTGGTTAAAATATACGGCAACCTACAACGGAACGCTTGTTGAATCCGATTCCATATTGATGACGCATGTGCAAGGTGATTCCTTATGGAAAGCAAGCATTAAACAGTTTATTGCCGGTACGGAAGTATTGTATTCTGTTGAAGGATTCGATACGAACGGAAATTATGCAATGGCCAATTCCGGTTATATTGTGACAATACCTCCTTACGGTAGCGTGGTTAGCGATTATATTTATTTTGGTGCCTATGATACCGCAGGAGGGACAGGTAATACGGCAATTATAATATACTCAGGTTATACCAATAGTTGGAGCCGTCATTTATATTTGAATTCGGAATTGGAAGCAATCAACACATCAATTCCTACTTTGATAAACAGCATTGCCTATAAAACAACGGGTTTGTCATCATCCAACAGGACAAACATCCGGATTTATATGAAAGCGACAACGCAAACAACACAACCGCAAAGTTATATAAACCCTGTTTCCGACGGGGCAACATTAGTATATCAGGGGCCCATGAATTTTGTATACCCCGATTGGATTGATTTACAATTCACGGGACTTCCGTTTTTGCTTCCTGCGGGAAGTAACCTGATGGTATATGTGGAAGATGACACTCCTTCTTCGGGTAGTTATACCTGGAGAGGAGAAAATAGTATAATAGGGATTGCAAATATGACTGTTTATGGTACATCATACCTTACAGGAAGCTTTTCCGCTGGAGCCCGTAAGCCTGTTACCCGCTTAGGAATGGGAAATTTGGATTATAGGAACAATTCGGTTTCAACACATTCTATTGATATTGACGATACGCTTATTGTGTCGCCGGGTAATACAATTGCTGTTGTTGCCACGATAAAGAATAAGGGTTCGGGAAACCTGGATTCGGTTACCATATCCTATTCGGTTAATGGAGCCAATCCCGTCTCTAAAAACCTGCGACTGAATCCTGCTATGCCCTGGGATTTTAATTATCAGGATACCTTGGGTTATTATAATTCCAAAATCAATGGATTTGATACCATTCTTGTATGGGTAAGTAACCCTAATGGAACCTTGGATAACGTTACCAGCGATGATACCCTGACAAAGTTTATCTATGGCAGCAGCGATATCGTCATGGCATTTGTTGATCCCCCTGCTGATACGGTATACAGGACAGGCCCTTACGAGATAACTGCAAAGATATACACTTTATCGGGAACGCCGGTAGGCCCTGTATCTTTATTTGTGGTGACCACATTAGGGGGAATAACAAATTATGATACTTTGCCGATGGTATCCGGTGGAAATAATTTATGGACGGCAACCATTCCCCAGAAAGTATTTGGGAGTAATGTCGTGTACTCCGTCAGCTTAACGGATATCCTCAATAATAATGTAAAAGTAATAGGCAATTATTATATCAAACGATTATCCGGTGGCGCTGCAACGGGGTATGTAATAGTAGGAACGGGTACGGTGACAAATAATCAAACAGCAATAAATCTATATTATAACTATAGTTATACCAGGCAGTTATATCTTGGTTCGGAACTTACTCACACCGGATCCGGCGGCATGATTACCAAGCTGGCATGGGATTATGCCTATACAGGTTCATGGAATTACACAAACCAAACCTGTTATATCAAGGCAGTAGATGATAATGTAATATCTGCTAATAATTATGTAGACCCCCTTACGGATGGAGCAACGTTGGTATGGCAGGGCTCTATCGGGGCTACGGCACCCGGATGGGTGGAAATTACCCTGGATCAGCCGTTTTTATTGCCTCCGGGGAAAAACCTGTTGGTTTACTGGAATCACCAAGACGGATCCTATCCCGGTTCGGCTTATGTATGGAATCATACAAGCACTTCCGATTACTTGACAATTACCGGTTATAGCGATGGTTCTTTTAGTGCTGCTACTACTATGGCTAATCGATCATATAATCGCCCCAATGCCCGTTTTTATTTGACAGGAGTGTCGGATCTGGAATCTTCGGTTGCGTTGGACTTAATTAATTCCCCCGAAAATATAAGTGTAATGGCCGGAACCTCTACGCCTGTACAGGTTACCATACGCAATAAAGGAATGCAAAACCTGGACTCCTGTTTGATTAACTGGACATTGAACGGACAGTTACAACTTCCTGCCACTACCTATTACGGCGAATTACCGGAAGATTTTACCGATACCATAACCATCGGTTCGTATATTCCCACGGCAGGAAAGCGGGATACCCTCACGGTATGGGTAAGTATGCCCAACGGGGTAGTGGATTCAACTACGTATGACGATACCCTGACAATTACCCCCATCGGATGTTCGAGAATACTGTCCGGTGTGGTGACAGTTGGAGAGGGGGGCGATTATGCCACTCTGGAAGATGTATTGAGCACCATCCGTAATTGCGGGGTAATGGGAAATATTACGTTAAGATTAAAAGGGGTTTTTACTGAAAACCTTGATTTAAGCAATGTATCCGGTTATATGCAGGGACATACCTTAACAATAAGTTCGTATGATAACCATCCCGACAGTGCGATTATTAGTGTTTCTTCAGGAGTAGCGCTAACGTTGAATAAGAGCTATAATATTGAATTCAGGAATATAACCATAGATGCCACAAGCGGAACGAATGCAGTTCTCTTTAGCGGGGAATGTTCCGACATAGAATTTTATGGATGTAATATCAAAGCAAGCCCTACGGCGACAGCCTCTACTTCTTGTGCAGTACGTGCGTATGCATCAAGTTCCACACCTTATTATCTCAAACGGGTAAAATTCATTAAAAATAATATAAGTGGAGGATATTACAATTTCTATTTCTATTATACCTATGCAACATCGGCTAACTTAACAGCAACACCAATAAGCGATGGTGTGGTAATAGACAGTAATAATTTAACGGATGCCTATTATTATGGGATTTATGCGTATTATTATAATGCATTCCGGAGTATATCGAACAATACTGTTATTTCCCGTTCGAGTTCCGGTATTTATTATGGGATAAACATTTATTACTATAACAATATAGAAAAAATGCTCAATAATAAAGTAACAATTACCTCTACCTCTACCGCCTACGGTATCAATTTGTATTATTATCTAAATAATTACATGCAGGTAGCCGCTCCGGCATTGGTCGCAAATAACGAGGTGCGTATTACAGGGACTACCAATAGTATATATGGCATGCGTTTATATGGTTCCAACCATGTAAATGCTTATCATAACTCTATCTATGCAAAAGCAACCACCGGAGCGATTCACGGCCTTACCAAGTATCCGACAAGTACTGCTTACCAGGTAAATGCAGAAAATAATTTGGTTTATGTAGAAACAGGAGGCGCGGGATATCCGTTTTACAGTGCAAGCACTACGTATGTAACTCCCGCTTACGGTTCTACAAATTATAATAATTATTACAGCACAGGTCCTCATGTAGGTTATATTGCAACGCCGATAACCACCATGGCAGCGCTTCAAACAGCAAGCGGACAGGATGCCAATTCGGTAAATGTATCCCCTGATTTCATAGATGTAAACAATGACTTGAATTTAATGCATGATGTGGGCTTAATGTGTCCCCGTATCGCTCTTGTGCCGGAAGATATTTCAGGCGTTTCCCGTATTGCAACTACCTCTATGGGATGTTACGCAATAACACCCTTGAATGGCAACGGTATGCTGAAAGAGATTACGGGATTGACAGATGGGATCAACGCCGGACAGACGGAAAATGTAGGGGTGGTGGTATATAATACCGGAACAAGCCCTTTGACAAACATTAATTTGGGATGGTCTGTAAATGGCGTACCACGGGGGAATGCCAATTACACGGTTAATTTGCAGCGGGGAGATTCAACAACAATAACAGTGGGAAATATTACCTATCCTTCCAGCAATGTAGCCATAAAAGTATGGATAAACAATCTCAATAATGGATCATTAGCAGATTTGAGAAGAGAAGATGATACGGTAAGTACGTATATCAATGTCTGTATGGGAGCATATAGTGGAAGATTAACGGTAGGCCCAGGGGGAATGTTCTCGGATATGGAAGCATTGATTACCGGCTTGGATTTATGTGGAATATCGGGCGATATAACGGCGGCATTGATGCCGGGAACGTATGAGATGAATGTAAACCTGTCCAATAATTCTACCTTGTTTGGAAATCATAAGTTAACCATTACATCCTCGACAGGAGATGCCGATAGTGTGGCCATACAGCCCTCTTCAGGTGCAGGTATAATTATGAATAATACAAATAATATAGAGATACGGGCAATTACTATTGATGCGGCAACAAGCGGAACATATGGAGTTCAATTTACGGGAGCGGCATCCAATATAACCATACGTGATTGTAAGATATTGGCCAATGATACAATGAAAACTACGGGTTATGCTGCCATCTACAAAGCATCTTCCACCGGAGCATTGGATGGCTTGGCCATAAAGAATAACATATTGGATGGAGGATATTATAATATATATCTATATGGCAGCAGCAGTTATAATACGAAGAATATAGTGATAGACAGCAATACCATGAGCAACTCCTATTATTACGGGGCCTATCTTTATTATGTAAGCCTTTTGAGTACTTCTTATAATAAAGTTACTACCCGTTCTTCCTATGAAGGGGCAACCTGGTATGGCTTGTATTTTTATTATGCCCGCAACGGGGGAAATATTATAGGCAACAGGGTGTATGCGGATAATTCCGGTATAAACACTACCTTGTATGGAATGCGTACGTATTATATAGATAGTGCGGTGGTAGCCAATAATGAGATTTATTTGAATTCTTCTGCCTCCTCTACCTATGGAATGTATGCCTATTATCACAAGGAAGTAAGTTATGTATATAATACGGTATTGATAGAAGGTGGTGCAGGTTCTACATTCAGAGCAGCACAAATATATATACCTACGTCATCCTCATATAGTGGTATTTATAAGAATAATATTTTTATAGCCACTGGTGATACAACCGGTAATACAACAACACCTTATGCAATCTATTTATCATCCAATCCGAACAGTTATACGCAATATAATGAGATAGGCTATAATAATTATTATTCGACAGGGGATTTAGGATATGCCGGAGGAGCACGGGCCAATTTGACCGCATGGGATACAACGGTAATTGTAGACTCTACTTCGGTAAATATATTCCCCCAGTTTGTAAATGTTGCTGATAATTTAGAATTAACCACGGTGTCTTTCAATAATGACAGCTTGTTTTGCCGTCCTGTACCGGAAGTTGGCACAGATATGAAAGGCTATTTCCGTTCCCTTGTTACCCCTACAATGGGTGCTTATGAACGTCCGCCTGCCAGCCTGGATTTAATGGCATGGGAAGTATATTTAACAGAATATGAAGCGGTAAACAATCAGGATATTGCTGTACATATAGATGTGTTGAATACCGGAGGTGTCTCCTTAACAAATGCTACATTTGGCTGGAGTGTAAACGGACAGGTAATATCTACAACTGTTTCGCGTAATTTTTCACCTTCATTAGCCATGTACCAACGTAGCAACAATATCTCTATTGGTACGTTCCAAGCAAGCGGAAATATCGGTGAGGTAATAGAAGTTGTTGTATGGGTACAAACCGTAAACGGCATGGCCGATACGATAAACTGGAACGATACGGTATCGATTACCTATAAAATGATCCCCTTGGCGGAATTTGTAAATGTTATAGATACAACAACAGGTTCTTTGTCATTTGATGTGCTTGCCCGTATATATGAAGGGACGGGAGCACCTCTCACTACACCGGAATTATATATGGAAACAATCATGGACAATAGTTCATGTTATATACATAATTACGATACGATTCCAATGACATTACAAGATGGCCTTTGGGTAGCAACTATTCCGGCACAATATTATAACAGCAAAGTAATATACAAAATGTACGTGTCGGATAATGTTGGCAATAATGTTGTTTTAATGGATTCTACTTATATAGAGTTTGGCCATATCAGCATTGACCCAATTGTTGATATCAAATACATAGGAGATATTCAAACAATAACACTTCCCAAAGGAGTTTATGACTTGGAATGTTGGGGAGCTCAAGGCGGTGATGGAATGTCAAATAGCCCCACTGCATTTTCTACCAATGGGGGTAGAGGAGGATATTCAAAAGGCACTATAACTTTATCAAAACCAACTACTATATTTATTTGTGTTGGAGGTGCAGGTGTATGCATTCCACAAAATCTCAATAATTCTGCTGAAATATTGCCCGGAGGTTACAATGGAGGAGGTCACAGGTCATTAAGTACTAGTGGAGAATATGGCAGTTCTGGTGGCGGAGCAACCCATATAGCAACAGCGCCTGGTGTGTTATCATCATTATCGTCTAATCAATCAGCAGTATTAATTGTTGCCGGCGGTGGTGGCGGTCATGGGGAAGACGATGAGAGAGGTGGCGCAGGTGGCGGTATTGACGGCATATTGGGTGCAGGCCAAAGTGCTGTCGCTACAGCAGGAACTCAAACAGGTGGTGGACAAAATGCGAATAATCCCGCGGCAAATGGCTTATTTGGACAGGGCGGTAATACAATAGGTGATGGCGGCGGCGGCGGCGGCGGCTGGTATGGCGGTGCTTCTCCGAGTGGTTCTGAAACTCTTGGTGCCGATGGTGGCGGCGGCTCAGGCGGCTCAGGATATATAAGCCCTTTATTATCAAATGCACAAACAATAGTAGGCGATCAGTCTTTCTCTTCCCCAGCGGGAATAGCAGAGACAGGGCATAATGGTGATGGCTATGTAAGAATAACAACCATCTCCGGTGGCGGTAGCGGAGATGTCTATCCAGGCAATGACTTAGCCATTTTCAATTTGATATCTCCGGTAAATACGGATGATGTGTGTGCAAATACAGATAGCCCCGTAGAAATAGAGTTATCGAATGTGGGAGAAAATGATTATGATTTCACTATAGATAATATTACCATAGGGTATGAAATCATAGACCCTAAATGGAAAGTTTATCAAGGGAACATAACCATGGATACGGGTCAACTTCTATCGGGAGACTCCAGAATCATTGAGTTAATTCCTCCCATGGCCATACTTGGAGGAATTTATACAATTAAAGCATGGGTGACAAGTGTAATTGATAACTTTGTATGTGATGATACGCTTACATGTACGTTTAAATCAGGAAAGATTGGCTTACCATTGGATGAGAATTTCAGTAATGCTGTCCTGCCATTCGATTTTATGTCACATGCTATTCTCGGAGAGTATATTTGGCAACCTTGTCCTGATACAAACTCTCAGGTAAGAGCAGTTTTTGGTACGGGCATGCTTCGTTATAGAGGAGACCAGGGAACCATGGCACGGTTGAGTACCCGTCAGATTGATTTGCAGGGAGCGGTTAATCCGAGATTGGAGCTCTGGTATTATCACGATACAACAGCCTCTGGCTTGGATGATTCCTATACGGACGTGAATATTGCTGCTGATGGAGATACAGCTACCGTGTTATCGTTGCTTAGGGCAAGCAGTGTCCATGGCTGGAAGCAGTATATTGTGGATTTAAGCCCGTATACGGGAGCTCAATGTGTTTTGATTCAATTTGAGTCGATGAGTGGATTGGGTGCACAGTCGGCACAATATATAGACCGCATTTTTATCACCTCCGACCAGGATATGGAAGTATCGGATATTATTATAACTCCCAACATAACGGTTTGTGATTTAACAAATAAAGAGTTGAAAGTTGTATTGCGTACTACCATGAACCAAGCCATTGATTTTTCACGTTATCCGACAAGCCTGGCAGTGGATGTATCCGGTTATCCGACATTTGATTATCCTCTTCAAGGTATTTTGAAAGGGAATACATCGGATACGATATTAATTGCATCCGGTATTGATTTGATGCCGGGTATAAGCAACATCAGGGCTTACCTGACTGCTCCGGTTGATAATCATGCTCCCAATGATACGGCAAATCTTTCATTGGATATCCATCCTGAGATGTCTGTAACGGCACAAGCCGTATCGGGAGGAACAACGAGTTGTCTGGCAAAGGGAGCACAAATACAACAGGAAGCGAAGGTAAAGAATACGGGCAATGTGGCGATTTTCAGGATTGAATTGCTATTGAATGTAATAGCTTCTTCCCAACAAACCCTTACCAAATCAATAGATAGTTTGAACCCGGGAGATTCTGCTATTATCTTCTTCGATGCGTATACCGTTCCTCCCGATGCGGATTATCAGGTACAGATAACAGGATATATGGGCTGTGACTCCGCTTTGGTAAACAGCAGCACTTCTGTCACGGAGTGTGTAGATATCAACGACCTTGCCATAATACAATTCCTGAGTCCCGATCCTTTGGATGGGGGAATTGATCAGGTTGGTTCTGCCAAGGAGATAGAAGTTTCCTTAACAAATACAAGTGATATGACAAACTATCAGCATGTGGATATTACTGCATTAATCGAAGATGAGGATGGACAGGTACTGGCAAAACACGAGGATGTTATCCCTGTAATTAATGCCTTGGAAAGTAATAAGCTGTTTAAGTTTTTGGAAAAGTATACTGTTCCTGATGAGGAAGTGTATTATGTAAGGGTATTTATAAGTAAAGTAGATAATTATCAGGAAAATGATACCATCCGGGAAGAACGCAGTACGGAAGAAACGGGATTACCAATAGGAAAGAGTAATATCTTTACAATGGAACAGAATATTCCGAATCCAACAGATAATAGTACTATAATAAGGTATAGTGTTCCGGAATCAGGAAATGTTATTTTCCATATCCGTAGTATGAATGGTCAGTTATTGTACAACAAAGTAATACAATCAGAGCCGGGAATAAATAGTATAGAAGTAAATACTTCCGGCTTATCCGCAGGAATCTATATGTATTCAATGGAATACAAGAATCAGCGTATAGTAAAACGCATGATTATAAAACGATAAAGAAAATCCTTTTCATCATGGCTGCCCCATACCCGGGGCGGCCTTTTTTCACTGCAATATATCATAAAAAATCATACAATGTGGCTCTAAAATCATCCGATAGTCTCTCTATTGGAAGTGCTGCAATCAATCAGGCACAAATTGCTGTTGAAATAGGAGATACTGCTTCCACGGAATGATATATAACTATTGCAGAAGCATATATAAAAAATGATGAAAGGGTAATGTCCTATATTCAGGTTGTAAAGAAATTGCAGGCCTGTTAAATATGTCGCTTGGTTCATGCAAGAAAAAACGTCAATGTTTAGCGAATAAAATGGGAGTAAAAACATCCCAATTGTATAATTATTTATTATGCATTTGACAGTTTACACGAAAAGAAAAAGCAAAAACAACTAACTCTCATCTAATTACACATTAATATTTGTTAAGAAAAATGTCTCTTTTCATTCCCCTATTTGTCTCCTTTTAACCGAACATTTCTCCCTTTTTTAATCTAAATTTGTCTGTTATTTTGAAGCGAACGATAGCATGCAACAAGCAAAACCAGAAAAATACCGGCATATCAAATGCAGGAAAAATTCCCAATGAAATGGCAATTAACAAAGGGATTCCCCTGCCTCGGAATGACTGGAAAAACTTGAAAGATAAAACAAACTAAATATTGACATTGAATTTTGAACCGAGTTTGCGAGCTCAACGAAATTAATCTTGAACATTAACTTTTAACTAATAAACTTTAATCATTAACTAAAACCTTTATACGATGAGAAGGATTTTTATCTATCTATTAGTGTTTTTCCTATTTTCACAATCTGGTATGTCTCAGTCCGGAATACAAACATGGACGGAAAATTTTGATGATATTAATTCCATAAATTTATCGGCAATTCCTGCCAACGGGTGGAAAATAAATAACAAGTATTATACAAGTTCTCAAAATTCATATCGGGCTGTTGTTCCTAATATGATGGGAGATTCCGTAATTTTACAGACTCCAGTATATAATTTAACAGGGATGGATTATGTTGTAATGCGGTTTAAACATATCTGTAAAGTTTCCCCTGGAGATATTGTCCGTATTGAATATAGGATAACAGCTCAAACATGGAAACCCATTCCCAAAGAGGATTATATGGGTAATGCTGTAAATTATGATATTTCCAAGGCATTCAATGCGGCAAGTTATATTACCTGGCAAAAAGGTGATAGTTTGGCTATTCCGGATCAATCCTGGTGGAAAGAAGAACTATTTGATTTGTCTAATACCGTTGGAAATGATCCCAGTGTTGAGTTTCGTTTTATTCTTAAACGTGATACAATACAGGGGACACAAATATCGTATGGCTGGCTCATAGATGATTTTGAAGTAAAAGCGGCTCCACATTTATTGAAAGATCCTGTTGTCGCGTTTATCTATCCTTTTGTCAAAGATACGGTTTACAACGTAGGGCCCTGGAATATTAATGCCAAAGTAAAAACAACAACACCTGCCCGTATAGAACATCCTTCCCTTATCTATACGGCGGTAAATAATCAGGGTACCTTTACCGATACGCTTTTGATGACACCTGTTGCAGGGGATTCCTTATGGAGAGCTACTATTCCTCAACTTATAGAGGGAACAAAAGTTACTTATTCCATTACCGGACGGGATACAACAGCCAATGAGCGAACGGTTGATTCATGGTATTATATAAAACAATTTTGCAAACAGAGCAATAGAGAATCAAATGAATCATTAACTTCCCCAATAGCAAATAACGGTTCGGGCGGAGTTGCTTTTGATATGGAAACAGGCCAGCAAGTTGTTACAATAACAGGTTTTGAAACATCGTTTACCACTGCCGGAGCAACTACTGTTCACATGTATTACAGAGTGGGAAGCGCCTGTGGGAATTGCACTTCAAGTGCCGGCTGGAAACTTATTGGCCAGCAAGCTGTTACAATTACCAATGCAGGGTATGGTAAGAATACTTACGTTTCGTTACCCAATCCGGTTATCATACCGGCAAACGAAACTTATGGGTTTTATTTTATAGCGCCTACCTCTCCCGGTGGGGGCATACAATATAATGGAACCGCTTCTACTCAGTGTAATGCTACTATAACAGCAAGAAACAGCGAACTAACCATTCATGGAGGTCATGGGATAATTAATCCTACAGCTCCTTTCACAGGAACAATAGGTGCTGAGCGAAATTTTGCCGGAACAATTTATTATATAATAGGTGAAGGAAACTGTGATGACTCCAATTCCGTATCATTACATTCTATCAATATGATGGATACGGTTATAACATCGTCAACGACAAGGGTTCCTGTTGTTGTTACTGTAAAGAATAAAGGTTTGGCAGATTTGGATTCCGTTATCGTATCCTATGCGATAAACGGGAATCATATCAAGGATACAGTGGTGCATTTTAGCCCTGCCTTGCCATGGGATTTTAACGGAGAGATAACGTTAGGAAACTATAATCCCAGAGTGAATAAGTTGGATGAAATTACAGTTTGGGTAAGTTATCCTAACGGTGAGGAAGATAGTATTACATTTGATGATACGCTGACAAAAAGAATATACGGCAGCAGTGATATCGTTATGGAGTTTGTTACAATCCCCAAAAACACAGTATATACTACAGGCCCGCATGAAATAACGGCAAAGATAAACACTTATTCGGGGACACCAATAAATACGGTGGCTTTGTATATGAAACGCACGTTATCGGGTGTGACAGGCTATGATACGTTATCGATGCTTCCGCAAGGCGGGGGTTTATGGACAAGTACAATTTCTAATACACCATTCGATAATGATGTAGTATGTGTTATTAGATTGACGGATATATTGGGCAATGATGTGGAATTGTCAGGCAGTTATTCCATTAGAAGGTTTGGAGGCAGCAAAATAGATTCAATACAAGTTGGTGTTTCAACCTCATCGGGCCTTTATAACTGTCTTTCCCCGTTTTGTGTAAATGCAGATTCTTCCATGACAAGAACGGTGTATTTATCATCGGAACTTAGAGGTACCGGCCAGGACGTGACGATTTTAGGCTTAGCCTATCGCAATCCGTCCTCTAATTTTGCACATACAAGGGCTCAGGATTGTTACCTTCTGGCAGTACCGAATACTGTTACATCAATTAGCCTGTCACCTGCTATAAATCCTGTAACGGATGGAGCAACTTTGGTGTATTCAAGAACACAGACAACCAATCTGAATTGGAATCAATTTGTTTTTGACCAACCGTTTATTCTTCCTGCGGGAATGAATTTAATAGTTTATTGGTTGGATAAGGGGTCATGCGGCAGTGACAATATCTATTGGACTCAAACGGATACGGTAAGCGGTGCGGCGAGTAAGTCGGAAAGCCACTTTTGGCGTTGGAATTGTACCGATGAAGGCGCCCGGATAATGAAAGCAGGCGGACGTCCCCTGACTCTTTTTTATTTTGGGGAGAAGAACCGTAATAATTCGGCAGCCATGGATGCTTTTCTTAGCCCGGGAAGTGCAGTAGATGCCGGAATGCTTACGCCGGTAACAGTAAGGATACGCAATAAAGGGATGTCTAATTTGGATTCCTGCCGTATCGACTGGGCGTTAAACGGAACGTTGCAATCGCCAACGGCTATTTATAAAAATGCAAACGGATTGGAGGAAGGTTTTTCCGATACCATTACCATCGGATATTATACTCCATCGTATTTGTCGTTCGATACCATAGTTGCATGGGTGAGTATGCCCAATGGCGTAGTGGATACTATTACGTATGATGATACGTTAAAAACCAGCTCTCTGGCTTGCGGTGTTCCATTTACAGGTACGTTAACCGTCGGGCCCGGACGTAACTTCCCCACAATAAATAAGGCCTTATATGCCATTGGCGAATGTGGTGTTGGAGGAGATATTACTATACTGGTATACGATGGGACGTATAAGGAAAACCTTAATTTGGCCAATAGCAGTACGCTTATGGGGAATTATTCATTGACAATACGTTCGGCAAGCGGAGACAGGAATAATGTAATTATCCAGCCTCCGTTGGGAGTGGTTGTAACACTGAATAATACTCGTAACCTTACATTGGAATCGCTTACATTTAATGGAAGATCAACCGCTACTAATTGCGTACAATTTACAGGTGCGTGTACCAATATTGTTATAAGAAATTGTAACCTGTTGAGTGATACAACAACAACAAACACTATTATCAATCCGTTGTATAAACCAGGCAACACGGGGGTTGTCGACAGTTTCCGTCTTGTTGGTTGTTTGTTGGAAGGGGGTTACAATAACGCTAATTTTTATGGGGGAACAGCTAATGCTATCGGAGGCTTTGCCACCAATATAGTATGGGACAGCAATACATTTAAAAGCGCCTATTTATACGGCACATATCTTTGTTATACCTATTTTACAAGCATATCGCATAATACAGTTCTCAGCAGGGTGAATAATAATATGGGTTATTGGTATGGGATTTATGCAACTACCGGTTGTCATGTGGAAGATATAATAGGCAATTGCATTAGACAAAGGAAAACCCAATCTACCGTAATGAATTACACGTATGGTATTTATTTGACAACTACCAATACAACCACTGCTATACCAGGACGCAGGCCCACGGTAATTGCAAATAATGAAGTGACAGGTAATTGTCCGTCGACAAGTGCGTCCTATGGAATTTATATTAGTTCCACAGGTTTATCAACCAATCCGCCTATATATGTCTTGCACAATTCCATTTATTTTTCGGGGACAGGCCCTGCTCGCGGAATAACTATTGCCAGTGTTCCTGTGGGGCAAATGAATGTGGTTAAAAATAATTTAATATATACGACAGGGGCTCCTTCCTCTCCTTCTTTTCCTATTTATTTGGTATCGCCATTCAATACGGCACTTTATGATATAGATGCCAATAATATGTATGCTGCAGGAGCTCCATATAATGTTGGTTATGCAGGAGCTAACAGGGTAAGTTTAGCAGACTGGCAAGCGGTTGTTACAACAGATCGGAATTCTACACGCGTATTGCCGAAATTTGCTGATACAAACAGCAGTCTGAAGTTTTCCAATTATTTGGATTTGTTGTGCGATTATGTTCCTCCTGTCAATAGGGATATAGATGGAAATATAAGAATGGCAATTACAACCACTGGTTGCCATGAGGAAATTCAAGTTGCCAATACCAATGTTATACTGGCAAAATTGCTTGGGTTGAGGCAAGGTACAGTTGCCGGCCAGTCGGATACCTTGAAATTGGTTATAATGAACACGGGAACAACCCCCATTAATGCAATAAACCTGGAATGGTCAATAAATGATACTTCACAGATAACAGGGGGCCGTAATTTTACAACATCCAAAACCTTAATGCAGGGGCAGTTTGATACTATCACTGTTGGAGTAGTAAATTATCGCTTTGGGCAACTGGATGTAAAAGTATGGCTCAACAACATTAATGGCGGATTGGCAACGGATGCAATTTCACAAGACGATACGCTTTTTGTTTCCGGGTTCATTTGTTCTGTTTCCCTTAGCGGTAAAGTAAACATTGGCCCGAATGGTGATTATGCCACGTTGGAGGAAGCATTTGCCATGGGATATTTATGTGGTGTTGGAGATGCTGTTTTGGTATTGGATACGGGGGTTTACAAAGAAAATATTAATCTTACAGACATAAGCGATCTTTTGGGAAATTATTCCCTGACATTTACTTCCATTACAGGAAATCCGAAAGATGTAATTATTCGCCCTGCTTCGGGAGTAGGGTTCCTGTTGAATAATTCCAATAATATAACCATAGAAAATATAACCATAGATGCAAGATCTGGCACTTATGGTGTTCAATTTATCGGAAATGCCGCTAATATTACCATAAACAATTGTATTATATTGGCCAATCCTACATCTTCTACATTGGGGACTGCACCAATTTATAAAACAACAGGTACCGGAAGTTTGAATGGGATAACGGTGAAAAATTGCATTTTGGATGGAGGATATGATGGTATTCGTTTGTATGGAACAACCTCTAATTATTGTCAAAATGTAATAGTGGATAGTAATATTATTTCCAATTCATATTACAATGGTATATACCATTATTATGTAAATCAAAAGAGCGTATCCTACAATAAGGTTACGCCCCGTTCTTCCAATCAAGGGGCAACATGGTATGGTATGTATCAGTATAATGTCCGTAACGGAGGCAATATTATAGGCAACAGGATACATGCTGATAATCCCGGCATAACGAGTATACTGATTGGGCTATATACGTATTCTATAGATACGGCATTGGTGGCCAATAATGAAATTATATTAAATACAGCGGCTACAACAACCAACGGATTACATGTAGATTGTCCGCGTGCAGTGGATTATATAAATAATAGTATATTGGTAACAGGAACAGGAACAACGCTTAGGGCATTATACTGGTACACTTACGCAAATACGAATTACGATGCGACAGTGAAAAATAATATATTTGTTGCCAATGGAGGTACTGCAACTCATGCATTCTATTTACAAGCAAACGTAGGGGCTTATCAAAATAATTACCGTTTGGATTACAATAATTATTATTCATCAGGAACAAATCTGGGTTATGCAGGAACAGCACAGGCGGATTTGGCGGCATGGCAGAAAGTAATGACAGCAGACACTCATTCCGTAAATAAATTGCCTGTTTTCATAAATACGTTATATGGCTTGAAATTAGCGGAATATACTTCCTTATATTGCGACACAACACAAGGTGTGGTTACCGATATATTGAATGCTCCCAGAAATACACCCACAGTTATGGGTTGTTATGGAGACGTTGTAACGAGTGCTAATGCGTCACTAAGAGAAATTATCGGATTAAGGGATAGGCTGGTAAATGGGGAATCGGATACAATTAAAGTGGTTCTTCTTAATACCGGGCAAAGCAATATAAATTCCATTAATCTGGGCTGGTCAATCAACGGTACGGTACAAACTCCCACAGAGCATGTTTTTGATTTTCCATTACAAAACATGGAATCAGACACAATAGAGGTAGGCGTTATAACTTATTTTCCGGGGGATATTAATGTGGAGGTATATATCAATGATTTGGATCAGGGGTTATTGCCGGATGAAGATTCTTTGGATAATAGGCGAACTGCTTCTGTTCATGTTTGTGAGGGGCTATTTGGAGGGGTTTACTCTATTGGGAAGACCAGAAGGTTTGAAAAAATTGCGGATGCTTTTTCGGAAATGAAATTTTGCGGTGTTGGAAATGATGTAGTATTTATCCTGGACAGTGGATCATATCCTGAAAATATGAACCTCACTAATATAAGTGATTATTTGGAAGATCATTCATTAACTATTACTTCTGCAACCGGTAAGGCAGAAGACGTAGTTATTCAACCTTCATCGGGAGAGGTTGTAACACTCAAGAACACTCATAATCTTACATTGGAATCGCTTACATTTAATGGAAGATCAACCACTGCTAATTGCGTACAATTTACAGGCGCATGTACCAATATTGTTATAAGAAACTGTAACCTGTTGAGTGATACGACAACAACAAGTACTACTGTCAATCCCCTGTATAAAACAACCGGTACGGGAATTGTTGATAATTTCCGCCTTGTTGGTTGCTTGCTGGAGGGAGGTTACTATAATGCTTATTTTTATGGAGGGACAGCTAACGCTATCGGAAGCCTTGGCACCAATATAGTATGGGACAGCAATACATTTAAAAGCGCCTATTCCTATGCTACCAATCCTTATAATACCTATTTTACAAGCATATCGCATAATACAATGCTCAGTAGAGTGAGTCATAATACCTCTAATTGGTATGGGCTTTATACAAATACCGGTTGCCATGTGGAAGATATAATAGGCAATCGTATTATACAAAGAAATACCCAATCTACCGCAATCATTTACATTCATGGCATTTATTTGAATGCTGCTAATACAACTACTGCTATAACAGGACGCAGGCCCACAATAATTGCAAATAATGAAATAACCGGTGATTGTTCGTCATATAGTGTGGCTAATGGAATTAATATTAGTTCCACAGGTTTATCAACCAACCCGCCTATATATGTCTTGCACAATTCCATTTATTTTTCAGGGACGGGCCCTGCTCGCGGAATATTTTTTAACGGTGTTCCTGCCGGGCAAATGAATGTGATTAAAAATAATTTAGTATATACGACAGGATCTTCTACCTATGCCTCTTTTCCTATTTATTTGAATACGGCATTCAGTACGGCACTTTACGATATAGATGCTAATAATATGTATGCTGCAGGCGCTCCATATAATATTGGCTATGCAGGAGGCGCAAAAACAACCTTTGAAGCTTGGAGATTGGTTGTTAAAACAGATATTAATTCAAAAAATATATTGCCATCATTTACTAATCCTACGATTAATTTGTTATTAAATAATTATACAGGATTATTATGTGAGCATTATCCGCAAGCTGAAACAGACATACATGGCAAGGACAGGGCAATTGCAACAACAATGGGTTGTTACGAAGGATCGGTTGCACTAAACCGCAATGCTTCTCTATTGGAAATTTCAGGTATCACCAAAAATGTAATACAGGGTGATAAAGATACACTCGGTGTTGTTCTTTTAAATACAGGATTAACGCCTGTTGATTCGATTAATATACAATGGTCGGTTAATGGCACTTCTTATGGAGCCCAAACCGTATATTATGCATCCCCATTGTTGGAGGGACAATCCGATACCATATTATTGGGAGGAGTTACCTATACTATGGGTACTGCCAATATAAAAGCATGGGTTAACCGGACAAATGATTGGGCTTCAGGTGATGAGTTTAGAGGAGACGATACAGTCAAGACTTCATTCTATGTTTGTGGGTCTGCCATTGCCGGAACAATTATCATTTCAGATACAAGTATTTATAAAACAATAACCCAATTCCTGAATGTATTGCCTATTTGTAGTCCGGCAGGGGATATTACCTTGTTATTAGATAGCGGAGCATATCCTGAGAATGTGATTCTTACAAATATAAAGGATTATTTGGGGAATTATTCATTGACTATAACGTCCCGGACAGGTAAGGCATCTGATGCAATTATTCGTCCTGCATCAGGGGTAGCGTTTCTATTAAATAAATCCGATAATATCATATTAGACAATATAACCATAGATGTAAAAACCGGTACTTATGGTGTTCATTTTACGGGAAGTGCTTCTAATATTACTGTCAAGAACTGTATTATATCGGCAAGCCTTACTGCTGGAATTATAAATTATGCACCAATATATAAAGCAACAAATACAGGGGCATTGGATGGAATAACAATAAAGAACTGTAAATTATCGGGAGGATATGATGGTATTCGTTTGTATGGAACAAGTAGTGATTATTGTCAAGATGTAATAATAGACAGTAATATTATTTCCGGTACATATTTTAACGGGATGTATTTGTATTATGTAAATCAAAAGAGTGTCTCCTATAATACGGTTACACCCCGTTCTTCCAATCAGGGTACAGCATGGTATGGCCTTTATTTTTACTATGCCCGTAAGGGAGGTAATATTGTAGGCAATAAGGTATATGCAGATAATTCCGGTATAAGTACTACATTATATGGAATGCGAACGTATTATATGGATTCTGCATTGATCGCCAATAATGAAATATATTTGAATTCTTCGGCAACAACAACTTATGGAGCCTATTTGTACTTTCATAAAGATGTAGATTATCTACATAATTCAATATTAGTAACAGGTAGTGGAGGCTCCGCTGTATTTAGAGCTGCATACATTTACACTGCAGCATCGTCAACATATAGTGGAGTTTATAAAAATAATATTTTCATAGCGCATGGAGGAGGAACAAATGCAACACCTTATGCGGTATATTTGTCGTCCAATCCAAGTACTTATCCGCAATATAATAAAATAGATTATAATAATTACTATTCATCAGGCAATTTAGGCTATGACGGAGCAGACCGGGCAGATTTGGCCGCTTGGAAAGCCCATGTAACCATGGATACTAATTCGGTAAGCCTATTCCCTAATTTTATTAATTCTTCTGTTGATTTGTCATTGGTTGATTATGATGGTTTGGAATGTCCTGCTGTCCCTGTAGTAAGTGCAGATATTTCGAGAGCCGGCAGAAATAGCACCACTGCAATAGGGTGCTATCAACCAATTCCGATGGCAGGGAACATTCGATTGTTGGAAATACTGACATGTGGAAACAATGTTGCCGGACAGACAGATACTGTAAAAGTAGTATTGAAAAATACAGGTACAACTTCTGTATCTTCTATTAATCTGGAATGGTCTTTAGATAGTGTTTCACAAATATCCGGCGGTTCCTCTTTCATTACATCTTTAGCAAAAGGAGCAACAGATACTATTGCATTTGGGCAATTGGTACATACAGCAGGAATTCATAATATAGGTGTATGGATTAATGAATTAAACGGAGGCAGCTTGCCGGATGAATATGCTAAAGATGATACCCTGAGCAAGTTGATATATATTTGCCCAAATGCTTTAAACGGAAGATATATAGTTGATTCTACAATAGGGTATTTCAAAAGTTTGGACGAAGCATTCCTTGAAATAGGGACTTGTGTTGCCGGTGATGTTGTCCTTGCGTTGGCTCCGGGAACCTACAGGAACAATATAGATCTATCCGATATAAGTAATACCATGGGGAATTATTTATTAACACTTACTTCCACAACCGGTAATGCGGCAGATGTAATTATCCGTCCGGCATCCTCCGGTGCGGGTATTGTTTTAAATAATTCTAATAATATAGCGATAAAAGCGATAACGGTAGATGTATCGACAGGTACGGTTCCTGCTATTCAATTTACAGGACCTTGTACCAATGTACTTGTCCGGGATTGTAGGTTGTTGGGCAATCCTACTACTACCACCAATTCAGTAAGGAATGCTCCTATCTCAAAAGCATCCGGAACGGGTGTAGTTGACAGTATATTCTTTGTAAATAATCTGATAGATGGGGGATATTATGGATGGTACTTCTATGGAGGAACAGGAGTAACTGCTTACAGTACTCATATACTATTTGACAGCAATACGGTAAGCAATTGGCATTCACAGGGAACGGCTCCCCAATATGTAGATTTTATCAGCTATTCATATAATACTGTCTTAACCCGGACATCAAATACATCAACAACAGTATATCCTTTTCGTGTTTATTATGTAAATGGCCCGGTTATCGGGAACCGTATTATTCAACGCAGTACGGCAATAACTTCACCTTATTCTGTTTACTTGTATTATTATAATTACTATTCGACGACGGATACGGGATTGTTTGCCAATAATGAGATTATTGCCAGTACGACAGGTGAATATTACGGGATGTTTATCTATTCTTCAAAAGCCAATATTCTCCATAATTCCATTTATATGGATGGTAGCGGTTCTGCACATGGAATGTATGTAAAGTATCCCAATGACTATTTAAATATTAAAAATAATAATATCGTAATGAATAGCTCGAAAGCTTACCCTATTTATTTAACGTCCACTTTATATTTTAATCAATGGAACTTCGATTATAACAATATGTATGCTCCTGTCAATGTCGGTTATGCAGATACTGCCATAACTACGATGGCAGCATGGCAATCAATAGTACCATCAGATAATCATTCCGTATATCGCTCGCCAAGCTTTATTGACACAACCAGTCTGGAATTATCAAATTATGCAGGATTGCTTTGCCCTTTGGTGTCCAATGTACCGGAAAATATTAAAGGGGAGAGTAGAACCGCTTATACAATTATGGGGGCTTATGGTGTTGGAGCTGATGAAGTATCCGATATAGAATTATCTTCCGTAAAAGTAGAATCAAGAAGCATTAGTTCATTGTGTTTGACGGATTATGTTCCCATAAAGGTGGAACTTACCAATAAAGGAATAGAGGTTTTCGATTTTTCCACCGATCCGATTACATTTGATATTCATGCAACAGGGCCTGTTGGATTTATTCCTTTTGATACCAGTATTATTCTTAATACCGGTATATTGGATTTACTTGAAACGAAAGAATACCAAATAATGGATTCCTTGGATATATTTCATGTAGGGAGCTATCATATATCCGTTGTAATAAATCACCCTAAGGATACTATAGCAGATAATGACACTTCGCAAACGATTTATGACAATATACGTATTCCTCTTCCTTTCAATGAAGAATTTGAGCAGGGCATTCTAACAGAAAGATTTTCATCGGAAGGCAACACCAATATCTACTTATGGAGGCCTGTTTCCCAAGGATTAGGTATTGATACTGCACTTGTACCGCTTTCCGGAACACGCATGATAGCTTTCGGAGGAAGCCGTGGGGCGATGGCATACCTCTCTACAAAGCAGATCCAGTTGTCCCGCACACGATTGCCGAAGTTAGACTTCTGGTATTTCCACGATACGATAGCATCGGAAGATTATACAGACATACGTATTACCGTTGATGGTACGGTAAGCTATGAGCCATTACTTTCATTAACAAAACAAGGTGCTGTCTGCGGATGGAAACATTATGAGGTAGATTTGTCTCCTTATACGAATGGAAGTTGTATAAGTCTGCTTTTTGAATCCATGATGAAATCGGTTAATATGGACGAAGGCTATCAATACATTGACCGTATGCAGATTATATCACAACAGGATTTAGAGCTTTCGAACCTTAACTTATCAACGTTGGCTGTTTGTGATTTGGGGACGAATGAATTGAAAATAAAGCGAACCACTACGACAAATCAAATCATTGACTTTTCAGCATTGTCAACGGCTATTAAGGTTGATATAACGGGTCCCGCTAATTATTCGTATACCTGCTCGTTAAGGGATACATTAACAGGAGATACATCGGATATTATCACTATTGCAAGGGATATCAACTTTAAGCCCGGTACATATACTATAAAAGCCTATCTGACAAATCCTGTTGATGAATATGCTCCAAATGATACGGCAAGAACAACTATTGTGATCAATCCATCTTTATCGATTGCTATCAAACCTCTTACCGGAGGTATAGATAACTGCGCATCAGGTAATATGGCGGTAAGGCAACAAGTAGTTGTCAAAAATAAGGGAAATATGGATTTGCCGGGTATAAATCTGAATATGGATGTATCAGCAACATCCTATACTTTCTCTGCAACAGGTTCTATTCCGGGAACACTGTCTCCGGGAGATTCTGTAATCTATACTTTTGATGAATTTAAAACTCCCTGGGAGGCGGATTATTTTGTTGATGTAGTAGCTTCTTTAGCTTGCGATTCTGTGTTGGTACATGCAGGGGCGGCAGTAACCGAATGTGTGGATATGAAAGATTTGTATGTGTCGACTATTGATAATCCATCCGGAGAAAAGGACAAAGTAGGCGAAGAAATAAATATCGCAGCTACTGTCATAAACAGGAGTGATGTTGTTACCTTTAATAATATCAGCATATATGCGGAAGTCATGGATATGACTGGAGATTTAATTCGTAGATTTGATGAAACTATATCTTCCATTGGTATCGAGGATACCGTTTCACATGCTTTCCAAGGCGTATACACAGTACCCTCGGATACGGCATATATTATAAAAGTGTATATAGAAAACAGGGATGATTATGCCTACAATGATACCCTGACAATTGTTCGCAAGACAGATTATGTTGATAATATAGAATCAATAGAAAGAAGTGTGAGTATTTCAATGGATCAAAATATTCCTAATCCTGCCAATACCGGTACGGTGATAAGATATAATATTCCGAAGCCGGGTGAGGTAAGCTTCCGTATTCATAGTATGAATGGTCAGCTATTGTATAATAAAGTAATACAATCTATATCAGGAATAAATACCATAGAGATAAATACCTCCGGCTTATCGGCAGGAATCTATATGTATTCGATGGAATACAAGGGTCAACGGGTCGTTAAGCGGATGAGTATTAAACGATAAAGAAAATTTTTTTCATAATGGCTGCCTCTTCCAGGGGTGGCCTTTTTTGTTTACATTTCTTTGTATAGAGGTAATTGCTTTTGAAGAATGTATTGCCCGTCTAATCGTTTATAGATTAATTCCTGTTCCCCATTAAATAAGATAATATATTTTGCTTGTAGATTGCTGTTATATATTCCTATCTGATGTAATGTCATTTCGGATAATTTTGTAGTAGGAGATTTGCACTCAACAATTAACAGGCATTTGTCTTTTGAAAAGACAACAATATCATACCGTCGAGAAAGATTATTATAAGTTATCTTCTTTTCAACAGAAATGGCGATAGGAGGAACGTTTAATATATTGATTAAATACCGGATGTAAGTCTGCCGGACAATTTCTTCAGGTGTACATGAAACAAAACGACGGCGTACAGGGTCGAAAATTTCTTTTTTCCCCTCAACGATCCTTATATTCGCATTTTCATTATCATTATTCAACTTCCAGGAATTTGTCAATAATGGCATCAATAACAATGCTTTCTGCTTCGGCACGGTAATTTTTCACAATACGGTGACGCATAACAGAGTGTGCTACAGCCTTTACATTCTCAATATCAGGCGAAATTTTACCGGATAAAACAGCATGGCATTTCGCTGCAATGATTAGATTCTGTGAACAACGGGGCCCTGCTCCCCACGCTAGGTATTTATTTGCCCAATCGTGTGCAGAAGGAGTATTCGGGCGAGTTATTGTCGATAACCTGACCGCATATTGATATACATTGTCGGCAACCGGAATCCGTTGTAATAGTTTTTGATAATATATGATTTCATCAACACTAATCACTTGTTTTGGCTCATGCATATCACCTCCGATTGTTGATTTAACAATATCAACTTCTTCCTCAAAGGAAGGGTAGTCAAGATAGATATTAAACATGAAGCGGTCCAGTTGTGCTTCGGGTAAAGGGTATGTCCCTTCTTGTTCGATCGGGTTTTGTGTAGCGAGAACAAAAAATGGATTGGGCAACATGTGGGTAGTTCCGGCAATAGAAACACTGCGTTCCTGCATGGCTTCCAAAAGAGCCGATTGGGTTTTAGGAGGAGTACGGTTTATTTCGTCAGCCAAAACAATATTGGAAAAAATAGGCCCTTTTACAAACCGGAATTGCCTTTGTTCATCCAGAATTTCAGTTCCCATGATGTCACTGGGCATAAGGTCCGGCGTAAACTGAATACGATTATACGATAATCCCAATGCTTTTGCGATTGTAGTTATCATTAACGTTTTTGCCAGTCCGGGAACTCCAATCAATAAAACATGCCCACGGCTAAATATTGTAATTAATATATTTTTTACTACTTCATCCTGCCCTACAATTACTTTAGCAGTTTCTTCACGTAATTGTGAATATTTTTCGGTAAAGCTGATAATAGCTTCTTTATCGGAATTGAATGTTATCATCTCTTAAAATTCTAATCCCCATTCTTCCACAAATGCACAATTGCGGAAATCCGGGTTAATTTTTACATGTGTGTATTTAATTTTCTTTTTTGCCCAATCAAGTAATGTCTTTTGCTTCTTAGCTTCTAATGCTGCGTTTTTGATCTTTTCATAATCATCTACTAAATTCGCTCTATGTTCTGCCCGTTTAGCCTTCAAATAAAGAATACGATAAGCTTGATTTCCAGTTTCGGTAATCATAGGAACGGTTCGGGTATAATCTCCGGGAATCATGTCATCAATAAGGTATAATATTGTTTTATCGTATTGATTTAATTGGTCTGGTTGAAAACTATAGGAAGAAGTAAATGGGTTAACGATCATCCCTCCGTTTGTTTTACTTGGGTCATCAGAGAACAATATAGCAGCGGAGTCGAAAGATATTTTCTTGCTTTTTATAAGATTATAAACACTGTCTAGAAAGTTCTTTGCCTCTAACATTGATTCGGGAGAAGGTTTTGGTTTGATAAGAATGTGAGCAACATTGATCCGTTCTCCACGACGTTCCAACATTTGTATGATATGATACCCTGCTTCGGTTTCAACAACGGAAGATATTTCTCCAGCTTTAAGGCTATAAGCAACGGTTTCAAATTCGGGATATAAGTCACCTCTGCTGGTAAATCCAACTTCGCCGCCTTTGAGTGCACTTCCAGGATCTTCGGAGTACATGCGTGCAAATGTACTGAAGTTTTCACCTCTGAGAACTCTTTCCCGCATATTTTCCAGATTTTGTTTGATTGAGATTTTTTCTGCATCAGAGATAACAGGGTTTTTTACGATTTGTGCAATCTCATATTCTACAGGTATAATAGGAATACTATCTTCAGGAATAGAATTGAAATATTCTTTTACTTCTTGATTAATAATATGTAGATCAGCTGTCAGTTTCCTTTGCATTTCTTCCGTCAGATATTCATCACGCATCTGCTCTCTTGAGTCAGCTTTGATTTCGGCAATGCTTTTCCCATAGTATTGCTCTAATTTCTGTGCATCTCCACCGATTTGCATAATCTGATACCGGAGATTATAATCTATTCGTTCATTAACCTGTGCATCTGTAATAATAACACTGTCTAATTCTGCCTGATGAATCAATAATTTTTGGAACATCAGTTGTTCTAAAATATCGCATCGTATCTCATCCTGATGTTCCAAGGTCATTAGTCTTGAAGAATATTTATATCCCTCTAAAGCATATTCAAGGTCGGAACGGGTAATAATGCGACTCCCAACAGTAGCGATTATTTCATCAATTATATTCTTATTGTTTTGGCCAATACAACTGAGGCCGGTAATAAATATTATTATAGATACAATGTATTTTCTCATGCTATGATTTGTGTTGTTTTATTGTGTACTTAATTTAATAAAATTTCACCAGACTCTTTTGCTTTCTCGACCACATTTTCCCGTAATGAATTTAAGATTTGGATGCGGCGTTGTCGTAAAATAGATTTAGTGATATTTTCTTTCTCGATATTAATAGGGGAGTATCCCTCATTAATTTTGAAATCCAATATCTTGATAAGATAAATATTGAGGCTGTCTGAAATTTCAAGTACTTGGTTTTTCTCGAAAGATTGTTTTTCTTTTCCAATAGGTATTTCTTTCAGGATGTCATCAAATAAAAGCCAGTCATCCAACAGGTAAACATTTTTAGCATGTTCCGTACTTATATTTTTCAGTTTCTCCATTTCCTGTTCACTTCGATCCGGTTTAAATAATAATTTCCTGGCAGCATCAATTTTTGGTGATCCGATTGGAAATTTCAGGTAATTGATTTTTACGATCGGCTGCCTAAGCTTGAAGTTGTTTTTATGCGCTTCGTAATATGCTACAATCTCTTCATCACTGACATCTTTGTTCAGGAGTTGATTTACCCGCTTGTTTTCATACGTGTATACCATTAACGTTTGCCTGTATTCTTCGATTTCTTTATCAAACTTTTTTTCTCTTCTCGATAAGGCTTTTTCTGCTTCATGTAATAACACTTTCTGAACAATCCAGGCATCAATATATTGTTGCCGGATAATGATACTGTCGGTGTTTTTATCAAAAACAGGGATCATATTCTGCAAATCTTCCATTGTTAAGACGTGATCATATACACGAGCAACAACATCTTTCTCCTTGTTTCTACAAGAAGAAAAAAGCAATAATGAAATCGATAATAAATACAGTGCGGTTCTTGTCAAGGCGGAATATCTTTTTATTCTATCAATGATAATATGGTTTTGTAATCAACCCAAACAGAATTATTTTTACGAATGTCTTCTATCCATGCTTTTTCCAACACATTTTGGTATTCGGATACAACAATACCTTTTACTTCCTTTAATGGCTTGGGAGAAGGGAGAAGTACTTCCTGTATACGAACGAGTTCGTTTTCCGTATTATTAACAAAGAATTTATTTTTTGCTATTTGATCCCAATCCACAATATTGTCAAATTCTTTATTCTGTCCTTGCCAGTATACTACGGTGTCTACAACAAGGGTAATACTTTTTTTATTCATTTTCCCCAATATATTATATGCGGAGGCCTCTTTTTTCAACATGGCAACTGTCTTTTTTGTAGCTGCGTCATCCACACTCTTGAAAAATTCAGCTTGAACACGAGTAGGGTAGAGGTAATTGTTTTTTACGGTTTGATAAAAATCATTTAATCCGATAGTATCGATTTCGGCTTTTTTCCAGACTTTTATTTCGCTTAATTCGTATAACAAAATTCCTTCTTTGTATTCTTTCATCAGATTTGCAAATTCAGGATATTTTTCTTCCAATAATCCATCTTCGTGCTCCACGACTGTCTCTTCCACAAATTGACGATATGCATAATTTGTCAGAACCTTAAAATCAACATCTCTTGTTCCCTGAAACTGGTTTTGTTTTAGATATTTTGCGAAATCTTGCTGGGTATAATTTTTCCCGGCAAAGGAGAACATATTTCTATTAAGTCCTTCTGCTTGAGAAATACTCCAGTTGCCGGATAAAATAGAACTGTCGATAACCGTATAGAAATCTTCTACAGGCGTAGTCCTTGCTTTTTTGTCAGTAAATTCCTTGAAGTTATTTTCTTTCTTTATCCGCTCGATAAATGCTTCCCGGCTTTTGTTTGAACGGGAGTCGCGCAAGATCCTGTTTTTTACAGAGAAGGTTACATCATTGTCAATAACGATGGGTTGCAACTCGTCTATTCTTACAATATGCCAGCCAAACGATGTTTGTATGGGTTGACTGATATCATCCTTTTTTAATCCGTATAACCCTTTGATAAAATCTCCTTCAAAACGATTGGAACCGAAAAGAGGTAATACTCCCGGTTTCTCGTTTTCTCCGGTATATTGCTTTACTGCATCTTCGAAAGACATGCCTTTTTGAACAGCAGCGTATATTTCCCTAATCTTCTTTTCTACATTGGCAGCATCCTGGCCTTTTTCACTGGGCGTAAGATTGGGGCTCTTATTAAAAGGAATTAATATTTGTGTGGCTTTTATTTTTCCCAAAGCAGGCTTTTTGTCCTGTACAAAAATAAGATGATAGCCAAACTCCGTACGAACAGGCATTGATATCTGATTTACGGGGGTGTTATAAGCACCGTTTTCGAAAGAATAGATTAAATCAAAAACAGTAAAATAACCTAAATCACCACCATTCCCTTTTTTCATAATCTCTCCTCCGGCAGATTTCTTATCACGGGCAGAAAGATCATCGGATTCTTTTGAGGCTACTTCGGCAAAAGATTCTCCCTTTAGGATACGGTTGCGGATTTTCATAATCGCATTGTATGCTTCCAGTGTATCAGCAGGAAGCGCATCCTGCGTTACCTGTTTTAATATATGGCTGGCACGGATATCCCATTTCATGCGTTCCAATGCTTCGTTCAATATTTTATCGCTGACTTCTTTATCGGTAAGGTATTTTTCCGCAGCTTGTTTTCTATAACCGGCCAACTCTTCTTGTAAGGCAACAATAGTATCCAGTTTCATGGCTTCGGCTTCAGCATATTTTAAGCGAAAGTTAATAAATAACTCGATATAATCCCGAAGATCTTGCTCTGTTGTTTTCTTCAAATCGTTATTTTTCAGATAGGTAGTTTTAAAATCTGATAATTTGATTTCTTCTCCCCCCAACTTCATAACAATGGGATCGTCGGTTTGAGCTGATACCTGCATGGTTAGACAAATTAGTCCGAATAGAATACTTTTTATAGCTGCTTTCATTTGTTGTTTAGAGATTTAATGAAAAAAAATGGATGCAATTTGCATGTTAAAAGCCATCCGATTAATATTAACGAACATGCTCGTTATCTTATTGTTGTAATCAAATACAAATTTACCGGGAATAGTTAGGTGCTTCTTGTGTGATGGTTACATCATGAGGGTGATTTTCTATTACACCGGCATTTGTAATCTTCACGAATCGTGCTTTTTGCAATATTTGTATGTTTTTCGATCCGGTATAACCCATTCCCGCACGTAATCCCCCGATTAATTGGTGTAGAATTTCAGAGAGGCTTCCTTTATAGGGAACTCTGCCTACAATACCTTCCGGAACGAGCTTTTTAATGTCATCTTCCGCATCCTGAAAGTACCTGTCTTTCGATCCTTGTTGCATCGCATCCAAAGATCCCATTCCCCGGTATGATTTATATTTTCTTCCTTCGAAAATAATGGCTTCTCCCGGAGATTCATCTACCCCGGCGAATAAAGATCCCGCCATAATCGTAGATGCACCGGCAGCCAGCGCTTTTACTATATCTCCCGAATACCGGATTCCACCATCTGCAATAACAGGTATACCGGATCCTCTAAGTGCTTTGGCAACGGAATATACAGCTGCCAGCTGAGGGAAACCTACTCCGGCAATGATACGGGTTGTACAGATGGATCCCGGTCCGATACCTACTTTAACGGCGTCTGCCCCAGCTTTGGCTAAATCTTTTGCCGCTTCCGGTGTAGCTATATTTCCGATTACCAAATCCAGGTTAGGGTATTTTTGTTTTATGCGTTTAGCCATCGTTATTACACCAAGCGAATGTCCGTGTGCCGTATCTAATACAATAGCATCGACCCCGGCTTTATATAGTTCATCCACTCTCTCCATTGTATCGTGTGCCGTACCTACAGCTGCCGCAACACGTAAACGTCCCATATTATCCTTGCATGCATTAGGGCGTTCTTTTATCTTGATAATGTCTTTATACGTAATTAATCCGATTACATGGTTGTCTTTATCTACAACGGGTAGTTTTTCAACCTTAAATTCCTGAAGAATCTCAGCTGCTTTCTCAAAATTGCTGAATTCGGAGATTGTAATTACCTTTTTCGTCATAATTTCTTTAATCGGACGTGAAAGCTCCCGTTCAAAGCGTAAATCACGGTTAGTGACAATACCTTTTAACTTATTATTCTTGTCTACAACGGGAATTCCTCCGATGTGATATTCTTTCATTAACGAAAGGGCAGAACCTACATCAGCATTGTAGTTAATTGTAACAGGATTAATTATCATCCCGTTTTCAGCACGTTTAACTTTATGTACTTCGATTGACTGTGCCTCAATACCCATGTTTTTATGAATAACGCCAATGCCTCCTTCCTGAGCGATGGCAATAGCCAACATGGATTCCGTTACGGTATCCATGGCCGCAGAAACAATGGGAATATTAAGACAGATGTTTCTTGTGAAAGACGTTGTTAAGTCGGCTTCCCTGGGTAGAAACTCACTATAGGAAGGAACCAGTAAAACGTCATCGTATGTATATCCTTCTCCTATAAATTTTTCCTGTTCGAATTCAAATAGATTATCCATATATGTATAAAAAAATAAAATACAAAGATATAATTTTATGGTGATTCTTACTATTTATTTCTTGATATTATTTTTCCGGAGATGATTTTTTATCAAGATACAAAAATAGGTGTTGGTGATCAGTTGTTAGTGGTTAGTTGTCAGTGATTAATTGTCAGTTGTTAATTTCACTTTAGCTGTTTTATCGATTTTATCTGTTTTATCGGTTTTATCCCTTATATCTGTATTATCTATTTTATTAGTTTTATCCTTTCTGCCTGTTACCCGTTGTCAGTAACAACCAACCATTATTTTTGCAACCGGGGTAATTTTTGTTATTTATAAATAATCAGTTGTTGTCCTGCGTTAATCCGATCGCTAGTAAGGTTATTCCATTTTTTTATGTTATCAATACTGACATTATGTGTTTGGGCGATTTTACTTAATGTATCACCACTTTTAATAATATATACTATTTTTGTCTTGTCGTCTTTTTTTTCTGTTGCAGCATTCTTCGTGTTCGCATTAGATGTTGTATTGACAGTCTTTGTTTCTGTTTTTACGGTACTTGTCGCCTGGCTAACAATTAACTTTTGGCCTATGTATATGTTATCCGTTTTAAGATTATTCCATTTTTTCAATAATGAAACGCTTGTGTTATATTTTATGGCTATTTTCCCCAATACATCTCCGCTTTTTACGGTGTAGTAAACCGGTTTTGTTTGAACAGGGGATGTCGTGGCTTTTATAGGAGCGATACTACTGCTTTTTATCGTATCATGGACAATAATAATATCAGCTACATACAAACTATCTTCTATCGTTGAGAATAACGCCGACTTTCCTGTTGGTATTAGAATCTCGCAATAGGGGGGAAGTGTTTTTCCAACCAGGGTAGGATTACAAGTGTTAAAATAAAGTTCATTTAATTGTAACAGGGATATGAATTTTTCCTTTAATGTATTTTTTTGCAGGTATACCGGAACGATTTCTTTGTCTGCTTCCGGAACAACCGGGTTGATATGATGCGATTGATAAAAATTAGCAAGATAAGTGTAAGCAATAAAATCGGGAATTACATTTTTATTCGGAAGATTCCCGTATGTGTATAAATCCCATATATTATCGTTTTGGTTTACCCGGATTTTTGCAGACTCCAGGGCAGGGGAGCTGTTTGCATAAGCAATAATAATATCCCACGTATCGGTATATCTTTCGGATAGTTTTTTCAGATAGGCAATAGCCGCAACTGTTGATTTCTTTATATCGTGGCGTTCATCTATTTCGGCGGTTATCACTAATCCGTAGCTAATGCCAATGAAATAGGGTAGTTGCCAGGGGCCGGCACAATGAAACCTGGCTTTACTATTGCGGTTCATTTGGGTTAATGCTAAAGGAATATATTGCAGTTCTTCCGGCAGGCCGGCATTTTGGACGGCGGAATCAATATAATCCCTTTCCGCCAGAAAAGCACCTATCGCTTTTGCCGTGCCCTGGACTTTTTCATGCGTAAGATTGGCGATATTGTTTCCTACTATATCGTTATAAGGTAATTCAATGCTTAAATTAAGGCTGTTTAGCCGTTTAACAAATAATGAATCGACAAAGTCGGCGTCTTGTCCGAAAGATAGTAAATGGGCACTAACGAATAAAAGGCAAAAAATAAAGCCCCGGATATGCTTCCTTTTGTTATTGCAAAGATATTTTTGCATTATCCCATTAATCCTCGTCCTTGTTTGTTAATTTTGTTTTCCTCTTTGAGGCTCAATAGTATTTTGTCGAGTAGCCCGTTAATAAAATACCGGCTTTTAGGTGTGCTGTAATATTTCGAAATTTCAATATATTCATTTAACGTAACACGTAAAGGAATACTGGGAAATTCACAGAATTCACAGATCGCCATTTTAAGAAGGATAAAATCAATATATGCTATGCGGTCTGTTTCCCAGTTAAGTATTTTTCCGGAAACAATTTGTGTGTATTGACGATCGTTCTGGATTGTTTTTGTCAGCAAATTTTGCGCAAAATGCAGATCCTCCGAAATACCGTCTTCCGAAACCTTGAATAGCGGTGGAAGAGGCTTGTCGTCGCTTTGATTCTTGGTAAATGATTTGAATGTATTATGAATAAAGATTATCACATCATTGTAATCGTGCAGCCAGCTAAGTTTTATTTCTCCAAAATAGTGGATCATGTCCTCATTTTCAAGCATAAACTTTTCGAGAATGGATAATACCAGTTTTTTGTCTGCGTCGAAAGAAGTATGAGGGCTTTGCATGTATTCAATGAAGAAATCTTCATTCGAAATGGAATCATATATCTTACGGATGAATAATAAATCCACGTCGTTATTCCATCCTAACTTATATTCGTTGATATATTTCTGTAAAGAAGTATTTTGTTCTATCTTTTGAATAAAAGTGTTATTAATAAACCTCAGGTTGGGATGTAAATCCGTTTGAGTGGGGAGGAATTTTTGCTTTTTCAGTTCAATAATCTGTTCTGCGGTATGTGTTAACGCACTAAAAATGGCCAGAATCCGGATATAGAGCATATACATATCATCGAAAGAGTGCATTAAGCTCTTTTTCGTGTTCATTACATTACGATGTTCCGACACACTGTGTTCGTATATCGCTTGCATAACTTTGATCCGGATTGTATTTCGACTAATCATTCAGTACTATATAAAAGAGTTTGCAAAAGTACAATTTTTTTTATTGTTAAATAGAAGATCATTGTTCACGGGCAGGTGAAAAAACAAAAACAGGCAGGATCCTGCCTGGAGGCGCCGGAAAAAATGTACGGTTAACCCGGAATAGGGAAATGCTTACCGTTTCTCCCCTGGTTTTTCCTTTCTTTATGTTCGTTTTATAAGGATAAAAACAAAAACAGGCAAAAGGAAAAAAGAAATACAGGCAACCGGTTTTGCCCCGGCTCTTTCCATTATAACAGGACCTGTTTTCATTTTCAAACAGGTAGTTTTTGTCGCAATGAACCCAGTTTGAATTTTCAGACAGGCAGTTTTTGTCGCAATGAACCCTGTTTTTATTTTTAAACAGGTAGTCTTTGTCGTAATGTACCCTGTTTTCATTTTCAAGCAGGCAGTCTTTGTCATGGTATTACCTGTTTGAATTTTCAAACAGGGTTTTCCACCTGCGATATTCCCTGTTTAGATTTTTAAACAGGGTTTTCCTCCTATGGAATTCCTTGTTTGTATTTTTAAACAGGGTTTTCCGCTTAAACTATTCCTTGTTTGAAATTGAAAACAGGGTTTCAGGAGTTCCTGAACCATTGTCCGGAACTGGAAACAGGGTTTCGGGACTTCCCGGATACTTGTCTGAGATTGAAAACAACCTTTCAGGAGTTTCTGAACGACTGTTGTGGAGAATTAAGAATTAAAAATTAAGAATTAAGAATTAGTAATGCAAATTTTACAACAAAAAATCTGCGGAAAACCGGCGGAATCTGCGGGAAAAATTAGAACCGGTAAAACCGGTAAAGCAGATAAAATCGATAAAATGCAAAAAAACTATTTATAATTTTGAATTATGACTATCCGTTATATCGCCTAATATTATTTTTTTATAGACATCTAATCATTAAAGACGTGATTTTATTAATAGTTTTCGCAATAATGCCCCAAACCCCTAAAGGGGCTTAACACCGGCAAATAGGACAGGTTAATGAATATATTCACTGCCTTTAAGTTCCCTTCAGGGGATTTAGGGGTAGAAAAGCGGATAGTCATATCCATTATTCTGTTCTTCAAGGAATGATACCTGTGTTTGTAAAAAAAGTTTATTTTTGCAGATTATTGATTTAACCACTCCACATTATTTAATTTTTTGAAAATAACTATTTTATGGATATAGAAAATACGGAAATTCCAAAACATAAATCCGGATTGAATTTTATTGAGGCTATCATAGAGGAAGATTTGGCATCAGGCAAGAATGGTTCCCTGGTTTATACGCGTTTCCCACCCGAACCCAATGGATATTTACATATCGGACATGCAAAAGCCATTTGTTTGAATTTCGGATTGAAAGAAAAATACAAGGGGAAATGTAATTTGAGGTTTGATGATACCAATCCTGTAAAAGAGGATGTTGAATACGTGGATTCCATAAAAGAGGATATCCGTTGGCTGGGATTTGATTGGGATGCGGAGTTTTACGCTTCCGATTACTTCGAACAGCTTTATTTGTGGGCAGTTGAATTGATTAAACAAGGGAAAGCGTATGTGGATGATTCGACACAGGAACAAATCAGTGCAATGAGAGGGGTGCCGACGGCTCCGGGAATGGAAAGTCCATACAGGAACAGAAGTGCGGAAGAGAATCTTGATTTATTCCAACGGATGAGAAACGGGGAATTTCAAGACGGATATTGTGTCTTGCGTGCAAAGATAGATATGGCCTCTCCCAATATGCATATGAGGGATCCGATCATGTATCGTATCCTGCACGCACAGCATCACCGCACGGGAGATACATGGTGTATTTATCCCATGTATGATTACGCCCACGGGCAAAGCGATTCTATAGAAGGCATAACCCATTCTATCTGTACACTGGAGTTTGAAGTACACCGTCCGTTATATGACTGGTTTTGCGAGGCGTTGAACATACATCATCCTCAACAAATTGAGTTTGCACGGCTCAATCTTAACTATACCGTAATGAGTAAACGGAAACTGTTGCAATTGGTTCGGGAAGGATATGTCACAGCCTGGGATGATCCCCGTATGCCAACCATATCGGGATTCCGCCGCAGAGGATACACGCCGGAATCAATACGTAGCTTTGCAGAAGCGGTAGGCGTTGCCAAACGGGACAATATTATAGATGTTTCTTTGCTTGAGTTTTGCCTCCGGACGGATCTCAATAAACGCGCCCCCCGGACAATGGCCGTATTGGATCCTGTTAAATTGATTATCGATAATTATCCTGCCGGAGAGGAGGGAGAAATATTGGAAGCTGTCAATAATCCGGAAGATGAATCTATGGGAAGCCGTAAAATAACTTTTTCACGCGAATTATGGATAGAGCGTGATGATTTTATGGAGAATCCTCCTAAAAAATTCTTTCGTTTATCTCCGGGAGGCGAAGTCAGGCTGAAATATGCTTATATTATCCGTTGTGATTCGGTTGTAAAGAATGAAGACGGATTGATTACGGAAATACATTGTACTTATTTTCCTGAAACACGTAGCGGTATGGCTGAAAGTAACCGGAAGGTAAAAGGTACCATCCATTGGCTATCTGTAAAACATGCACGTAAAGCAGAGGTTCGGTTATTCGACCGCTTGTTTTCTGTTCCCGATCCGGACGAAGCAGAGGAGGGAAAGACATTTCTGGATAATATTAATCCGGATTCTTTACAGGTTAAAGATGCTTTTATTGAGCCGAAGTTATTATCGGAAAAACCATTGTCAAGCTATCAGTTTGAACGCTTGGGTTATTTTTGCATAGATAAAGATTCCACAAATGAGAAACTCGTTTTTAATAGAACCGTTACATTGAAAGATTCCTGGGCGAAGATTAATTCGAAATAAAACCATGAATAGTAAAAAGTGAATGGTGAATAGTAATTGCATAGAACAAACGAAATAGCATCATTGCAAATATCCAATAATAAAGAATTAAATAAAAAAGGATTGGATAATAACTGAAAAGAAAAATCGCTCTTTTGTCAGGGATTGCCGCGTCGTTCATACCTCACTCTTCGCAATGACGCAATATGTTGGTTAAAAGCGTCATCGCGAGGAACGAAGCACCTGAGCTACGAAGTGTAGCGAAAGCATCGAAACGCAGTGAGATAATCTCTGTCATTGATAGAGATCAGAAATTTTCCTTACATTTCTTTACTTCGTCTATAAGTTTTGAAAAATATTTGTCCTTTTTGCGTTTTTCATGTACGGAAGAGGAGAAATGCCACGCTTCCCGTCGAAGTTTCAGATAACTCTCATAAATTTCACGGCCTAGTGTGTCGCTGTTTACTGCTTCTATGACAGCACAACCGGGTTCATTGATATGCTCGCAATCTTTGAAGCGGCACGATTTTGCATAATCGGAAATGTCCAACGCTTCTGCAAGTGAGTCGGGATTGTCAATCGCAATACCAAATTCCCGAACACCCGGCGTGTCGATTAAAACACCTGAACCGTTCATTAATACCATTTCCCGGCGGGTTGACGTGTGTCGCCCTTTTCCCGTGGCTAGGCTTATCTCCGATGTGGACAATACCGGTTTTTCACAAAGAAAATTAACCAGGGAACTCTTCCCGACACCCGAAGAACCGACAAATACAACCGTTTCTCCTTCCGATATAGATTCTCCTAGCCGGAAAATAGTTTGGGGTTGATGAATACTTGTAAAAAACACAGGTATTTGACAGGCGATGTGTTTAATTTGTTCTTCAATCTTCTGTTTGTCGAAACCTAAATCGGCTTTATTGAGTACCAATACGGGCTTAATGTTCTCTTCCAATATCTGAACCATGAAACGCTCTGCTCTGCGAATATTGAAATTATCATCAAGGCTTTGCACAATAAATGCCTGATCAACATAAGAAGCAATGGCTTGTTTATCGGCAACTGTTCCGCTTTTTTTGCGGTACAATGTCCGTTCACGGGGCAGCATCTCCACTATAATCCCTTTATTTTCATCGAAAGGTTGAAAAATCACCCAATCGCCTGTACAAGGCAACTCGAAATCCGGTTTACCATACATCATATTTCCCGTTAGTTCACACTGAAACAGTCCGTTTTCGGAAACAACTTCGTAGCATGTCCGGTGTACGATGGATATACGGCCATGGGGAAGGGAACCATGCATTGATTCTTGTTTTAGCTGGTTTAACTTATCGTTCCAACCATATGTATTCAACTGAATCATAACTCTATCTTTTTAGCGATGTAAAATACGTAGCCATAGTATTCTTTATACCTGTAGTATATTTCCGCGTCGTGACGTTGAAGCGCTACGAATGCTTCGGCGGTTTTATTTCCTGCATATTTGCCAAGAAATATCTCTTGTGCTTTGATCAACGGAGTGAAATAATGATCTGTCCAGCAAGTTGTAGGCAAAATAAAGGTAGCAACGGGAATATATCCTGCTTTTTGTATCTGGGCTACCTTATTGGAAATCGTATTCATTTCCGGAAAATGTGCCGTACAGTAATTATCAATTTCCGCCGGATGTTTTTCTGTAAACCACGAGCTTTCGGAAACGGCAATATATCCACCTGTTTTCAGAAATCTACGCCACTCGTTCAATCCCCGTTCAAAACCGATATTATAAATGGCTCCTTCCGACCAGATCAGGTCTAACTCTTCATTTTGGAAAGGAAGATTGTCCATTGAAGCGACAATGCCTTTCACCTTATTCTGAAGATTCAGTTTTACGGCATTGGCATTGAATCTTTCGATAAAACCCGGAAAAAGATCCAAACCTGTAATATTTCCCGGTGCATGTTGTGCCAATACCATAGTTTGACCGCCTGTTCCGCAACCGATGTCGGCGATAAGGGATTTGCCGGTAAGGTTATCTATAAAACTCAATGCTTTTAGCGTTACTTCGGGACTACCTGGCCCCTGACGTTCTGTATTCGAAAAGAAATCACAGATAAAATTAAAATCGAATTCGTAAATCGTTGTAATATCTTCGTTACTCATTATTTTAATGTGTTTTGTATACATGGAAGCATAACAATGCTTCATCATTGCACACAGGTTAAAAACTAAAATTATAATAATATAAAACTACTCTCGAAAAGAGCTATTCGAGAGCAAACGAAAGGACAATCTGTACCAAAAGCACAGATTGCTTATAACACCAAATCCGATTTAAATAAAGTATTAAACATGGTGCAAAGATACATAATATTTTGTTTGATTGAAAACATGTTGTGAATAAATAAGCTATTATCTTCTCATTTAGTTTTGAAAGCATCCAACCGGATATTGCTTTTTCACTGACAAAAGCCGGTTAGTAAGATCAGCAATAGACAAACCGGAAGTGATAATATAATCGAAAATAACAGCAACGCAATGCTGATGAAATAAATCCGGTTATATTTGATTAAGAAGAAAGATCTTACTTTGCGAGAATATGAAAATTATTTTTGAGAATAAACTTTTTCCAGATTGTTTTCCAAACGCAATGATATGAGAGAATTATTGTGGTTTTCTTTTATAAATTGTTGTGCGTTCTTGCCAATTTGTTGACATTGGGAAGGATTTTCCATACAAAATTTCACTGCTTCAACGAATGCTTGCGGTGTATCAGCTAGTAATATATGTTCTTTATCTTTTGCTGCAATTCCTTCCAATCCGATTGAAGTCGTGATCACTATTTTACCCATTGACATCGCTTCTATAATCTTAATGCGGATGCCGCTCCCGGACAATAACGGAACAATCAGGATACCGTTTTCTTGTATGAATTGTCCAGCATCGTCCACTTCTCCTACGATGTCTATGTTTCTCAGTTGCACATTTTTCAGGGAATCTGGCATATTTCGTCCTGCAATCCGGAAGATAAGATCGGGATATACAGTATGGATTTTACCCCACACATTGTTTAGGAACCACTGTATGCCTTCTATGTTCGGGTACCAGTCCATCGATGCGATAGAAAATAAATTAGTACAGTCAGGATAAACCGTGTTCTGTGAAAGTTCATGGATATCTATCCCGAAAGGAATAACATCAACCGGTATATTGTTGTTCTGAGATGAAAACCAAAGCTTATCCTTTGTAGCAATACATAAAATGGCATCAAACAAACATATGGCATTCCTTTCAAACTTCCGCAGTTGCCCGGCAAGGATGGTAAAATAGGTTTTTTTAAATCCGGTGGTGGTGTTTTTTGCAATTTGTTCCCATATAGTATGTTCTACATTGTGAGCACGTAAGATTAATTTGGCAGACGAATACTTTCGTATAACATCAGCATAAACAGCTAAGTAGACCGTCTCTAAAAATACAATATCAAAATCATTATCAAGTAATAATTCTTTTAGTTTTTGCTCCAGTTTTTTCGATTTAAATCGGTCAACGTGATAAGATGTATTTTTTATTAGTGATAGTATGGCGGGAAAAATGTAAAATTGTGTATCCACCCAAACTAATTCTATATTCGTTTGCTGACGATACAATATGTTGATAGTATCTTCATCAACTGAATATTTTGGAGTGTTAATGGCTAATACTTTTACAGTATGTCCTTGTTTTATTAACATCTGCGTTATTGCATTCATCGCAATTGGCCCCCCTTCTTTAGGAGGATAGGGAGATTTATTACAGAATTGTAAGATACGCATGTGTTAAGATCGTTTTCTTGTTTTTGTCCAGAACCGGACAATCCATAATTTACTTATTTGTTGTTTTATAGTTGCAATATCTGCCAGTCCTGCCTCGACGGAAGCTTTATAGACTAGAAATATTGCGAAAGGAAATAAGATCAAAGCAGATAACCACATTCCAAAGTAGGCTGGAACGGTTCCTATTCTAGCCATCCGTTCTCCCGTGGAAGATAATGCCCAATATATTACAAAAATAAGAATAGCAACAGCAAAAGGAACACCCAATCCGCCTTTGCGAATAATAGCGCCTAAAGGTGCTCCAACAAAAAACAATAGAATACATGCTAATGATAATACATATTTACGATGCCATTCTATTTCATACCGCCAAAGTTGTTTTTCTTTCGACTCGTAGTCCATGGTTTTAAAATCCAGTAAACTGCTATGTTCTCGAGCCAATTGAATTGCATTGGAAAACATTTTTTGTTTCTCTTCTTGGGATAATATAGCTGGATTAAGTTGAACATTCGATGAATCTAAAGAAAGAGAATCATTATAATATAATGAAATATAACGAAAGTTACTTAGTAAAGAATTTCCCAATTCTGATTTCATACTCAGGATTTCCGTTTGCATCGTATCAATATATGCATCTAACTGTTTTACATTAAGCATTTCATAGCTATCTTTGTAGAATTCTTCATTTGAACGTTGAAGCTGAAAAGAAGCTAGATCGAAGCGCCTTTGCTGTGATTTGAATGATCCTCTGAGAATTGGTAACTCGCTGGGAGGTTTGGATGCATCGTATCGAATATTTTCATCGTATATAAAACCCTCTTCCATAGTAAGGATCAAAAATAATTTATCTTCAGACATTACCATAGTGCCATGCTTTGCATGGGTTAAGGTTGAAAGTCCTGTGGTTCTGGTATGGTCGTAAATTAATATATCGTGTATTGTTTCATTGTCTTTTTCTTTTTTTCCGATACGGAGAACATAATTGTCAATATCACGGTAGAATATACCTTCTTCAATTCTAAAAGCAAGCTTTTGAGCTTGTATGTCACGAAGTAATGTATATGCTTTTAAGCTGGCAACAGGCATTACATTATTGGCCATCACAAATGTCAATATAGATAAACCAAGTACAAATATGGATAATGGTTGTAAAATCCTATATAAAGAGACTCCGGCAGATTTCATTGCCGTAAGTTCATTTTTTTCTGCTAAATTTCCGAAAGTTATCAATCCGGATAATAAAATAGCTAAAGGCATTGACATGGGCATGAAAGTAAATGAAAAATAGAAAATGAGTTTTAGAAGAAGGACGACTTCCAATCCTTTTCCTACCAGATCATCAATATATTTCCATAAAAATTGCATTAAAAACACAAATAGAACCACTAGAAATGTTAAAATAAAAGGGCCTATATATGTCTTTAATAAGTATTTGTCAAATACTTTCATGCTGTCTTTTAATAGTCACCTAAAGTTTCAGGAATTTGAGCTATTGCTTTTTCAAATTGCTCTTTATTGGGAGGGGTTCCATGCCATTTATAATTTCCTGTCATGAAATCAACGCCGAAGCCCATTTCCGTGTGCATTAGAAATGCAACCGGTTTTCCTTTTCCTGTAGCTTTTTTTGCTTTTCCCAAACAGTCTAGAAGTGCTTCCATATCATTTCCTTGCCCTTCGATAACTTCCCATCCAAAGGCTCGAAATTTTGCTCCCAAATCTAACAAGTCCATAACTTGTTCTGTTGATCCATCTATTTGTTTATGATTGTAGTCAACCGTAAGAATTATATTGTCAACTTTTTTTGCGCCTGCATACATAAGAGCCTCCCATATCTGACCCTCTTCCAATTCCCCGTCTCCAGTCAGGATATAAACTAAATGTGAATCTTTGTCCATTTTTTTAGCTTGGGCTGCGCCTAAAGCGACAGAAACTCCTTGTCCTAGAGATCCTGATGCTACTCTTACTCCCGGTAAGCCATGGGCGTTGGAAGGATGCCCTTGTAATCGAGAGTGTAATTTTCTAAATGTTGATAATTCCGATGTGGCAAAATAACCCCTATGCGCCATTACAGAATAATAAACAGGAGTGATGTGGCCATTGGATAAAAAGAACATATCCTCATTTTTCCCTTCCTGTGTGAAATTTACAGGATCACAATCCATTACTTCAAAAAACAAAGCAGTTATATAATCAGCACAGCCTAAGGATCCTCCTACATGACCGGATTGTACAGCATATACCATCCGTAAAATATCTCTTCTTACTTGTGTTGCAATTAATTGTAATTCTTCAATTCTTTTTATATTAGCCATGTTTTATACATTATTATTTCTTTACAAAAGTACTAAAAATATCGTATTACCTGATAGTGCTTAATTAATCGTTTAATAAAGAAGAATGAATAACAGGCAAGTTCCCTGAATAAGAATTATTGTGGATTATATCAATAAGTTAATTGATTTTTTAAATTAAAGTTATAGAATTACCATTTCTGAATGTTCAAAATATAAATATATTTCCTACTTTTGCAAAATAAATCATCATTCAGGAGAGATGCCAGAGTGGTCGATTGGGGCGGTCTCGAAAACCGTTGTACCCTCGCGGGTACCCAGGGTTCGAATCCCTGTCTCTCCGCATATGATTTATTTGTGAGTGCTTCATTGTTTTTGATTTATAAAATGCATATCGGTTTATACTTTGGTTCCTTTAATCCTATCCATAATGGACACATTGCTATTGCTGAATATATGTATCGGAATTTTCATTTTGATGAGATTTGGTTTGTTGTTTCTCCATCCAGTCCCTTAAAAAAAGATGAAGAATTGTTAGATGAATTTAAGCGATTCGAACTAGTTAAGTTGGCGATAAGAAATAAAAATTATTTCCTTGCTTCAGATATTGAATTTCAAATGGAAAGACCGTCTTATACTTATTTAACTCTCCGGGAAATTAAAAAAAGGTATCCGCAATCTACTTTTTCATTAATATTGGGTAGTGATAACGTTGATAATATTAAATTGTGGAGGAATTATGAAGAAATCCTGCAAAATTATACTGTATATGTCTACCCTCGTTCGGAGAAAATGAATTATATTGATGTAAAAAACATAATTTATACCAATCCGCCTCTCTTAAATTTGTCTTCAACTTTGATTCGGGAAAAGATAAAGAATAAAGAAAACATTTATGGTTTTGTTAGTGCCGAAGTAGCGGAAATGATTATAAATAAGGGATTTTATTTGACTTAATGTTTTTTTGTTTTCTTTTTATTTCCTTTCTTTCTTTAAAGAGGATTAAATGGAATAATCAACCCAAGTGATTTGAATTCGATTTTTTTGTCCAATGTAATTAAGTTGGATTGATGGTGAAGTGTCAATCTAATTATTTTGTATCTTTGCAAGAAAAATAAAGCAGTGAAAAATAAATATATTGATCTTATACAACAAACTTACGAATTCCCTCAAGAAGAGTTCGAAGTGAATGATGATGAATTATTGTTTAATAAAATCGATTTAATGGATATTATCAAGCAATATGGAACACCATTGAAAATAACGTATCTGCCTAAAATATCGCAAAATATACAAAAAGCGAAACGATGGTTCAATGTTGCAATGGCTAAAGCGGATTACCAAGGAGATTACCATTATTGCTATTGCACAAAGAGTTCTCATTTCTCTTTTATCTTAGAAGAAGTATTAAAGAATGACGTACATATAGAAACTTCTTCTGCTTTTGATTTGAATATCATAGAATCACTTCATGAACAAGGTTTGTTCGAAAAGGAAAATTATATTATATGTAATGGTTTTAAAAAGATTCAATATATAGAGAATATTGTAGCCATGATTCACAATGGTTTTTCAAATACAATACCTATCTTGGATAATAAAATGGAGTTTGATCAGATCAATAGTTTATTAGATGCTAAATGTAAGCTAGGTATACGTATTGCATCGGAAGAAGAACCCAGGTTCGAGTTTTACACTTCACGGTTAGGTATTCGTTATAATGATATTGTTCCATTCTATGAAGAAAAAATAAAGAACAATCCCAAGTTCGAGTTGAAGATGCTACATATGTTTATTAATACAGGGATTGAAGATACTGCATATTACTGGAATGAGTTATCCAAGTGTGTTAATGTGTATTGTGAATTAAAGAAAATTGCACCTGAACTGGATTCTTTTAATATCGGAGGAGGATTTCCGATTAAAAGAAATCTTTCTTTTGAATATGATTATGAATATATGGCCGAAGAGATCATTGCGCAAATAAAAGCTATGTGTAATCGTAATGGAGTGGAAGAACCTCATGTATTTACTGAATTTGGATCGTATACAGTAGGGGAATCCGGAGCCGTTTTATATTCCATCTTGAATCAAAAAAGGCAAAATGATCGAGAGCTATGGAATATGATTGACAGTTCTTTTATGACTACTTTGCCGGACTCCTGGGCGATTAATCAAATTTTTATTCCTTTGGCCATTAACAATTGGGATAAAGAGTATGAGCGAGTATTTTTGGGTGGTCTGACATGTGACAGTCATGATTATTATAATTCGGAAGCTAACCTGAATGCGATTTTTTTACCTAAATTTTCAGAAAACGAAACACAATATATCGGATTGTTTCATACTGGGGCTTATCAAGAATCGATAGGGGGATATGGTGGAATACAACATTGTCTGACACCGGCACCTAAGCATGTTATTATTTATAGAGAATATAAAGATGAAGATGATGAAGAAGGCGAAATTGTAACAAAGCTCTTTGGAAAGGAGCAGAGCTATAAATCCATGCTAAAGGTATTGGGGTATTAAGAATGTTACAATAATCTCTGAAATATTATTTATCCACATTTATAGAGATCTATTTTGTAATGATTGTTTTCAACAATAAAGTATCAATATTTTTTTGTTTTTTTGAAGAACGATGTAATTCTTTTTGTTATTTTTGGAAAATTCATTTTATATAATATAATAGTATGGCGGCGGATTCTAAGAAAACAGAATTGGAAGATTTGATTGTGAAAATAAAAATGCAACAGGAGGTTATTGCTAAGCAGATAACAATTTCATCTATAGATATAGATCTCCAATTGGATTACATCCGGGCGTTATATGAGTCTTACCTTATATTGAAACAAGATGTTTCATCAAAAGAAAAGATAGAAAAGAAGTCTAATTTATCCGAATGTGGGACTCTTCCTCTTTTCGATGATTTGGACGAAGTGAATGAAACACAAATCGAAGAAGAAATTCCTGTTATAAAAGAAGATATTGAAGAGCAAATTATAGAGGAAGAAAAACCCGAAGAACAAGCCGTAGAAGAGGAGTTGCCTGTAACGGAAGAAGTATCAGATTCAATAGAAGAAAATGAGCAAGAGGCTTTTGATGAAGAAGAAATAGACAAAACGGATAAAATAGATAAAGAGGATAAAGAAGATGAACCAGAAGCAGTTAAGCCCGAAGAAGAACAAACAGATTCCTTAGCTTCAGAAGAAGCAAAAGAAGATATAATAAAAGAAGAAGTGTCGATAGAGGTTTCTGAAGAGGCTCATGAAAAGGATGAAAAAGCAACGGCAAATGTTTTAGACAATATGGGTGTATTTCCAGAAATGGAAATAGAACTAGAAATGGATTTAACGGCAGGTGAGTCTTTTGTTTCTGTTAATGAAGAACCAACAAAAATTGATCCCCAAGAGATCCCTATTGATATGAATGAGACATCTTCTAGCGAACCTAGGATAGAAAATAATTCTTCTATTCCGGAAATAGATATTGATGCGATAGAATTTGAAGAAGAAGATGACATTGATAATAATGATACTATAGAAAAAGAAGAAGCTCCGGTTACACATATTGGAATGTCTGGCCAGCCAAGATATTGGGGGGATGAATTGGATATTGAGAATCCTATCCCGGTTAAACCAACAAGTATCGGTGAACAATATAAAAGTAACAAACCTTCGTTGAATGAAATTGTTTCCGGGTTCAAACCCGATGAGAGCATTGGAATGAAACTACAGCATGGCTCAGTCTCTGATTTAATGAAATCCATTGATATGAATTTGAAGTTTTTATTTGTGAAAAATCTTTTTAAAGGCAATGGAAGTGCGTTTACCGAAGAAATCAATAAAATTAATAGTATTGGTAAATTACACGAAGCTATAAAATATGTAGAAGAAATAAAAGATAAATATAAATGGGATGACAAAAGCGAAGCTTATACTGAATTATATAAATTAATATTAAGAAAATATGCAAAATAATTCCTTATAGGAAGCAACAGAATAATCGGTTTAGGTATCGTAATAAAAATAACAAAAAAAGAATAGTTATGAAACGAAAAATGTTTGTATTGGCATTTGTGTTATGCCTGGTGGCTAATGTGTTTTCTCAGCCTGGTTTTTTTATAAGTAATTCGAATCTTGAAAAATGGTATCTTGAAAGTGATAAATTAGCGGAAGAGGTGAAAAAGGTGATGAATCTTCCCGAATTTCATGCCGTTACAAAAGGAAGGGTTGCGATAGAAGATTTACTCCCTTCTTTCCATTTTATTGATTTTGACAATAATGGAACGTATGATCTTGTTTTTAACGGCAAGATATATAATGTTTTCCATACCTTTATTTTTTACAAAAAGAGTGATGGTTATTTGGTTTCGATTGGAGAAAAAGGGTCAATCATCCAGGCAAATCTTCCCAATGAAGGCAATGGGCTTAATTTTTCTATTTGGAAAGAAGGTTGTTGTGGAGATTTTATTAATACATTTACCCAATATGTTTGTATAAGTACCAATAATACGAGTTATTTTAATCAGGCAAATAAATCGTTAGTTTATAGAAGAACAGTGCTTCCTTCTATCCACATAGCAAAACCGGTTCCATTTAAAGTTGTTGGGGTTGCTAATGTGCGTAGTGAACCTAATGTAGATGATGAAAAGCAGATAGGAGGGAAGCAAAGCTGGAAAGGCAATACTGTGGGAATATATCCACCTAATGCAACGGGAACAATTTATGCAGAGATGAGAGATACCAAAAATGAATTCTGGTATTTTGTTCGCATGAATAATGAGTCAGGGATCTATATCCATAGCAACCGTTTTATAACCGAAGAAATGGAAGATGCGCAGAACTGTTTTTCTTATGGTTGGATTCATAGTAAAGATGTAAACATAGAAAAAGAATAGGTTAACTATTCTTTTTTGATTCATAGGATTGCATATAGACATACAATTCATCGAATTGTAAATGCTTTAATCTATTTTTATCTATAAATATATACAGTCTGCCCATATTACCAAATAAGGAATTGTCCAATTCTTCACTGTCGAGTTGTAAAAGTAAAATCTTATCGTTGTTGATTGTGAAGTTTTGTGTTATTGTATTAGGGTATCCCAGCATTTTATTGTATTGTTCTCTGTTTGTTAATTTAAAATAGCCATCGATTTCATAATCTTTTAGTAGGTTTTGAATAAAGTCCGTGTCATATTCAGGTAGACTAATGCTTTGAGAAAATTGCATTAACCCGGGTTTTATCTTGGGTGCTACATTGGAATTTCTTTGCATAGACAGATTGTTCAATTCTGAGATATAGCGAATGATGATTGATTCTTTTAAATCTGTTTTTAACTTTTCGGGGTCAACAAAGAAATAGAATAATCCTTTATCAGGAAATAGATTATCGGTGTCAAATACTTTAATCTGAGCACAGTTTATTTGACCCAGAAAGAGAAGATCGTTATACTTATATTCATTGGGAGGTAAATGGGGGAATCCCCCTATCTTAGAGTTTCCTGTTTTAATAGCTTCATCTTCACATGTTATTATTTTTATCCCGATCTCATGTTTTGCCAGAGGATATAATTCCGGCCAATACTTATCCAGTTGTAATAGGGATAATCGATACATTAATTCATTTTCTGTTAAAGGAGTATCTTCATCAAAACGAATATATTCAAGGATTTTTTTATATTTTACCGATTCTGTCGAAACGGAATTAAACATTATTAGTAGAAAACCTACTAATAATGTTATTCCAAGTGCAATTACCAATCCTGTCTCCATATAGTGTTGTTGTATATTTCAGGATGCAAAAGTATACTTTTAACGGAAATAAAACCAATCAACATGTTATAATTAATACATTCGTCAATTTGTTAAACACAGGACTTCTGTAAAGTTGTTCTAAGAAAATGACAATCAAATTTTGCCTAAAGATGAGTGCCGTGATTTTCCGAACCCTTTCCGACAACCGTCTGCATGCTTTCAGAAGTTTCCGAACCCTTCTCGACAACCGTCCGCATATTTTCAGAAGTTCCCGAACCCACCCCAGCAATGCCGGACATGGTTTCGGAGGTTTCCGACACCGCCCCAGCAACTCCGGGCATACCTTCGGAGGTTCCCGAACCCTTCCCAGCAACATCAGGCATGGTTTCGGAGGTTCCCGATACCGCCTCAGCAACTCCGGGCATACTTTCGGACTTTCCCGAACCCTTCCCCGAAACTCCTGACATACTTTCAAAAGTTTCTGAGCCCTTTCCGACAACTGTCGGCCTATTTCCGGGGAATAATTCGGGTCTATTCAATAAAGGTGTGTGGGTCTATTGGGTCTATTCAATAAAGTGTGTCAAGGTATATTTTTCCATTGATCTTCGAAGATAATCATAAATTGCAACATGATTTCTCTCCATCTTTTTAATGATATTAATAGGGAGAACAAAAAAACAGCCGATACCAAAGCAAAAACAATCAAACTTGCTTGAATTGTTGAGTTATAAAGGGAAAAGATTAATCTGGTTAGCAAATCGACTTTTAATGATTTTATACTCAAATATTGTGTTAGAAGATAATGATTGTAATATTTTTTCAAAAAAAACGTTAAGCAATTAAATATAATGGAATATTATTTTCTTGATATGACTTTAAAAAGAACAATTAGTCTTTTTCTTTTTATCACATTTTCAACAGTACAATTATTTGCACAAAATATCAATAGCTCATATACGTTGAAGTGGCATGCTCCTTATTATGAAAAAATAAGTGACGATATTGTAGTTTCCTATACTTTCTTTGATAGCGCATCATTGTATCAGACTACGAAATTAACTCCCCGTTTTTGGAGAATATTTCCGGTGACTGAAAATGTGAATGTAGATGTAAAGATTACAAATCAAGTGTGGCAGTCTCTTAGCAAGGAAGAAGTTGATTTGATTGATATAGATTTGATCAGAGATACTATTTATGTTGATGGGTATGTGGAGTATACCCGGAAAATCCCTGCTTTGAAAATAGAATTTTTTCCTTTCCGAAAAAGAGGAACCCAATACGAAAAGCTTGTATCTTTTACTATGCAGGGCAATTTGCAAACTATTCCGGCACAACGACTTTATAAGAGCGGAACATATGCAAGTAATTCTATCTTGAATAACGATGGCTTTTATAAGATTGCTATTACACATACAGGGATACACAAAATTACCTATGATAATCTGGTTAGTTTAGGTGTTAGTGTGTCTTCACTTAGAATTGCCAATATTGCTGTTTTTGGGAATGGAGGGCGTGTGTTACCTGAATCAACTTCAGCAACGGTTTTTGACGATTTACAGGAACTGGCTATTGAAGTTGTCGATAATAACGGTAATGGTATATTCGACCCCTCTGATTATATCTTGTTTTATGGGGTTGGAATTAATAACTGGGATTATTCTTCAGGAGCGCACCCCCCATTTACTCATGAATTGAATTTTTATACAAATTATGCATATTATTTCATTAATGTAAATTCCGGAGTAGGGACAAAAAAACGAGTTAATACGATCACATCTTTATCGGCGACTCCTACGCATACCGTTAGTTCTTATTATTTTCACGATGTTTATGAAAAAGATCTTGTAAATCTTAATGGAGTAGGTAGTATCTGGTTTGGGGAAGAATATAATTATGTTACATCTTATGATTATCCATTTTCCGTTCCGGGGATTTCGAAGAGTGATAAGATTTTTCTTCGAATGCAATTAGCTACAAAGTCAACGGCAGCGTCCGCTTTTTTAGTAAATATTAATGATGCTTCTTCCTTTAGCATTCCTTTTTCTGCAAACGTTACAGGTTCTCAGAGTGGAGCTTCAAATAATTCAACATATAACAATTATACACCGACGAGTGACAATATCAATATAAAGATAACTTATAATAAATCTGTTAATAGTGCAATAGGTTGGCTTGATTATATTGAGTTACATGCAGTCCGGTCATTGGCACAGCATTCCGGCATGCTGTCATTTAGGAATATAGATGTTATTGGAAATGGAAATATTGCCAATTATCGGTTTGATACAAAGGGTAAGAATACGCAAATATGGGATGTAACAGACCCGCATAATGTAAAAAAGATATATGGTTCGAAAAATGGTAATGTGCTATCATTTTCTTTAGAAGCAGATAGTTTACGGGAGTTTATTGCTTTTGATGGAACATCTTTTAATAGTGTTACTCCTATAGGAAAAGTTGCCCGTCAGAATTTACATGGATATTCAAATTTGGATTTTGTTATAATAACTCACCCCAATTTTTTAGAATCGGCTGAGAAATTAGCCGCTTTTCGTCGAAGTAATGATAATATGCGGGTTGCTGTAGTAACAACAACACAGGTGTATAATGAATTTGGTAGCGGCATAGCTGATATTGGAGCAATACGAAATTTTCTTAAGATGTTTTACGATCGTGAAACATCAAACAGTATGCCTAAGAATGTTCTTCTTATTGGAAAGACATCTTATGATTTTCGTAATATTATGGAAAAGAACTCATGCTATATTCCGAATTATCAAGGGACCACTGTTTTCTATAGAGAAGATTGCAGATCAACTGATAATTTTTTTGTAAAGTTGGCTGACGGGAAAGGTCAATATGGCAATGGAACGATGGATATGGGTATTGGTCGTTTTCCGGTCGTAACCAATGCTCAGGCCTCCAATTTGGTTCAAAAATCCATCAATTATGCTTCGTATGAAAATTTAGCTTCATCATCAAGTAGTACTTATGAATCTAATCTTGGAAGTTGGCGGAATATCATTGCCTTTGCAGCGGATGATATAGATTCTTATCTTCATCTGCAAAATACTGAAAATATTTCTTCACAAATATTAGCTAGTCAGCCTTATTTAAATATTGAAAAGATATATTGCGATGCATATCAAAAAGTATCATCTTCCGGAGTAGCTCGTTACATAGAAGCAACAAAAGCGATAACAAACCGATTTAACAAAGGATGTTTGATGTTTACTTATTTTGGACATGGCGGTGATGATGGTTGGGCGCATGAACGTTTATTAATGCGTTCGGATATCAATTCATGGAAGAATAAATATTGCTTACCTTTTGTATATACTGCATGTTGTACATTTGCCAGGTATGACAAGATAACAGGGACCTCTCCGGCAGAGGATATGCTGTCAAAAACAGATGGAGGGGCGATTGCATTAATAACATCAACTCGTAATTCCGGTTCCCAGTCCAATGAAGCTTTTGGAAGATGTATCTATGTTCGAGCCTTTGAGCAAACCAATGGTAGATATTTAACAATGGGGGAGATCCATGCTAAGGCCCATGCCGATGTTAATGGCAGTGGTATTGAAATGTATGTACTTTTAGGTGATCCTTCTGCTACATTGGTGCATCCTAAATATAATGTAGTGACGGATAGTATTAATGGCCTTTCTATTAATGCATATAACGATACAATAAAGGCACTACAATTTGTTACAATTAAAGGCCATCTTACAGATAATAATAATAAAATACTTACTAATTTGAATGGTTGGGTATATCCGACCATATATGATAAAACAGACAGTGTTTCTGTGATTAATCCGGTTATTAAGGATGATATAAAATTCCCATTGCAGAAAAGTATAATATTTAAAGGAAAGTCTAAAGTAGAAAATGGATATTTTTCTTTTAGTTTTATGATACCTTTGGATATCAATTATGAGTACGGCTTAGGAAAGATTAGTTATTATGCAACAGGAACAGGATTGGATGCAAAAGGATATGATGAAGTCCTTATAGGAGGCAAAAAAGATACGATCATTAATGATGATAATGGGCCTGATATATCTTTGTATTTCAATGATATGAAATTTGTAAGTGGTGGGTTGACTTCACCAACACCAACACTATATGCTAAAATATCCGATGCAAGTGGTCTTAATACTACAGGAGCGGGAGTAGGGCATGATATTGTTGCTATTATCGATGGTGATATGTCTAAAAGTATTGTTTTAAATGACTTTTTTGAGTATGATACCAATAGTTATGTATCCGGTTCTTTAAGCTATGTTCTTAGTACGCTTGGAGAGGGTTCGCATAAACTGACCCTTCGTGCTTGGGATATTATAAACAACATGGGAGAAGAGACTATCGATTTCGAGGTTGTGAAGGACGAAGATCTTAAGCTTAGCCATGTATTGAATTATCCTAACCCGTTTACAACTTCAACACAGTTCTTTTTCGAGCATAACCGCCCGAATACATTATTACAAATCAGAATTCAAATTTTTACTATCTCAGGGAAAGTAGTAAAGACCATTATACAATCCCAGCAAAATACGGGTTTCCGTTCCGATCCGATCCACTGGAATGGCTTAGATGATTTCGGAGATAAGCTTGCGCGAGGAATATATATTTATAAGCTCCAGGTGCTGACTCCGGATGGGAAATCTGTAGAGAAAATAGAGAAAATAGCAATCTTATAATAATAATAACACTATATCATACGTTGTGATATATTCTAAAATCAAATTTTTTAATATGCGTAAAATACTTGTTTCCTATTTTTGTGTTCTGTTTTCAACTATATTAGTTGTTAGTTCGCAAAATACTAACCGTAACCAAACATTGGGACAAACAAATAATGCGATTACAACATCTGTTCCCTTTTTATTAATAGCTCCCGATTCCCGGATAGGGGGTATGGGGGAAACAGGGGCTGCGGTTCTTGATGACAACAATGCTCAACATTGGAATCCGGCCAAGTATTTATTCTCCAAAAATGACGTTGGTGTTTCTGTTTCTTATAGCCCATGGTTAGCAGGGCTACAGGTGAATGATATTTATCTCTTATATTTATCGGCTTATTATAAAGTTACCAAGATGGACGCGATCTCTTTTTCTCTTCGTTTTTTCTCGATGGGAAGCATGGATATCACAAATAATCAGGGAGATGTAGTATTGCCAGGTGTAAGACCCCACGAATTTGCAATAGATGCTGCTTATTCCCGTATATTAACGGAAGGATTATCCATGGCTGTTACAGGCCGCTTTATTTATTCGCATTTGAGTACATATAGTGCTACTCAGGATATTAAGGATGGAATATCCGGTGCGGCAGATGTTTCTCTTTTTTATACAAAGAAATTCAAATCGGGTAAATTATACAATCATAATTTAAATGTTGGGCTTAATATTTCTAATATAGGGGCTAAAATATCCTATTCAAGTACAGTAAAACGTGATTTTCTACCGGCTAATTTTCGCTTGGGACTTGCTTATGACATGTATTTTGATAAATATAATAAGTTAACTTTGGCTTTTGATATTAATAAGCTACTTGTAACTACTCCTCCTGTTTATGAAACTGATGAGAATGGTGTTGTAATTATTGGAGAGGATGGAGAACCCATTATTGCAAAAGGAAGAGACCCATATACGACATCTGCAGCAATGGCTGTTTTTACTTCCTGGGGTGATGCACCTGGTGGTTTTGTAGAAGAGATGAAAGAATTTATTCTGAACTTTGGTTTGGAATATGGATACAATGATTTACTGTTTGTACGTGCCGGATATTTCAATGAAGCAAAAACGAAGGGAGCTAGAAAATATATGACATTTGGAGTAGGAGTAAAGTATAGCGTTTTTGCTATAGATGCCTCTTATATTTTACCGGTTAGCTCTCGTAATCATCCTCTTGAACACACACTTCGTTTTACCTTGTCGTTTGACTTTAAGGTTAAGGGAAGAAGTTAAAATACAACCCTTATAAATCTCTTTTATGTTTAGAGTTGGCTTCGGTTTTGATACCCATAAATTAAGTAGTGGGAGGGAATTAATTATCGGAGGTGTTCATATTCCCCATGATTTGGGGTGTGAAGGGCATTCAGATGCTGATGTTTTGATTCATGCTATATGTGATGCTCTTCTTGGCGCTACGAATAAGCGGGATATAGGATATCACTTTCCTGATACGGATGTCCAATATAAAGAGAGAGACAGTTCTTTTTTCTTACGGGAAGTATATGGACTTATTTCTCAAGAAAAATGGAAAATAGAAAATATAGATTCAACAGTTGTGATCCAACAGCCTAAATTGTCTCCATATATTTTGCAAATACAAAAATCATTAGCTAATATATTAAATATAGAAGTAGATTCTATTAGCATCAAAGCGAAAACTTCAGAGAAGTTGGGATTTATTGGGCGAGAAGAAGGTATATCTGCTTATTCCATTGTTTTGTTATCAAAACAATAAAATAACTGGTTAAAACTATAGAAAAGTAGAAAGCTTAATATTCATCTTCATGGAAGAAGAAATCCTCTTTTGAAGGATAGTCAGGCCATAGATCTTCTATGGAATCATAAATTTCTCCCTCATCTTCAATTTCTCTCAAATTCTCAACTACTTCCATCGGAGCTCCCGACCGGATTGCATAATCGATTAATTCATCTTTTGTTGCAGGCCATGGAGCATCTTCTAATTTTGAAGCTAATTCTAATGTCCAATACATTTAAATTCGTTTTTTTTAATTTTCGCAAAAGTATAAAAAATACAATAACTTTTGTATAAAATGATAAAAAAAATAGCAATCAAAGACATGCTAAATATCAATTGTTTAGATGCGCATAAGAGTTATTAAGTATCATAGCAACGAAACAAGATAAAAAAAAGCATATTCATTATGCTAAAAATTCTCATCAGTTCATGACATCCAAACAAATTATATAAAAAAAAGTTTCTACAGAGAGAAACTTTTTTTGTGGTGCTAACTGGAGTTGAACCAGTGACCTGCGGATTTTCAGTCCGACGCTCTACCAACTGAGCTATAGCACCTCCTTTTTGGTGGTGCAAAGGTAGAAAAAAAAACATTACAAAATCCGTTTTTATTAAAATAAACGAAGATAGATGTAATTGTTTTATTTTGAGCAAAATAAATGTTCTTTGTAAAGAATAAAAAAACAGCAATTCTATAAGCCGGATTCTGTATTTTGATTTTTCGTCAAACTTCTGTCATTTATCTGGAATATCTATCGCTAAATATTTCTATCAACCTACCCTCCGAGATTGGGCGAGCAGCCCTCAAGCCTCGGTATACATGGTCTTTCAACCCATAAGGTTTACCCCAATACATAGTCACCTATGTATTGTGTGAGCTCTTACCTCACATTTTCACCCTTACCTTGCGGCGGTTATTTTCTGTGGCACTGGCTGTTCTCATTACGAGACCTTCCCGTTAGGAAGTATGGTGCTCTATGTTGTCCGGACTTTCCTCTATCTTGATTATTCAAGATAGCGACAGAACGAATTGCTGTTTTTTATTTATAAAGGTAAAAAGTCAATTTCCCCTTTGCCTTTCCTGATTAATTCAATCTTTCCATCTGTACAATCAAGAACTGTTGATGGGGTATATTCACCATAGCCACCGTCAATAACAATGTCAACCTTGTTGTCATATTGTTCAAGAATCAGTTCAGGATCGGTAATATATTCCAAAATATCATCATCTTGCGATTTTAAAGATGCCGACATAATGGGATTGCCAAGTTGATTCACCAGCGTTCGTGCAATCATATTATCAGGAACGCGGATACCCACTGTTTTCTTCTTTTGCATAAATTTGGGAACATTATTATTTGCTTCCAGTACAAAAGTATATGGTCCGGGTAATAGCTTTTTCATTAGCTTGAAAGTTACATTATCCAGAGGCTTTGTATATTCGGCTAAATTACTCAGATCGTAACAAAGGAACGAAAAGTTTGATTTTTCCTTTTTTCTATGTGTCAGCATACACAACTTGTCGAATGCACGTGCATTATAAATGTCACAAGCAATGGCATAGACAGTGTCGGTTGGGATAATAACCAAACCATCCTCTTTCAAACATTTTATTACTTGTTGGATGTGTCGGTCGTTAGGGTTTTCTTCGTAAATCTTTAATAATATAGCCATAATATTCAAAAAAAGGGTAAGCTATTTATATCGCACCGCTCAACCATCTTACCCTTGCTACCTTCCGGTCCTGGGGGAGTTCAACAGGAGCTGGTCGTATAAGACTTACCCGTTTGCAAAATTACAACTTTTTTGTTATACTATTAGAAACAAGTGAGAATATTATGAATATTTTTTTGAGGCGAATGTTATTTTCATATCTAATATTAAATAAAATATATAAAATGTTATCTTTGCGGGTGATCTGGAGTGTTGTTATTTCTGTAGATTAAAATAATGAATATAAGTAGTTTATTATATTAAGGAAGACACAATACTAAAAATAAAGAGTTGATTAATCATAAAAATGCAATTGGATGTATATAAACAAAACAAAAAAAGTAGTTGCGATACATGATCTATCCGGGGTAGGACGAGTTTCCCTTTCTGTAGTGATTCCGGTTTTAACTTCTATGGGATTTAATGTCTGTTCTCTTCCAACGGCTATTTTGTCAAATCATACACAATACCCCAGTTTTTCATTTCTTGATTTAACTAATGAAATGAAGAAGATAATATTACAGTGGAAAGAGCTCAATATGGATTTTGATACTTTTTATTCCGGTTATCTGGGTTCTCCGGAGCAAGTAAATATTGTTAAAGAATTTATTGCCGGGTTCAAGAAGGAGAATGGTTTGGTAGTTGTTGATCCTGTATTGGGCGACAATGGGAAGCTATATACAAACTTTGATGAAAATATTGTATATGCAATGCGTGAATTAATTACTACGGCAGATGTTGTTACGCCTAATTTAACGGAATTGTTCTTTTTGCTGGATCAACCCTATCAAATAGAAAATACGGATGAAGAGCTAAAGGAATATTTATTAAAATTATCTCAGAAAGGACCATCGATTGCGATTATAACAAATGTTCCTGTTTTAAATGATTCACATATGACATCAGTGTATGCCTATAATCGGCAAGGAAAGCGCTTCTGGAAAGTAACATGTCCTTATCTTCCGGCTCATTATCCGGGCGTTGGAGATGCGTTTACCAGCGTGATTACAGGTGCTTTGATGCAGGGAGATAGTCTGCCGATGGCTTTGGATCGTGCTATGCAATTTTGCTATCAGGGAATAAGAGCAACATTTGGTTATCAATACGATCAAAGGGAAGGAATTATGCTGGAAAAAGTATTACAAAATCTCAATACTCCTATTCAAGTAAGTAGCTATGAATTAATATAAAAAACTCATATGTTAACTGCAATTTCTTAGGAATAGGCTGGTCTTTTTTACGTTTGTCTGAGGCTGTAAAGAGAACTGGGCGGACGGTGTTTGGCATACGATTTTGTGGCTGTTGTACTACTAAATTTAACCCAAAGTTGACCTATTATCTCATTATAAACATCTTTATTTTGCGAGAGAACATTAATATAAAATAAAGACATCAGAATTATAAACACTATTCTTTTTTTCATTTACATAATCATTTGCTTTCTCCCTTTTCTCAAAAGCATATGTTGAAAACCGTTAACCACAAATAAAATCTATTATCTTACATTCTTTTTTAGAGATGACTATTTTGCAGATATTATCAGAACGAAAAATAATCTTTCTATCCGAAGAAATATCATCTATGTTAATAGGAATATAAAGAGTTATAATATTACAATTACACTCCTCTCTAGATACTAAGACCTGAACATTGGATATTTCAGTAGAATCTATATTGCTATCAATCAATTCCTGTATTATTTCATCATCTATTTTATCTACTTCAAATCGCATTATACGATCATTGTTTAACTCTTTCTTTATGTATGTTAATACAAGCGTATCCCCGCATTCTCTGCTTGTAATATAGTAATCTTTATAATTTCTCATACCAAAAACTTTTCTAAAAAGGTATTCTGATGCGCCTAAAATAGTTTCTTTATTTTGACAATATTCACTTTTTATACGGGGATTAAAAAATAATACATATCCTCCATTAGGTTTTACAAAACAACTTGAGAAAAGTAACATAATTGTAAAAAACAATAATATTATTCTCTTTCTTATCATAATATTAATTATTGATTCGTCCTCTATAAAATCTATAAACTTTATTAATAAGCTTTAATACTAACAACCTTACAGTCTTTTTTTGAAATCACTATATTTAAGTCATATTTCCTATCATCAGATATTATAGTAACTTCTTTTTCTAAATCAGGAGATGATTCTATATATGTATTGTCTGAAATATGTAAATTATGATACCTAAGATGGATGTTTTTTTCATCTTCGTCAATAAAAAGAGAATATTTATCTTTATCTTCTTTAAAATATATTGCAAAAAACTTCGTAGCTATCGGATTTACTGCTTCTGTTACTTTTTCCCTATTATAACAATCATCGCACCGTATATATTTTGGAAACTGATGATTAAACAAAAGAAATATACGGGTAGAATAACATCCCATGAGAATTAATGAAAATGAAAGTATTATTATTGTTAATTTTTTCATGGCTTAATATATATAAAGAAAATAAGGCATATAACTAATACATAATTATTGTAATTTGTAAGTAGTGATAGAATATAGTCAGGATGCATATTGTTTCATCATATGAGTTTAATATTTAATATTTTACAGTCAGGCTTAGATATTTCAATCATTCCATCCGATTCCATTAATATAATTTTATTTTCCTTATCCAATGAGAAAGTTTCTTTAAGTTGATATAATAATATTATAACATCTTCTTTTTCATCAAATAAAACTTCATAATTATCAAGATTTTTTTCTAAGAAATTTTTCATAATGCGATCAGAAGCTATTTTTACATCTTCTTTATTAGTACAATCTTCGCATTTCAAATATTTTGGATAACGATGTCCTAAAATGGTATAAACATGTGATGATGTTTGGCAACCAAAGAAGGACACTAACAATAATAACAAAACTATTTTTTTCATGAAGTAAATTTTAATATTTATAAATATAAAATGGTGATATATCAAATACTTGACTATGGCTTGTAAGCATAGAAGGAATTAAATTATTCATTATATATGAATAGTTATATGGAACTGGATTATATGGATTTGTAGCTGAATTACTTGTATAAATAGTATTCCATCCTATAACATGATTGAGAGTTTTAATTTTTGACATATCAACATTACTATGATATTGATATACTTCGTTTACATATTGATGTGTGTGAAAAAGAGATCTTGCATTATTAGGTTGCAAAGGCATTGGCACTTTTTCTCTTTCCCCATATATAACTTTTCCTACTGTTCCATCATCCAATATCCAAGCAGCAGCTTCCTTATTTCTCGCAAAAGCCCGCTGTGTTGCGACACTTATTTTTCGAAATCCACTATATTTAAGATCTCCCAAAGGCTTCTTACCTGCTTGATATTTTGCATATCCCAGCCCCATTTGAATTTCATAAGAAGCCGTTGATACTCCACCTCCAATAAGAGCAGATTTCAGAACATCCATTCCGGTTCCACCATTTAATGCAGACCCTATCGCTCCAGAAGCTGCACCTCCTAACAATGCACCTGCAGAGCCTCCAATATAAGAACCTAATCCACCACCTACTAAACCGGATAAGGCTCCAATACCTGCACTTTTAAAAATTGACTTTGCACTCCATTCTCCACTAATTGATGCGTGCAGCACTCCAAATCCCAAATTACTTGCTGCTCCAGAAACTGCAGAACTGATCATGGAAGCACCCATACCTGAGCCGATAACACTGCCAAATGAAGTTGTAGTAGCAATTGCACCGGAAAGAAAAGTTCCCAATCCAGCAGTAGCTGCTCCTATTCCTGCACCGCCTAAAATGTATCCTGCCATAGCCCATCCCTTTGCACCAACGGCCTTTCCCATTTGCCATCCGGAAAATCCTCCTGCAATTGCACCGATAACATATTGTATCCATTCACCATCAGGATCTGTGTACATTAGCGGAGAATTTAAGCAATACGCATATCGATTCAAATTCTGCGTATTATCCGGCATCTGCACATACGGATCGGGGCTCAGGAACTGGGCAACCTCAGGATCGTATATCCTGCCGCCCATGTTTATCAGGCCAAAAACATCCAGGTGTTGGTGAAAAGTAAAACCGCGGTCTATTAAATGGGTAATAACTCCTTCTTCTTCCGTCCAGTCCAGACGATTCCGGTGGTTGCCCCAGGCATCAAAACTCATGCTGTCCACCGCATTCCCGTTCCTGTCAAGGATCATATCTATGCTGCCCAGATGATCGGTAAGGATCGTATAGGGAACAAATTCACCGTTCCCTTGTTGGATAAATACCGCTATCGGTTCCCCATAAGCATAGATGTAGTGATACTTTGTATTGGTAACATTGTCTATTTCAAAAGCCTTGCCCGCATATTGCTTTTGGGAAACTGTTACTCCGTTTTTCTTCAATGTGGATACAGCCTGTTGTTTATTGGAATAATACCGGACATCGTAATAATAATCCCCTTCACTGATGCTCTTTATTTTATTAAATGAAGTATAGATCAAATCCTGTTCTCTATAGTCAGGTACCGCATCAGGATTCTGTAATTCCGTAGCTGTCAAAGCATGCGGTTTGGTAGCATGATTGTAAATAAATGTTCTTTCTACTCCTTCCGGCTGTGATGTGGAAGCTATCCTGTTTTGATTATAGTTTATATCAAACAAGTCCCGTGTTGTTGTAGAATTATCCGGATGTGAGGTAAGCTCCTTTACGGAAGTCAACCTGTCTGTTGCATCATAAGAAAACATCTCTTTTCTCGGTCCCCCGTCATGGGCCAAATAGGTATTGGAACGGCTTGTCAGGCGTCCTATTGCATCATACTCGTAAGAAAAACTCTGTTTATTGAATAAATTAGGATTTCCGGAGGTAAGGGATGAATTCTTTGATACCGGCTGTCCGATAGTATTATGCTGGAGCGTTGTCTTTATGGAATTAGCATATCTTATTTTAGGTAAACCCAAATGAAAGGACTGCAATGAAAAAACAATTTCTTCTCCTCCCCCTGTAGTATTCCATATATAGCGAAGCATTCCCGTACTTTCCACATATTCCTGCCTTATTGTAAAACCCGAAGGGTAAACGATATTTTCTATCTGCCCGTTGGCATTATAGGAATACGAATAAGAAAGGCTCCGGTTCGTATTCATATCCTTATAATCTTTTCCTGTTAAACGCATCAGGTTATCATAATGGTAGAATATGGCGGTATTATCGGGTTGGATGGTTTCGGAAGAAAGCGTTCCTTTTTTCCCATTCCCGTCATACGTATAGGTAACGGTGACCGTCGGTTTGGTAGAAGATATCATACGCTGTTGTGTAATCCGTCCGAAATTATCGTATGTATAGCTGGACTGAATTCCATTTGCATCCCTCTGGGTAAGTAATTTCCCATAACCATCGTAGGTACTTGTAATCTCTCCCGCATCAGGATCGGACAGGCTTAACCTGTTCCCGGACTGATCGGTAAGAATCGTTGTTGTATTTCCAAATGCGGATATCTGCATTTGGTCACACACTTTTCCACTATGGTTCTGTAAAGAATAGGTATAATGAATCGTTCCCCCCGGATCGGTAGAAGATATTAACCGGGAAGCTATATCATACGTTTTTGTATACGATACCTGACGTAAGCGGTCTTTTATTGTCACATTCCGGGAAGCATATGAATAACATATATTGGTAACAGGGCCCTTTTCCGACAGCACACGTCCGTATTCATCATAAGCATATTTTTGCCAGGTTACTTCCGTACTGTAATGATCATGCGGATTCGAAACACAATCCACCTGGCCCAGGGAATTATAACGCGTCTCTACTTTCCCCTTGATCGAATTAGTAAACAATTCCCTGCCCAATTTATCATAGTATACTTCCGTTTGGCTCATTCCCGTTTTTTGACTGGTAACCATCACTGCGGCATTGGCGACAACAGGACTACCCAGATTCTTTGTCCAAAAATACCGTATGATTTCTTCCGTTCCATCAGGGAAAACAGTTTTTATTTTTCTCCCCAGGGCATCATACTGGTATGATGTGGTGAGATTATTAATATCCTTTACCGATAAAACATTTCCTGTTTTATCATCATAAGTATATCGTACCACATCTGTCCGCTGTGTTTTTTCTTCCAGGACAAACCTCCCTTTGGAATCATACACACATTCCACAACCGGATGGTCCGCAGAATTGGATGCATATTCATAGATCTCACAGGGTATACCGAAGGTATTGTAATTTCTAAATTCCTTTAAATCATATGAATGGGGATTCCAATTATCTATATTGGCCAACAACATACTGTTGGAAATATAATTATACACTATACGCTGCTCTTTTTCCAGATTCGAGCCCTGCATACTTGTTTTTGTAATAACAGAAACCGGTTGGATAAGTCTTTTACCATTTGCATCAAAAGTACGGTATGTCATTGTACTTACCTGTTTGGTAAAATAGGGGGCACTGGTACTGTTTGTTGATTTGACACCTGTTATTACCTCACGATCCCGTCCTTTATAATCCCCGGATTGATACAAGTAACGTTCCGTGTATTGATAGCTATTATTCAACAAATCTTTATTTACCGTAAGAGAGTTGTACATCAGATACCGTTTATTGTCAAAGGATAAAAACTGTACGGTATTCTCTTGTTGGCCAATAAGCTCATTGTCTCCATTATATGTAGAAATATTACGTAATGCCATCGTCTCGTACTCTGGCTTTTTCTCAAAAGTATACTCTGTCTTGATTCCGTCTTTAGTAACCATGAACCATTCAAAACCTAAAAAGGATCGCCGTTTGAAGTTAAAGCATGGTTTTTTATAAGCAAATTCAACAGGATTCATATTGCTTCCCAAACCATTGGATTGTTTTAGCTTTAAAACAACAGGATAAGGAACCCGGTTACGAATGGATTTTCTATCGTACGTGAGATAGGTATAATCAAACTCTGTTTCAACATTCATTCCATCGGTAATTCTTTTTACCAAACCGGATTCTTTTCCGTTATGAAAACTTATATAGTATCGGGAACGGTAAATTAAATCCAACTTGCCATCATTATTGAAATCTCCCAACCCAAAAAGATCATTTGTTATGGATGTCCAGATTCCTCTTACATCCACGTAAAGGTGTTGGCGATTGTATTTGCCTTCACCAGCTGACCGTGTAAGATAAAGATTGACCCTCACATGGTAATTACCCTCATTACCCCAAACAACCTGTAAAATATCATCTCTTCCATCGCCGTCAAAGTCGGCAATAATAGGATGGTATACTTGCCCAGTGAAAGTATGTGCTGCTGAAAAATTCAAAAGAACTGCAAGAGGAGGATTTCCGATAACATTACTATATTGTCCGTTACCTTTACCCAATCGTATTTCCCACGAGTTATTTATAGAATATGTGAGTATATCCTGAATGCCATCTCCATTGAAATCTCCATAATAACATTGATGCGAGAGTACCGGAAATCCACTGCTACGAAATTGCGTGAATTGTTCATCTGCATTACTGTACTCCCAAATAGTATTGGTTTTAGTAAGATCTATCGGTGGGGATGTCCGTATTTGTTGAATATCTGTTTTACCATCTCCGTTATAATCGAAAGTAAGTAATATATCCTGAAAGAATACAAGCATATTATTCTGCTTTTTTGGTGCAGATGTTACGTCAGTATAAACATATAATCTTTTGAAAAGTCCCCCTTCTATTTTTGTAATCGCTATGTCTTTCTTTCCATCACCATTAAAATCACCTACTAACAGGTCTTTAAAATCTTCAGAGCCGGGTAGCGTATGATATGTGATCCCACTGCCAAAATAGCAATATTTAATCTTCTTGTCATGGCGATAAAAAAACTCATCCTGTCCATCCCCATCTATATCAAGGGCAAAAACACTAGTTCGGTCTGTTCGAGGTGTTGTCCAACTCCTTTCAAAAGTAAATCCCCCATTTATATCTCCTTTATAAATCTGAAAAGAAGACCCATCATAATATAAGATATCAGTAAATCCATCCCCATTAAAATCTCCCGTAATATTATTTGATAAAGGACGAATAGAGAATTCTTTTATCGTTGCAACACTTGTTTCCTCCCCCCATATGATAGTAGTTGGATTCAATATAGCTGTATTGGCCTGTATTAGCTCTATTTGAGATAACCTGTCATATTTTGAACTTCTTGTATACATAAAACCATATTCCCTTACCACGGATGACTGATATGATATGGTGATCTTTTCCAATGTTAATGTTTTTTTATAACGATACCCCCCCATATATAAATCATCATCTTTCCTGGAGAGGCTATTTTGATAGCTAAACGAAACTTTGGCGTATGGACTTAAGCCTGCTGCCGTATTGCCGGTATAGTTAATCTCTTTTATCCATGGAGATCCTCCATTATTCTCATATGTAAAGGTCATATAGTTGCCATGAACATCTGTTATCCTACTAATCATCCAAACGGCAGCTGTTGTTCCCAATATTTGGCGGGAATCATTGGTATTGCCATACTCCACAACCGTACCATCGGAAGTTACAACTTTAAAATATTCAGGCCCATTACCTAAGGAATTATGATAGGTTATTTGAGCAAAGTTTTCTATCTCCGCTCCTCCTTCTCCTCCTGCAACTTTACGATTCGTATAAATTAATCTGGTACCATCCAGAGAAAATTTATCATTTCCATTCAGCTGGATACCCGTCACATTGCCATCATGATATAAAGTCTGCCCTACACGGCTAATCGAAGACAGTCCTGATATATCCCACTTGTAGCCTAACATTCCATTACCTGCCTGGCTATTATAAACAATAGACAAATTAGGCTGCATATTTTGTGTCCCCGGAACAACCTCTATGGGAATACTATATGTTGCCGCTCCCCCCGGAGAAACATCTACCACACCCGGCAAGGAGCCTACAAGAGCTTGGCCTATAATATCATTTCTTCCAACCAATACTATTATAACTGAAAATAAAATAATCTTCTTTAACATACAATAAATTTTTTTCATATCCCTCTCTTTTAAATCTTAATATTAAATAGAAATAAAAATACTATTGCTTTATTATCTTCCAGTTTGTAATCCTCCCATTGATTTGGATTGTTAACAGGTATATTCCGGATGAATAGGCGCTCATATCTATTTCCGTTTGATAAGAACTTACCCGTTGGGAACCTAACTGTGAACCCGATTGATTATAGATAACAATCGTTCCTTCTATGTCTCCGGTTATATCTTCTATCCGCAAAAATACAGTTGAAGTAGCCGGATTAGGATACACTTTTAGTGCTATCTCTCCCATTGTATCTGCGTAAAAATCATCCTGCTCCGAATCCGTTTTTGTTGATGCCGACTTATGATTAGAAAAAGAGGATTCTTGATTTAACAACAACAATACTTTTCTCAAAACACGATTGCCCGCATGATCATAGTCATATTCTCTTTCCATTAAATTTTGTCCATAGCAAAGTTGCCCTATAAAGAAAACTAAACTCAATACATATATTTTTTTCATAACATGAATTATTAAATTAATAACTTATTCTTAAATCTTCCACAATAGTTAAAATCTTAAAAACAGAGTTTTATCGGGCACACTGCTACTCCTACCTTAAAAAAATTTCCATTGTCATAATAGGCAGATAAAACATAGACAAAGGTGCCTTCTTCCAAACCATAATCTACATAGGAACGTAAATTCCCATCTATTTGAATCAAAAACTCTCCATTACGTCTCAACTCATAATATTGGGGTTCTATTCCCCTTTCCGGCAATTCCCAAGCAAGACTTACATTGTTTCCTTCTATCGCATGAGAAAAGTTTATGGGCGCTAAATAATGCTCCGATACACCATCGTCAAGATAATGAGTAAGAAAAACAACACCCTCATCAAGAACTATATTGTCACTTATTTCTTTTATTGTTACGGTAATTTCTTCCGGCGTTTTTATCTCTGACACGTTTTCATACCCAGACCAAAGAGTGTATGTATACGTATTGCCTATTTCTACGCTCTGATCATAATAGGTGAATACATTATTGGGAATTTCAACCAAAATACTATCATCCCGCTTTATCCAATAATATTGTGGGGATATTGATGTCTCCAATTCAAAAATATCCCAATACAGAATCACACCTCCCGTATCTATATCATAATAAAAGATTTCAGGAATATTATATGCTTCTCCCGTTATCTCATTGATGGTGACCGTAATAGATTCATCTGCCTCAAATATAGAATCATTACGATATTTCGCATAAAGATGATATTCATGAATCCCTATTTCCAAACCAGGGTCATAATAAAGAAAGGTATCATTACCTAGTGTTGCAATAACAATATCATCCCGCTTTAATATGTAATGCCGGGGACGTTTCCCCTCTTCCAATATATTCCACATCAACGCCACATTATTCCCTCCGACAGAAGCGATAAAATTTATAGGTAAGGCATAACCATCTTCTTCTATAATCACTTCCAGAGTGCTTTCTAATTCAACAATATATCCGTTTGCATATCTTATTATAATACGATATATATATGTCCCATATTCCAAATCCATATCCCTGAAACTACGTGAGCCCCCAGGTAACTCTGCAATAACCTCCTCCCCCTTTTTTATCTGATAGGATTCCGGCGGCACTCCATTTCCCGGTACTTCCCAGCTAAGCAATACATTATTATAATCTTCTATCGTATAAGTGAAATTTTCTATAATAGCCGGTGTGATCTCAATAGTGAGCCTGTTTTCCGCTTCCTTTATTTCTCCATTATCATAATAAGCATAAAGTTCATATACATACGTGCCTATACTTACATTAGCATCTATATAAGTGGAAACATTTTCCTGTAAAACAGCAATGTTATTTCCGTTCTTTCGTATTTGATAGTAATCAGGTTTCTTTCCTTGCGGATGCATACTCCAAGTAAAAACAACATTATTTCGATTTTCTATTGTATAAGAAAAATTTGTAGGAGAAAGGGCAATAGTCCATTCTTCTGAAGAAGTTGTCACAGTAAAAACAGTACCATTGTCATGAATCGCATATAACTTATATATACGTATACCGGACTCATATTCCTCATCGTCATAATACATATTTTCTCCTGTTTCCCCTATAATAACTCCATTTCTCTCAATTACATAGTACATAGGGCGAATCGCTCCACCGGGAAGATCCCAAGTAAGATATGCCCGGCTATCCTCCTTCTGGACAGCAAAATTTATAGGGGGACGATATTCCCCTATTTTTACAACAACATCGGTGAAAATATCTAACGATACCCCATCGTCACAATCAGGAATATATAATCGATATATATGTATATTCCCTTCTTCCATTTCCAAATTAACATCTTCATAGCGATATTCTTCATCCGTTAATATAGTAGCAATAATTTCTCCGTCCCGCTCAATTTGATATTGACAGTATGGAATATCAGGATGCATTGTCCAACGAAGCTCTATATATCCATTATCATTTGTTATAGCATGGAAGTTTCTTGGAGCTTTCCAAGAATTAAGATCAAGTACTATATCATTTCCTACTTGTTGAATCCTCTCTCCACTCTCATTCATACTCCAAATACGATAAACACAAGGTTCGTCCTTTGATCTATTATAGACTTCAATAAATGATTGATCCCCTGGAAATTTCATATCGTCTTCAAAACTATGATCTTTTAAGATTTCACCATTACATTCAAGTGTATAATATAAAGGCAATGTTCCTAATACTTTCCATTGAAATATAATATAGTCAAGATTATTTTCAGGATAACTATAAGACAAATCTTTAAAAATTTGATATGGTTCAATCCCAAAGGATAAACGTGCTGGATCACTAATATATACAATTCCATGATCATAAAGTATTGAAATACGATAGGCATGCCCACCGACTTCTAATTCATCAACAGTATATGAATATACATCACCCGATAATGTAGCTATAGCCTCCCATTCTCCAGAAGAAAAATCCATTTTTGCAATTTGGGTACAGATGGGTGTTCCTACTGCATCATGCATCCCCCAATAAAGAGTTACACTGTTAAAACTTTTATACTCAATAAAACATTCTATCCTATGATAATCATAATCTTCCGGATATTCAACAATAGCATGAGGAGCGCACTGAGAATAGGGATGAACTTGAGCTCTTGTAATCTGAAATGTAATTAAACAAATCAAAACTAAAAAATAAATTTTCTTCATATGTATATGTTTTTGATATAACTAAATCTTGATTTCAATAAAAAAGAAGTAAAAACAGCTTTTCCGGACAGAAAAACTTCCTCTGTGTGCAAATAAACCTCCGAAAAACAAATCTTTTCCCATCTTCTTTCTATTTGTTTTGTGCCGTCAAAGGTAAGTAATTTCTGTATACAAAAAGAATATTTACTGTGTAATTTAGCGACAAAAATACAAATGAATGATTCTCAAAAGAAAAATTTTTATCCATGAGAAAAGCGATCCATATAAAACACAATATTCTTTTTCTCATTCCTTTTTTACAAACCTTTGTTTCAGCCGGATATAACAAAAAGAACATCCCTTTTAAAGAAAGTCATCTGCTTTTTTCTAAAAGAACTCGGAAAACATATCTTTTAATATTTTTATTTCCAACAATCAAATAATATCTTATTCACTTTTTATTTAATTCTTCCATTTTATATAATAATACGCTATTTATCGAACATTATAATACAGCAATACTTCCTTTCTCATCTGTTATTTTTCTTTTTAATTATTGAAAAAATATTTTGCATTTTGTTGTTTTATATTAAAAATTGTTTATCTTTGCAGCGTGAAATTAAAATAAATTACTTGTATGAATTATAAAATAGCATTTCCTTTCTCTCTTACTTCCTTACATTACAGAGGTGTGGCTATTTTATCTCATACTATGTGTGATTTCTTATGTGGTGTATGCAGGGTGCAAAATGTGCTGTCTTCTTTTAACGTGTTTCTCCAACAATTTATGTTTGAAAAGAACGTAAAAAACAGTGTGGATTATTTGTTTTCTTCAAATAAAAGTGTAACACACACACACACACACACACACACACACACACACACACACACACACACACACACACACACACACAGCGTACCTAGCGTATAATATATATTCGCGGGCGCGTAAATTATTATTTCCCTTATACTTAAGGGTTCCATTTTTATTTTCCAAAATTTCGATTTTTGCTCCGGGAAGGAGTATTTCTTATTGTTTAAACTCTACTTTTAAATGCTTTCATTCCAAACATCATTGTAAGGAACCCCTGTCTAAAAAGACAAATACGCAGATTAATCTTATTGAACATGCAAGCCCGGTTGCTCCATTCCACTTTATTGCGGTTGGAATGACAGCATTTCCCTTTTTGCTTTCTGCATGTTGCTCTCTACCGTCTATGGCAGAGATTATTTCACAGCGTTGTGAGGCTTTCACATGCTTCGCGTCCGCTGCTCCACTGCATCCGCCATGACGATTCACGTTTCAGCCTGATAAATAAGCAAATAATTTAATAATTAATTAAAAATCGAATAGTATGGAAGATGAAAAACAAGCAGTATTAATAGAACTGTATGATCTTTCGCTCACCGATCGTCCCGACGATCGTTTTGGAAGGGTTATTAGATCAAGGTCGATGAATGAAGACGACCTGATAAAGATGGCAGTAAAAGATCGTACAGACCTTAACCCTACCACGCTCAAAGCGTCGCTGGAAATCCTCAAAGGGGAGGCCATGGAATGTCTCCTGAGGGGAGATTCGGTAGAGTTCGGCCTGGCCTTTTACAGTTTGGATTCAAAAGGCGTATTCCTGGGTGACAATGCAAGCTGGGATTCCAGTCAACACAAGCTCACCGTTCAGGCAACACCTACACGCGAACTGCGGGAAAAGGTAAAATCGGTATCTGTAAAGGTACGTGGAATGGCACCAGTGGGCACATTTATCAATTCGGTTACCGATGTGGCATCCGGTGAAGTAAACACCATGCTTACCCTTGGCGGCCCGGTAAATGTAACCGGTAGCAAGATAAAGATTGCAGGCGACCATCCCGACATCGGACTTTTTCTTGTAAATATGGCAGATGAGAGTTCACTGGTTTCGATCTCAATGAATTACATTGCGATAAACGATCCTTCAAACATCAGTTTTGTTATGCCCACGGAGCTGCCTCCCGGGGATTACAGGATGAAAATCATCACACAGTATACTGCCGGGGGTACTATGCTTAAAGAACCACGTACTTACATGTTTGATTATCCTTTGGCAATAGTATAGATATGTAAATCATTAAAGCCTGAGTTGCGGAT